>NZ_JAFLVR010000099.1 GCF_017315985.1 Candidatus Enterococcus murrayae | reverse complement strand
GTAAGCGCCGAACCACTGAGTACCTACAATCAAAAACCACTTCCGACTATACTGACAATACAAGTACAAATCGGAGGTGGTTGCTTTATGAAAGAAAAACAAGAGGTCGTTGCCATTAAGCTCGAGGGTCAGCCGCAAGAAAAACGCGCACTTCCTGCTAAAATAGGAATAAAAATCAAAGCGGAAATGCATGACATCTTTATCTACAATGGCGCGAGTCAATATCTTGTGCAGACGGTCTTGAAGGAGCTGATTGCTCATGATACTTGATTATCAAAAAGTTGCTCATATCTTTATTGTTTGCGGAAAAACAGATCTAAGGAAAGGAATCGATGGCTTGGCTGCCATCGTCCAGCATGAGTATAATCTGGATGTGTACGACGATGCTCTTTTCTTATTTTGTGGTGGCAGACGAGATCGTTTCAAAATGTTGTATTACGAAAAAGATGGGTTCCTTCTTTTATACAAGCGATTGGATCAAGGACAACTTCGTTGGCCGAGATCAAAAAAAGAAATTCGTTGCCTTACGCACCAACAGATTCGATGGTTATTGGAAGGATTAAGCATCGATCAACCCAAAGCAATTTCTGTTGGGAAACGTGGCATTTTTTAATTTAAAGAAACAAAGGAGAATCGGCAAGAAACAGTGATTTCATGCGGTTTCTCCTTCTTTTTGCGTCTGTTTAATGGTATAATAATAACAGAATATATATTTAGAAAGTGGTGTGATTACTTGTTAGATCAAGCAAATGATAAAAATGAAAATAACGAATCCACCACACAATTAATCGCTATGCTTCATGAACAAATGCGTGCAAATCAAGAACAATCGAAAGTAATTGAGACACTGACTGGAGAAGTACAATTACTCAGAGAACAAATCGCTTATTTGACTAATAAACTTTATGGAAAATCCAAGGAGACCTTGCCAGAACAACTCTCTGGTCAGATGAGCTTGGATCTATTTGATGTGCCTACAGCTCCACAACCTCTTGCAGAAGAGGTCACCATCAAAACTCATCAGCGAAGAAAAGGGCTGAAAACAAAGAAACTGGCGGATTTCCCAACAAAAGAAGTTCATCATGAGCTGTCAGAAGATGACCGTCTTTGTGCTCACTGCGGAACCATGATGATTGACATGGGAACGAAAAAGGTTCGAGAGGAAATTGCCTTCCATCAAGCACGAATCGAAACGCTGCAACATGTTCAACATAGTTATTGTTGCAAAGCGTGTGAACGAACAGGAGAAACTTCACTAAAGAAAGCACCTGTTCCAAAGCCGCTTCTTCAAAATAGCTTGGCTTCACCAAGCGTAGTGTCCGAAACGATTCGCTTGAAATTTAAGCAAAAGGTTCCTGCCTATCGGCAGGAAGAGTATTGGCAACAATTAGGTTTGGATATTTCACGAGATAATATTTCGAACTGGCATATTCGAGTGAGCCAAGACTACTTATCTCTTGTAGTTGAACGATTTCATCAGGAATTATCAAAGAGGAACATTGCTTACGCAGATGAAACGACCTATCGAGTGCTAGAAAGCAATAAGACAACCACCTATTATTGGATTTTTAGTAGCTCTCTTCAGGAAAAATATCCAGTCGCAATCTATCATCATAGTGAGACACGCAGCAAGGAAATTCCCAAAGATTTCTTGAAATCCTATGGAGGTTATCTTCATTGTGACGGTTATACTGGCTATGATGACCTCCCGAATATTTACACCGTTCGATGTTGGGCTCATGTTCGCAGGAAATTCTATGAAACCATGCCAAAGGCTCAAGGAGAAACAGAACATCCAGCTGCTTATGTTCTCTCCGTCTTTAAAACTTGTTTCAAGAAAGAGCAAGATTGGAAGAATCTGTCTCCAGAGGAACGCCTTCAAAAACGAGCGGAAGAATTAAGACCATTACTCAACCAACTTTTTTCTTATATCGCAACAATTCCAGCTGTCCCAAAATCGAAACTGGATAAAGCTATCCAATACATGGGAAAACATCGACTCTCGATGGAGCGGATATTTGAAGACGGTCGTCTGGAGTTGACGAACAATCAAAGTGAGCGGTTGGTCAAGGAATTGGTCATGTGTAGAAAGAATCAATTATTTTCTACCAGCTTGAGCGGCGCACAGACAACAGGAGAAATACTAAGTGTCATTAAAACGGCTGAACTTAATGGTCTCAACAGTACGAAGTATCTTCAGTACCTATTTGAGGAACTGCCAAACATGCCTGTTCTTACCGCAGATCACTTGGATGCGTACCTTCCTTGGTAAGCGTCATATACCAAGGTGTATTTAAAAGCCCAGCGTCCATCCTATAAAATAGGGAGGACGCTGGGCTTCTCTAAAGTTTG
>NZ_JAFLVR010000098.1 GCF_017315985.1 Candidatus Enterococcus murrayae | reverse complement strand
TGTTATATGACGCTTACGAAATTTTTTATCTCTTACCGATTTATATTGGCAAAAGAGCATTAAAAAAAGAGCGGTAAGCTCTTTTTTTAATGCTCTTATTTGACGATGGAATCTAGTTTGCGGGGATGCTCGTGGGCTAATCGACTAGCAGCTGAAGCGGCGATTGCGCCAACAAGATCATCTAAGAAGGTGTGGACGTGTACACCGTCATGCTCGTTAAGCTTTTTCAATATACCCGGCTTCACTTTGTCGATGTAGCCGTAATTCGTGAAGCCGATTGAGCCATAAACATTCACGATGGAAAGTGCCATAATCTCATCGATGCCGTACAGGCCTTCGTCTTCTTCCAGGATATTTTGCAAGGGATAATCCAGCTTCTTTTGTTCAGCCAGCTTATCCAGTTCGATCCCAGTAATGATCGCGTTGTGAACTTCGCGTTTAGTCAACACACGATTGACGCTGTGGATACATAATTCAATATCTAACTTGTCAATATAGTCTTTTTGTAAAAAGAAGACCAGTTCTGCGATATCTCGAATAGTAACGCCGCGTTCTTCCAAGAGTTCTCGGGCTTTTTGTTCAAGAGCGGTTGTTTCGAATACCATATCGTACCTCCGTTAAACTTATATTTGTGGAAATAGGCTCGTGCTGTGTCCAGGCTGTGTGCGGTTTTTAGGATTTATATAGTGCAAAGCATTATTGACAGCGGTGGGGGCTTCGCCCATCCCAGTAGCGATCAATTTCACTTTGCCATCATAGGTAGTGATATCTCCGCAGGCATAGACACCAGGAATCGATGTGCGCATGTCCGATTCAACAAGGATCGCTTGTCGTGTGCTTTCCAATCCCCAAGACCGTAAATGATCCAATGAAGAAGAAAAGCCGTAGTTGACGATCAAGTAATCCACGTTCAATGTAATTGTCTCATCACTTTTCGCCTTTTGTAAAGTCACGTCCTCTAAATCTTTTTCCCCATGCAGCTCTTTTAAGAGGTAGGGGGTGTAGATATTTACTGAGGACTCCTTCAACTTTTGGACACTATGCTCATGGCCGCGAAAATTATCCCGGCGATGGATGATCGAAACTTCCGCAGCGATTGGTTCTAACATTAATGCCCAATCAATCGCAGAATCACCGCCGCCTGCAATGGCGACTTTTTTTCCGGCATATTTCATCAAATCATTTATATAGTAATCAATTCCATAATTTTCAAAAGTATCTGCACCATCGATCTGCAGACGTCTTGGCTGGAACGAGCCATTGCCGATAGCCAGTATAACTGCTTTAGTGTAGTGACTATCCTTATTGGTTATCAGCTCCAGGTAGTCATCATGCTGTTTTACTTCCAAAACTTCTTCATCCAAACAATAGGTGTGTGAAAAACTTCGTAGCTGTTTCTCTAGGTTGCCAACGAGGTCCGCCGCCTTAACAATGGGGAACCCGGGAATGTCATAAATATTTTTCTCAGGATAAAGTGTTGTTAATTGTCCGCCCAGTTGAGGCAAACTATCGATCAACTTTGTTTTGGCTTGGCGAATTCCAGCATAAAAAGCTGCAAACATACCGACAGGCCCTGCACCTATGATGGTAATATCAAAAATCTCCATATCAACACCCTTTCTTTCTATCGATTGTAACAAATAAATGAGAGAGAAAGAAACGCTTAGTTTGGGGAGGTGGCAAAATCAGAAAAGTTTGTTATGATGGACACAGCAAAAAATAAAGGAGGATTTTGAAGTGACTCAATTTCCACAATTAAACTTAACCGAAGAAAAAGGACCTAAAGCAACGATTAAAACAAATATGGGCGACATCAAAGTTCAATTGTTTCCGGAAGAAGCACCTAAAACAGTTAAAAACTTTGTTGAATTAGCGAAGAAGGGGTATTACGATGGCGTAATTTTCCACCGTGTCATTCCTGATTTCATGATTCAAGGCGGAGACCCAACTGGTACTGGAATGGGCGGCGAAAGTATTTATGGTGAAAAATTTGAAGATGAATTTTCACGGAACCTGTTCAATTTGCGTGGCGCCTTGTCAATGGCAAATGCTGGACCAAACTCTAACGGCAGCCAGTTTTTCATCGTAAACAATCAAAACGTTCCTGCTAATATGATGGCACAATTAGAAGAAGCTGGGTTCCCAGGCGAAATTATCGAAACCTACAAACAAGGCGGAACACCATGGTTAGATTTCCGTCATACGGTTTTTGGTCATGTGACTGAAGGAATGGATGTCGTAGATGACATCGCTGCTGCTAAACGCGGAGCACAAGACAAACCTGTTCACGATATAGTAATCGAATCAATTGAGATCTCAGAATAAAAAATACGGCCCGCGGGCCGTATTTTTTATTTTAATGCATTAGCGATTCGTTTTAACCCTTCTGCAAGAGTTGCTTGCGGACAAGCAACGTTTAGGCGCATATGCTGTTTGCCGCTCGGACCGTAACTAATTCCCGCGTTTAAAACCACTTTTCCTCCATGAACTAAGCGTTCTTCAAGCTTTTCGTCAGAAAGTTTGTATTCTGAAAAATCCAGCCATAATAAATAGGTTCCTTCCGGGTTCATGATGCGTACATTTGGCAAATGTTCTTTGAAAAATAGCATTGTGTACTCGATGTTCGATTGGATATAGGGCAATAGCTCCGCCAACCATTCTTCGCCAGTATTGTATGCAGCCTCCATACCAACCAAGCCAAATGTATTAATCTCCTGTTGAAAGTTTTGTTCTTGCTTGTGAACCAACTGTTTGCGCAACTGCTCGTTTTTTACTAGGACGATCGAATTTTTGATTCCGGCTAGATTAAAGGTTTTAGTCATAGAAGTAAATTGCAAACTAAAATCACTGAAATTTTCTCCCGCCTCAAAGAAGGAAGTCATTTTATTTGGCGCGAAAACTAGATCCTGATGGATTTCATCGCTGAAGATAAGAACCTTGTATTTTCGGCAAAGCTCTCCTAGCTGAAGCAGCTCATCCTTTAACCAGACACGACCGCCGGGATTGTGGGGATTACACAAGATCATGACTTTTACCTTGTGCTGCTTGAATTTTTCCTCGATATCTGCAAAGTCCATTTCGAATCGCCCGTTCTTTTCGATTAACGAGCTGCGGATCAATTGACGCTGGTTAGTTGTGATAATAGTTGAGAAAGGAGGATAGACTGGATCATGGATCAAGATGGCATCGTTCGGCTGGGTAAATGCTTGAACTGCGGTTGCTATCCCAGCTAACACACCTGAGAAGAAAAGAATATCGTCTTTTTCTAAGGTGAGGCAGTGATGCTTTTTTTCCCAATCAATAATGGCTGTGTAAAGACCTTCTGGTGTATCTGCATAGCCTAATATTCCGTGATCCAATAATTTTTGATACGCTTGTAATACGCCTGCTGGTGCTTTGAAATCCATATCGGCAATCCACAATGGCAGCAGTTCCTTCTCATGATACATTTGGAGAATAGTATCCCACTTTACGCTATTGGTGCCTAGACGATCAATTGGTTGTTCAAATTTTGACATTCTTCTTCCTCCTACTTGCTAGCTTCAATTTTATTTATAAATACAGTATAATAAAACATGCGAAAAGAGGGAAACGAATGGAATATAAAATTGGAGATATTATTGAAGGAAGAGTCACAGGGATTCAGCCCTATGGTGCGTTTATCTCGTTAGATGATCAGACACAGGGGTTAGTTCATATTTCGGAGGTTCAATCGGGATATACAAAGAACATCCATAGCTTTTTAGAAATTGGTCAAGTGGTGAATGTTCAGATCATTGATATTGATGAGTATACGAAGAAAATCAGTTTGTCTTTACGAACACTGGCAGAGCATCCTGCAGAAGTGCCTTATCATCGGAAACGCTACTTTACAAATCGCAACAAAAATATTGGATTCCGTTCGTTGGAGAAGAATATGCCAAAGTGGACGGATGAAGCAGTCGATTTTCTTTTGAAAGAGCGCGTTGAAAATTTATCCTAGGTTTATGCAAAGAATATCTTTTTTTCAGAAAACATGTTACAATGAGGTCGATTTACGATTAGCTTTTACAGAGGTGAAAATTGTGACGAAACAAGTGTCTGGAACAATCATGTTGCATTTAGAAGATGGATCAAAACGTTTTTTAGTCCACGAAATAGGAAACGATAAGGAATTTGCACGCACTGATACCAAAGCCGAAAACACCGTTTTAGCTAGTTTCTTGAATTTTTTAAAGGCTACACTACATATTAACGTTGATGATATTCGATTAGTCGAATTAACCAACACACAATCACATGGGGCTAGTTTACCTCTTTATGTGTTTGAAATGACTGGTGAGACAGCTACTGAATTACCAGAAGGATTCGCTTGGGAAAGTCCTGATAGCGTAAGAAAAATCCTTGGAACAATCGAAATCGAAGGTGTACCATTATTTGAATAAGTATTAAAAAGGAGCTTATGAAAATAAGTTCTTTTTTTTTGAAAAAAATAGTTGACCGATGATTGAATAAGTGGTAAATTAATAAACGTTGCTGATACAGCTAAAGACGAACAATGTGATTTGAGTTTTAAAAAACTTCAAAAAAACCATTGACATTCACTCGGCAACCTGTTAAGATATAAAAGTTGCTGAAA
>NZ_JAFLVR010000097.1 GCF_017315985.1 Candidatus Enterococcus murrayae | reverse complement strand
CTATAATACAATGGTGTATTTTTACTCGAAGTAATAAAAAAATTCTCTTCTAGATTGCATTACTAAACTAATTTGGAAATCATATTTCGTTATCTATTCAATCTAAAAAAGCAAAAGAACTTCATGTCCTATATTTTTTGGAAAACAATGTAAGTCTGTAATCTTTTTTGTTTAAGAATGAATTATGTATATGGAATAGACGACCAGTTAAGCTACTCATATATTTGAACAGAAGGTGGGAAGCTCATTTGAAACAAATACTAGTTCTAACGAAGAATGTTTTAGTAGATCAAGAATTTCAAAATGAATTACAAAACTTGAACTATGAAGTATTTTGTTCTAGCTATCTATTTTATCAACTATTCGCTGGTAACTTGGATGTGATTAAAGTAATTTCAAGTTACTCAATTGTCATATTCAGTGAAACAATAGCAGATGTTGATTTGAAAATCTATCTTGAAAAATTAAAAAATAGTACAGTTTCTATAGTAAGGAAAGGTGGTGCAAAGCTTACAAATGAGGAGCTAGAAAAATGGAATTTATTGGGATTACATTCCTTCTTTTATGATGGAATGACAAAAATGGAGATTAGAGAGCAGCTATCCACTTTAATGATGAAACAAAACAATGTAGTTGGTGTTAACACAAAAGATGAAGCTACAATAAAAAAAGATTTTTCTAAATTATCAAGAGTTCGTCTATCCATGCTTGAAAGGAGGCTGTTAGAAACACTTTATCAGCACTCCAATGAGAGTTTATCCCGAAAGGAATTATGTAAATACATTTGGGATGAGCATATGGGTACGTCTCGATCAGTGCATTTGTCTAATCTTGTAGGCAAGGTAAGGAAGAAATTAATAAAAATTGGTTTTTCCGAACAGTGTATTCGTACTGATTGGGGGTATGGTTATCAAATAAGCGATGAGGTTTATCAATGGTATGCTGAAGCTAGAAAAATTATTTAAAGATTTCCTAGTGATACGATGATAATATATAAGAGCTTTGACTGGTGACTCACAAGAAAAGAAAAATATTTTGATGGAAATATTACAGATTTTTATTCTGAAAAAGGGTGGTAGTTATTAATGTCCATAGCGCCCAACAATTTAATTGTCGCATTAAGTATGTAAGATGAAATTTTTCTAAGGGTTGAGAAAAAGATAATTCATTTGAGATATTTTTTCTTTTTTTGAACTATCTCGTTGATAGTTTGAATTAAATGTAAGCTTCGCATAATCATATTAAGATGTAGTAATAAGCCTATCAATCAACCTTGAGTATACAGGATGATTGATAGGTTTCTTTTTTCGATTAATAAATTACCCGACATTTTTTTGAACTTTTTGAGGTTAAGTCAAATAAGCTGCGTAAGCGTCATATACCAA
>NZ_JAFLVR010000096.1 GCF_017315985.1 Candidatus Enterococcus murrayae | reverse complement strand
CTTGAATTGTCAAATCAAGTGCAACACTTTATCAAAGAAGACTTCATAAGGTGTTCTCCAATCTAAACACTTTCTAGGTCTGCTATTCAGTTTTTCAACCATCTGATAGATCGTTGAGTCATCCACCGTGTCCATCTCTTTTGATTTTGGCAGGTATTCTCGAATGAGTCCATTCGTATTTTCATTTGTTCCTCGTTGCCAAGGGGCATGAGGGTCTGGAAAATAAAAGGGCACATTATTCAATGCTTCTGTAACTGCGAAATGTTTGGAGAATTCTTTTCCCCTATCTGGAGTGATCGTTTTGACCACCTCATTTGGGATACTTCCTAAAAGTTCGATCATTTTCTCGCTCACATAAGCGGCTTTCTTTCTGGGTGCCTTTCCTGCTAAAAGGAATCGTGATTTTCTGTCTGTTAAAGTTACTAAACAAGCACCACCAGTTTTGCCAGCTACAGTATCGGCTTCCCAATGGCCAAACTCACTTCTATCATTTGCAGATTTTGGACGATCATGGATCGAATGAGTAATGCGAATCTTCCCACGAGTCTCGACATGATTTTTTGTATGTCTTGTTTTTCCTCGATGGCGTAATGAACGGATCAGGCCTTTATTGCCGTGTGAGAGTGGTTCTGTATCGAAAAGCCCCTTATAAATTGCACGATAGATCGTGATAAAACTGATTGAGAAGTCCATATGTTCAAGCTTCAAACGATTAGAGATTTCCTCTGGTGACCACTGAAAATCGACAAATAAATGACGAACAATTGACCAAATTCGCGGGTCATTTAGAATGTGAGGACGTCCGCATTTTTTTCTTCGAGAAGCATAATTTTTTTCTGCTTTGGAAGGTGAATAGTTTTTCTCCTTGTTTCTTCTCAGTTCACGTGAAATAGTCGACGGGCTACGCTGAATGTCGTTCCCAATTTTCCTAATAGAAACGCCTTCTTCGTGAAGCAGAAAGATTCTTTCTCGTTCGAGTATGGTAAGATGATGATACTGGCTCATAATTATCTTCCTCCTAGTAGTGTTCTCGACAAACCTATTCTAGTTGGATATCGATTATGAGTCATTTTTTATGTGTTGCACTTAAAGTGTAAATTCAAG
>NZ_JAFLVR010000095.1 GCF_017315985.1 Candidatus Enterococcus murrayae | reverse complement strand
CTATAATCCTGCCTTCCTACGAAAGGCACCAATGGGGTTATGAAAAACCTCAAAGCACCTTTCTTTGTTTTATTTTCGTGATACGCTTTCCTTACAGGTCCCTGGTATACTACAGAACCCGAGGAGGTGAGTGGCGGGGCTGTATAGCGGTGACCCCGCATTTCTATATGGTGTCGGTCATCCGTTAAGGCATCAATGAATGGCGCAAAACCGTAGCCCGTAAACTTATCTCTTCCGAAGTTGACTCGATTTCGCCGGATGACCAGTCCCTGCCAAACCTGTAATTGGTTTTTAGGGAGGTACTCTATGTTCAAAATCTTTCGTAAAAATTGTTGTGGCCTCGATGTCCACAAAACTTGGATCTATGCTTGTATCGGAATTACTGATGCAAATAGTCGTACAGAATATAAGCAAGCTCGCTTCTCTTCTTTTACCAAAGGGTTAAAGGACTTAGCTGAATGGCTTGCCAAATATGAATGTAGAGACGTTTGTATGGAATCTTCCGGCAAGTATTGGATTCCTGTGTTTAATATTCTTGAGAAAACTTGTTTTGTTACTTTGGCTCACCCGAAATACACGAAGCCTCAGAAAGGGAATAAAACGGATCGCAAAGATGCCAAATGGATTTGTGATCTATTTATGTGCGACATGATCAAGCCGAGTTTTATTCCTAGTCCTGAGATTCGCCACCTTCGGGATCTCATTCGCTATCGTTCGAAGTTGACCAATATGAAAACAGGTGAGAAAAATCGTGCATTGAACTGTTTGACCGTTTCCAATCTTAAATTAGATGATGTGTTTAGTGATGTCTTTGGAAAGTCCTCTAGCTCCATCATTTACTACCTGTTGGATCATCCAGGTGAAACATTCGATGTTCAACCGTTTATACATGGTCGGTGTAAAACGCCCATTGAAGAAATCCAAGTAGCGGTAGATGGTGCTGTCTCAGCTTCTCAAGCCATCAAGCTTCGCCAATGCCTCCAACACATTGACGAAATCGAAACACACATAAAAGAGCTTGATCAAGAAATTCAAGTTCTTACAGACCCCTTCTCACCCGTTTTAACCTTACTTCGCACCATACCCGGTCTTAACGCGAACCCTATGACGGCCATTGCGATTCTTTCTGAGATTGGACCAGATATGTCGGTGTTTCCAACATCAAAGCACCTCGTTTCTTGGGCTGGTTGCTGTCCAAGAAACGATCGAAGTGATAAGCGTGTAAAATCGACCCGGATTTCTCGTGCGGGGCAATGCCTAAAACCACTCCTTGTACAAATAGTGAATGCACTTTTAAGATCAAAGGAACACCCTGAATTTAAACAACGTTATCACCGAATCAAAACCAGTCGTGGACATAAAAAGGCTATAATCGCACTTTGTAAGATGCTCCTGACCGCTATCTGGAACGTCTTATCAAAAGTGGAACCTTATTCTGCCGAAGGTTATCTGGAGGATAAACCTTTGAAAGAAGAAAAAGTTCTTACACAATCCCAAGCCTTGACTCTCCTAAGGAAACGTGGCTATACGATTATAGATAGTCTTCCAAACTCGAGTTGATTTGATTCTTCTTGAATGAATCAGCAGCTTCCGTTAAATAAAATCGAAAAACGGTAGTCTTATTTGGTGTGCCTTTGTTTAGGAAGCATTGCGTGTTTTTATTTTCAAACTTATTCCTCCTACTTCACTTAAAGTCTTGGATCTAACCCAACTTCCTTGTCCATTT
>NZ_JAFLVR010000094.1 GCF_017315985.1 Candidatus Enterococcus murrayae | reverse complement strand
TAGCGGTTGGAAAAGAAGTAGACACGAGCGAAGTAGGGATCGGTTTTGCGACCGAAAGCGAGCAACCCGCGCCAAAACCCATAGAACCGAAAGAAAATGTCATTCCACTAACCACGCGTCAAGCAGATCAACCCTATCAGGGCACCCGTGCCAAGAACTTGCCTCAAACCGGGGATCAAACAGCTGGCATTCTGCGAGCATGGGGAGTCGCTTGTATGATCGCCGTCTTTTGGCTGTTCCTCTTCAAGCAGTTGCGAGAGGAGGAGGACTATGAATAAAATTCTACGTCTTTTCTTTTGTGTCAGTCTGTTGGCAGCACCGTGCTTAGGGGCTGGCACTGCAACGGTCGTTGCAGAAACCGAGGTACCAGAAGAAACTGTTATATCTACGATTCCAACGATGGCCACTGAGCCAGCAGCAAGTCAGCCGGAGGATTCAGCAACGATTCCTGAAAAGGAAACCGAACCAAGCAAAGACAAACTGGAAGATGTCCCAGAACCGGAAGCGACCAATGAGTCTGAAGAAGAGGAAGAGAAGCCCGGCAAACAACCTACGACCAAAGGTGCTAGTCCATATGCGAACACGTTGATTGAAGGGGTTGATATCGATGAGGATTTTGCGAAGGTTTTACGGACAGATCAATGGACTACAAACAATGGGTGGCCCGGCTATGGAAAAGGACAAGATCAGTTAACGGATACAGATATGGAAGCTTTGACATGGATAAAAATGAATTACAAGTCCTTATCCAGCTTGAAAGGCATCGAATATGCGACAAAGCTTGAATCGTTAGAATGTGGGGGGAATAGCCTAACTACATTGGATTTAAGTAACAATCCTTTGTTGTCTTATTTGAACTGTGAGCGAAATCAGATTACGAATCTGGACATACAGGACAAATCAGAGTTAGTTACTTTGATCTGTGACAATAATCAATTACAAAATCTAAATGTGAACAACAACACAGAGCTAACTCGGTTGCAGTGTGGAAGTAATCAACTACAGGATCTAAACGTGAGCAACAACACAGAGCTAACTACTTTGAACTGTGGAGGTAATCAACTACAGGATCTAGATGTGAGCAACAACGCAAAGCTAGTTTTTCTGAGTTGCGCTATGAATCCACTAGGTAATTTAGATTTAAGCAACAATCCATTGTTAAAAGAGTTGGTCTGTCAACAAAATGAATTACTGACATTAGATGTGAGTAAACAGTTGGAGTTGGATTACTTAGATTTTTCGAGAAATAATATAGAAGAAATTGATTTGACCAAGAACCACTCATTGAGATATTTATTTTGTTCCTACAATAAATTGCAAACTTTGAATATAAGTGAAAAACCATTATTATACTCGGTCGGTTGTAGCTATAATATGCTGAATGTTCTAGATGTTAGTAACAGTTTAAAGTTAGAAAGTCTGGATTGTTCAGACAATGAATTACTTGATGTAGATGTAAGTAGCAATCCTTTGCTAAAGGAATTTACTTGTTCATATAATAAACTATCGACCATAGACGTCAGCGAAAACGGTTCACTGAAACGATTAAGAATATCTAGTAACCAATTCAAAGATTTGGATGTGACCAGCAATCCGTTATTAGAGCATTTGAGTTGTGATGGTAATCAATTTACCGATCTAAATTTATCCAATAATCCTTTATTAAGGGAGTTATCAATCTCAAATAATAAAATGAGAAATCTAGATTTTTTAAGTCCGGTCGACAATCCGGCATTACAGAATTTGGTATTTGGGAATAATCACATAACCGATATAACAGGAATTTTTGGATTTACCAACTTAACTAACTTTAGTGGAACTGGTCAATACCTTGAAGTAGACATACCACCGATTAATGGTGGTAATGCTACAGTTGATGTACTAAAAACCTCTGCGAGCACAGGATTAAGTCTCTCTAATATATCTCTCGGCGGTTCACCTATTCTCACACCTAATGGAGATAAAATTGAATTAGGCAATGTAACATACGCTGATTTAGATAATAAACAGTTACAGTT
>NZ_JAFLVR010000093.1 GCF_017315985.1 Candidatus Enterococcus murrayae | reverse complement strand
GGAAAAAACAAAAAAGATTCAATAACAAATATTATTATATCACCGTTCAACAGAATATAAAACCTTCCTAGGTGTTTTTATTTATTATTTTCTATTATTTGTCTTTTAAATAAATATTTAATAACTTAATAGAGCTAAAAATAGTTATTTATCCTAGCGTTCAAATAAAATAAATAGTGTCGCCTTTTTTTGATCACCCTTATAAAAATAACGAATCATATAGAAGAAATCCAAGGTTTTTTTCTTCGTATTGGCATTTTTATTTTTCCTATCTACACTTTAAACTATTCATTCTTTCGTTATTTAAAAGTCGTTTGCCAAAAAAATAAACGCCAGATAAGATATCTGACGTTCCTTTCTTTTCACTTTTCAGCAGCAATACCAATTGCAACTTCTCTTTTACGAATAATCCTCTATAAATCAAATTTGACACATTCTTGATAATTATTTGATAGCCAATTGATTCTTTGCTTTTAAAGTATCAGTGATGAGTCAACCAAGTAATAGGTTGATGAATAAGTAAACTGATCGGAGAAGCAAATGAAAATACAAAATTATCGGCAAATGGACTGCATGAAATTTGCCGCAGCACTTATGGTTATATGTGTCCACACTCGCCACAATGCTAGTGAAGTTTGGTTTGACTTTTTTATTCAGAACATTCTTTGTCGAGTGGCTGTCCCCTTCTTCTTTATTAGCTCAGCATTTTTCATAAGAAAAAAATCATTGGAGGACCCTACTTATTTAAGAATGAAGCTAAGCTCTCTCTTTACGAATTATCTTTTTTGGAGCGTAGTATACATTCTGATTGGTCTTTTTTGGATCAATCAGAATATGGATTTAGATAAAGTTCTCTATCCCTTCGTTCTGCTTTTCGGGATTTTTTATTGTGGCACTTACTATCATCTTTGGTACATACCAGCATTGCTGTTTTCACTGCTCGTTGTTACCAAACTTTTGCATCGCTTTTCCTATAAGATCATTTTTGTTTTCTTAGGCTTTTTCTACCTTCTAGGAAGTCTAGAAACGTACTACAGTCTTATCCCTAACTCTGTAATGAAACATTTTTTTGATACATACATCAGTGTTCTTTTCACGACTAGAAATGGGCTCTTTTATGCACCAATCTTCATCGCCTGCGGCTTCTATATTTACGACAATAAAGAAAAGCTGATCAAGTTAGGGCATTCGATTCGTTACTTATTACTACTGATGGTTCTTTTACTCATTGCTGAAGGATATTTTATCTTCAGATACTCCGATTATTTGGACTGTAATTTCATATTGATGCTCGTCCCAGTCAGCTTTTTGTTGTTCACATTAGGAATCCAAAGCACCATTCCAATCTCCTTTAAAACAAATAGAATCAGATTGCTGACACAATATTACTATTTCATTCATATTATAAGTATCGTTCTAATCGCTGAAATTGGTCATTATATGAATTGGAGATTTCTAGAAGAAGGGCTCTCAAGTTTTGCTTTCGCTGCTTTATTAACCCATTACTTGAGCCTACAGATCATAAAAATCAAAGAAAGTCCTTTATCCAAGACGGTGTGGAGCTTCTCCTTATTCGTATCCTTTTTTCTAACAGGCATACTCACAGCACTTCTCCTTCATTCAAAAGGATCGTTTTCTCCTGTGCACATAGAAGTGTACCCTTGCATGTTCATCTGTATTTTGATTTTTATATCACCAATAGTTGGTTCTATGAAGACTAGCACTTCTTTGAAGAAGACAATTTCTAGATAAGTGCTTTTATAATTTTTTCAATTACAGTGACTGTTAAAGCACAATCACTGTGATTGAAAACTTAGCCTTATAGCTAAATTAATGTCATGGAATCGCATTCTCTACACTTTTTATCAGAATATCTAACATGTGTTTATTTTCAATTTAAGGTATAGTCACCGTTCGTATCTAATCCATTCAGTTTCAGCATCGCATCGAACTTTTCAGTATCTTTAATCATTCCACTCGTTTTCAAATATTGAAAGAGATATGTGGCGCTTTCTTCGACGTGATTATTTTAATTTTATACTGACGGGAGAACGACCGCTAGACTATCTAATGCTTCCAAATACACCGTTTTCTCACTCGTTAAGCAAAAGAGTTCGCCTAACAAAGTTTTCGATTCCCTTTGGTCACTTGATTCGTCGATATCGAAAAACTTATTGGCTACATGTCTATAAAAAGCTTGATGCGAACGATTTTACGCTACTCGACTAGCTTTACAAAGACCGGATGAACCTTTATCTGGTCTTTTTTTGTTGTCTACTCATTAGTTAAGAAGTCAAAACTTTACATTATAACAAATAGCCGGATTCCTTTTCAAGTCGCAAAATTGCACGTGACCCCTCAAATTTACCTGTTGACAGGCTATAAAGCCTATTCCTTCGTTTTAAACCTGCAAAAT
Source organism: Candidatus Enterococcus murrayae (assembly GCF_017315985.1). Classification (GTDB taxonomy): domain Bacteria; phylum Bacillota; class Bacilli; order Lactobacillales; family Enterococcaceae; genus Enterococcus_A; species Enterococcus_A murrayae. The sequence goes on along the minus strand of NZ_JAFLVR010000093.1, from coordinate 751 downwards.
TGAGGGGTTGAGTGCAATTTTGCGGTTCGCATTCTTTTTCAAAATCGATTATCTTGTAGTCACCGGCCGGTACAAAAAAATCAAACACACGGAGGTATTACATTATGATTCAGAAGTTAAGTACAAAATTACAAGTGCAGCTCGCTGTCCCTGGTGTAGAGAAATTAAAGAAAGTGACCTTCCCAAATGTCGTAGACAATCCTGCTGAAGCAGAAATTCTTGAGCTGGGAGAAATCATGAAGAACTTTGACCAAGAGGATACGTTGTTAGACGGCGTGATCATCACCAGCCAATCACGAGTAACGAAATAGGAGGAAAACATAAATGAAAAAATTAGTAGCGATCTTTAAAACCAGCACAGGACGTTCGCAAACGTGGAGTTATCCAACTCCTGGTGAAGGAAAAGCACCTGAGGAAATCCGAGGATTCTTGGAACGCCTGACAATGTTGAGTCTGTTCAAAAAGAACGACGAAAAGCTGTTCAACCAAGTCGTCAGCGCAAAGTACGTTGAAACTGTTGAAACAATTATCTTTTAAACCATGTGAATGAGAAGCGGTGGCGCAATCGCCGCTTCTCTAACTAAAAAAATATAGAACTCAAGAAATAAGGAGGACATGATCCATGAATGAACAAACACTAACTTGCCGACAATTGTTCAATTTAACACCAAAAACACTAGAAAAACGAATTACTGAATACTATTACCAAACTCAAAATAGCAGCCTAACGAACAAGTATATTTTGACGTTA
>NZ_JAFLVR010000092.1 GCF_017315985.1 Candidatus Enterococcus murrayae | reverse complement strand
AGATTTATTTCACCTCCTTTGTTTATTTTATAGTAAAAATCGTCAACATATAGGGAAAATTATACATTAAAGAATGGATGAATACTATGTTATACGAGGAAATTTTCTCTACGTTAACATACGTATTTACATATGTTTTAGCAAAGAAAACGAATTTTATTCATTTAGTTTTAACTAGTGAGTATGACGTTTTTTGTCACTATTTTTTCTTTGCTTTAAATCTTCGAGGGGATGTCACAAATTTTGTATGGATTCTATTGCTTGTATAGTAGTCCTTTAAGTAATCTTCCAAAATGAGTCCATATGTTCAATTTAGGAACTATCATTTATAATCGAATATTTTTCTATTACTTTTTCAATCTTAAAAAACGCTTGCAAATAACTTTGAAAACGTTTATAATTTTGTTAAATTGAGTGGGTAGTTACTGGTAAAGCAGGCTATACCTTACTACAAGTGTAATTTTGACACGTGTATTAAGGTATGTCTGTTTTTTCTTGTGAACAAGGAGGTGAAATAAATCTTGAAGATCAAAAAAATACTTAATAATAATGCGGTTTTGGTCGGAAAGGATGGAAAAGATTCTATATGGATTGGAACGGGCTTAGGCTTTCAAATGAAGCCTGGGTTAGAGGCGGATGAAAGTAAAATTGAAAAAGTTTTTGTCTTAAAAGAAAAGAATTCGTATCAACGATTTGAAAAATTAATTTCTTCTATACCAATTGAGTATTTTTCACTGACAGATGATATTATTCAATTGGCAAAGGAGAAGTTAGATTACGAGTTGAGTGAAATGCTATATATGTCTTTGACAGATCATCTATTCAATTTAATAAAGCTTTATAAACAAGGAATTTCTCTTCATAATCGTCTGTCTTGGGAAATTAAAAAAAGTTATCCCAAAGAGTTTGAAATAGGAAAACAAGCACTTTGCTTAATCGAAAAAAAAATAGAAGTAACATTAGCGGATGAAGAAGCAGGCAATATTGCAATGCATCTGATCAATGCTCAGATAAATGAGAATGGAGATCAAATGATTGATGCCAGAATCATTGCTAAAAAAATTCGAGATATTATTGCAATTATACGTTTATCAAACAGATTAACGATCAACGAAAATTCATTAGCTTATGATCGATTCGTTACTCATCTACGTTTTTTCTTTCAACGTTTGAATGGACCAGAACATAAGTCGAAGCCGAATCCTTTGTTAGCGCATGTAAAAGAGCAATACCATCAAGCTTTTCAAACAATGAAGTTAGTTGAAGAGTATTTAAAATCATCTTTAAATGATGATGAGCAGTTATATTTAACCTTGCATATTCAAAAATTAATAGAGAACGATTAGGGTTGTTACTGGTAAAGCAGGCAAGACTGACAGAAGCTTTCTTAATTGAAGGTTTTTGTTTGTCTTGCCTTTTTTAGTTGAAAAATAGAAAGGAAGAAAAAAATGGCCTACGAAAAATTAGTCAAAGAAATTTTAGAAGATGTTGGTGGAAAAGAGAATATCAATGGACTGACTCATTGTGTTACTCGTTTACGTTTCAATTTGAAAGATGAAGAAAAAGCAAATACAAAAGAATTAAAAGAAGTACCTGGAGTTGTGACCGTAGTTCAAAGTGGGGGACAGTACCAAGTTGTTATTGGTAATCACGTTCCAGATGTTTACAAGGAATTTATTGAACTTTCCGGGGTGTCAATAGAAACAGAAGTAGTTAAGGAAAAGAAAGGATTATTGGATAGCTTTATTGATATTATTTCAGGCATTTTCACACCTGTCTTGGGGCTATTAGCTGCTACAGGGATGATTAAAGGACTGAATGTTCTGTTTGTATCATTAGGCTGGATTACAAATACTTCAGGAACCTATGCTATCTTACAAGCTGCAGGAGATTGTTTCTTTTATTTTTTCCCTATCTTTTTAGGATACACAGCAGCTAAAAAATTTGGATTGAATCAATTTGTTGGGATGGCTTTGGGGGCTGCGTTAGTTTATCCAACAATTGCTAATCTGGCAACAAATGCGGAACCTTTGTATACATTGTTTTCAGGAACAATTTTTGAGTCGCCAGTCTATATTACTTTTTTAGGAATTCCAGTTATTTTGATGAGTTATGGATCAAGCGTTATTCCAATCGTAGTTTCAACCTTTTTTGGTAGCAAACTTGAAAAATCCTTAGCTCGTATTATTCCTAGCATATCGAAAAGTTTCTTAGTTCCCTTTCTAACAGTAATAATTATGGTTCCTCTAACTTTTATTATTATTGGACCTATAGCAACTTGGGCTGGAGATTTACTAGGTGAATTCGTATTAACAATTTATAATTTTAGTCCGATTGTAGCAGGAATTGCTGTTGGAGCTATTTGGCAAGTTTTAGTAATGTTTGGTTTGCACTGGGGAATTATTCCGATTGCAATTAATAATATCGGTGTATTAGGTTACGATCCTGTGATGGTTTTAGGACAGGCAACGCCGTTTGCAACTGCTGGAGCTGTGTTAGCAGTAATTATCAAATCTCGTAATGTTTCTGTTCGAGCAATCGGTATTCCGGCTTTTATTTCTAGCTTGTTCGGTGTTTCTGAGCCATCACTTTATGGGGTTACTTTACCACGAAAAAAACCATTCATTGCTACTTTGATCTCATCCTCTGTTGGTGGATTGATATTAGGTATCTTCGGAACAAAGACTTTCATAATGGGTGGTATGGGTATTTTTAGTTTACCCAATTATATTAGTCCCGAAACCGGAATTGGAACCGGATTTTATGGATACGTACTTGCGATTGTAGTCGCTTTTGTACTGTCATTTATATTAACATTAACTTTCTTATATGATCCAAAAGAAGACCGTGAAGCACAAAGAAAAAAGGACAATGCAAAGAATAACGTAGAGACTAGAAAAAATGATCTGATGACAGAAGTAGTAGTCCAATTACCAATTCCTGGAGAGGTTCTTTCGTTATCAGAAATAGATGATTCAGCATTTTCTACAGGATTATTAGGCAAAGGGCTTGCTGTTCGACCAAGTGAAGGAAAAGTATATGCTCCTTTTGATGGTACAGTTGAAACATTGTTTCCAACAAATCATGCAATTGGCTTGAAATCAGTAGATGGGATTGAGCTATTGATCCATATTGGAATGGATACCGTGAATTTAGAGGGGAAATATTTTGTACCTAAGGTGAAACAGGAAGATACGATTAAGAAGGGACAATTATTGTTGGAATTTGATGGAAAAGCAATTCAAGAAGCGGGCTATTCTATTGATACACCAATTGTAGTTACTAATACGAAAAAATATTTGGATGTGTTAGAAAAAGTCGAAAAAAAAGAATTGATTATTATCAAATAAAGGAGTGAAATCATGCGAGCAATAATGATTATGTTCGATACCTTGTCACGAGAATATTTATCTAATTACGGAAATGAATGGATGAAAACTCCAAATTTTCAAAGATTAAGGGAACAAACAACAACTTTTGATCAATTCTATGGAGGTAGCATGCCTTGTATGCCAGCCCGTCGTGAATTGCATACAGGACGTTATAATTTTATGCATCGTATGTGGGGACAATTGGAACCCTTTGATCACTCTATCTTTGAAATTATGCAAAATAAAGGGATTTATTGTCATTTAGTGACAGATCATTCTCATTATTTTGAAGATGGTGGGGCGACCTATCATAATCGTTATTCAACCTGGGAAGGATTCCGCGGGCAAGAAGGAGATCGTTGGATTCCCAGAAAAGCAGGAGAGAACCATCCTCAACAGAACTCTTTAAATAAGACAGGAATTTCTGTCGATCAACATTTTGCAAATCGAACTAAGCAACAAACTGAAGAAACAATGTCAAGCATACAAACAATTCAAGCAGGACTAGAATTTTTGGAAGCATACCGAACAGAAGATGATTGGTTTTTACAAATTGAATGTTTTGATCCTCATGAACCTTTTTTCGTTCCAGAAAAGTATCGAGAACTTTATCAAGAGCAACCGACAGATCAACCTTATTTTTGGCCTAAATATGGACGAATTACGGAAGATATTACTGAAAATGACTTAACGGGACTTCAAAAAGAATATGCGTCATTAATAAGTATGTGCGATAAACATCTGGGAAAACTATTGGATTACTTAGATGAAAATAATATGTGGGAAGACACATTAATCATAATTAATACAGATCATGGTTTTTTGTTAGGTGAACATGATTGGTTAGGAAAAAATGTAGCACCTATGTATGAAGAAATTATCCACCTTCCATTTTTTATTAGTACTCCAGATAGTAAAGTGGGCAATCATTGTCAAACTTTGAGTCAAACAATTGATATTCCAGCCACTTTACTTGATTATTTTGGAATTGAGAATGAGCTAGACATGGATGGGAAATCTTTACTACCTGCATTAAAAAATGAAGAAACGCTGCTTCATCCAGAAATTATTTTTGGTACGAACGGCGGACATGTAAATATTTATGATGGACGTTATATGTATATGCGAGCATCTGTTCACCCTGATAATGGTCCAATTACTATTCAGACTTTAAATTATTCCATGATTCGAGGTTTCTTAAAAAAAGAAGTTTTAGATCAATTAGCACTTAAGCCAGGGAATCGCTTTACAAACCAATATCCTTACACCGAAGTACCAGTAACAACATATATTGATTCATATTCTATTGGACATTTGTTATTTGATTTAAAAAATGATCCTAAGCAAGAACACCCAATTAAAGATAAAAAAATCGAAAACAAAATGATTCGAAAATTAGTAGAAATTATGAATCGAATTGAAGTACCAGATAGTGAATATGAACGATTAGGTCTCGTAAAATAGAGAAAAATTGGCGAATCTTTAGTAAAAATTTCTAAGGATTCGTTCCTTTTTCAGTAAAAGTGAATAAATAAGGAGTTCAGAAAAAAGGTGAAGGAATGAAACATTTATCGGTTTTAATCAAACCAGCATCTTCGTTGTGTAATCTTCGCTGTAAGTATTGCTTTTATGCCAATGTTAGCTCACTCAGAGAGGTTCGTTCGTATGGAAAAATGAAATGTGAGATTGCGACGGCAATGCTAGAAAGTATTTACATCGATTTAGAAGATGGTGATGAATTAACTCTAGCTTTTCAAGGTGGCGAACCAACTATGGCAGGGTTAAGTTATTTTGAATATATTACTGATTTTGTAGCTCAACAAAACAAACAAGTACATGTAAACTACGCGATTCAAACTAATGGCGTCATTATTAATGATCAGTGGTGTAAATTTTTAAAAAATAATAATTTTCTTGTGGGATTGTCCATTGATGGTCATCCGTTGTATCACGACATGAATCGTATAGATTCAAGAGAGAAAGGCACTTTTTATCGCGTTTTAGAAACCAAAAAACTCTTTGATCATTATGCAATTGACTACAATATTTTGTGTGTATTAACGAATCCGTTAGCAAATGAAGGAGAAAAAATTTTTCATTTCTTGAAGGAGCAACAAATTGATTATGTCCAGTTTATTCCTTGTTTAGAAGACCTGGATGCAAGAAGGGAAAGTAGCTATCCTTTAACGCCAAGAGGTTTTGCCAAGTTCTATCAAAGAATGTTTAAACTTTGGCTGGATGAATTACGGACAGGACGATATATAAGTATCAAGTTATTTGATGATTTGATTAATTTGTTAGTTAGGCAGCAAGTAACAGCTTGTGGCATTCTTGGGAATTGCCAAGTTCAATACGTTATTGAAGCAGATGGCAGTGTGTATCCTTGTGATTTTTATGTTCTAGATGAGTATAGAATTGGTTATATTCAAGAGAATACTTTACGAGAATTGTTTGAACAGGATGTTTCTCATAATTTTATTTGTGAACGATCAGTGACTCCAGAAAAGTGTCAAAGTTGTCCTTTTCAGCAAATGTGCGGTGGAGGATGTAAAAGAATGAAGGACGCGGTATACATTGACGAATATGGTTATTGTGGTTATCAGAAACTGCTTCAAGAATTTATACCAAAAATAGAAGAGATATTGATTTTGTTGCAGGAGGTGAACATGTGATAGGGATTCTTTACTTTTTTGTAATTGTCTTAGCCAATACTGTTGGAGCAGTTTCTGGAATGGGCGGTGGCGTAATCATTAAGCCCATTTTTGACTTCATCGGTGCGCATGATGTGGCAGCAATATCCTTTTATTCTGCCACTGCAGTTTTTACGATGTCCGTTGTTTCTACTACGCGTCAATTGGCTAGTGGTCGTAAATTTAATTGGAAAATCGTCAGTTGGGTATCTTTTGGAGCAGTGTTAGGAGGAATTTTTGGAAATTTAGCATTTGAGGCTTTTTTTAGCTGGTTTGGAAATAAAGATATCGTGCAATTGATTCAAATTGCATTAACAACGGTTAGCTTGATTTTTGCTTTTATGTATTCAAAATGCAATTGGAAAAATTTTCAATTTACACATGTTATTTTGTACTTCAGTTGTGGCTTAATACTAGGATTCTTAGCCAGTTTATTAGGTATTGGTGGTGGTCCAATAAATGTTTCGTTACTTATGCTATTGTTCTCATTACCTATTAAAGATGCAACTGTTTATTCTATCTGTACAATTTTCTTTTCACAGTTTGCCAAATTGCTTACAATTGCTTTTACGACAGGATTTAGTCGGTATGATTTAACAATATTGTGGTTTGTGATTCCAGCAGCAGTTATTGGGGGATTACTGGGAGCAAAACTTAGTAATATTTTATCACCAGAAAAAGTTACTATTGTTTTTCAAAGTGTCATTCTACTTGTGCTATTTATAAATCTTTATAATGCTTATCAAATATTATAGAAAGAAGGGAACAGGATGATTGCTATTCCAGAAGGAACGTTTCAAATCGGGACAGATCAACCAGATGGATTTCCTACAGATAATGAAGGTCCGAAAATAACTATTCAACACCCTGCATTTAAGATTGATGAAACAACAGTAACCAATAAAGAATTTGCATCATTCATTAAGGAAACTGGCTATATTACCGAAGCAGAGAAGTTTGGTTGGTCCTTTGTTTTTCATTATTTTTTGAGTGAAGAGACAAAAATGAAAAGTGAATTAGTTCCTAATATGGGCTGGTGGTACGCAGTAGCTGGAGCTGATTGGTCTCATCCCGAAGGAGCAGATTCTTCAATTGAAGCCAGGTGGGATCATCCAGTAGTTCAAGTCTCTCGAAATGACGCTGTTGCTTATTGTCAATGGGCTGGAAAACGTCTACCTACTGAGGCAGAGTGGGAATTTGCTGCTAAAGGGGGAACTGGGTTTGAAAAATATTACTGGGGGGAAGAATTTTTAAAAGATGGTACTTATCAATGTAATATCTGGCAAGGTGATTTTCCGAGAACAAATACTTTGGCAGATGGGTTTGCAAGCACAGCACCCGCTAAATGGTACGAAGCTAATGCTTACGGAATGTATCAACCTATTGGAAATGTATGGGAGTGGTGTAGTAACCCTGCACGAATAAATTTAACAGAATTTAAGGAAAAGAACAGTGCTTATTTCTGGTCAAACCATCAAATAATTAATGAGAAAACTTATGCTACACGTGGAGGGTCTTTTTTGTGCCATGAATCTTATTGTAAACGATATCGACTTTCCGCCCGAAATGGAAATACTGGAATGTCTGCGGCAAATAATTTAGGTTTTAGATGTGTGAAATAATTCTTATGTAATTGCACATTTTGGGTTCTGTATTAGGTAGATGGTCAGGAACGAAGAACTGTCTTTGAAGTTTCAAAAATGGAAGGTACATAAATTGGAAAAAATTTTAGTCCATTGATAAAACCCAGATAATTACAGATTAAAATAAGTAATTAATTCAGTAATAAAGAAAAAAGGCGACTATTTTCTCCTCTCTTTAACGTAAAAAGGGGAATAGTCCGTCTTTTTTTATTTTGATTTTTTATGCTTCTTCAGTCAAATATCACAAAGACGTTCGTTTGTAGCAAAATCTTTGTTTTATTGAAACTCCCTTATGCATTATACATTTATTAGTTAGGTAAAATAAGTGAAAGCTACTATTTCTATTATGAAACCTATCATGAATTCCCACAGTTTTCCTTATTAGGACTCCTCCCGAACATATCAAGGATATAAATGAATAATTTTATTTTGCATATAGTAAAGATGTATCGTATCAATGTATCGATACAGCAAAATAAAAGAGGACATTGTATGGACTTTAATGAAAATACCCCGATTTATCTGCAGGTAATTAGCTATATTGAAACGTTGATACTAACCGAAGAATGGCAGCTCCAAGGAAAAGTTCCCTCGGTCAGAGAATTTGCGAAAATGCTGTTGATAAATCCTGGGACCGTTCAAAAAGCATATGCGGATCTCGAAAAAAGACAGCTACTTATCACTATTAGAGGTATTGGTAAACAAGTGACTGATCAAAAACAGCGTATTCAACAATTAAGAGAAAATCGCTTGAATGAAAAATTGAGTCTATTTCACAAGGAGATGAAACAACTAGGAATTGAAAAGGAAAGTATTCTAAAGAAAATTCAGCATCTAGAATGGTAAACAAAAATGAAAGAGGTGTTCATAAGTGACATTAAGTATCCGGTCATTAAATAAAGGTTACGGAATAACTTCACCAGTATTATTTGATATTAGCTTTGAGCTAGAGAAAGGAAGTATTACTGGCGTTTTAGGTAAAAATGGTATTGGAAAATCTACGCTATTACGGAGTATTGCTCAACTAGAGCCTATTCAAAATGGCAAAATTTTCTGGGACGGGAATCCGCTAAAAAAAAGGACGATGTTTCGTTTGTTTTACTTTCAGATTACTACTATAAGAATAAGACAGTCCAAACCGTTGTAAAAGAATTTCAGTTATTGAATGATCATTTTGAAATAGAAAAAACATACTCTTTATTGCAAAATGTGAAAATTGATTTTCAACAGAAAATTCACACAATGTCTACCGGAATACGACAAAAGTTTGAAATTGCACTCACTTTAGGAAAACAAGCTAAAATTTATCTTTTCGATGAGCCTTTCTCTAATGTGGATTTTGCATCAAGAAGTGATATTAAACAAATGCTTCAAATGAATGGGACAAATGAGAATATACTCATTTTGACGACCAACATCTTGGAAAATATGGACACTCTTTTAACAGATGCCGTAATTCTAAATCATCAAAAGGCAACAAAAGTTTACAATTTAGAAAAAGTGAGAGAAACAAAACGTAAATCATTGAAGCAAATTTATCTGGAGGAAACAAGATGAAAAGACTTATTGAGTTTTATTACAAACAAGAGCAAGATTGTTTTTTCAAGCTTTGCTATTGATTTTTATCAGTTATCTATTTGGTTGGCTATACAAGTTATTTTATGATTTCAGTCAATGGGAAGTTTCTGATCATTATCATCAATCAATGGTTAGCGGTGGATTGCGTTTACCTATTTTATTAACCATTTTCTTTTCTGCTTTTCTTTTTTGGAGAATTAATAGAATGGACGTTTCATCTAAAACTAGAACGCCGGCTGCTTTTACAGAGGATTCTGAATGGAAAAAAATAATAGCAAAATATTTGGTAAGCTATGTTGAAATTGTGAGTCTCATTTTGATTGAAGGAGTTTCTCTAATCATTCTCAGTGATTATTCTTTTCAAATAGCACATTGATATTTTTTATTATCCTTGCAGGAATAATTTTTTCTTGTGTAACGTACTTCATTTTTTTACCCCAGATAATTAAATACTACACGCAAGGAGCCACTAATCTTTTAACTACAATCTCATACGGAACAATTCTATTTTTGATCTTTTGGACAAATGGCATTTTACGTGCTAACTACACGGGAGTTTATCACTCCTTCATTCTTTTTAATCATTCATTTAATCCATTACCGTCTTTGGTTAATTTATTGATATGTTTAAGTATTATTTGGTTGTATCTAAAACAAAATACTGGCAGTTTAGAGGTGCAAAAATATGATTAAGATTAAAAAATTAAATAAAAGTCATTACATTGACAAAAATCATGTTGAGCATGTCTTAAAAAAAATTAGCCTTGAGATCATGCAAGGAGAGTTTGTCGCGATTACTGGACAAAGTGGTAGCGGAAAATCAACACTGTTGAATATAATCGGCGGTTTAGATTCAAAATATGAAGGAATAGTCACGTTTAAGGGGAATGAACTGGACAAATTAAATTTGGATCTATATCATTCCCAAAGTATCGGGTTTATCTTTCAAAGCTTTCATTTGATTGAGCATCTTTCTATTATAAAAAATGTCACTCTTGCGATGGGGCATAGTAAAAGGTCCCAAAAACAAAAAAACGATAGTGCTCAACAGTTATTAAAAAAGGTCGGTCTGGAAGGGATGGAGCAAAAGCTGCCCAGCCAACTGTCTGGCGGACAAAAACAACGTGTAGCTATAGCCCGTGCTCTTGCAAATAATCCGGAAGTCGTCATTGCGGATGAGCCTACAGGCGCTTTAGATACAGAAACTTCTAAAGAAATTATAGAGTTACTCAGATCACTGAATCGAGAAGGTATGACTTTAATTATTGTCACGCACGAAATGAGTGTTGCCGAACAAGCAAATCGAGTTTTAAAAATTGAAGATGGTCGAATTCAAAATCAGTCTTCATCGGCAACCTTATCGAAGGCAGTAACAGAAACAATTTCAAATAAGAAAGTAAAAAAAGATAGAAGAATTCCTATTAGAGATTTAGCTACATTTGCTTTTGGTAATTTCCGCGAGCGTCTTGTGAGAAATACTTTAATTGGATTAGCCATGAGCATAGGAATTATAGCGATTTTGCTGGCTATGGGTACTGGGAATGGTGTTGAACAACGAATTGATGAGATATTTAGCGGGAGATTCTCTCCTAATCAAATCACCACTTTCTATAAAGATCCACAAGCGCGTGGTGTTACACGTCCTACAACCGCTTTATCTTCTGAAGAAATCAGAAAGATCAAAGAAATGTATTTAGAAGAAGGAATTGATGAGGTTTACGAAATTAAGGTAGTACCTGGTGTTACTATTAAATATGTTAAGGACGATGGTGGAACTGAACTGCTTCAAGAAGCAGCGACACTTCAAGCTGCCAACTTCGCAAACAAACGCTATCAAGAACTATCAGTTGAACAAGAAACCTTGTTAGCCGGAAAACCCGTTCTCCAAGGGGAAAAAGGAATTCTACTAACATCCTCTTTAGCTAAGCAAATTTTAGAAACGAATTTTTCTGAAAATAAGGATGATTACGGGCAATTAATTGGTCAGAAAATTGCCCTTCATTATTTTTCTCGGAACACAACAGATGAAGTTTTCATAGAAGCACCGATTGTAGGAATAACAAATTCTAATCAAGAAGGTTTCGCTTCAAATATTTCAGTTGGAGAAAAAACTTTGGCAGAGTTACAAATAGCTGCAAATCTATCTGACACTACTATTTCTATTGATGGGTTCGCTACTAATACTACTCAAGTCGAAGAGATTATAGAAAAATACGCTGATAAGGATAGTTGGAGTGAATATGCAGTGACGAATGGGAATAGTTTTGTAGACACTTTTAGTCAGTTTACTCAAATTATTGTCACATTAATCGCTGGTATCGCTGGTATCTCACTTTTAGTGAGTGGAGTTATGATTGCCATTGTGCTGTATATTAGTGTAATTGAAAGAAAACGAGAAATTGGTATTTTACGTGCTATCGGGTATAGCAAGGTCAGTGTGAGTAGTTTATTTATTTTAGAAGCTGTTTTTATGATTTTACTTGCTAATTTATTTTCAATTGGTCTTTCATGGGCAATTAGTACGTTAGCCAATCCTATTTTGGAAAATAATATTGGTTTTGCCAATCCAATTATGATTATGCCAATTCATTGGCTTATGACAGTGTTCATTACTCTGATAATCGGCAATTTATTTGCCTTTTACCCAAGTCGTAAAGCAGCAAAGCTTGACCCTATAGAATCCTTACAATCAATCTAATAGGAGGAATTTTACTATGTTAAAGAAAAAAAGTGTACGGATCTCATTAATTATCATTAGTGTGGTCATTCTAATTTTAGGAGGAGGGTTAGCATATTATCGTTTGTCACGTATCCAAGGGACAGTTTCTCCTACAGTAATAAATGCACCGCTAAAAGGAGAAACAGAAACACCACACGTCATCATTTACACACAAGATCGTGCGTTTAAAAATGAAGTGATAAGTAATATTACTGATGAACTTACAGATAAAGATATTTATTTAGAAATACAGCCAATTGAAGAATTAAGCGAAGATACTTCCCCGTGGGACAAAGTTATTCTTTTCACCACAATTATGTCGAGTGAACCTCCAGAAAATACCTTATCATTTATTAATGACAATAAAAATAACGAAAAAGTAGCAGTTTTTTTGACAGCTGATTCTGGAAAATGGGCTCATCAGCCGGCTGATGTTGAGGTACTTACTGCTGCTTCAAATAAAGATGAAAATATTGATGTTTTTACAAAGGGAATCCTTCATTTTATTGAAGAAAAATAAAGAAAAATTTCTTGGAAAGCTTATAAAAAGACAAAGAACTGTGTGTAAATATTGCCACAGTTCTTTGTTGATCAAAATATTTTAAGTGTAAAATGATCGTTGTCGTGGGTTCTTAAAGTCGTCTTAACATAACAAACAAGAAGGTAAAACATTATGAGGGATTACTGACTCGTTTTATTTCTTATTTCAGAATGAAAGGAGCTTTTCTGTTAAGTAAAAATCCTGATTCTTTCAGTTCTTTTAAGCAGATAGAGATTCTAGATTGTGAGGTTCTACAAAAGCGTGCCAAAACTTCTTGAGTGATTTCCATTGGAGTCTGAATTTGTCCCGCTTCATTTATTTCGCCAATAAAATCACTTAAATAAGATAAACTTTTTTTTGTTCTTTCAGTAGGAGATAAAGATAGGAAATTTTCAAAAAGATAATGTCGTTGAAAAACATCGGTAAAATTTGTTAGTAAAAGTTCATATAGATTGGTCCGTTGATTCAAAGAGGTCAATAAAAAGTTTTTTTCAACTCGATAAATGATTGCTCCAGAGCTGAGAACCTTAATTGCATGATTTTTCGAAGGAAAACTAGAAAAGGCGTCTAATCCAAATAAATCATTTTCGAAAATGAAAGCTGAAATATAGGAACCTTGTTTTTTTGTTACCTCTACAG
>NZ_JAFLVR010000091.1 GCF_017315985.1 Candidatus Enterococcus murrayae | reverse complement strand
GAGAGTGTAATATTAACTGTGTAAGTAACCACTAATCCTAGGCAGGTGGTTGCTTCACAGTTTTTCTTTTTCTAAAATGAAGCTAAGAGGTGATTTTATTATGGCTAGAAAGAAAAGAAATCCTGATGCTGAAAAGCTAGCTGAAACCATTCTAAACGCTTATCAACCTGAATCTGTAGAGGACATACAAGAAGCCTTAAAAGATGTGTTTGGTCCCTTATTTGAAAAAATGTTGCAGGGAGAATTGAATAACCATTTAGGTTATGACCCTCATTCGAAAGAACCAAAAGAACATAAGAATCGACGAAATGGCTACGGAAACAAAACGCTTAAAACAAGTTTTGGGGAAGTAGATATTGACGTTCCTAGAGATAGAGATGCCTCTTTTGATCCTGAATTGATTCCTAAGAGAAAGCGAGATGTCTCCGACATCGAAGGCAAAGTTCTTTCGATGTATGCTCGTGGAATGAGCCAGCGAGATATTGCCGCAACGATCGAAGATATCTATGGCTTTGATATCTCTCATGAAATGATTTCAGATATCACAGACGCTGTACTTCCCGAATTAGAAGAATGGCAAGCACGCCCATTAGCGAAATGCTATGCCTTCTTATTTGTTGACTGTATGTATGTTACTTTACGCGAAAACTACGAAGCCAAAGAATATGCAGTGTATACGATTCTTGGATATGACCTTAAAGGAAACAAAGAGATTTTAGGGTTATGGTTAAATCAAACAGAATCTAAAAATCGCTGGATGCAAGTGTTTGATGAATTGAAATCACGTGGTGTAGAAGATGTTTTTTTTATTTCCATGGATGGTGTCTCTGGTCTCGAAGAAGGTGCAAAAGCGATCTTCCCGTCTGTCATTGTTCAACGTTGTATTGTTCACCTTGTTCGAAATGCGCTGCGATACATTCCGAGTAAAGATTACAAGGAAGTCTGCAGAGATATGAAAAAGTTTTATGGGGCATCTTCTCTCAATGCCTCATATGCTGCCTTCGACAGCTTTCAAAATCGATGGTCTCACTATTCTGGAGCAGTAGACGTATGGAAACGGAACTTCTCCCACGTTGAACAATTGTTTGATTACGGCAGTGCCATTCGAAAAATCATGTACACGACGAACGCCGTGGAGAGTGTCCATTCCAGCTTTAGAAAAGTCACCAAAAAAGGAGCGTTCTCCAATGAGAATGCGCTCCTTAAGTTACTTTATTTACGTACAAAAGAGTTACACACGAAGTGGGCTGGCGGTCGTATCCAAAACTGGGCTATGGTGCTCAATCAGTTAATGGTCAACGAAACCTTCTCTTCTAGAATTGAAAAATATGCGATCTACCTTCCGTAAGGCTAGGTCTATTTAACTGTGCGTTCAAATTATTTTCTCCTAGCTGCTTAAAAATACTGTGAAAGTTTATTCGCTAGAAAACTTAACTAATTAATTTCCACAGTTTAGTTGACAAACC
>NZ_JAFLVR010000090.1 GCF_017315985.1 Candidatus Enterococcus murrayae | reverse complement strand
ACTTATTACCATTAGACTTAATAAAAGAAAGAGAAGAGAACAATCCTCTTCTCTTTCACTCAATAAAATGATTAGAATGAATCAGTTAGCGCCCACGTGATATTGCCGTAAAATGCCTGACCTGCAAATGCAGTGGTTGAATCTCCCGCGGCCAATTCCAAAGTCATGGAATTAATCGGTAATGCGTACCCATGATCGCTAATACTTGAATCAGTTTTTGCGAGTTCGGTAGATGTTCCATCTAATGTTAATTCTGCAACACCCGCTGCGATTCCACTCCCTACAGTAATGTTCGCTGCATTAGTTGTTGTATTCGCTGCCGTTGGTGCACTTGGAGCAGCCCAATCCTTCATATCTCCAACAGAAACCTTAATTTTCCCTGAGTTGATGATTTGAGAAGAGGCTACTGGGTTCGTTAAGTTAGACGCACTGGCTGACAATGTCCATTCATTGTTTGTCACACTGCTGTCTCTGCCATCATATAGGGCCACATATTTCCCAGTTGTTCCGATAGATTGTGTTAAGGCATTTCCTGCAGTGTGCGTATTCCCGAAATCAACAAGGTTGGGCACAAACCGCATTTGTAATACTTCTGGATCTGGATCTGGATTTGTAACATGTCCTTCTGTTTCGAATTGAACCCTTACCGGCGTATCCAAAGTATCCGCAAATCCTCCAATACTTCCCGCAAATGCCAACCCCAAAACGGATAGGCTAGCTAAACTGATGACTAACTTTCCTTTTAAATCTTTCATCCTATTTCTCTCCTTTTTTATTCTAATTTTTATTCTAAACAGAAAGTGGAGCTTTCTGTTTTAGCAAATGGACTACTTTCTGTTAAAATTAATTATTATTATGGAAACTACGTTTCGGTAGAGTGCCTCTTTTCTCTTGGTTTCATGAAAACCATGAAAAGTGTGCTTATCCTTGGTAATACAGCGTTCTTGACGAGTTCTGACGGGAACTGACGGGAAAAGCATTCAAAGATTATCATTTAGGAACGCACTTCTACCTCAACATGAAGAAATGCGAATAAAGAATGCGAGCTCTATTCCGGTAAGCGCTTTCTTAAGAAAAGAAAAAAACCTCTCCAAAATCTCTTAGCAAAAAATTTTTTTAGGATTTTAGTCAGTCGTCTATTTTAAAATTTTTTCCATTTGATAGATCACTTGAACACGCTGTTCAAGCATGGAATCTGCATACGTATCTAAAGTCAACTGCGTAGATGTATGCCCCAACAGAGCGCTTACAGATAGAATATCTCCTTGAGCCTCCAAGCAACGTGTCGCAAAGGTGTGTCGCAATTGGTGGAAGTGAATATCCTTGATTTCGGCTTTCTCGCATAACCGGTGAAAATGATAGGTTAACAAGCGCGGTTCGATGGGGCGATTCTTTCTGGAGAAAACATACAGACTATTCGATGCTTTCTTTAGTCGACGCAATAGCTTTCTTACTTTCTTCCCGAAAGGAACGATTCGTGCGGCCGCATCTGTCTTCGCGGTGTCATAGATCAGTTGTGTCTTATGAGCCCCATCTGACAATGCTAAACGTTGATACGTATGGGAGACGGTCATCAAATTTCGATCGAAATCGATATCTGACCAACGCAAGGCAGCAATTTCTCCAATACGCAAGCCAGTGTACAACGCTAAAATCGTTGGTATACCATGACTTCCACTCGCGTTAATCGCCACTTTTTCTAAATGCTGTTGTTCTTTTTGAGTCAAGGAACGAATCTTCTGTTTTCTCTCTTTAGGCAATTCAATAGAAGTAAATGGATTTTCCTTTAGATAGTCCAATTTCTTTGCTTGGTTTAAGCACTGACATAAGATCTGTAGAATTACTTTCATCGTGGAACGTTTTAATCCGTAACGAGACCACTGTTGAATCAGTTCTTTTCCACTCTCTGAGGTCAACTCATTTAGCAACTGATTTCCAATAAAAGGAAAGACATACTTTGTCAATTTGTACTGATAATTGGCATACGTGGAGGGTTTTACCTTCCTTTGCATCCGACTCAACCACTGGGAACCCCACTCCTCTAATGGAATACAAGAATTTCCTTGAATACTTTGAATGGTTTGATAACGAATTTTTAAAGGATAGAGTTTCATCCGTACCTCTTGTAACGATCCACCATAGACGTAGCCGTATTTTACTTGACCATTGGCCTTCCGCCCTTTTTGATATCGGCCCTCCCAACGGCCATCTTTTCTCTTATAAATATTTTCTCCTCTACGCATAGTTTTCTCCTTTCATTTGACGGCGAAAATGACGGTCTATACAACCCTCTTTTCACCAATTTTTATTATTTCGGTATATATATTCCAATCTAAAATTAAGATAAAAATGAACTTCGATAACTTTTTGTCAAAATAAGCATTGAAATGATCTTTTAAATGAATTATAATGAATCAGACAGTTAATTTTAACTAGTTTTTTGAGTTCTAGGTTAATTGTTTAACTTGGTTTTCATGAAACCAAGGAAATGTAAAGTTATAATTAACAAATCATTAACTTTACGAATGATGAAAACATCTCCCAAGTTCAGGAGATGCTTTTTTTATTCATTCAATCATTTCTCCTATGTCTAATGGTCCTCTAAGAATCCCTCGTCCCATACAAGGGATCTCAGAGAATGGAGTTTAGCATGCGTATGTATTAAGGGGTTTCCTAAAAACGTACTCTAAACGTACATTTTTAGGAAATCTGATAAAAACAAAAAAAGGACTTCAAAAAGAAGTCCTCAGACTGTAGACAAAGTCTCTTTTTTTACCAAGAGTAACCAAACGCTATTTATTCAAGGAAATATAAAAGAAAATGTAGTAGGAGTAGAATGAATTGACGCACTAGAGAAGAAATAGCACGCGATCAAACCGTCTCTTTTTTCAGAATAGGTTTTATGTTCCCTCTCAAAGAAGAGAATTACTCAGCTTTTTCTATGTTCTTTAAATAAATTTAATGTTATTTCCCCGTTTAATGGAAAATGGATCAAAGAACAGAATACTCCCTCCTTGAGCAGCAAGAAATTGTTGATTTAAAATCGGATACCAGTCAGATAAAAATAGGTTTCTAACTCAAATCCGAGCTAGAAACCTATTTGGTCTACAGTCTGTGCCACTTCTTGAAGTGGCATACAAGCAATTTTTGTAACATCCGTCATCAAAAGGTCCACGTCAAAAATATTCCACTCAACATGAAAATAGATATGATATACTAATACAAGACTTGTTATTATTCAGGTGTAGTATTGTTCGGTCGTGGTGACCCCGGCAACTTTACAATTTCTTTTTGAAACGTTGGTTGTAAGGAGGTCTGCCAATGAATCACAGTGGAATGGGAAAGGTTACGTTCTGAAAAATAGTGTTGCAAAACATTATTGCAGTCCTAACGATCATTAATTTGGTGTTAGAGATTGCGAACAAAATAAAAAGCTTAAAGGAGTAATCCTCTAAGCTAAACCCTGTATCACTGCCGAAACAGTTTTGTAAAAGGTGTTACCAGCACCTTTTACCTACACCTGAATTATAACAAGTTTTTTTTGTTACGTCAAAATAAACGAAACTCTGGATTGCGTCAAGAATTTGTTGGGTTTTGTATTTCTCCAAAATATGGTAATGAATAAAACCTTGATAAATCAATAAAATTTATTTAATCACGCGAGCTACTTTGTTGCGTGTACCAGTGCCCCCCAAAAGACTTAAAACAGCTATAAAGCGCTCATATTTGCGTTTTATAGCTGTTTTATGCTTAATTAAGTGTCTTTTTTTCTGACGCTTAGTGGGTATTAACGTTCTTCTTTCTCATTTGCCACTTTTTATGACGTTGGTAAGATGTCCAATTTGTTTTTATCATAGCGCCAAAGCAGGCAACTCCAATGAAACCATAAATCAGCTGTTTCCGATTTGTAGCCCCTAGGGCTAATAAAACAAATAGTCCAGTTGCTAAAAGATAGAATGTTGTGCGAAAAAAGGCATGCCAGATTTTCACTTTTTTTGAGCTAGTCGCAGAAGAAGAAGGAAGGATACCCTCTATCAAACCAGCAAAAATTAATTCAGCTAGTAATTCAGCTAATACCTCAAACATAGCAACAACAGTCTCCTTTATTTTACTTTCGAGAAATCTGTAGAAGTTGAACGAAGAAATTAGTGGCGTCTTTAGGATCAAGACCTTGATGTAACACTACATTTAATGCTCTTCCATGTATAACTGTTGATAGGCTTGTTCCGACAGGCGATACCCTTGCCCCCAAGAGGTTTCAATGATCTCTCCAGTTAGACCGACTTCTTCTAGCTTTCGCTTCAATTTACTGATTAAGGTCGAGAGTTGAGACATTGTCGAGTGCGTTTTGGGTTTCCTCCACATTTCTCTGCAGAGGTCTTCTCGAGAAATAACAACGGTCTGGCGTTGATACAAAATCGTCAACAATCTTTCTTCAGATGTGCTCAATGGAAGACTTGATATCGCTAGGTTCTTTTTCGGGTGAACAGGTGAAACATCCGTATTCACTAATCCTGTTTGATCACAAGTCAATTGATCTCGGAGTGTTTCTAACGTTGGGTAACACTTAATCCAATCCGACAGCCCCAGCTCTTGCCATTCGAGTGTTTGCGTTTCATTCAATTGCTCATCTGTTTTTCTCAGAAGAATCAGCGCGTGTCTTTTTAAGGTTGACACTAAAGCGGCAACTAATTTCGTATCAATGGTTTCACTAAAAATCACTTGATGGTACATCGATAAAAAGCTGTCCGGCACACGATCAGACAAAATACCCTCAATCAAAGAAATGGAAGTGAACACTTCGTTTCCCAATTGTCTTAATTGTTTTTCAAAGTTGTCTTCGTTATCTATATTTTTCGTTAGCAGCAGTATTCTTGTCATGATCGTCCTCCGTCTTTTTCACTATTTATCGATTTAAGAAGTAATTCAATTGTTCTTGCCAGTTCATATAAAGGAGTACACCCGCTATAATTGAGAGCAACGAAACAAACAGCAACCCGCAATCCACCAGCAGCGTCGTTCCTTTTCGTCCCACTTTTGCGGAAAGGCGACTGTCTTTAATAAAAAAGTAAGCAAAAGCACTCATTGAAACAAGTGCGACGATCCCGAATACTCCGATCCATACTTGTATTGACATAGCATTCTCCCCTATGGCGTATCATCCAGGGACCACGTCAAGGTCGCGGAATAATACGTATTTTTCTTTCCAGCATTCGCCGGTAACTGTAACGAGACCTTATCAAAAGGAATCCGAAGCTGCCAAGTTTCTGCTCCTTCTCCTGTGCCTGCCGTAACTAAAGGTTTTGCCGTTTGACCGGCGACTAAGGTTTCATCAGCCAACACAGTAGAGGGCACACCTGTAGGTGTTGGATCAATTGCTTCAGATGGTGTGTCCCGATCGACAATGGACTCGATCGACAGGTCTTGCATTCGCAACGAGGTTCCAGCACTGTTTGGCATAACCTCACTTGTACTATCTTTAAAATCAGATAGTTGTGCACTAAGTTTCCAGCCGCTATTGACTGCTCGATCGTCTCGTAATCGTGTATAAAACCCTTCAGACACCACTTCAGTATTCGTCAGATAATTGGATGAATGAAGTGAAAAAGTCTGGGCTGTATTCTTTACATCCCAAAGTCCAAATCGGAATGATTCCGGAACCGACAGCAAAGCCATATCCTCTTGGGTTTTCGGCGTATACGTCTGTTCGTCATCTTTGATCTGAACAGAACCCTCTGTCTGGTTTGTTCTTGATTGTGAGTCTTGCCAATCTAATCGTCCGATAGCTTTTAACCAGTCATTTGCATTACCAGTCGCAGTAGTAGTGAATTCAAAGGTAATATTTTGGTGCTGATCTAAATCGCCTAAGTTGGTTGACCCATCAATATCAGAAAGGGACGCTGGTACTCCGTCACGTTTAATACTGCTGGGATCGATCACAAGACCTGTAGGTAAAGTGAGAGTCGCATGAACATTCTCTGCTTTAAGAGGATTGATACTCTTGATTGTCCACTTCCAAGCAACCGTACCGCCAGATTCTACTTTTTTTTCATCCTCTGGTTCTAAAACAAGCTGACTTTCCAAGTCACTAACCGGAGCAAAACGAATGGTTCCACCATAACTTTTATATCCAGATGAAGCCCCCTCTGTTAAATCACTTTCGGAATAATTAAACTGTAACTGTTTATTAT
>NZ_JAFLVR010000009.1 GCF_017315985.1 Candidatus Enterococcus murrayae | reverse complement strand
AGTAACCCATCCACCCGTGAAAACGGGTGGCTTTTTAACACCTCTAGAAGAGGTCCCCACTCACATACTCCATAAATGGAGCTTTCTAAAAGACCGCCAACCGCTCGGCGCCCGCTACTTTATTTCTTTTTCTTACTCTTGAATGGATCGACGTATTCTCGTTTACTTATACTATCTCGAATACGATCATCTGATTCCTGCTCTCTTATATATTTTGCGATTGTCTTTTGATTCAACCCCACTGTACTTACGTAATATCCTTTGGACCAGAAACTTTTATTCCCATATTTATAGACTAAGTTTCCATGCTGCTCATGGATCAGAGTCGCACTTCTGCCTTTTAAAAATCCCATGAACTGAGAAATGCTTATTTTGGGTGGAACTCTTACTAACATGTGGATATGATCTGGCATTGCATGAGCTTCGATGATTTCTACTTCTTTCATCTCACAAAGTTTACGCAAAATTCTTCCGATATCTTTTCTTAACCCACCATAAATTACTTTCCTTCTGTATTTTGGTGTGAACACGATGTGGTACTTACAATTCCAGCGTGTATGTGATAAACTTTTGTCGTCATTTGATGGCATAGAAAAACTCCTTTCGATAAAATGAGCGGTTGGTAGCCACTTAGTAGTCTATCGAAAGGAGTTTTTAACGCTAAAGCTCTTTCGTCCACGCGTAGAAACGCGCGGTTTTTTTGTTTCACTCGCTAGCGCGAGCGAAACTGACTGAAGTCATTAAAAAGACCCAGTTATTTGATAAAGTGATCAAATAACCGGGAAATTCCAAAAGAGAAAATACAAAAAAAGTTTCCATCCTTAAAGTCTTTTTGCAAAATACTTAACAAAACGAAAGCCAAACGACCCTATTACCATCGATTATGAAGGTATCTGGCCATTCGGCTTCCTAATTATATTTTATGTCGTTTTGACAGCTTTTTTACTAAGGTGCTGATTTTTTTCGAAAAAGCAGCTTACATTTGTACCGTTGTACCACTATTTCCATCCAGTGTTTCTGAAGCTTTTTCTAGTGAAGCGATGATTGCACGTCGCCCTGCCTTTGATTCAGCAAAATCAATCGCTGCTTCGACCTTCGGCAGCATGCTGCCGGGAGCAAACTGATCCTCAGCGATATATTTTTTCATCTCTGCTACAGAAGTCGTTTCCAGGGCTTTTTGATCTGGCTTGCCGAAATTGACGAAGACATGATCCACAGCAGTCAAGATAATGAAGACATCTGCATCAATCAAGGCCGCCATTTTGGCAGCGGCAAAATCCTTATCGATCACCGCATCGACACCTTTATAACGGGTGCCCTCATAAATGACCGGAATGCCTCCTCCACCACAGGCGATCACGACTTGCCCCGCGTCGACTAAGGTTTGTAAACTGATTTTTTCGTAGATATCGACTGGTTTTGGCGAAGGAACGACACGGCGCCAGCCGCGCCCGGCATCCTCTACATAAACATCGTCACTTTCATCCATCAATTTTTTGGCTTCTTCTTCGCTATAATAGCCGCCGATCGGTTTCGTTGGATTGGCAAAGGCCGGATCTTTTGGATCAACGACTACTTGTGTCAGCATTGAAACGACTGGAATATCTGCTAAGTCGCGGGATACCAATTCTTCATCGATCGCCTGCTGCAGATGGTAGCCGATATAGCCTTGGCTCATCGCCGTACACTCAGGAAACGGCATCGTATCCTCCGCCGATTTGCTGGTTTCTTCAAAAGCTAAACGAATCTTGCCGACCTGCGGCCCATTCCCGTGAGCAATCACGACTTGATGGCCCGCCGCAATCAGGTTAGCGATCGATTTAGCCGCCAACTCAGCTTTGGTCAGCTGCTCATTAGCGGAATTACCTAACGCGTTTCCGCCCAACGCGATAACGATTTTTGACATGAGGGTCTCCTATCTTTGTGGCTGCTGCTGAGTGATACAGTGAATATTTCCGCCACCGTATACGATTTCAACAGTATTTACACCCACAACTTCTTTATCTGGGAAAATCATTTCTAGTTGCTCTAACGCCAATGCGTCATTCTTATCACCATACTGCGGTACGATCACACCGTTATTCGTGATCAAGAAGTTCATGTAAGAAGCGATACAGATGTCGCCGTCTTCACGCGGCATCGTTCCTTCTACATAGTCGATCTTGAAATTGCCGTCGATCGTTACATTTTCGATTGGGCAGCAGATTTTATGAGCCTTCAGCTTACGGCCTTTCGCGTCGGTCATTTCATTTAAACGCTTGTAGGCATCCTGTGCCGCTTCATAGAAGGGACTGTTTGCATCTTCTGTGTAAATACACGCTACTTCACCTGGTCGTACAAAGCAAGCAACATCATCCACGTGACCGTTGGTTTCTTCCGGATCGATCCCGTCACCTAACCATAAAACTTTTTCGCAGTTTAAGTAGTCGCATAATTTTTGCTCGATCTCTTCTTTCGTCATGTGAGGGTTGCGCCCTTCACTCAATAAACACATCTCTGTAACTAAAACAGTTCCTTCACCATCGACATGGAATGAGCCGCCTTCTAGAATGAAATCATCCGTACGATAAGAATCGACATGTTCGATTTCGCAAATCTTTTGCGCTACTAAATCATCTTGATCCCATGGGAAATACAAGCCATCGACAAGACCGCCCCAAGCATTGAAGCCCCAGTCATTTCCACGTAATTCACCTTTGTCATTGATCACAAAGCTTGGCCCGCAATCGCGAATCCAGGCATCATTATTGGACATTTCGTAAACAGTAATGTCTTCTGGTAGTTGACGACGGCAATTTTGGAATTGCTGCTGCGAAACCACCACATTCATAGGTGTGAATTTGCTGATTGCTTTTGCTACTTCCGTGAAGGCTTCCTGAGCCGGTTTTCCGCCATCGCGCCAGTTATCTGGGCGTTCCGGCCAGATCATCCAAACCTTTTCTTGTGGTTCATACTCGCCGGGCATTCTAAACCCGTCTTGTTTCGGTGTTGTCTTTTCGATTCTCTTCGCCATGATAAATTACTCCTTCTTTTTTGATTTTTTTCGTCCATATAATCGCTTCACCAAACAGCGTGAAGACGACAGCTCCGATCGTGATCGGCAGCTGCTGACTCAATGTTTCAGGATCAAACTGCAAAGGCAGGGCCGTAAAGATCAATGAAATCACGATCATGATCATTGGTAGCGCCACCAAAACTTTCAAGAAAGTATCACTGCCGCCTACCCTAAATGGCCGTGGTGTATCTGGATCGATTTGTCTCAATTTGTAAAAAGCTGGGAACACTGGAACATAAGACATCAAGAACATAACTAGGTTCAATGAGAAGAAGGCCCAGAACAGATCCTGATTCGGTAAAATTGGTGCGATGACCACGACGATCGAAGCCACGACGCCATTCATAATAGCTGCGCCGATCGGCATTTCGTCCTTTCCACCGCGTTTTGCAAATATTTTCGGCATATCGCCATTTTCCGCCGCGTAGCAGGCAGTATTGTTAACGCCCAATGACCAAGAGATCATATTGCCGAACAGTGTCAGCAAGAACAAGAACGCCATTGCGATAATAAACCAGCCGCCAGTTGAACCGGTCAATAGCTTGAAGCTGTCCATCAGTCCGCTGCCGGTACTGATTTGATCGGTCGGAATCGCAACACCGATCCCGAAAGCTGAGAAGATGTAAATCGCTGCAATCACCAATCCACCCGCAATGATTGATTGAGGAATTTGTTTTTTAGGATTTTCCATGTCATCAGCAAAGGTACAGATAACCTCAAAACCTAATAAGTTAAAGATGATAACCGAAATAAAGGACAAGCTGTTCAAGTTGAAGCTTGGCAGCATGGAGGATAGGGTAAACTCATTGGCTACTCCTTTAGTCAATGCCGTATAAAGTCCCAATCCGCCAATTAAAATAGCCAATAGCATTTTGATCACGGCCGCGCCGTTTAGAATCCACACACTGTCGCTGACTGGATAAAAACTGATCCAGACGATCAGCCAGATAAAAACAAGTTCGATCAAAATAGCTGCTACTGTTGGAAACTCAATACCAGTGATTGTCGTCAACAAATCAGGGCAAACCACTGCTAAAGAAGCCAGCCATAATGGATAATTGATCCAATAATACCAAGACACCCGTGAACCCCAACGATGTCCAAACGCTTGGGTCACCCAGTCATAAATCCCGCCGTCACCAATATATGTCGTGCCTAATTCTGAAGAAATCAAACCATACGGCAAAAGGAACGCGATCAACAGGAAGATCCACCAAAAAAATTGTGAATTTCCGATCGCCGCGACCGGTGCTGCTGCCTCCGCCACAAACACAACACAGATAACGGATAATATTGCACTCATCAAACTAAACTTTTTCTTTTTTTCTTCCATTTTTTTCTTCCTTTCCGGTAGAAACAGGGATTGAGGATTTCCTCAATCCCCGAATGGAAATAATCTTGATGAATTTCACTTAAAGCTGCAGATCATTTCCGTCCTCACCTTTTGGGTCTATAGTGCTTTGCCTAAAAAGACTTCCAAATCTGCTTTTGCTGCTGCTTTTTTCTTTTCGTCAATTGGATTTTTGTCTGCGTAATCGTGCATCAAGTACACAAGCAGGCCGCGAATGGAAGTCAAACGATTTTCCGCTTCATCGAAACAGATCGAGTTTGGTCCATCCATTACCTCATCAGTTACTTCTTCGCCGCGAGTTGCTGGCAGACAGTGCATGAATTTCGCATCTTTACCAGCACGAGCCATCAATTCATCATTCACCTGATATTTAGGATAGAAGGTACTCATGCGTTCTTCTTCTGATAATTCCGCTTCATATAAGCCATACCAAACGTCAGTATAAACAAAATCTGAACCTTCGATCACGTCGATTTGGTCAGAAACAGTGTAGGAGCCGCCAGACTCTTTACAGATAGCATCTAATCTCGCACGATGATCGTCATTTAATTGGAAGCCTTTCGGACCAAACTGAACAAATTCCATGCCCATTTTTGTTGCGACTAATCCTAATGAGAAGCATACCTGCGTTGCATCCCCTATGAAGGAAACCTTGCAGTCTTCGATTTTCTTGCCTGCTGGCAAATGCTCGATCATCGTACAAAGGTCGCCTAGCTCTTGAGTTGGATGGTTAAAATCTGACATACCGTTAATTACAGGAATTGTTGCGTTATTAGCTAAGTCATAAACGCTGTGATGACGTTCTACCCGTGCCATCAGAATATCAACTAACCGAGATAACACACGGCTCGTATCTTCAATTGTTTCATGTCCGCCTAATTGAATTTGGCCTGGAGCTAAATATTCTGCATGTCCGCCTAATTGCGTCATCGCTGTTTCAAATGATACGCGAGTTCTAGTAGATGATTGTTGGAAGATCATGCCTAACACTTTATCTTTTAATAATGGCGGATAAAAACCGTTCTTAATAGAAGCTTTGATTTTCAATGATAAATCAACAATGTACTGAATCTCCTCCTTCGTGTAATTTTCTGTTGTAATGAAATCTCTTTTTGCCATGTTGACGCCTCCTAAGTAATTTGTTTGCTTTTGCATCTTCACTTTAGGCGAAAAAACACAAGTTTACGATAAGCTAAAGGTTGTAAACGCTACCAAATGGAAAATCCAACGAGTTTTAGCTGGTTTATTTTTGGATGTAAACCTTTTATTTTTCAAGGGTTTAGAAAAGTTTAGATAAAAGTTTAGCGTATTTTAGAACGATGGAAGAAAAAATGGTGTTATACTTAAGGTGAGAAATGCGAGTAATGATTCCGAAATGAAAGGGGATTCAATATGATAGCTATCTTCGTTTATAACATTCTTTTGATCATTCTTTATTCCATCACCATGGCTTTCGCAATAAATTCCTATCTAAAAGAAAAAAACAAAGTGTTCCTGCTGATCAGTCTTTATCTTGCCTTCTTCATTTTTGACAACATCATTATTTATATGACCGAGTTCATCAACTCCTTTGCCCAAAGCTATGACCAAGCATTTATGAGTGCACCTGCTGTTAAGACCATCATTTTTATGGGAAATGCCTTTTTCTCCATCTCTATCATTGCCGAATTACGTCACGAAAAACTCAAACCTCTGCATTACGGCTTATTGATTGGATTGGCCGTGTGGATGGTCACAGTCCCATTACTGGCAAACTCAGCCTTTAAAGTCTGGCTTTACTATTTAGTGAATCAAATTTTTCTTTTCTATTTAGGGGTTTATTGTTGGCGAGGGCTTCAAAAGGATCTTCCAGATTTGAACAAAGGCTATTTAAAAAAACTTGCGATCATCTGTCTTCTTTTCAGCATCCTGATCGTCATTGAAGACAGCTTTGTGATTTTCAATGTGGATCAATACAGCTCCTTGACCACTAAAATCTACAATCGCAGTATTTCAGAGGATATTTTTTCCATTACTGTCTGTCTAGTATTGTTCTATTTCTTCTCAAAGGAACGCCAGGCGCAAGAGGAAAGCTCACCTGAGGAGCAGGAGACAGCGATTTTGGTTCAAAGATTTTGTCATGCTCACCAATTCACGCAAAGAGAGACGGAAGTTTTTGAACTGCTTTTGTCCCATCATACCAATCAAGAGATTGCTGATCAGCTCTTTCTTTCACTAGGAACAGTCAAAACACATGTCCATAATATTTTTATCAAGCTGGATATCAAGAAACGGACGCAAATCTTTCCGTTGTTTGAAGACTATCAGGCGTCCACTCCTGAAAAAATTACACTAAAAAAGAGCAGCGATTTTTCTTAGAAAAACCGCTGCTCTTTTTTTAATCATCTTCTATATGATGGTCCTGTGAAGAAGAACTAGAGCTGGATGAACTGGAACGAGAAGAATCGGACTCACGAGAACGAGATTCTGACTCTGCTTTTTTGCGAGAGGAATCGTCATTTTTGCTGTCTTCGATCGAATCCAATATCTCTTTATAAGAGTCATACGTCTCCTGCTTTTCAGCTAGATCCTTTTTCAACTCCGACAATTCCTTGTTGCGTTCTGCCAGTGCCTTCGCCTGCCGCTCTTGATAGCTCTTCTCTGCTTCTGCCATTGAGGCATCACTTTGCTGAATTTGAGTCGCGAAGCTGTCATTTTCATTGGCCAGCTGATTTTTTACTGGATTCAATTTGTCCAACAGCTGCTGCTTATACTTGCCATCCGGCAAGACCGCCAGCGTTTTTACTCCCGATAGATAATCTGATAAGGTTATGCTGTCGCCTTTGTTCAGCAGACTCGTCACGTCACTCTCCGCATTCGTGAAGTCCTTCGATTGCGTTTCAGCGATGCGCAGAAGCATGCTGATGTCTTGTCCCCAATCCTTATCCTTCGCTGAGCTTTCACTCAGCTGATCCTTCAAATTCTTAATCTTTTCCTGCTCGGGGTCCTTCAAAATAGGATGTGCCGACAGATCCAGACCGTTTAATACATCACTCTCAAAAAGGCCATTCAGTTCCTCTTGGAGCTCAAAATTTTTCTTGGCGTGGTCGATATCCTCTAGGGTTTGACTTTCCCCGCGCTGATTTTTGACTTCAGTCGCTAAATCATCAAACGCAGCACTTGAGATATCCGCTTTAAAATAGCCCGACTTCTGATCTTCGTAAAGGTCGGCTAAACGTTCATTCAGCACCTTTTTCGTTTCCTTTTCTGACTGGATCATTTTTTCTTGATAGATGTGATAGCTTGCAAAACTTACGGCGCCAAACACAACCAGTCCTAATATCACCCAACCGATTGTTTTTTTGTTCAAACCGGCTCCTCCTTAATGTATTTATTTCTCCAAAATGGAAAATAAGGTTCTCTTTTTACTTCTATGCGGCCTGCTCCTCTCTGACAGTGAGGATATAAGATTTTTTTGTACGTAAATACGCAGCAGAACACACAATTTGTCAACATTATAGCATTTTAATCATTGCAAAACACACGTTATAGTGAAATCTTTAGTAACTCTTTTCATTTTTATGTTATTTTAAAATTATTAGAAAATTCTAGGCATTCTGTCAATTCAATGCAAATATTTTCACCTTTCATTCGTTTCTGATAAACTCGTTCTATTCTTAAAAAAAGGACTGATTTTATTGGAAACACATGAAGAATTGGATAGAGGATTAAAAAATCGTCACGTCCAATTGATTTCAATTGGAGGAGCGATTGGTACCGGTCTGTTTCTTGGTGCCGGCAAAACCATTCAGCTGACGGGTCCTTCGATTCTTCTATCATACATGATTACAGGCTGCATCATCTTCTTGATCATGCGGGCTTTGGGCGAACTGATGCTGTCGAATTTGAACGATCATTCATTTTTAGATTTTATCGCAGATTATTTAGGGAAAAAGGCGGCCTTTGTAACTGGTTGGACCTACTGGTTTTGTTGGATCGCCATCGCAATGGCCGACCTGACCGCAACCGGAATGTACGTAAACTATTGGCTGCCTGATATCCCCCAATGGCTGCCCGAATTGATCGCACTGGCCCTGCTTCTCGGCTTGAATCTGGTCGCCGTCGGACTTTTCGGCGAGTTGGAATTCTGGTTCGCCTTGATTAAGGTGGTCGCAATTATTGCTTTGATCATCGCTGGTGCCGTCATGATCCTTACTGGGTTTAAAACCAGTGCTGGATCTGTAACAGTGAATAATTTATGGCAACATGGCGGCTTCTTTCCAAAAGGTGCAGGGGGCTTTGTCCTCTCCTTCCAAATGGCGACCTTCGCTTTTTGCGGAGTAGAATTAGTTGGGCTGATCGGCGGCGAGACCTCTGATCCAAAATCAGTGCTGCCGAAAGCCATCAATACGATCCCGCTGCGAATCATTTTATTTTACCTTGGGTCATTATTTATGATTATGTCGATCTATCCCTGGTCAAGTCTGTCCGCAGATCAAAGCCCCTTCGTACAGGTCTTTTCTGAAATTGGGATCGCGGCTGCCGCCTCCATCGTTAATTTAGTCGTACTAAGCTCCGCCATGTCTGCCTGCAACAGTGCGATCTACAGTACAAGCCGAATGATTCGCTCACTGGCGCAGGAGGGCAGTGCGCCGAGCCGCTTTACAAAATTGACACGCAATCGTGTTCCCGGCAATGCCTTAGTATTTTCAACCCTCATCATTTTTATAGCAGTGATCCTGAACTTTTTTGTACCTAGTCACATTTTCACCATGATCAGCTCGATTGCGACGATCTGCTTCATTTTCATTTGGGGAATGATCGTCTTTACGCATATGCGTTATCGCAAAGCAAATCCAGAGCTGGCCGCAAAAAGTACGTTTAAGCTGCCGCTGTTTCCTTATACAAATTATCTCGTGTTTATCTTTCTCGCTTTTGTCTTGTTCGTTTTAGCACTAGCTCCAGATACCCGTGAGGCATTGATCTTCTCACCTATTTGGTTTATCGCTCTTTTAGCGATTTATCATTTTAAGTTCGAGAAAAATATACCGATATTCAGCAAAATTTTCCATCTTTTTGATAACAACGATTAAAATCAGTTATTTATTTCTCTGCTTGCTTGTATAGCACTTTCACAAAAGTTAAGCCGCCCTCCAAACAATAAGGTGTTGGAAGACGGCTTTTGTTTATTTGCATGTTACCCTTCTCCGTTGTCCTTAAATAGGTGGCTCTCACGGCGAAGCTGGTAGATTTTATGAATATTGATGATCAGTGTCTTGATCACAGCGTAAACTGGGATACAGATCAGCATTCCTACGATTCCAGCAACACTTCCCGCTCCAATCAAAACAAGGATAATGGTTAGCGGATGAATATTCAGCGACTTGCCAAACAGCAGCGGTTTGATTAAATTACCATCTAATTGCTGAATGACTAAGACAGATAGCCCCATGTACAAAACTTGCAGCGGTGAAATAAACAGACCGACAATAATCGCCGGCACGGCTCCGATAAATGGCCCAACATACGGAATAATATTGGTAATTCCGCAAAAAAGAGCCAGTAGCAGGCTATAAGGCTGTTGGAAGATCGTCATTGCGATAAAACTCAAAATCCCAATAATGAAAGCATCTAAAACGGTACTGCTGATATAAGCAGATAAGGTCTCATTTAATTCGCGCACCGTTTGACGCAGCTCTTTACGAATTGATAAGGGAAAGAAATGCGAAACAGCATCTAGGAATTTGTGACCGTCCTTAAACATAAAAATCAAAATGAAAGGAACCGTAAACAAAAGAACGAAAAATTTCATCGCGAAGCCAAAAAGCCGTGACAAACTAGTGGTCACACTGACGATTCCGACTTTAAGCAGATTGTTGATCGTCAAATTCGCGGAAGCCAATTGTTCTTCCAAATTAAAGTTTTTGAATTCCTCTTTGTTAGCCAATTCATTTAACCAACGACCAGATTCCTCTGCATAAACAGGCAGATTTTGCGTTAGCTGAACCGTTTGCTCGATCATTTTCGGAACAGCATTCATCATGATCAGAACAATGATAAACGCAATCACGACAAATGATAGGAGAAACCCGATAACACGAGGAACGCCTCCTCTTTCCTCCAAAAAGACCACGATTGGATCGAACATATAGTAAAGAAAGCCGGCGATCAATAAAGGCATCAAGATTGCGGAGATCATGCCCAATACAGGTTCGAAGATATTAGGCATTTGTAACAGAAAATAAATCCCTATGATCGTTAAGACAATCTCAGCCGTCCAAAAAAACAGTTTTGATTGTTTGAAGCGTGATAGCATAAAAGCCTCCTTAAAAAAATTCTTATCCCCCAGGATATGGCTTCATCTTAACATTTCTAGTAAGAAGTAAAAACGGCTTTATTAAAACTAAAGAAAAAATTTTATTAAAACCCAAAACTTAGCTATTTGTATAACTAGAAACTCTAGGTGCTTATTTTTTCAATCCAAAATAGTTTACAAAAAAAAGAGCGGATCGCTCCGCTCCTTTCATTATTTCAACCGTGTCACAAAACGTTCTAAACGTTGAATGGCTTCCTTCAGCTCATAAATCGAATACGCGTATGAAAGTCGTAAAAAGCCTTCTCCGCTTTTCCCAAAAGCCGATCCCGGAACCACGGCCAGCTTCTCTTCCTCCAGCAATCGCAAGGCAAACTCCTCACTGCTCAAGCCAAATTGGCTGATTTGCGGAAAAAGATAGAAAGCTCCCTTTGCCTTATAACAAGGCAGGCCCATTTTCTCCAACGCATGATGCAGATAATTTCGACGTTCCTCATAAGACAACCGCATCGGCTCCACGGTCTCCTGCCAATTGTTTTTCAGTCCAGCCAGCGCCGCATATTGACTCGCAGTCGGAGCCGCCATGATCGTATATTGATGAAGCTTCAACAGCTGCTCCATAAACATCTCTGGTCCCGCCATAAAGCCTAGTCGCCAACCGGTCATCGCAAAGCCTTTTGAAAACCCGTTGATAACGATCGTCCGTTCACGCATTCCCGGAAGCTCCGCAATGCTGGTAAAGGGCTCGTCATACACAAGCTCCGCATAAATTTCATCAGAAATAACTAACAGGTCATGCTTTTTCACTACATCGGCGATTTTAATCAACGCTTCGCGATCCATCGTTCCGCCGGTCGGATTATTTGGATAGGACAAAATCAAAATTTTGCTTTTTTCGGTCAATACACCCTCAAGCTCTTCTGGTGTCAACGCGAAATTGTTCTTCGCCTGCAAATCGATCGTTACTGGCGTACCGCCTACGATTTGCGTGATTGGTTCATAGCACACAAAGCTGGGCTGAGGAATGATCACCTCATCACCTGGATCGACAAAGGTCCGCAACGCTACATCGATGGCTTCGCTTCCGCCGACCGTCACGACAATTTCAGTCTTCGGATCGTAGCTGACCTTATTGCGATAAAGCAGGTAATCGCTGATTTTTTCACGCAGCTCGATCAGACCGGCATTGGCCGTATAAAAGGTGCGGCCTTCTTGGATCGAACGCACGCCTTCTTGTGTCATATGCGACGGTGTGTCAAAATCCGGCTCACCGACACCTAGAGAAATCGCATCAGGCTGTTCAGAGACGATGTCAAAGAATTTTCGAATACCCGATGGTTGAATATCTGTAATTTTTTTCGTCAAAAAATTTCTCATGGGCTCACCTGAATTCTAGGATCTGAGTCATCTTGATACATATCAATGCCCCACTCCTTGTATTTGTCTAACAGGAAATGCGTCTGTGTTCCAGAAACATCAGGAATCGATGCTAGGTTAGTTGAGATGAATTTCGAGATTTCTTTGATGTTGCGGCCCTGCAGCAGCAGAACAAAATCGAAGCCGCCGCTGACGAAAAAGAAGGATTTGACCTCGGGGAACTTCCGAACACGTTCAGCAATTTCACGATAGCCCTCTTCCCCTTTAGGAATCGTTTGAACCTCGACCAAGGCCTCGATCCAATCATCCTCCACCTTATCCCAATCAATCAAGGCACGATAGCCGCAAATAATTTTTTCTTCTTCCAGTCGTTTGATTTCTGCAGAAACGATCACTTCTTCTTCGCCCAGCATCACCGCGTATTCTTCTACAGTTAATCGACAATCGGATTCGATCAGCTTTAATAGTTGCTTGCGTTTACTTTGTTCCATATGAACGTCTCCTTCAGTTTTACATTTTATTCGATGGTTTTAATCTTTTATTTATTATTCCCAAAAAAAGAAAAACTGTCAAATTATTTTGAAAATTCATAAAATACTGACTACATTTCGGCAGGGTTACTATTAGGCAAAATTTTTTCGTTTTTCTATAACACAAACACTTGGTTTCATAGTACAATAAACTGGATGAGCAATAAGAAAAATGCGTAGAGACAGGAGGATTGGGAATGGAACAAGTAGTTGAGATTTTTATTGAAAAACAGCGGCAGCGTTTGGCCGACGGCAAGATCCGCCAAGAGGAGTATGAAGCCTTTTTAGATGGGATCAATGATGCCCTCTCATTTTTAGGGATGCATTATGTGAATGGTTCGGAAACCGTTGAAAAAGATGATCGCAAGCCGGCGACCTTTAACGAGATCGAGGAAAAATACAAGAAGTTCCGCGAAGTGGCGATGTACAAAAACAGCTTCTTACGCGTATCAGATATTATCAAACACTCTGGGCAAATGACAGATGAACTAAAAAAGATCACCAATACTGTAAAAGAAGAATTATAAAGAAGCGGAGAACCGCTTCTTTTTTATTTGAAAATCCACAAAACTATGCCCAACTGAAAAGTCTTTTTCAAAAATACTTAACAAAATGAAAGTCGAATAGGTCTATCACGATCATAATCAATAGTGATAGACCCATTTGACTTTACGCCAGCTCATTCGATGAGGAATAGATTTTTATCCCTTCATCAATAGTTCATTGTAAAATGCCTGCCCGATTTCCTTCAGCTCACTTTTATTGAAGGACTTTGCAATCCAGGTTGGCATCGGCTCTGCCACCGTTCCATAAATCTCGATCATCACTTGAATAAAGCTTTGGGCATTTAATTGATCGATGGCTTTGCGCAAACGTCTAGCTGGTTCCAGCAGCTGGTTTTCGATCTGACGAGTTCGATAGCAGCGATAAATAGTACGCCCTTCCTCTGCAGCCAGTGAGAACAACGGCTGCTCCTCCGCGATTGCTTGGAGACTCTCCTGCTTGTAGCGATCATAACGCTGCTGCCACTCTAACAGTTCACCATATACGATCTCAATTTTTTGCTTGCGAACCGTAGACAAGGCACTGTAGAAGTCAATCGGCAATTTTTCTACTCGGCGATCTCGTTTGATCCAAGTTGCTAAAGTAGACTGAGGTATACCAGCTAGCTTACCGAATTGTTCAACAGTGATGCCAAGGTCCCGTCGAATGTACATTTTGATTGGGTGCTCGATCGCTGTTAGCGTCATGGTTTCCACCTATTTCCTTTGCGATATTTATACTTCATTATATAATGAACACAAAAAAATACCAAGGCGAAAAGCATGCTGCTTCATCGCGCCTTGGCTGCTACTTTCTTTTTTTCGATTGACTTAGGACCTGATCACTCAGCTCTTTTGCTTCATTGATCCGACGCTCAGTCATCGCCTTTTGTCTTTCCATTCTCTGCTTTTGCTTCTCCAAACGGGCAATCTCGTTTTCTGCTCGGTGCCTATCATTCCCATTCAATGACGAAAGCTGTTCCTTGCGTTCATTGATCTCTTTGTTAATGTGCTCCTCCCAATCAACCATGACTTGCTTCCATCGATCAGGATCCTGCTCACCATTTGTTTTCATTGAATCCCGCAGCAGCTTAGAATAGCGCCGCATCGAATTCCCCCAAACCTGATTTCGGTCTTGGAAATAGTCTGCCTGCTGTTCATCATCTAACGAAGCAATCAGACTGTCCTCTTCGCGATCAATGATGTTTTGTAAAAAAGCTAAAATCGGCAAAATCAAATAAATGATCAGCGCCGGCCTTACGTAAAACAGTCCGAAGACCAACACTACGATTCGAAAAATAATTGACAACAAATCCTGCTTGTTCAGCTCGTTCACACGCCGCTTCCGTTGTTTTTCACCTTTAAATGACTGCTCTGTTAGCGCCACGATCAAACGCCGCATCACTAAAGTCACGATCAGGGTCAGGACACCATAAATCAAGAGAGTCTGTTTAGTCGTATCTTCGATCAGCAAACGCGTAGCTGACGGAACCAATGATAAGAAAAACAGCAATAGCAGATAAATCACCAAGTCCTTGTTTTTGACTTGCTCGATTTTATTGAAGGCATAGCCTGTTTGAAACCACAGATTCGCCACAAAACAAAAACTGATAAAATAGATTCCCACCGCTCGAAATAATGAGACCATATCAACCGCACCGTTGGCAGCTGTTTGAATAGGCAATTCTAAGACAATGATTGTCAAAATAATCGCAATGATCGCATCACCAAAAACGACAACACGTTCCTTCATATTTTCAGCTCCTTTCGATTCTTCTGACTTATCATATAACAAATGTGCCAAAAGGGATAATGAAAAGAATGGTCGTTAGAGAATACGATTTTCTCTCGATTAGCGGGTTCCTTTATCACAAAAACAAGGCACGACCATCGAATGATGAGCATGCCTTATCTCGTTTATTTTTTATTTTCTCAAATGTCTGCAGCCTATTCGAAATCAACGACTCAGGCTATTCACCGATTGGCAGAATCAATTGAGATTCCGCTAAATCTAACGTGTACTCAATCGGTTGATTGCCGCGAACAGTCATTCCAAAATCTGTGCCATAAACAGCTAAGCCGATTTGACGCCCTGCTGGCAAATGATACATCGTTGGATGCAGAACGACTTCGATTTCAACAAATTCATTAGCCTTCAACTCATCGTTTTTCCAAGCATTCTCACGATTTTGCAGGTTGATGTGCCCACGAGTGATTAGCTTATACTCGTTCTCCGCCCCTAATTTGAATTCTACCAGATTGTCTTCACGCCAATTTCTGCCTAATGGCAAGCCATGTAGTGCTAAAACATCTGGTACAGGCTTCAGGCGTTTCGCTGTGCCAAAATCGATCAATTCAAAGCTCAGCATCCCTAGATCGACGCTTGAAGCTACTTTGATTTTCACCTTTGGACGACCGTTTAAGAAGATCGCTTCATTTAAAGCTTCTGTCTTCGCTAAATAGCGGTGACCATCCATCGGCCCAGCTTCCTTCAGCTCTTTTTCCCACAAATCGATAGCTTTCGTGTAGCTTTGATATTGTGCTTCAGGCAATTGGTCATTGAATGTGAATTGACCTGAAGCCGCTGTTTCCGCTAAGTTGTTTTCACCCAAGTGATAAACTTTTTCGTTAGCAGGCGCCCAGTCCTTCAAGGTAGCCCATGTTTCAGCCGCAGTATTCTTTTGATAAACAATGTCTGGCAAGAGTTCTTTCGCATTGTTCTCTACGCCATAAAGTTTATGACTCAGCCATAGGTTCATCATATCTTGGAAATCCAGTGACGGCATATTATTGATATAAATGTGCTGTCCCTGATGTAGGATCAGTTTCTTCGCAACCGGTACATCCTTCAACGCATCCCACAAATCCGCAACCTGTCGCGGCTTCACGTTCCAGTCATTCAGTCCATGAACCATCACTACATCGCACTTGATATCTTTGATAAACGGCAAATAGTTGCGCTCATCCCAGAAAGTATTATAATTTCCATACTTCCGGTCCTGCAGCTCTGCCATTTCTTTCAAGTAATCCAAGAAAAATTTCTTGCTGTGAAGATAATCGCCGGCATTGCGCATCTTACTGAAGGTCTCGATCGCCAAAACATCAGCGTCTTCGCCCGGAAATCCGCCCGGCGCTATAACCAAGCCGTTATCGCGATAATATTGATACCAATCAGAGATCGCCGCTTCAGAAATGATGGTTTCCAGCCCTTCAACTTGACGCGTCGCACAAGCAGTCGCTAAAGTACCAAGGTATGATTTTCCCGTCATTGCCACTTTGCCGTTGCTCCACCATGCTTTGATTGCGATATTGTCCGTCCGATTTGTGAAAGCACGGCGATTGCCTGCTAACCATTCAATGTAGGCAACCATTGATGTCGTCTGTTCGACAGATCCGCAGGTTTGAATCCCATCAGAATCTCGTGTACCAATCCCTGAACCATAGACTACCGCAAAGCCGCGAGCTAAGAAGAAATCATTCAAGCTATGATTATTTTCGCGAACGAAGGTCTCTGTTGCATGGGTCGCTTTCCCTTTGACTTCCCGTTCTGCCGGCAATTCTTCTGCTGCCGGCTTATATTGGATTTCTTCGTAAGTCGTCTCTGTTGGTTCTTTGCGCTCCAACGGAACATTCACATCATAGGTCAATTCCTCGCCTGCTGGTCCGTTGACTCCTTGACTGTATGGGCTCGCTGTAAATAATGTTGCCACCTGCAGCCCAGCTTCCGTTTCGGCTGGCCGTAGAATCTCCAGCTTCAACAGATCACGTTTTCCATCTTTGTCCGTATCAAGCGGCGCCTCGACATAGACGACTTCACGAATTAAACGAGAGGTATCAAAGACCGCCTGCGCTTTTCCGTTGAAGAAAAATGGCTTGCTGACTTCCTTATCCAAGTAAAATCCTTCTGAAGCAAGTTTATCAAGATAGTTCAGTCCATTTTTTGTATGGCTTGTTAATAATAAATACCACGCTTCAATGATCGTGTTCTTATCGGAAAAATCACCATCAATCATTGGTATTCCGATTTTTTCAGCCTCTGCAAGAACATCCTTTGCCGCAAAATCAATCGTCGGTTCAAAGTCTAATTGCTGCAGACCCATCGTATAAAAAACTTCTTTCGTTAAAGGAGTATGCGCTTGATAAAATTCCGCCAGATCCGTCGCTTCATCTGCTAAGAAATTGCCAAGTTTACTAATAAAGCCGCTTTCTTCCTTTACTGTTAAAAAGCTTTTGCGTAAAAATTCAAACCATAATTTCGTCGCATTCTTTGCTGAATCGATAGTTAAGAAACCTGCTTCGGTCAATTCCTTCTTCGCTTCATCTAGCGGAACACGTTTTAAACCAAATTGATTGATTTTCATCTACTTCTCTCCTTTTTTTCAGATAGTATAAGTATAACAAAATACTCCGACTTTTCGGTTAAAGTTCAATGAAAACGTTCCCTCGCTTCTTTTAAAAAATAAGCCGGTTCCAAAATTATTTCAGAAACCTTTATCCGCCTATTGAAAATTTTCGAAGTGCAGCGAATCGCTCTCTTTCTGAACAGCATATTCAGGAGCAACGTCGAACATTGTCTCCAATGCACAAATAACACTTTGTTCCCGCTCAATTCGGCCTTGTTTAATACTCCAGAAAACCTCAAACCCGGTAAACATAAATGATGACGCAATGAACAAATCTTGTGCCCCCTGCTGATTTCGGATTTGCTTTTCCTGCTGCGCCTGCTGGATCAGTCCAATGCCGATTTCAGAAAAGGAATGATTGAAATTAAAGGACCCTTTATCTTCATTTAAATTGGCAATATACAACTGCTTCATTAAATCTGCCCCTAATTCTTCACTAGCTCTGGTCAATTCAGTGAAGCAAAACAAGTATTGCTCCCAGTAATTGCCGTTAAATGTCTTTGTTTTTAAGGTTTCATGCAAATAATGTATAACATCATCATAGTAATGAATAAGCAAATCTGCTTTAGAAGAAAAATGATAGTAAAACGCCGGTTTAGTCAATCGGCACTTTGCACAAATGTCTTCGATACTAACTTTATTGTAGGATTCCTCATGAAATAATTGATAAGCAGTATCAAGGATTTTATTTTTTGTCCCCATAATGATCCCTCCTGAGTCTTAATAAGTTTAGCATACCTTCAAAAAAACTGAAAACACTATTGTAAACGCTTCCTTTAAATGGTATTCTTTACTCGAGTAAAGATTGTGATTTACATAACTTTTGAGGAGGAAAACAAAATGAAGCTTTTCGAAAAGGGTAACATTGGAACAATGAAGCTGAAGAACCGAGTTATCATGGCACCCATGGGAACCAAACCAGAATCCGACGGCAGTTACACTCAAAGTTGTATCAATTATTTTGAAGAACGCGCAAAAGGCGGCGTAGGATTAATTATTACCGGTGCCAATATTGCAACAACAAAATATGAAGAACGTCCAGAAAACGAACTGTCTAATTTTCACAATGTAGAAAAGCTGGCGGTTCTGATTGAACGCTGCCACCATCATGGGACAAAGGTTTGTGTTCAGATCACACCGGGTTTAGGTCGGATGGTTTACGCTGATCCCTTCAATCCCCCCTATTCTGCCAGTGATGAAGCATATTCTTTTTGGTTCCCCGAGTTAAAATGCCGCCAGCTTTCTGTTGAAGATATCCATTACTTAGTCGATAAGATTGGTTACTCTGCCAGCCTAGCCAAAGCCGCTGGTGCAGATAGTGTAGAGCTGCATGGTTACGGCGGTTATTTGATGGATCAATTTCATTCGACACTTTGGAATAAACGAACGGATGAATATGGCGGCAGCCTCGAAAATCGCCTGCGCTTTTCAACCGAAGCGATCGCTTCTATTAAAAACTATTGCGGCGAGGATTTTCCGGTTATCATGAAATTTACCGCATATCACGGCTGTGAAGGCGGACGCGAGCTTGATGAAGGTATTGAAATGGCTAAATTGCTTGAAGCTGCTGGTGTTAGTGCTCTGCATGTCGATGTAGGCTGTTATGAGGTTTGGTACAAAGCGATCTCGACGGTTTACGAAGAACCCATGCATCAAATTTTCGCAACCAAAGCCATCAAAGCCGCTGTTTCAATTCCCGTAATCGGCCAAGGCAAACTAGGCGATCCTAGCGACGCCGAAAGTGTCTTAGCAAATAACGACGCCGATTTTATTGGGTTAGCCCATCAAATGCTAGCGGATCCTCATTGGGTAAATAAGGTGAAAAATAATCACCTGGATGATATTACTCCTTGTATCGGCTGTAACGAGTGCCTGCTAGGCGGTTTTAGTGGAAAGCACTACTATTGTGCAGTAAACCCGCTATGCTATGCAGAAAAAGATTATCAACTGACCCCTGCGGATCAACCCAAACGTGTACTAGTCATCGGCGGCGGTCCAGGCGGGATGGAGGCGGCGATTGCTGCAGCGGAACGCGGTTTCGATGTGCAGCTATGGGAAAAATCATCACGGCTCGGTGGAAATCTCCATGCAGCTGGTTATCCAACCTTCAAAAAAGATGTACTTAAACTGATTGACTATATGGAACGAAGAATTTTACGCTTAAATGTTGACCTGCATCTGGGAAAAGAAGCCAATGTTGAAGATATCGTGGCAGGGAATTTTGATAAAATCATTCTAGCAACTGGTTCAAAAAGTAAAATGCCGCCAATCAAAGGAATTGAGTTTGCTGCACCGGCCAACGATTATCTGACTGGCAAAAAACTGCCAGGGAAAAACGTTGTAATCATCGGTGGCGGCTTAGTCGGTTGTGAGACTGCCTTATATATGGAAGAATTAGCTGAACACGTGACCGTCGTCGAAATGCTGGATGATATTTTAAAAACTGTCGTACATTCCAAGAATAATGATTTGTCATTAAGACACCGCATTGCTGCTACGGATATAGAACTACTGACAAGTGCCTCCGTCCAAGAAATTCAAGAGGAGTGCGTAGTGGTGATGTATGATGGCAAAGAGAAAAAAATCCCGGCAGACACAGTGATTGTCGCAGCAGGCTATGACCCTATCAACGATTTGGAAGAAGCCCTGCCACAAACCCTTGACGTGACAACGGTCGGTGACGCGGTAGCTTCACGAAAAATCATTGACGCCGTTCATGAAGCCTATCATTCTATCCGTGTCATGTAAATTTCGGACATTCTGAAGAATAGATCAGCATAACCAAACCCAATCCTTCGTTAAATGAACCAAGGATTGGGTTTTCATGCTTGATGGATCTATTACTAAAGGAAGTTTCATTCCCTCATGTACCAGTGCCGAGCTTTTTGTTAAAATTATGGTAGAACCGATGGTTTATTTGAAGGAGGGAATTTTATGGAAGAAATGGTATTTTGTCAAAGCTGCGGCATTCCGCTAAGAGAAGGCCTATATGGCACTGAGCATGATGGTGCTAAAAATGAAGACTACTGCCTTTATTGCTATAAACATGGTACCTTCACTGAAGACTGTACAATGGATGAAATGATTGCCATCAGTGTGAAGCATATGAAGGAAGCTGGAATGCTGGAACAACAAGGTCAGACCGAGGCAGAAGCAAAAGAATTTATGGAAGGCTTTTTCCCAGATTTGAAACGTTGGAAAAAGTAATCTGACAAAACCTCTTCGCATTTTTTGCGGAGAGGTTTTGGTTAGGTAGACTGGACCCTTTCACCACTTACTTCATCTGGCAGCTTTAGCTGTGAGCTTAGTATACTGGCCAAAAAATAGAGTCCCGCGAAAACAAACAAAGTAATATTCCCGCCAAATCGTTGAAACAAAACCGTTACCAGCATCGGCCCAAAAAAGTTGCTGAGTCCTGACCCCAGGTTTAAAACAGAGACTGCTGTAACCTTATGCTCCGGTACCATCGAAGGGATCAAGGCAGAAAGTGGTCCAAACGCAGCAACCCCAATCGCAAAAACCGAAAATGCCAGAACTAGAAAAATGAAATTGCCTGGGAAATAATTAATAACTACTATCAACAATAAACATGAAAAGCCCGTGATAGTCCCAGAAAATAAGGTGACAATTTTGCGCCAGCCAAACTTATCCCCTAGCTCGCCGAATAAAATACCTGCAATCGAATTAATCACGTAACACGCGGCCCACGCACTGCTCCATTGCAGCAATGTGAAACTGTGCTGCAATAAGAAAATCGGCATCATGATCACAAATCCAAATTGGCCGATATTATTAATCGCTTTGACCAGTAAGCCTAATGTCAGACGTGGAAAGCGAAATAGAATTTGTAATCCCTCCTTCATTTCCCCTGTAATCGATTTGGAAGCTGCTTCAGCTTTTGCTTCCTGACACAATAAAATTGAAAGTATTCCACCGACCAGGACTAAGAAATTGCCTAGCAGAAAGACAGCATAGACACTAAAATAATTTAATAGCTTCGTCGCTAACACCGGACCCACAATGGTCATGCCTAAATTGAAACACAGCCAAAACCATGAAGTTCCTCGTCCCAAATTCTTTGCAGGTGTTTGAATAGTTATCGCCACTAAAAATGCGTAAGCAAATAATGGATATACTGTTCCCCGAAGCATATATCCCGAAAAAATCAACATGGATTGTTTTGCTGCCAACCCTGTTAATAAGACGCCTGTACTTAGGAGCGATAAAAATATACTTGACAACATCACCTTCTTTATCGAATAGCGCTTGACTAGAAAGCTCGTGATCCATGAAAAGAACGCAACAAATATTCCATAGCAGCTAAACAATAACGAGGCTGCCTTTACTTCGAAACCGATTGTTGTTAAATAGGAAGAAAACCAGCTTGTTTCGATTGTCGCACCCAGCATGAAAAAAATTAAACCCACATAACCCCAAAATAGTCCGCTGGAAATACCTGTCTTTTCAATAATTATTTTTTTCATTTACTCTTCCTTTACTAAAAGACTGAGATGATTGGTATCATCCCAGTCTCAGGTTACTTGATTAAGAATGTAACAACACTGTATGGATCAACTATTTCTGTATACTCCAAAGGTTCTTCTACTGCATTGATTCGTAAAACCTTGTTTCCAATGAATAGCTCCCTGACTGGTAACTGGATTTCATTAGCCGTCGGGTTCTCAAAACGCACGATGAAAGCAGAAGAATCATAATAGGAACGATGCAGACTACTAATGAATAATTCTGTTTCACCAAAATCAAGTAGGCTATACTCTTTTTCCTGAAGTGACAGCTTCGTTTCAAAGGTCTGGA
Source organism: Candidatus Enterococcus murrayae (assembly GCF_017315985.1). GTDB lineage: Bacteria > Bacillota > Bacilli > Lactobacillales > Enterococcaceae > Enterococcus_A > Enterococcus_A murrayae. The sequence goes on along the minus strand of NZ_JAFLVR010000009.1, from coordinate 50,952 downwards.
TTTTATTATCGATTCGCTGTACGAAATAATTTAATGCTTGTTTTTGATAAGATACGGATGGCTGCAGCAACTGATTTTTCCAATGATGGAGTTTTTCTACTGGTAGTACAGACGCATCAATTCTTAAATCGAAATCAAAACGAATATCTTGTCCTAACTGTTGAGCCAAAGGTGTCTCCATCATGATATGACCTTTTTTGGTTGTATCACCGGAAGCACGCCCTGGTCGATACAGCAGATCAGGTTTTCCCAAACTATCTGTTGTCGCCAATAGCGTAACCCACAGTCTGTTCGCTTGATACTCATATTCCTTACTATCCTGAGTAAAAAGTGTCAATCGATAATCCGGTGAAAGACCACTGACAATTTTCTCAAAGGGATTCACATTCACCGGCATTTCGGAATAGATTTCTTCCCAATTTTCCAGCGGCTGATTTTCACGAGTGATCATACCGAATGGCAAGCCCGCTTCCGCCTTCACAAAATCCTGCAGACCTCTAAGCTGCAAACGAACTCGATGGTTCATGATGGAGTTTTTGAATGTAATTGAACCGGAAAGCTGTCCCTCTTTTTTCAATGTTAAAGTCATTTGATAAGAAAAAGTAGTGTTGTACTGTCCTGCTTCTCGATCAGTCATCGTTTTAGGCAGCTTCATTTGACCCTGCAAGATCATCTTTTGCTGTCTCTCCTCAATCAAGCATTCGCAACGATCAAAGCGCAATGTTTCTTCTACTCGGTCTTTGTTTGGTGAAAAATCATAGGTGTCTCCTGCATTGCCTTCTTCTACTAAAGAAAGAAAATCTTTGAAGACGGTACCTTGGAAGTTCAGATTAACCACACCATCCATAAACTCTACTGAAAGCTCTTTGCTAGAGATTTTGCTTTCTTTACCCACATATCGTTTCAACTCGTTTTCCGTTTCTTCAAAAGCGAAGACTTTATAACCTAACCCCGGCAGCTCGCAAGTTAGTTCAACCGTTAAAATGTAATATCCCGGTTCTGTGATATAGCGATTGCCAGCAGGTGTCTCTTCCAAAATATTCTCTCGACTAGCAACAAATTCTTGTTGGACCACGACTGACTCAGCGGTTAAAAATTGCACATTTGGTTTGGATGAAAGCACCGTGACCGTTTTAGTACCCTTAAATCTATTTGGCGAAGTATTTACTACCAAAATTTCATTTTGATTTAGTGCCAAATAATCAGCCAATTGTTTTAAAATCGTATTTTCTATACTATCGCAAATTTCTTGTGCTTCCTTTAAGCGATGCTTGATATCTTCAGCAACACTATCTGAAACACATCCTGCCAAGCTGTCATGGGCTTGCGATTCTAATAATTTTTTCCATGCCAACATTACTAAACGATTACTTAATTTAATTCCGACTTTTTCTGCCAACACCATTAATGGCTCGATTCGTTGAATCAATTTGTCTTCTAAATGGAAAATCATTTGCTTTAAATCCATTCGAACAGACCCGATAGTTTTATGCACACGAGCCAGAACCGGCTCACGGAATTCTCCAGAATAAATTTCCAGCTCTTGCTGCTTCACATACGCTAAAAAATCCTGGTAAGTGCTGACTTGATAGGTATATTTTCCTAACTGATTGATTTTTTCAATCTTTTCGGTAAAGTCATGAATAATTGCTAACTGATCATTTCCAGAGGGAATCAAAATCTCACTGTCAGTATATTGCTTAATAAAATCGATTGCCGGATCAAGACGACCATCGACGTACTCCGTTGTAGGCTCCAATAACATGCCTGTGCCATATCCTTGAGGTAAGTTCAAAGCGGTCACTTCTGATTTCCGGTTCAAGCCCCGCCATTTGAAATAGGGTGATTTGACATGTTTATTCAAATGCAAACCACGCCACATTATGATGCTTTCCAATCCTGCCTCTTTTAAAATCACTGGAATCTGTGCATTAAAGCCAAAAGTATCAGGCAAATAACCGATTGGCATATACTCTCCGTATTTCTTGCTTTCAAAAATACCGATCATTGCGTTGCGTAAAACCGCTTCACCAGTAGTAAAGAACGCATCCGATTGTGTATACCACGGACCAATAAACAATTGCTTATTGGTCACCAATTCCTTAATGTCATCTCGGCGCTCTGGATATAATAGTAGATAGTCATCCAAGATCGATAATTGACCATCTAAAACAAAACTTGCTTCTGGATGCTTTTTCAACTCATCAATTGCGTCTGAGAACAACTGGTCACTTAACACTAAGGCATCCATTGAGGTAAAATACCACTCACGATCCCAATGAGTATGATTTACAATATGAACGTTTGTCATTAGCTCTCCCACTCAGCTTCATCAAAAGTGTACTCTTCTTCTTCAATCGGATTCAAATCAATTCCTTGATCATTTTTACGTAATAACACACTGGATATCGCAACAAACAGTGCACCTGTTGCAATCGACAAAACATAGATTGGCCATTTTTCAACAGTAAACCAGCCATAAAAACCACTGATTGGAGCTTGGTTGACCGCACCTAGACCAACTGCCATCGCCGAACCGATTGCTGAACCAATCACAGTTGACGGAATAACTTTTAACGGACTTTCAACAGCAAATGGGATCGCTCCCTCACTGACACCGACTAATCCCATAATAATTGCTGACTTTCCGGCTTCACGTAATTCTGTATTGTATTTTTTCTTTGCAAAAACGGTTGCCAGCCCAAGTCCGATTGGTGGAATAATAATCGCTACTTGTGCAGCAGTATTTGGTGCATATACTTGACTAGTTAATAAAGCCATCGCCGTTGTAACCGCGGCTTTGTTGACGGGGCCTCCTAAATCAAAGCCGACCATCGCACCGACGACCGCTGCCATGATAATTTGATTTCCACCACTTAAGCTGTTCAACCAGTTCTCCAAACCAATATTCAAGGCAGCGAACGGAACCCCAATAATATAATTAATGATCAATACAGTCGATAAGGTTCCTAAAACAGGAATCAAAAAGACCGGAACGATCGATGCCATTGATTGCGGTAATTTCACATGGTTACGAATCCAAAGGCAAATGTACCCTGCAATCAATCCTGCTGCAATAGCACCTAAGAAGCCAGCATTGATATCCTTCACCAGCATCCCGCCTACTAAACCAGGTACAATTCCCAGTTTGTCAACAATTGAGTAAGCAATAAATGCTGAAATGACAGGGAACATTAAACCTAGCGCGGTCCCGCCAAAGCCATCAATACTGTGAAGCAGACGTATAAGTCCATTCGCGCTCTCTGCGTATTTCGCATCCCAAATATCAGTCAGTCCGTACAATGAACCACCCACACGGGATATTGCCATAATGACGGCACCTGCAATTACCAATGGAATCATGTAACTAATCCCGGTCAACACATGATTTTTGATTTCCGACAACACTTTCTTCATTATCTATTCCTCCTAATTAATTATTATCGACTAAGGCCAATGCGTCACTGATTACTTTTTCTGCATCCTTGATCGGCGCCGCCACAGGAACCTTCAGAATCTTCTTCCCAGCGAAACGTTCCTCATCACGAACTTTGGTATCTACTGCAAAAATTACCACCTCACCAATCTGACAGTCCTTTTCTGTCAAAGCATTATCAATTCCTGTCGCACCTTGCGTCTCTACTTTTAATAGATACCCCTTCGCTTTAGCTTCCTTTTTCAATGCTTGCGCCGCCATAAAGGTATGAGCAATTCCTGTCGCACATGCTGTGACTGCAATAATTTTTCTTTTCATAGTTTTCTCCTCCGTTTAACTTAGAATTTCTACAATTTCATCAGCCTTTGTTGCTGTTTTTAATTTTTCTACGACGTCATCATCCATTAGCTTTATCGCAATTTCAGAAAGAATGGATAAATGAGTTTCCCCTTGTTGACTATCCGGTATAGCTAGCATCACTACTAATGACACAGGCTTTTCATCCAATGCCTGCCACTCCACTTCGCTTTCTAATCTGGCAAAAGCAATTGCTGGCTCCACAACAGTTAATGATTTCCCATGAGGAATCGCGATACCATTTCCAACGCCCGTGGTTGAATGTTCTTCTCTTGATAAAACGGAGGAAACAAAGACCGCTTCATCTTTTAATAAACCTTCGGCAGACAACATTTTAGCCATTTCTTGAATAGTTTCTTCTTTCGTCGCAGTTTTTAATGCTAGATTCACACGATTGGTGTTTAATACTTCTAATACTTTCATTCTTTAAGTCCTTCTTTCAAATAAGCTAAAATTTGTGGCGCATCTCCCTTTACTAGATAGCCCTTTTCGTTTTCATCAATAATTTCTAACAAAGAATCAAATATTTTTTCTAATTGTTGGGGGTCCTCATCTTTTACACAAAGAAAAAAGACAAATCGAACATTCGTACTTCCCCAAACAAGCTCATTTTTCAGTCGTAAAAAACTGATCGCTGATTTTTTGACAAACTCAGGATTTCCATGAGGTGTCGCAAATTTTTCAAAAGAGGTATAAGAAAAATGCTCCCGTTCTACAGCGCTCTTTATTATCTCTGTCGAAGCATATCCTTTCTCAACTAATTGCTCGCCGATAAATGCCAGCGCATCCTCCATTGTCTGAAAGTTTTCATCTAAGAAAATCAATTCTTTTTTGATCAGGCGGCTAAACTCATAATTGCGCTGACTGATTCCTTGATTTTCCTGTAATAATTGTTGAATTCGCTGGCGGTCGATTTGGCTAAGAATTGGGGAAACGACTAAAAGCCGCTGTTCTGGCAACGAGATATTCACTGTAGAAAGAACCAAGTCCTCTGAGATGCTAGTATTGTATAGCTCCTGTACCGAAAGTATCCGATTGATAATCAGTTCTGGAAACGCTCGTTTAATTCTTGCAGCTAGCAGCTGTGAGGTTCCTTTCCCACTGCTGCAAACCAGTAAAACTTCAATTTGAGAATCATCCTCAGATTTCATTCGCTCTCGATGCGCTTGTAAATGTACGGCCATATAAGCAACCTCATCTTCTGGAATAAACAACCGATAATGCTTTTCCAGCTTCTGCTTCAAGCTCAATGCCTCATCAAACGAGATAGGAAAATTCTTTTTGATATCCTGCGTATAAGGGTTATTAACAGGCAATTTATTTAAGATTCGTTCAAGGGCTAGCTTGATATGTTGGGATAAGGTCATGATGGCTTCCCGATCATCGAGACTCGTATACTGTTTAATAATTTCAGTAACTGCATGTTCATCAATCCGCGATTCCTTCACCAATTCTTGATTCAGGTGATTGAAATATATTTGAATATAGGTAATTTCAAGCTCAGGTATTTGAATCTGAAAAGCTTCTTCCAATTTAACAACCAGTCCTTCCAGCACTAGCTCCTTTTTCTTCCCCTCAGTGTCTTTTTGGACATTGATCAGCTGATGATCTTTGATTCGTTCTACCGCAATCAGCAAATGTAAAATCAATGATTGATAATTCAAATCGCTGATCCGAATATCATTTTGAGAAATGAACTGCTGCAAAATGATATTGATCTGCTTTAAGTAGTCAATATTGACAAAGTTTTGAGCAAAACGCGGCACGCCTTCAATCAAATGTAAAAACTGTCCATTCTGATTAATAATCTGCCAGTTTTGTCCCCAAAAATAATGAATCAAATCCAACGCTAGTTTTCTGCGTTCATACTCCATGATGTTCAAAAAGGAGCCCTTACCAGGAATCTTTTCAATTGTCACATGGAAATAAGCAAAAATTTCATACACTTGAACCATGTCTTTCTCTAAAGTTGTTTTGCTGACAAATAGCAAATCGGACAAGTGGGCTAAAGTGAAATATCCCGAGTTGTTCAAAATTTCAAAACAAAGGTATTGAACCCGTTCTTCTCTAGTATTTGGCACATCACGATCAGTCTGCTGATTTAACAATTGATAGCCAAGCGTTTTATCACCTAGAATAGAGACACCAATTTTTGGCTTTCGACTTAGTACTAAATCACTCTCCTTCAAAAAATCGGCTATTTTGTCTAATGATTTTGAAATGGTCTTATTGGATAATTTCATTTGTTTAGAAATTTCGGTGATCGTTAGTTGATCATTTTTTAATAAAATTGCGAACACCTCATAGTCACGTTTATCCATTTGAATCACCCATTCCCTTTCCTGTATTTATCATATGATGAAAGCGTTTTTTAGAAAACACTCTCTTTTACACCATTCAATCCTGTAAAAAGTTGGTATACTTTTTCAAAGCAGCTTTTACTGTATCATTTACTATCGCCAAAGCATATTAAAAAAGCGGGCAAAGAATCGTGTTTACGACTCTTCACCCACTTTTTAGCTGTTAAATACAAAACACCTGCTGTTTCTTGAAATTTCAAAAAGATTTTATAGCGCCTCATACTAGCCCTCAGCACCGGATAAGCAACACCGTCTGTTCACATCATTTGCTTTTTATGCTAAACAACGAATTATCGCAAATTGGTTGCTTGAACTGTTTTTTCTAAAATAATAGTCGAAGCGAACACGATACCACCGAATAAAAAAAGTAAATACGGAAAAATCGTCAACGTAAAACGATCTGCTAATACACCTAATGCAGGGGGTAAAAAGGTCGTTCCTGTATAAGCCAAAGCGAGCTGTAAACTCATGATACGGGCAGAATTTTTTGTGCCAAAGCGCTCGGGGGTCTCATGAAGCATAGTCGGAAAGATCGCCGCAGAGCCTAGTCCAGTAAAAATGAAACCTATTGCTGCAAAATTGCCTTTTCCTATCATCAGAAAAACTACACCTGCCAACAAAAAGCCTTCACTTATGTAGAGCAATTTACGACTAGATAAGAAAAATGTGAAAAAACCAGCCGCAAGTCGGCCAACGGTCAAACTAGCATAATAGCTTGAAGTCATAAATGCTGCAGTCGAAATGGGAATGTCTTTTACTTTAACTAAAAAGCTGCTGCCCCATAATCCCATACATGCCTCGACGCCAACATAAAAAATGAAGCAGATCAGTGAAAAAATCACTCCCGGCTGCTTGAACAAAGTCAAGAGCGAATCCTGTGCTTCCAGCGAGTGGGCTGCCTGCTTCGGCTGCTTCCACTGCTTCCGAGTAAAATAAACAACCGTAACTAAAATGAATTGCACTCCAGCTAAAACCAGATATCCGCCCCGCCAATTTTGATTTCTTAAAAAGACACCCATAATAATCGGACCAAGGGTTGCCCCTATCCCCCAGAAGCCATGCAGCCAATTCATATGATGAGCCTTATAATGCAGCGCAACATAATCATTCACCGCAGTATCAATCGCTCCTGCTCCCAATCCCAAGGGAATCGCACTGATAATTAAAAAGACAAAATTCTTTGAAACAGAAAAACCACACAAGCCAATCACCGTAAAGAGAATGCTGCAAACAATTAAATTACCGACTCCGATTTTTTGAATCAGCTGATTGGTTTGGAAACTTGAGAGAATCGTTCCAATGGAGACCACCATGGCAATGATTCCGGCAGAGCTGGCGGCTACATTAAACTCTCCATTCATACTTGGCCAAGCAACCCCTAAAATAGAGTCCGGCAATCCTAAACTAATAAAAATCAAATAAATCAATCCTAAAAACAGTATACTTTTCTTCATTTTTACCTCATTTTCTTCTCTAAAATCAGAATGTCATTTATCTAACCTTATTGTACAGGAGTATAAAATTTTTAAAACGTCTCTTTTAAAAGAGTTTAGGATTTGTATGTTTTTCAAAACATGCAAGAAAAATGACCTTCAAGCGGCTTCGCTTGAAGGTCATTTTTTTATACTAATTCAATATATTTTTCATTCTTCTCTAAATGATGTAAATAAATCAATAAACGATCATACAACTGATCATTGGCTTCTTCAATGGCAGCGCCAAGGTTTTCACCAATTTCTTTAACGGTTCGTTTACCATCGATTTGCTGAAGAATGAAGCTGCCGTATTTATCCAGCTCCATCTCAGAAGTTTCTGGGATCTTATAATGAATCTTGCGTAAGACTCGTTGGATCCAGGCATTTTGTTCGGTGATGACAAAAACGATGCCATCACGAATTTCATAATGCAGTCCTTCTTTGATTCGGTAAACACGCTTTAACAGCTCTTCCGTTTCCGGATTCACAGCATTTGGCTGTTGATTAGTCATTGTGTTTCACTTTCTTCACACTTAACAACGGCGCAATGATTGCAACGATTAAGATTGCAAGCAACAAGAATGCTGAACCATTAGAACCTAAGAAGCCTGTTGGTGTTCCTGGAGTTACTACGCCCGTTACTTGTAAAATGATTCCGATCAAACCGATAATTGAACCACCAGCGATCAAACCAGATGACAAGCTGACACCAAGAGTAATACGTTCTTCTGCAACTTCTTCTGTTTCTTTTTTGTTTAATTCATCAATTAAACGACGGATCAACGCACCAACTAAGATGATTGAAGTTGTTGAGATTGGTAAGTAGAAACCAATCGCGAATGTCATGATTGGCACCTTCATGAAGTGTAAAACCACACCCATTGCGATACCAGCGATGATCATGTGCCAAGGCAGAGAGCCAGACGTGATCCCTGAAGTTAATGTTGCCATCAAGTTTGCTTGTGGTAAACCAAATGGAGGGTTAGAACCAGTGATTGCTAATTGTGGTGACAAGATAACCATCATACCAGTAACGATTACCACACCTACAATATTAGAAATCAAGAAGTAACGACGGCCTTCATTGAAGTTTCCGCCCATTACAAACGTAACTTTTTGTGACTGAGCATAACCGCCGGCTACTGAAATGGCTAATACGATAAATGTACCAAACAACAGTAATTGTTGCGTGTTTTCAGCTGAAGTCCAGCCCATCATTACAAATACTAGCGTTAAGATAACCATTGAAGCGATTGTCATACCAGATACAGGTAAGTTTGATGTACCGATCGTACCAGTCAAACGACCTGCAACGATAACAAATAGGAAGCTTAAGATAATGGATAAAATACCTGCTACAAGTGCCATTGCAATACTTCCAGTGATCACAAATCCCATAACGATACCGATCACAGCACCTACGATCAATGGCAGCATGCCGCCGCCTTCTTTTTCAGAACCGTCTTTGCGGCCTTTCAAAGTTGCAGAGATCGATGAAATGATGGTAGGGATCAATTTGATCGCACCGATTAATCCACCAGAGATCATCATACCAGCACCGATGTATTTAACATACGAACCAGAAATTACGGCAAAGTTTGAAGCACTCAATAGTTGAGACGCATTATCCCAAACATGTGCATTGCTGTTCGCCATTTCCATGAAGTAACCAAGTAATGGTGCGATCGCGAAGTTCGCTAAGATCGAACCAGCAAACATCAAGACAGATACGTCCATTCCGACGATAAATCCGATACCTGCTAATAATGGGTTTACTTCTGTTTCAAATTTCCATTTATAGAAACTTTCATTGACATAGCTGATAACATTGTTCATGATTCCAAAGACAGAACCAGTTAACGCAGTTAAGACACCACCGATACCGAATCCGATACCCATGTATTTAAGTGAATCGCCACCAGTATCTGAAGCGACTAATGTTTCAGAAATAGCCATTGCTTCAGGATAAACCAGTTTACCGTGTTCACTGACTAGCATGTAATCTTCAACAAGTGAGAACACACCAACACCGAGTAAGACAGCGCCGACTCCGATTCCTACACCTTCGATGAAATTCACTTTACCGCCAACTAAGATTACGGCTGGTAATACGAAAATCATACCTGATGCTACAGATTCCCCACCACTAGACATTAATTGCAATAAGTTCTTCCCTAAAATGGTTTTAGGTTTTACAAATAGAGCGACTAGCCCTGATCCAATAATTGCACCTGGAATACCTGCTGCTACAGTCAAACCAGCCTTCATACCTGAATAAGCGGTCGATGCAGCAAATAGTGCAGCAAGTAAAATACCTAAAATCATAATGATTGGTGAACCTGATTTTTTAGGCTTATCAGCTACATACGGGACATAATCTTTCCCTGCTACTCCACCAAAAGCGTCTTTTGAGAGTTTTTTCATTATCTTTGAAATTCCTTCCTTACTATCATTTCCTCAATGAGATAAGGAATCCTGACAAAGACAGGATCCCTGTCTCCCATTACCGACTATTTTACTAAGCGATAAATAGCATCAGCGTAAATTGCTGTTGCTTTGAACAAGCTGTCAATCGGCATAAATTCATTTGGTTGGTGCATTACGTTTTCTTCACCTGGGAACATTGCGCCATATGCAACACCACGTTCTAGGATTCGGCCGTAAGTCCCTCCGCCGATTGATTCTTCATGGCCTTCAAGACCAGTATGTTCTTCGTAAACGTCCAATAATGTTTTCACTAATGGATCGCTTGCTGGAACATAATGAGGAGTTTTTACGTCGCCAATGATCGCGATTGAAACGCCTGCATCTTTAAGAACTTCTTCCATGTTGGCTAAGATGATATCTTTTGTGATGCCTTCTGGATGACGAACATTTAATGTAACTTTTTTGTCGCCGTCTGCACTGTAGTCGAACAAGTTCGCTGATGAAGTTGTTTCACCCATTACATCGTGTTTTGTGTAAGCATTGATTTTCTTACCGTTGTAATCTAAGTGCATATATTCAGAAATTGTTTGAATGTAGTTAGCACCATTGCCGTCAAGGTTGTAGTCAGCTAAGAAAGCTGCTAAGAATGTTGCTGAGTTAACACCAAATTTTGGTTCTTGTGCATGAGCACCTTTACCGATCACAGTAATCGTGATTTCGCCGTTGCTTTCAGCAAATTCGCCTTTGACTTCAGATTTTTCGATGAATGCGTCAAATGCCGCTTTCATGTCTGCAACTTTTGCTTCGTCGTTCACTTTAAGAACAGCTGTTGCATCTCCTGGTACCATATTCGTACGCAAACCAGAATTGAAGCTTACAAGATCAAAGTCGCCAGCTTCAGCGTTGTCTTTGTTTGCAAAAGTCACTTCATAAGATAAAATTCCTTTTTCACCATTAATGATCGGAAATTGTGCATCTGGAGAAAAACCAACCTTAGGCATTTCTTCAACTTCCATATAACGGTGGATTCCAACCCATTCACTTTCTTCGTCAGTACCGAAGATAAAGCGAATTTTCTTAGAAATAGGTAATTCTAAATCTTTGATAATACGCATTGCATAATAAGCAGCGATTGAGGGTCCTTTATCATCGGCTGACCCACGTGCGTATAATTTTCCATCTTTGATGACTGGTTCAAATGGATCTGTGTCCCAGTTATCGTCAACGGGAACAACGTCAACGTGTCCTAAAAGCCCAAAGGTTTCTTCTCCATCACCGTATTCGATGTGACCCGCTACGTTTTCGATATTTTTCGTCACGAAACCATCGCGTTCGCCAAATTCCAATACTTTACGTAAAGCGGCTGCTGGTCCTGGTCCAAGAGGTTCTTCTTTTGTTCCATGTTCCACATCGCGAATACTGTTGATACGAATAAGATCGCCTAAGTCTTTCAGTAAGTCGTCTTTGCGTGCTTCTACTTCTTTTTGCCAATCAATTGTCATTGTTTAATCCCTGCTTTCTTTTTTTTATAACAGATTGTTAAACCTGTTAGATTCATTAGAAAGATCATGTCTAAATAGAGTTCTCCAATTTTGACAGCTTAGAATAACCTTCTTACTTAACGACGAATTCACGGTCCCTTTTGGGGATGCAATACGTCAAAACAATCAACGGAAAAGACCGCTCATGAATGTCAAGATGTTATTCTATGATTCCTAATTCCGCAGTTTGTTTCACCTCCCAAGTCAGCATTATACCGTATTTTTATTCATAAGTCATTGTGAAAAAACCACCATTTAATAGAAAAAAGTTGATTTTCATTAAAAATAAAGCTTTCACGTAAAAAAACATGTTATTCAAGCTGACCAAAAAAGAAGCTGTTTTATTGTGACATGACATATTTAAAGCCTATAAGAAGTATAACGAAGGTTGAATCCGTTTACAAATTATATTTCATTCATTTAAGGGCGATCTTTCTCATCTATTTGTTATCTATAATTAATTTTAAGTTTTTGAATTTTCCTGTTAATAACAAAAAAAAGATAGCCTAATAAAAAGCTATCTCTTTCCAAATTCATGCTGTTTTTTAACCAAAAACTAATATACGTGTTTTTTTATTCAAGATTCCGATGACAAATCGACCGCTGATTGAGCCAAGGTCATTTTTGCCTGAGGAATTCTAAATGGTGAACAAGAGATATAATCGATCGCCAAATGATTTAAGAAGGCGATTGACTTCGGATGAGCTGCCGCTTCACCGCAAATTCCAATCTTCAGTTTCGGATTTACACTTCTCCCGCCTTCAATGGCCAGCTTCATCAGCGCTCCGACTCCTGATTCATCCAATACTTGGAATGGATCATCCGCGAAAATCCCTGCTTCCATATATTGATTAATGATGCGCGGTGAATCATCGCGAGACAGTCCCAGAGCCATCTGAGTCAAATCATTGGTGCCAAAGCTGAAGAAGTCCGCATGTTTTGCGATCTCATCTGCTACAAAACAGGCTCTTGGAATCTCGATCATGGTACCGATTTGATAGTCTAGCACTTGCTCGTGCTCCTTGAGACTCTTTTGGATTGCTTCTTCAATCGATGCACGCACGCGAGCAAACTCCTGCGCATCAATGGTAAATGGAATCATGATTTCTGGTTGGATCGTAAAGTCATTTTCCTTCGTCACTTCGCAAGCCGCTTCAATGATCGCCTCCGCCTGCATTTGATAGATTTCTGGATAAGCCACGCCTAATCGCAAGCCGCGAAATCCTAACATTGGATTGACCTCCGCCAGATTATCCGTTTTCCGCTTCACTTCATTAAAGGTCTTACCTAATTCTTTTGCGACCTCGCGGCATTCATCTGATCCTTTAGGCAGAAATTCATGCAGCGGCGGATCAAGTAAACGAATCGTCGTCGCTTTGCCCTGCGCTGCTTCATACATAAATTTAAAGTCCTGCTTTTGCACTTCCTTTAAATCCTTCAGCACTTCTAAGCGTTCGTCCAAACTATCTGCCAAAATCAATTGACGGAATTGCAGCAGACGGCTCTTTTCAAAGAACATGTGCTCTGTCCGAGCCAACCCAATACCGACTGCCCCTAAGGACATTCCTGTCTCGATATCATTTGGTGTTTCGGCATTTGCACGGACTCTGATTTTCGCATGACGATCCCAAATTACATGCAGCTCATCTAACGCGACGGTATTCGTTACTTCCTCCATCGGAATTTCGCCAAAATAAATGCTGCCGCTGGTTCCATCAACAGATAGAATTGTTCCTTCTTCAATGACCTTGTCTCCAACGGTCGCTTTGTTTTCTTCCAGTACATTCAATCGTTCACAGCCCACCACCGAACAGATCCCCATTCCGCGAGCGACTACTGCCGCATGTGAGGTCATACCGCCGCGACTGGTAACTACCGCTTCGCTGACTGCGATTCCTTCGATATCTTCAGGTGACGTTTCTTCACGAACCAATACGACTTTTTCCCCGCGAGCTTTGGCCTCGGTCGCTGCTTCGGCAGTAAAATATGCCGCTCCTGTTGCAGCGCCCGGGCTAGCTGCTAATCCAGATAAAAATGATTCATGCAGTTTCAATTCTTTTTCATCGAAGTTAGGATGCAACGCTGCCTCCAAGTCCTTCGCTTCGATGCGGCTGACTAATTCCTTTTCGTCAATGATTCCTTCTTTATAAAAATCCAACAGGATCGTTAGCGCCGCCTTCGACGTGCGCTTCCCACTACGGGTCTGCAGAATAAATAATTTTTCCCGCTCGATCGTAAATTCCACATCCTGCATGTCGTGATAATGCTTTTCTAAGTTTTCGCAGATACTCTTTAATTGCTGATACTGTTCCGGCAGCTCGTCCGCCAAAACTTGGATCGGTTTTGGTGTTCGAACACCTGCCACTACATCCTCTCCCTGAGCATTGATTAAATACTCGCCGAATAAACCAGGATCACCTAACGATGGGTTGCGGGAGAATACTACACCTGTCCCAGAGCTTTCGCCAAAATTTCCAAAGACCATTTCCTGAATATTTACAGCGGTTCCTAAATCATCACTGATATCATGCAGTCGACGATAGGTTTTTGCCCGTTGATTGTTCCAGCTGCCGAAGACCGCTTCGATCGCTAAATATAATTGTTCGATCGGATCCTGCGGGAATTCCCGCTGTAATTTCTTCCGATAAATCTCTTTGTACTCGCTTACAATTTGTTTCCAATGATCGGCGGTCAACTCATTATCAAATGACAAGCCGTTTATCTTTTTTAACGCGGTGATGTGGTTTTCAAAATCACTATTATCCATCCCCATCACGACATTGCCGAACATTTGCAGCAACCGACGATAACAATCATAGGCAAAGCGTTCATTCTGACTATTCTCTGCCAAAGCCGCAACTGTTTGGTCATTTAATCCAAGGTTCAAAACAGTATCCATCATCCCCGGCATCGAGAACTTTGATCCGCTGCGAACCGAAACCAATAAGGGATTGTCTAAATCGCCAAACTTCTTCCCGGTTTTAGCAGACAATTTTTCAACGGCCTCCATCACCTGATCCTTCATTTCCGGAATCAATTGATTGCCTTGATTCAAATAATACAAACATGCTTCAGTGGTTACAGTGAAGCCGGTAGGAACTGGCAGACCTAATTTTGTCATCTCAGCAAGATTGGCTCCTTTGCCGCCTAATAAATCCTTTTGTTCCTTTGATCCTTCTGAAAATAAATAAACCCAACGATTCATGCGCTTCTCCTCTTAAAATAGTTTTATTTAACCTGATTCCAGTGTAATACGATGATTATACAAAGTCAATAAGATGTTTATATAATTTTATTACGCACATATATGTGCAAGTAAAACAGAATTTAACGCTTTAGCAAGAAAATCGTAGCGACTCGCCTATTCTAGGCACAAAAATAGACCAGTCTAATGACTGGCCCAATTCATTTACTCCCGATAACACAAAGCTAATCCCTTTAGAAAATTCCGAGTATAATTATCGCCGCAGGGTTTAAAATTGCGGTGTCCTTCTTTCCGCAGGATCGCACCGAGCTCGCCCTTTGACGGATAAACACCGGCTTCAGCTAAAATTTCCAGCATGTCCTCACTGGTCAATGCTAAAGCAATCTTTACCTTTTTCAATAAAACATTGTTGATATGCTTGATTTCTCCGCTTTGCGGCTGCGGCTTATCCTTTGCTTCACCGCGTATTAAGGTGATAAAACCATTCAAAAATGTATCGAGAACTTTGTTATTGATCATTTTTTGATAAACGTTCTTTTCAAAATCGTCATTTTCTTCCAGATCCTGATCACGTACCTTTGTCAGCATCGCTTGCTCTTCTTCTCTAGAAATCTCCATGCCGCCTAGTTGAAAGGCCTTTACGATATCACTATCCTTGATATCCAACGCGTATCTTAACCGCAGCAATAAATCATTATTATTCATTTTTTTCCTCCGTAGCTGTCGCCTGATTCTCCTACTATACCATAAAAACGCTCTACTTCTCTCGACTCACTAGTACAAAAAAATCGACTAAGAAACAAGTCTTAGCCGAGCTTTTTTTAAACTAATTGAAGCAGAATCAGCAAAGCCGTAATAATTGCAGGCAATGCTTGAATCAAATAAATAGATTTTGTCACAGTCTTTCCGCCATAAAGGCCGACGATCACTACAAAAAGATTAAGCAGCAGCAGAACCTTTAGCCGAATGTCTCCTTGAAATAGGAATAAACTGACCAGCATCACCAGCCCCAAGCTGCCATTGTAAATTCCCATGTTCTTCAAAGCAATCTGGGCATTCTTTTGAACGACAAATTCATGGGGCATATCAAATGTCTTGGCCTGTTTTTCCATCGGTGCAAACATTTCTAGGCCCATGATCACTAAATGAAGCAGACCGATGATTCCTGAAAGTAAAAAAATGAACAATTCCATAAGTATCTCTCCTTATTCGAGTAAATGATCCCGATTTGAATGCCGTATATCGTTCCGCTAAACGACCTGTTCGCTCTATACCTGAAATCTGATATTCCAGTTCCACCATAGCCAACTGTGAACAGCTTGACATCCTTATTCGTTTCTTCATCTACTATATGCATCTTTTTACTTTTTTCCAATTAAAGCGACTCGCTATTACTGCTCTTGAATCACAAATCCATGGGGCGATAGCTGATATTCCTCCGCCTCATGATAATTCTGGCCGAATACTCGACGTCCCGCTTTTTCAACCTCAAAGGAATCCCCTTCGTTAAATGTCGCAATCACGGCTTTTTCCTTATAGCTGCGTGTCAGTGAAAAAGCCTTTTTATCATCATCATAATGCCAAGTCATGGTCCCGTAACTGAACACCTCGGAAAATTGCTTCCGTAAAGCAATCAGCTGTTTGAAAAACGTCCGAAGCTCCTCATCTTGTCCTTCCCAAATCATACAACGGCGACAATCTGGATCCATCTCGCCTTCCATTCCAACTTCCGTCCCATAATAAAGACACGGCGTCCCCTTTTGAATGAACATAAAGGTCAGAACAGCCTTCATCAAATCCTTGTTTCCTTGACACAAAGTTAAGATCCGCGGAGTATCATGAGAATCCAGCAAATTGAAGCTCACCTCATTGGTTTGATCCCGATAAAGCAACTGCTGGCGATTCATTCCGAAAATCATTTGCGAGATCGAAATCGTCTGCTCTACGAAAAAGGCCTTGATACTGTCGGTAAATGCGTAATTCATCACCGCGTGGAACTCATCTCCTTGCAGCCAGCGCTGGGAAGAATGCCAAATTTCACCTAAAATATACAGATCCTCTTTCTGCTGCAGCACCGCTTCATGAAATTTTTTCCAAAAATGATGATCGACCTCATTGGCCACGTCCAGCCGCCAACCGTCAATGTCAAATTCTCGAATCCAATAGGTCGCGATCTCCAATAAATACTTTTGAACTTCAGGATTCGCCGTATTCAGCTTCGGCATATGTGGATTGAAGCTGAAGGTGTCATAATTCAAATTTTTGGCATACTCTGAATCCGGAATCGCTGTATAGCTCGGTGGAAAGGAATCAATATGAAACCAATCAGCGTAAGCAGATTCTTGACCATGTAAAATCACATCCTGCCATTGATGAGAACTCGCACCTAAATGATTGAAGACCGCATCCAGCATCACTCGAATACCGCGCTCATGGGCCTTTTCAACCAGCTCGCGAAAAAGCTGCTTATTCCCAAAGTGAGGATCAATCTCATAATAATCCACCGTATCATATTTATGATTCGATGGAGAGGTGAAGATCGGGCAAAGATACAACCCATTTACACCTAAATCCTCCAAATAATCCAATTTTTCGATAACACCCTGCAAGTCACCGCCAAAAAAATTCTCGCGCGTCGGCTTTTCGCTTCCCCACGCTAAAGCATCCTCTGGGTCGTTTGACGAATCCCCGTTGTAAAAGCGCTCTGGAAAGATTTGATACCAAACTGTTTTTGCCACCCAATCCGGTACCTTAAAACGATCGATTTCTTGAAAATAAGGCATGCGAAAATATAAATAATCTCGACTCAATCGGTCTTCTTCATATTCAAAGATTCCCTGATCGGTGTAAAAAATCTGTGTACCGTCATAACCCGTAATGCAAAAAGCATACGCCAAGCGATGATTGGGTGCTGTTACTTCAATTTCCCAATAATCATGAGTATCCGTCGTATACGTTTTGTTCATTTCCTGCTTGGTTTGGTACCATTTTTCCTCAGCAAAGGTATAAAAATCGCCGCTGATTAAACCGACCGATTTTATCTCATTGCGACCTGTTTGCAGACGAATCCGCATCAAGTCTTTCGTATAAAGAAAAGCAAATTCGCTTTCGGGACGATGATAAATTCCTGCATAGTTCATCCCTCCACCTCCATTTCTGCATCCATTGTACCAAACTTTTTGATAACGGCTCCACTGCTATCTTTTCCCAAGTGTTTAAAAGACTTTTTTTTTCTGAAATATGCTACTATAATAATAGAAGAATGAATTTTCTTCGCCTCGTATATCGAGGATCACTCCAGGGCGTAGCATGTTTGGGGAAGCGGCTGCGTCCGTATTTTTTTGACAAAGCCAGAAAAATTTGGTTTAATAAAAACATCTTAAATTGAAACGAGGGATTATGCCATTGAAAAACTAAGCGAATGTTGGAAGCTGCAAACCGATCTTAAATTAACGAACGTTGATAGGATTAGTGTGCAGATTTTCAGGACTGGCTTAGGATTTCAAAGGGATGGTCTCTTTTTTCTGTCAATTATGCTTTTCATCGTTCGTTAAGCATGAATAGACAATAAAACTTTTTTTGAAAATAGCGAACAAGCGGTACCGTATGCAGACAAGATATGAGCTGTACGCCCTTCCTGCCTATCACTATTTGGAAAAAGACCCTTCACCTCCTAATCCTTTCCTGAAAATTGGTTAGGATTTTTTTGTTTCCATAGCGAAACGAACAGGGGGTATTTTTTATGTCTACAATTAAAATCACACATTTGACCTTTGGCTTTGACAAGCAGGTCGATTTACTATTTGAGGATGCCAATTTAACAATCGATAGCAGCTGGAAATTAGGCCTAGTCGGACGCAACGGCCGCGGGAAAACCACATTGCTGCAGCTCCTGCTGGGAAAATATGCGTATCAAGGAGAAATCCAATTTCCTCTGCAGCCGGTCTATTTTCCGGCTGCTGTAAACGAAACGGACCAGCTGACCTACTATGCGCTGCTGGAAATAGCTGATTTTGAGCTATGGGAATTGGAACGAGAAATGAACTTGATTCAACTGGACCCGCAGGTATTATGGCAGCCCTATCAGACACTTTCCGGCGGTGAACAAACGAAAGTCTTATTGGCGCTGCTCTTCACCCAAGCTGACTTTTTCCCGTTGATTGATGAACCAACCAACCATTTGGATTTACAGGGACGCCAGCATGTTGCGAACTATTTGCAGCACAAGGATGGCTTTATCGTCGTCAGCCACGATCGTCAATTTTTGAACCAAGTCACTGATCATACATTGGCGATTGAAAAAAGCCAGCTGGTGCTCTATCAAGGAAATTTCGCCACCTACGAAGAACAAAAAAAGCTGCGGGATGAATTTGAACTGGCACAGAATCAAAAAATCAAAAAGGAAGTCGGCCGGCTCAAAAAAACAGCGGCTGAAAAGGCGGAATGGTCTCGTTCTCGAGAAACAGAAAAATACGGAAAGCCATCCGAAAAAGGCAGCGGCGGTATTTTTGATACAGGCTTCATTGGCGCCCGCGCTGCTCGTACAATGAAACGTTCAAAAACGATCGAACAGCGGATGTATGATCAAATCGATGCCAAAGAAGGTCTTTTAAAGGACTTAGAGGATGTCGATCGGCTAACGATGAATTACCATCCAAGCAGACACGCACAATTATTGAAGCTGGAGAACTTGACGCTCCATTACCCAGACCAAAAGCCGCTCTTTGATCCTCTTTCATTTGAGTTAAAACGCGGGTCAATCGCTGCTTTGACCGGGCCGAATGGCATAGGAAAATCTAGTGTCCTGCATTATCTACTAGGTACTTTTGCTGGCGAGTCAGCCGGAGAGCTTCTTCGACCGAATGCGAAAATCAGCTATGTACGGCAAAACTACGAAAGCAATCGAGGAAATCTGCAGGATTTCGCCGAAAAAAATCAATTGGATTATTCAGCCTTTTTGAATAATCTGCGAAAATTAGGGATGGAACGAAATGTCTTCCAAAATCGAATCGAAGAAATGAGTATGGGGCAGCGGAAAAAAGTCGAACTAGCCAAATCCCTCGCTCAAGAAGCCGAGCTCTATATTTGGGATGAGCCGTTAAATTACCTCGATGTCTTCAATCAAAAGCAATTAGAGGATCTCTTACTACAGATCAAACCCACGATGCTGATCGTGGAACACGATCAAGCCTTCTTGGAAAATATTCACGCACAGCAAATCGCTTTAAAAAAATAAAATGAACCGTCCAAAAAGGACGGTTCGCTTTTTTTTTACTCACCATTCAAAACATTACGAACTTGGACATAAAAATTTTACTTTTAACAGTCCAAATAGAAATTCTTTTCTTCTGTAGGCAAAGTGGCCTTAACATACGCACGAATATGGTTATAAAACTCATGAACAACTGTTGGAAGATCATTTTTACTTAGAACTTCAACGAACGCTAAGTGTTCTTCTGATTTTCTTTCAAGGATCTCCTGAGAAGAAATATCTTCGTTTATTGCAATGAGTAATTGATAGTACAAATTCTCTAAAATACGTGCTCTTCTCACATTACCAGATAGCTCCCAAAGATATTTATGGAAGGTAAGATCTAGTGTATTAAATAAAAAGACTCTGTCCTCTTCAGTTTGACATGCCTGTTCATTATCCTTCATATCTAAAGCTATTTTGGTTAATCGTCGAAGATCCTCCTCCTTAAGTAGTTGTTTTCTCAAAATTTTATGCAATGTTTGTTTTTCTAATGATGTTCGAATTTCGAAGACCTCCATCATTTCAGCTGACCCCATCTCAATCACATGGTTGCCTTTTCGTGGAGAAAAGGTAACCAATCCTTGTTGGTTCAGTATCCGCATTGCTTCTCTTACCGGTGCTCGACTGATCATAAGTTCCTCTGAGATATCTGTCTCAATTAGTCGATCACCACTCTTTAAGGTTCCTGCCAAAATTCTATTTTTGACATATGATACAACCATATCGCTTAAGCTCTGTTTTTCATATCTATGTATACCTTCCATAAATGGCCCAGTCTCCTTTCGATTTATTCAATTAATTATATCAGAAACTTCTTTCCAAATCTTTTGAGGTTCAGGCTTTGAATATCTCAATCCTCTTCTCCGTAATATGCTTGATCTATGAACAATAAAAAAACCAGAGAAATTTCTCTGGTTTTTTTAGTCATTATTGAAATATGTGTTTAGCCGAAAGCTTGCTCGGTTCTGGAGATGATTTCATCCTGTAATGCTTTTTCCAGATTATTGAAGTAATCGCTATACCCTGCAACACGTACGATCAGATTTTCATATTCCTTCGGATGCTTTTGTGCTTTTAGCAATGTCTCGCGATTAATCACATTGAATTGGATATGGTGACCATCCAAGGCAAAATAGCTGCGAACGAGTGATGCCATATTAGTAATTCCAGCTTCTCCGGCAACCACGCTAGGTGTGAACTTCTGATTCAGCAACGCTCCGCCTGTTTTCGTTTGATCGATTTTTGATGCCGATTTGATCACTGCCGTTGGACCGTTGCGATCTGCACCTTTTTCTGGCGAAATACCATCTGGTAATGGAATTCCTTTGTGACGGCCGTTTGGCGACGCCTCCATTACCTGCCCAAAGTATACGTGGCAAGTTGTTGGCAGGAATTCGACAACTGTTTTCGAGCCTTTCGGTGTAGGCCGATCAGCAATGACATCTTGCAATGAAGCAGCTACATCGCGCAATAGGGTATCCGCGTATTCATCGTCATTTCCGTATTTAGGTGTTTCATTATACACGCGATCAAAGATTTCGTCATAGTTTTCAAAATCAGCTTCACAGGCATCAAGCAGCTCCTGCATCGTCATTGTTTTTTGTTCAAAGACATTGTGCTTGATCGCTGCCAATGAATCGGTGATCGTCGCAATTCCTACACACTGGATATAGCTAGTATTGTAACGTGCCCCGCCGGCATTATAATCCTTGCCGACTTTGATACAATCATCAGACATCACAGAAAGCAGCGGCACAGGCATGAATTCCATGTACATCCGTTCGATCATGTTGTTTCCTGCAACCTTCACATCTACCACGTATTGCAGCTCTTTATGGAACGCTTCGAAGATTTCTTCATAGGTTTTCATTTTCGTGAAATCGCCTACGTCGATCCCGACCTGTTTATCTGTGTAATGATCATAGCCGCGATTCATCGCCAGTTCAAAAACTTTCGGGATATTGAGATAACCAGTTAGTACATACGCTTCTTTTCCTGCTACACCAACCTCAACACAGCCTGAACAAATTCCGCTTTCTCTGGCATCATCGACGGATTTCCCGAGATAACTCAGCTCTGCTAAAATCGCCTCCGAGTTGTACATCGCCGGCTGTCCCCAGCCTTTGCGGGAGACCTTTAGAGCTTCGCGCAGGAATTTTTCAGGCGACTTACGAGAAATCTGCACATTCGAACTCGGCTGCAGCAGCTTCATTTCATCCATAACTTCCAAAATCAGATAGCTGACATCGCTCACCCCGCTTGTACCGTCAGGACGTAAAGCGCCCGTGTTCAAGTTACAGAAATCGGTATAGGTTGCACTTTCTTTCAAGGTGATTCCAACTTTTGGCGGTGCTGGCTGATTATTGAATTGAATCCAAAGATTTTCCAATAGCTCACGAGCTTCTTCGCGGGTCAAACGTCCTTCTTCGATGTCTTTTTCATAGAAAGGTTCTAAATGCTGATCTAATTTTCCTGGTGAATAGGCATCCCAGTTGTTCATCTCCACGGTTACACCGATATGAGTGAACCAGTACATCTGGATCGCTTGGCGGAAGGTTTGCGGCGCATGTTCTGGAACCACATCGCAGACCTCAGCTAAGTCCAGCAGCTCCTGTTTCCATTGCGGATCTGTCTCTGCTTCAGCTAAATCACGACATTGCTGCGCGTAACGTTTGCCGTAAATGATCATTCCTTCGCAGACCAGCTTCATTCCTTCTAATTCTTCGCGCTTATTCAACGCTTCCATATCATTGTTATAGTCTAGGTTATCGATTTCCTGCTGGATATCAGCTTTAAAATCAGCGAAGCCTTTTTGATACATTTTGCCGTCCGCAACCGTATGACCAGGTCCGCGCTGCATCAAGAACTCTGTATATAAGCCCGCATCGAACAACAAATGCCACTCTTCTGGCAACAGGCGATTCATTCGTGTCATCATGGCACGGTCATGCCAATAAGGGATGATAACTTCCTCTTGAATACGACGGTCTTCTTCACTCACACGGAAGAAAACCTTCTCGCGGTTGTGCATATTGTCGAAATCTTCCAAGGTGTGGCAACATAATTCAGGGAATGTTGGAGCCGCCCATGGCTTATCTCCCTTTTCTCCTAAAACTAGCGTTCCTTTTTCAATGTAGTTCGTCCGATTTTCCATGATATACTTGAAGGCACGTCCACGTAATACTGGAGCAGAAACTTTGCCTTCCCATTTTTTATACGCTTCTGTCAACAGGATCGCTCGTTCCATCGAAATACTAGGTGTACATTCCTTGTCGCTGATTTCCCGCAATCGTTTAATCCGTTCTGTGCTGCCTCTTCTTGTTGGTTCCAGTGTTAATTCCGCCATTGTTTTTCCTCCTTGTATTTAGGTATTTCCTTCTTATATAAAACATAATGCTGTACCGCGTCATCTAATTTAGTTAGAAATTTTGCTTCATTATAGGACTGACATCTTGTTTGTTCTCAATTGTTTTAGCAGCATTATCCGCCAATCGTCACTTGATAACCGGCGTCTTGATAAACCTTTTTGAGTCTTTCCACCTTTTCATCTGCTGGTTTGACAAAATTTTGAGTGCAGACACGCTTTAATCGTTCATATTTGTCACGACCAAAATCATGATAAGGCAGCAGTGAAATTTCACTCACATGAATTTTTTCCTTCGCCAGCCAATCGATGATCTCCTCTGCATCTACTTCTTCCGCGTTTATTTCGTCCAATAAAATCAAGCGTAAATTAATCTCTGCTTGCTGTTCCGACAAAAAACGTAAATTTTCTAATACCAGCTGATTGCCGGCTCCGGTATATAACTGATGATTATGTGAATCAATGAACTTTAAATCGTACAAAAACAAGTCCGTATAAGGTAGAATTCGGCGATAATTTTCCGTCGGCGCGACCCCGCAGGTATCAATGGCAACCGAGATGCCTAAACGTTGACATTCTTGAGCCAGCTCTACCACATAGTCCATGTTTTGCGCCATTACCTCACCGCCAGAAAACGTAACTCCGCCGCCTGATTGATCATAGAAAATTTGATCTGCCTGAATCTTTTTCACCAGCTCGCGGATGGAGTACTCTTCTCCAATCAGTTCTTCTTTGCCATATTTGTTCAACATAATTTCTGGTGCAAATACCTGACTTTCTGGATTGTGACACCATTCACATCTAATGGGACACCCTTTGAAAAAAATCGTCGTACGAATCCCTGGCCCATCATGGGTCGAAAACTTCTGTATATTAAAAATCGTAGGCTTTTTCACGTGCTTCCCTCCCGTCTTTAATTATAAAGTCCCCGCGCTGTAGTTGCAAGCGCTTTATTCATAATGGTGAATTTTTTTATTTTATTTTCTCTAAATAATTCACTTAAATGACGGTTAGGCATTTGGTCTTTTTTCAGGTATACTAAAATAATCAATTGATGTAAGGGGTTAAGCAGATGAATATTGGTGAAAAAGTGAAAATCCTGCGTAATGAACGGGGAATGACTCTGAAGCAGCTTTCTGAAGCCACAGGCTTGTCAACGGGTTTTTTGTCCCAATTTGAACGAGGCATCACGACCATCGCGGTCGAACACCTTTCAAATATCGCAGCTTTGTTTAATGTAAGAATCAACTACTTTTTTGAAGAGGAGCCTGAGATTGAGCCCATCGTTCGCGGCTATGATCAGCCAGTAATCCATAAATTAAACAATATAATCTACAAACAATTAAGCCGGACACCGCAGGATAAAAGGATCGCGCCAAAAATGATCGAGATCATGCCCCATGAAAAGCGTGAGCTGCCGACTACTTATCCGCATCAGGGAGAGGAATTTGTGTATGTTCTAGAGGGGATTTTAACTTTAGTGATCGAAGAAAAAACCTACCAGCTCTATCCCGGTGATTCGGCACACTATTTTTCCACGATCGATCATAACTGGGACAATCAAACAAGTAATGTTGTAAAATTTATTGTTGTTCATTATCCGAATGATTACTAAAAGCGCTCGATCAAAAATGATCGAACGCTTTTTAATTGGAGTCACAATCTTCAACAATCTATGTCTTCTACACTCTCTGGTAATACCGCTCCGCTGAACCTAACTCATTTAGAGTCATTCATGTTTTTTTGCTGGAAGTACTGCTAATAAATCTTCAAAAATCCTTTGAAGTCTAGCTTGTGCCTCGAAAAATAATTTTGGCTCGCAGCCTGTCAATTCTTCTTCGCCAAACGAACGCTGCTCAATGTAGCGATTATAGCGAATTTCTAATTGCAACGCCGCTACCTCCGCCTGCTGGCCGTAATGCCGTGTAATAAATCCCCCACTAAACGGATGATTATTCGAAACGCTATACCCTTCTTTTTCTAATAGTCCCGCCACTAACTCACGCAATCCAGCACTGGTCGTTCGATCTGCTTGATTACCGATCACAAAATCAGCTGGTTTGGTTTCATCGCCATTCGGATATTCCGCAAAGCTATGTAAATCAAATAAATAAACCTGTGAAAAATGCTGCTTTTTCTGATCAATCAATGCTTGCAGGGCTTGATGATACGGCCAATAATACTGAGTCAAACGTTGATTGATCGTTTGCTTTGATAATGGCTGCTCGTACAATGGGTTTCCAAAAGTATTTTGTTGATAAACCACCGTATCCTGATAATCCGCCCCAGACATTCGACTCTCTCGGTTCGGATCGACAGTATAGCGGTTGATATGATTTTCAATCACTGTGCAACCCTCTGCTACCAAAAAGTTATACAGCTCTGGTAAAAACCAATCGGTATTTGCTAAAACTGCCTCTTGCCGTAAGCTTTCTCGCATATCCTCTGGAATCCACGTTCCACTGTGAGGCAGGCTGATAATTATCGGATAATCATTTTTTCCTTCATTAAAGATAGTAAATGGCATCATTGGCAACCTGCTTTCATTTTGACTTTGCTCTGATTATACCCCTTCCAGTCTTTTAGCGGATAAAAAACTGACAAGGAAAAATATCCTTGCCAGTTTTATCTCCAACTTGTTTTTTCGTTAGTCCATTGTTATTCCAACAGAAGATTTCATTTGATTTAATCTATCCCAGTTCAATCTTCTACAAAATTCCGTGACTAATTTGATCGTTTGGATATAATCTTCTTTATGAATAATTAATCTTGGTGAATGCATGTATCTTGTAGGAATAGACAGCGTCATACTTACTACCCCGTCCATCATTTTGTGAATATTACAGGCATCCGTCCCGCCAACAGTCATAAAATCAAAGCGTACATCTAACGACAAATCATTGACAATTTCTTCCATCATCTGCACTAGTCCGTTATTACCAATAGTAAGTGAATCTAGCACTGAAAGAACTACACCCTCACCTAAAGCCATTCCTTTCTTATCAAAAGGAGTATCCGTCGCAGTCGTTACATCTAAAGCAATTGCCACATCTGGTTTTATCGTATGAACAGCCGTTCTGGCACCTCTGATCCCTACTTCTTCTTGAGTTGTAGCAGCAAAATAAATGTCTGCTTCGTAATCGCTCTGATTCATATTTTTTAAAACTTCTAGACCTACTCCTACACAGCATCGATCATCCCACGCTTTACCCATAAGATAGTTTGGATCATTCATTTCTCTAAAGTGCACATGAGGTGTAATCATATCCCCAATCGATATTCCTAGTTGTTCAACAGATTCCCTTGAGGGCATCCCTAAATCTAGATAAAGATCCATTGGTGGAATGACTCTTTCTTTTATTTCTGAAGACAATCCATGAGGAGCTCTCGATCCAACTATACCAATGAATTTTTCGTCGTTGATCGTGGTGATCGTCATTTCCTGCGCTGGCATCACATGCCCCCACCAACCGCCAACTGGCAAAAGATTGACATAGCCATCATCCGTGATACTTCTTACCATAAATCCCACTTCGTCCATGTGACTTGATAACATGATCTTCGGACCGCTTGTTTTACTTTTTCCGGTGCTTTTCAAGACAACTGAGCCTAAGTTATCATACTGAATTTCATCACTATATTCTTTCCCATAAGCAGTAACGATTCTGCTAACTTCTCTTTCCCTACCGCCTATGCCGTCGGCCTCAGACAATCGTTTTAATAAATCCAAATCGATTTCGTTGAAATTTAACATTCTTTTCTCCTCCAATCAACGATTTTCTTCTTTGAATTCTTGAATATTTTGAACAGTAAGCGAATTTAGAAAAAGCAATAATGCTTTTTTAGCAGCTTCATAATCTCTGATATCCATAATAGAAGAAGGGGTGTTCATATTCCTTATTGGAACATTCACGAAAAGAGTCGGAGTCCCTGTTCTCAATTTATTAATCCAAGCAGCATCGGAGCCTTCCATAGAGTAGTAATACTGATGAGGTAGATTATGCTTGATGCAGATATTTTTTAAAGTAGTTAATAATAATCGATTAGGCAATACAGTCGTATCATAAAAATTAATTAGCATGCCTTTGCCTAATTCCCCATTTTTTTCTTTTAAATCCATCTGATAATCAAATGCCTTGTTTGTATCTAGCACGATGCCCAAATCAGGCTTTACAAGATTCGTTGCTGTTTGAATTCCTCTGAAACCAACCTGTTCTTGAACTGTACACCCTACATATAAATCAAAATCAAATTCTTGGTCCTTAATCGCTCGCATTACTTCTATTCCCATTAGAGGTGCGTAACGCCCATCCCAATTTTTGCAATATATTCGTTTGCCATTTGAAGAAACTCGATTTTGACTTGTAAATGACAGGCGATCACCGAAAGCTAGATTATTCTCTAGGACTTCCTCTTTATTTTCAAATCCAAAGTCAACCAGAACCTCATTTGACTGATCCAGCACGGACCCAGACTTATCATGAGCCAGCAACGTACCGATGAACGTCTTGTCATTTCTCGTTTTTAGTTTGACTGAAGCTCCCAAAAGACTTGTCGCCTCAATATTTCCAAGCGCAAGTGCTCGGATGGTTCCATTTCCATTGATGCCCTTCAAAATGAAGCCTGATTCATCCATATGTCCGACGATCATCACGCGAGGAGCATCTGCTTTTTTACTTTTTTTCACTGCAAAAATAGATCCTAAATTATCATAAACAATACTGTCAGCTAATGATTCATATTCCGATTTTAAGGCAAGAGAAATAGCCCTTTCATCACCAGAAACACTATCGATCCCACTCAATTTTTTAAATAAGGTTTCATCTATAGACATCAATATTCCACTCTTTTCAACAGTTTGATATTAATAACAATTTTCCTTAACGAAATCATCAATTGGTTTGTTTGCTGCTTTTAGCGCACCCAGCTCTAATATCTTCTTCAAAGAATCGGTCAAGCCAATACCACCTTTTTTAGGCATTTTTACAATTGTTAAATCGGCTTTATGGGCATTGATCGCTTCCTCGCATTCGACAGACATAGCCGCGACTACTGGAATATTTAATTGATTCTCAATAGCATAGCCTACTTCTGAGCACAACAACCCATATTTTTCATAATTGAAGGCTGGTCCGCAAATTACAACATCAGGTGAAAGTTTTTTTGTCATTGCAACTAGCTTTCTTGTAACAGTCTCCTTGTTCTTTAGGTAGAAATCATCTCCGCAATACAACGTACCAATAATTTGTCCGTCCACTTCTGGTAGATATTTTTCAAACATGTTGGCTGAACCAATTGGCATTTTCTTTCCGCCTAATTCTAAATCGCCCTTTTCTTTTCCGCCAAACCCGGCTTGAATTTGATCGAATATCATTAAAATCTTCATCCTATTCCCCTTCTACAAATCATCAAATGACAAATCGTCAAATGAGATATCTTCTTCATCTTTTTGGCTGCTAGCTTCAGCTTCTTCCTTCAAATACTGCTTGTCCAAAGTCTTTATGAAAGGATAATAGATGAAGCACCCTAATGTTAGCAATGCAAATTGCCAGATAACTGCTATAACACTACCTGTAGATAAATATCCTGAGAAACCAATAGGGGTCGTCCATGGTAGAGCAACACCGTTCGTATACGGAATAATGCCAAGCTTAGTTATTGCAGTAGAAAGCAACAGGTTGATTGTTGGAGTCAAGATAAATGGAATAATAATGATAGGATTTAATACAATAGGTAACCCAAAAATAATTGGTTCATTAATCCCAAAAATACCTGGTACAAGCGAAAGCTTTCCTAATTTTTTGATTCGTTCAGACTTGCAAAAGAGAACCATGACAATCACTAAAGAAAGCGTACTTCCTCCACCACCATAATTAGTGAAAAAATTGGAGAATGGATCCGTAAAAATATTCGGCAATTCTTTTCCAGCTTGAAACGCGTTTAAATTCTCCATCGTCAACACTTTACTTATCGGAGCAAAGACCGAATTTGCAACAGCTGGACCATTGATCCCGAAGAACCAGAAGACTGTACAAGCTAATGAATAAATAATTTGCGCAAACAACGTATTTCCTGCACCTTTTAATGGTGTTTGCAGCAGTTCAAAAATGAAATTATGAACTGTTTCATAAGGTGTAAACTCAAAAGCAATTCGGATAAAGAAAAATAGCAGCATTACTACTCCACTTGGAATCAATGCTTCAAAAGATTTTGACACTGCTGGAGGAACGCCATCAGGCATTTTAATCGTCCAACCTCTTTTTGCTACAAAAGCGTAAATTAATACAGAAATAATCGCAACGACTAATGCTAAAAATATTCCGTTTGTTCCTAAATATTGTAAATCAATTGCTCCTAAAGGGTCAGCAAGACCAGTTACAGTCATTCTCATTGGTGTCAAGATTAGAAATCCAACTACAGCAACCGCTGCAGATTGAATCGGATCAACTTCTAGTTCACGTCCATAGGCATAGGCCGTACCTAAACAGGATAAAAAGCCGACCACATCGAAAACTGCACCTGAAACATTACTAAACCAAGAACTCCACTGATCACCTAAAATTCCTGTCCAGAAACTTTCCCAGCCAGGAATAGGAAAGTTGCTGAATAGCAAAAATAGTGAACCAACAATGATCAATGGTGTTGTAATTAAGAAACCATCTCTAATCGCTACTAATACTTTGTTCTTTCCCAGTTTCTCTGCCAAAGGCATCATAGTCTTTTCTAATGCGTTAAACATTTTATGTCCCCCTTTGAATTAATGATTATTGAGCTTTTTTCTTTTTTAAAGCAATAATTGCTTGTTTTAACACTTTTTCACCATTCATCACTCCGTAGTCTTCAGGGCTAATCATTAGAATAGGTGCCCCATACGATCCAAAGTTTTTTACTGTATCTTCATATAAATATTTAACTTGTGGGCCGAGCATAATAACATCCGGCTTTTTCTCATTGATTATTTGATTCAGAAGACCATGGGAGTATGCCGCAACTTCCATAGGCAAATCATGCTCATCCGCCACATTTTGCATTTTTTGAGCCAGCATACTTGTTGACATTCCTTGACTGCAGAATAAGTAAACCTTTTTCTTCATAATTTTTTCTCTCCTTTTTTATTCAATCGGTGCTTTAATCCGTTTTTCATAAGCGTCTAGCCAGTCTTGTGTGATCGGCTGAATATCCGTGGTATGATCTGGTCCCCTATTGGCGATGAAGACTTGTGCTGCTTCCAGATCGTTTCCGACACTGAAGGTAAATTCAACGTTTGTTGCTACCCCCCACTCGCCTTTGGTATTCATAGCAATCAATGAGAATGCTCCTGCTTTTCCATAGCGTGCCGTTAATTTATCGTGGAAATCATAAACGGCTTTGTCGCAGGCCGCCTGCGGCTTGATGCCTTCACCCATCAAGCGAACAATCTCATAGGAGAGACAGCCCTTCATCAAATCTTCCCCCAAGCCTGTTGCTGCTGCGCCGCCAATCTCACTATCGACATAAAAGCCTGATCCAGATAATGGCGAATCGCCAACACGACCTGGTTTTTTCATAAACAAACCAGAACTGGATGTTCCTGCTGTCATCGTGCCCCTCTGATCTAATGTGATCGCACCGACTGTATCGTGACCATCGTAAGGATTTAAATTATTTTCTTGAATCTCCTTCAAGCGTTTCTCCCAAATTTTATGGGCCCGCTTCGTCAGCATACTCTTTCTTTCAAAGCCCTCCAGCATCGAATACTTAGTAGCGCCCTCACCGACTCGAAAACTATTAAACTTGTCTTGACTCAGTTTTCGTGCAACAGAGATGGGATTTTTTACATCCGTGATTCCGGCTACCGCGCCGATTTCAAATGTATCGCCGTTCATGAAGGCCGCATCCATTTCCAAGATGCCCTCCGCGTTTGGCAAGCCGCCAAAACCAACTGATTTATAGTAAGGATAATCCTCTACGGTCTTGATCAATGTCTCTACCGCATCGCCAGCTCCCTCTTTCTTTTCTAATATTCGCAGTGCTTCTACTACACCATCATGCGCCATACGCCAGGTGGCAATCGCTCCCCACGCCATCGTCGTGCTCCTTCCCGTTACCGTTTACATTTTAAAAATCTGACCTCATTATAAATAGTATATACTGTTTTGTATATACTAAATTCGGAATTTTTTTATCTTTTTTAGCGTTTTCTAAGCGAAACGAGAACAAACTAAAAAAGCGATACTCTGCCGTAGCGGAAATATCACTTTGGAAATAGGGAGCTGTGAGATTATTTTAGAATGCCTTACCGCAACATTCAGCAAGGAACTCGTCAGAACATTTAGAGAATAAAAAAACTACGGCCCTCATCAAGCAGAGCCGCAATTCTTTAGGCAAATTATCAGAATGAAGCAACAAAATCAAGTGAAATATCTATAACTATGAATTTCTACTTTTCCACCCATTTCTTGTAAATAATCGAAGCTTATATCATCAAGCCCATTACATATAAATGATAGTATTGACCGTCAATCAATGTAGTGTTCTTCAGTTCTCCTTCGATTTGGAAACCAAATTTTTTATACAATTCCACTGCCATGCTATTGTCTTTTCTAGTATCTAGCTGAATTTTGGTAGTAATACCGTTTGTTTTCGACCAATCTAAAAGACGTCGGATCAATTCACTGCCTATACCTTGTCCCTGAAATTTTTCCGTAACGACAATCCCAAGTTCTCCACAATGTCTTGCTTTAACTTTATGACTGGATGTAATCGTCCCAATACCTACAATCTGATTGTCTGCTACTGCTAAAAACATAACAGAATTCGGTTGTTGCTCCGTACTGATAATGCTCGCCTTTTGCATATCCACATCTAGCGGATACTCATTTTCTGTGAAACTCAAATAGGTCGTTTCCCCACCGACACGATTATAGAAAGCTACAATTTCCTCGGCATCTTCCACCACCGGATTTCGGTAAACAACAGCATCATTTAAACTCATCTTATCCTTCTTTCCGAATACATATTCTAGAAAACGCATTCATTCTTTGCTAAAGAAATTGTATGCCCGCCTAAAACGAATGTCAAGGCGCCAACCCAAAGCGCATAGCTATCTGACAATCAAACTTTGGGGACAGTGAAAACGAGCGACTGGAGAGACTGACTAGCATTCCATCTCTTTTATCCAACCGCTCGTTTTTAATCTATCATTCCATTAGCTTCAGCATAGCCCGCATATAAATTTCCATATTTAGCAACAGGTCTTCCTCATCCATGTACTCATCTTGATTGTGGGCAATTCCTTTTTGACCGGGAAACGATGGGCCGAACGCGACGATATTCGGAACAAATCGCGCATAGGTGGCGCCAGTCGTCGTGACAGGTGTTCCATCTAAACCGGTCACCTCTTCATAAACCTTTGCTAATAGCTGAACGTTGGCATCCTCTTTTGGGAAATGGCTGCTTTTGATCCGACGAGTAACGTTTAATTGGCTGTTGAGGGGTAAATGCTTTTCCAATTCCTTCGTTACTTCTGTCTCAGTAACTGACACTGGGTATCGAATAGCCACAGAAAGTGATAGCTGCCCATCTTTTTTGATCAGCTGATAGGGTGTGATCATCAATTTTCCACTGTCTGCATCTGAAAAATCGATTCCTAAGCCTTCTCCATAATGCTGGTTTGCCAGACTGGTGACGATCCATGAGAAATACTCTGCCAATTGTCCAGTAACCAATTTTTCATGAAGAATCTTTTCTGCTAATAAAGTAATCGCATTTTTTCCAAGCTCTGGTGCATTTGAGGGCGCTCGTTTGCCAATTGCTTGAATGTTTTTTCCAGCAATTGCGACAGACAATTCATCTGGAACATGATCGCGCGCCTGATCCCCCACAAAATCACCTAAACTACGCAATATGTCTTCAGGAAAAGACGTTTCTATTTCATAATTAACGATCCCGCGTTCCCCATAAACCACCGGATATTTACAATCTGGAGTAAAACCGAACTGCGGCGCTTTCTCTTCACTTAGATATAGCGGAATATCCGAACTGCCGCTTTCTTCATCTGTACCAAAAATGATGCGGATCGTTTTTTTAGTCGGCAGCTGCAAATCTTTTAGCAGCTTTAGCCCAAACAAACAAGCAAGAATCGGGCCTTTATTATCCAAGATCCCTCGACCATAAAAACGTTGATTCTGTTTACTCAATTTAAACGGTGGGAAAGACCAGCCATCTCCGGCAGGCACGACATCCAAATGCCCTACAACACCGATATACTCTTCCCCTTCACCCCATTGGGCATAACCGACGGCATCGTTTACAATTTTCGTTTTGAAGCCGTAGCTCTGAGCCAATGCCATAACAGCTTCTAATGCTGCTTTGGGGCCTTTACCAAAGGGGGCATGCTGCTCAGGCTCGCCTTTAACACTTTCTACCTGCAGCACCTGATCAAGATCCTGATAAAATTGTTCCTTGCTCTCTTCAATCACTTTTCTAACATCAACAGACATGAGAAGACTCCTTTATTATGTTTTGCTTTGACATTCTAATGGTTATAACGAGTAAGTGTTGTCTTGAACACATAACGGTCTGAACGATAATAAGAAATATCATAAAAAATCGGCGTCGCGTCCAAAGCATAGGTCACTGAATAAACCTGCAGCAATGGGTCCCCCATTGGAACATCCAGCAGCTTTGAAAGCTCCGGCTTCACTAAAATGGCCTCTACCTCTTGATGTGAATAGGCAATTTCGGTCTTTTGCTCCAGCAATTTGAATAAGGAGCCGTTGAAATCTTCTTTGGTCAATCCTTTGACATAATACTCAGATAGATAGATTTTTTCCACCGTCATCGGCTCATCATCTAAAATCCGCCGCCGAACCAGCTCATAAATCGGCTGATCTTCTTCTAATTGCAGGGCATCCAAAATGGCCTCCGAGGGCTCGCTGACCTTTTGAAACGAGATGACTTCCGTGCTGCTGGTTTTTCCGTAGGCCTTCGCGGCTTCAGTAAACCCTTGCAAGCCTGAACGACCGCTTTGGATTTTTGGCTGCGACATCACATAGCTGCCCTTGCCGCGGCGTTTGACCAAAATGTTTTTATTGATCAAATCATCGATGGCCTTTCGAACCGTTAAGCGGCTGCAGTCAAATTCTTTGGCTAGATCATACTCGGAGGGCAATTTTTGCGAACTGACATAGATACCTTCATGGATACGCTTTTCGATTTCGGCGGAAACTTGATCAAACTTGGCTTTTGTCGTCTTTTTTTCTTCCATATTTTCTCCTTATTTTTTTCCTTTATTGTTCCAGTGGTGGATTGAACCAACAAGTGAAACAAGTAGTCATTTTTATGTTTCTCTTTCAAACTGAAAAACTTTTCAATTTCACTATACTGATTCTTCATTGACTTGGCTAGATTTTTTTACGGTATATACCGTAAAGTATATACTATATCCCTAGAATAAGAAATTCAATCATTCTCAGACTTTTTTTACTTTCAAAACAGTGTGCTCTAATTTATCAGAACGTCTTCCACAGCTTTCTTTATGATCTTCTTTCGCTTATAATACCTTCAGGTGATTTTATGAATACAATAGATGCAACGGAAATCGTTGAAAAAATGAGCAACCAAAAAATAAATTATGATCGTGTGCTGCATAAAATGATTCAATCGTGGGAAAAGGAAGCTGTCCGCCCGCGGATTTTGATTCATTCCTGTTGTCCTCCCTGCAGTACCTACACTCTGGAATTTCTGACTCAGCACGCGGATGTAACAATCTTCTTTTCAAATTCCAATATTCATCCCAAAAGTGAGTATCAGCGGCGTGTCTTGGTCCAAGAAAAGTTCATCAACGACTTTAACGCGGCGACAGGAAATCGAGTGAACCTGATCATCGATGACTATAAGCCAAATGAGTTCATTCAATTGATGCAGCAAAAAGA
Source organism: Candidatus Enterococcus murrayae (assembly GCF_017315985.1). Taxonomy (GTDB): domain Bacteria; phylum Bacillota; class Bacilli; order Lactobacillales; family Enterococcaceae; genus Enterococcus_A; species Enterococcus_A murrayae. The sequence continues at coordinate 15,618 of NZ_JAFLVR010000009.1, read as the reverse complement.
GCTGACGGAGGAGCCTGAAGGCGGCCAGCGGTGTACAGCTTGCTTTAATATGCGCTTGGATTTAGCAGCGAAAGAAGCAGTGGAGCGCGGATACGACTATTTCGGCAGTGCGTTGACGATCTCTCCGAAAAAAAATAGCCAATTGATCAATCAAATCGGTATGGATATTCAAAAAATTTACAATACTCACTACTTACCGAGTGATTTCAAGAAAAATTCTGGCTACCAGCGTTCGATTGAACTGTGTAAAGAATACGATGTTTACCGTCAATGCTACTGCGGCTGTGTTTTCGCCGCGAAGCAGCAGGGCTGTGATCTAAAAACAATCAACAAAGAAGCCAAAGCCTATGTAAAGGAACATCAAGCCCAAACAACTGAAGCCTAAAAAAGATCGATAGAGCGAATCTATCGATCTTTTTTAGGCAAATTCATAACTTATTAGTGTACTTATGCTTCTGGTTTCCCGTGTTTCGACATCTGTCGCTGTGTGCCTCAAATCTTTAAGAAGGCTTGATTATGTTTTCTTGGAAAAGAGTTTCAAAGGTATTCACTGCTCCACCATGCTCAACGATTTTTCCATCTACAACCTTGTCGATATCCACACCTGTAAATGAAAGCTTCTTATTTGTCGCTTTCATTCCTAACCAATCCCCCTTATGAGTCCCTTCCATAATAAATTCCGAAATAATATAGTCGTGATCCTCAAACTGACGGATGATATTCATTGTATAGTCGGGATAGGTTTTTTTTACATCAATAAGATGCTCCTTCATCCCTTCAACACCTAGCGGAATAATCGCCTCCCCTGCCCTGACCGTACACTCCGGCGAAATATAGTCCGCCACTTGATCAAGCAGGTTCTTTGATACAACAACCTCGTAAAAATACTTAATGATTTCTTTTTTGTTCATTCCTATCCCTCCACTATGCTAAAACGGTATGATCTCCGTTAAGAAGTAAAATGACACTTTTACACAATGCTGCGATAAGCTTTTCCCCGTTAAACTCGTAATCAGGTGTGCCTTCCTTAAATGAATAATAATTTGAATAAAGGACATCTCCGACAATCCCGTCAAAGGAGGCAATGATAAAACTAGTGATTTCTGACAACGGAAGAAGCGGGTGAAAGTAGCCTTCCCGCGTTTTCTCAGTAATAAATGTAAAAATATGACCGCTTAAATAGACAAATCTCGCATTTTCCTCGATTCTTGAATGAAACGCTTGACTTCTTTCTGGATCATTGGCTAACGGGATATCCATGTCCAAGAAAATTTTCCCATAAACATTGAAGGCAGCCAGTACCCGTTCTGTTGAATAATCAAATAGATCAACAAGCACCTGCTCAGGCTTCTTTTGAGCTTGAAGAATCTGTTCGATCCTCGAAACGTCATTTCCTTCAAACCTGCTGCCCTCTCGGTTAACTAGTGCGATAAGTACCTCATCTATGTTCTCGAAATACTTGTATATCCCGCCGCGGCTGGCCTTCATTTCCTTGACGATATCCGACATGCTGACCTCGTAAACCGCCTTCCTCATACAGACAGCTAATGCAGCATCCAATATATCGTTTCGCTTCTTTTCAAAATACTCTTCTTTTACTTTCGGCATAAATTTTCCTTTCAATATTTCCCAGTTGAGAAGCATCATTCCTTGATGTCGTCGCCTGCAGCAAGCAGTTCGTCATACGTATCGGCACTGATCATTTCTAGGCTCATCATGTTGAAGGCTTTTGCTAATCGGGCATATTTTTGGGAGTTAACACCCATACTGTCAATTTGCCTTATGTCGATTTGATCCTTCCATCTATTAGACTGCTTCTTTGCTGCTTTAACAGTCTCCAAAGAGTAGGATTTTATGATTTGCTTCTTTTCCAGTACATTCGTGCTGAAAAATACCTCACTCTCGACATCCCTAAGTAAAGCCTCTACCAGCAAAGCTTGTCCCGCTTCCTCAAGGGAAAAATTTCTTTGGCGCATCTCACCCCCATAAAGTGTAAACGGCGAAAAGTTAACGGGGATTTCATTTATCTGGACCACTAAACCAAAATCCAGCTGCTTCCGATTAAACGGGATAAACATGGAATCTGTTGCTTTTTGATAAACCTTCTGTTCCTTTAGATATTCTCTAATCATTGGCATATCACTTTTTTCAACGACGACGTCAATATCCCCATGTTCACGATCCGACTCACTATCAGCTAATAAGTAAGGAACAATTCCCCCGGCAAAATAGAACAAGCCACGAATTTTTTCTGCCTTTATCAGTTGTAATGCGACCTGCTTGATTTCATTGTATGAATGACTCATTTTTTCACTCCTTTACGATTTGATCAGTAATCGAAACCGCTTCTTCACATCCAAGTGTTACTGTTATTAATTTTTCAATATATAAAAACGACACCGTTGTCGTTTTTATATATTAGCATGTTGCCTGCAAGAGTTCAACCTGTAGGCAAAGACCACTTTGCTAGACAAAAAAAGTGGGAAAACAGTTTTTCCTGTTTTCCCGCTTTATCGCTTTTTTCATTATTACAATAATTTTTCCAGCACCTGCAAGACACCGGATTCATTATTCGAGGGAGCTTGCTTTTTCGCAGTCGCTAATACCTCCGGACTGCACTCCTTCATGGCATAGCTTTGCTCAGTCAGAGCCAGCATTTCCAAATCATTATTTGCATCACCAAAAGCAACCAACTCGTTTGGCTCAATTTCCCATTCGTCTAACAGCCATTTAATCGCATTTCCTTTTGTGATTCCTGGAATAATAATATCAATACTGCCATGTCCGCTGGTAACCGCGGTAATAGATCCCTCAAAAGCCTGATTGAGCCGCTCTGCAATCTCTGCGGTTTTTTCCACCGCGACATCTAAGGCGAACTTTACAATCGGGTCCTCCGGCAAGGTTTCGAAGCTGTCCACTTCCTCCATTTCATAGCTGTAGATCCTGGCAAATTTTTTGAACCCCTCGTTGGCACTTTTCAACATATAGGAAGATTTGATCCCACAGGCTACAAAATCCAGATCATTGCTTTTTTCTACTAGAAACGCAATAATTTTATTGACCAATTCACTAGAAAAATGATGCTCTCGTGCCAGCTTTTGCTCCTTAAAAATCAGCGCGCCATTATCCGAAACGAAAGTAATTTGCCCCTCCTTACCAGGAAAGAAAGACTTCAATTGATAGTATTGATTACCGCTGGCAACAATAAACCGAATGTCCCTTTCCTGCATCTGAGCAAACAGACGATCGAACCGCTCATGTTCATAAGTATTGGCCCCATTCAAAAATGTGCCGTCCATATCCACCGCAACTGCTTTAATCATTCGTCTCCTCCTTGTTATCGTTTTCCGTTAAAAAAAGCAGGGCATTCACATTGACTGTCTCATTACACTCATCCTGCCAAATATCAAAGGGACACATGTTATATGAGAACGTCATCAATTCCTTTAACTAATTATCCAAGCAAAGCTTTTTTGCTAACACAAAATCACCGCATTCGAAACTATTTCTATCCTATATACATAAATTATAGATTATAACGATGGCTTTAGCTAGAAGTTGTCTTAACGTTTCGCTGTCGGTTTTACCAGATCAGCTAATTTTCTCCACACTGAATAAGCCTGATCGTCTGTCTTTTTCAATCATGCTGCACCTTTAATAAGCCACCTGTTCTGAAACAAAGAGGCTATTTCTTATTTCTTCCTAAAAACTTTCCAAGTGTCCTTTGCCACGGCCACCGCTCGCCTTCGTTTTGGCTCTGATCAAGGTTCTTGCCAATGGTCATGTAGGAGGTGTCTGTTTTTTGCGGAACAGTGAAAGGCTTTTTCTCGTCCGTTTTTTGCGGCAAAGCGACAGTACTTATCGGAGAAGTTCGCGGATTGCTGCTTTCAGTCTTGATAATCATTTGGGGTGATGCCGAATCTGCACGGGTTTTCTTCGTGGAGTGGTCGCCTTCATTCTCGTGTTTGTCCGAAGGGCTCTCTGATTTCACACTCTTTGTTGATTCAGTTCCAGTATCCGTCCGCCCTGCTCCACCTGCAACGGATTTATCTTGTTCACTAGAACTCGGCTTCTTCTCATTTGCTGCAGCTTGAGTTGGCTCCTGAGCTTTTTCCGACCGAGCGCTATATTTTGTGGTGATGATTTTTCCAGAGCCTTCATAGTTTAAGAAATTGACGAATTTTCGCACGCCGTCTACTTCAAAAATAGTCAAGGTAGTCAGGATTTGTAAACTATTTGAAATAATCTCCTCGTCCTTCGTAGGATCTGCTTCACGAATAGTCAGCTTATGGCGTTTGCCATTGGCATCCGAAAAAAAGGACTCCATGATGTAAGCATGGTTTTCCTGCCAATTATCCAATTTCCCTTCCTGCTCTAAATACTTTTTATAGCCGCGAGCCTCTTCTGTGGCCGCTAAATAAGTTGTTCTATTTTTAAACAGACGCTTGATGAGTGTCTTCCGTTCACCTTTTTTAAAATATTTTTCAAAGTACGGCAAATGACGGCGCAGTGTATCATCAGGCTCTGCAGTCAAAAACAACTCGCGAATCAACGATTGAAGTTTCTCCGAGATCGCTTCCGAGCAGATAGCGCTGCGCACCAAAATAGCAACAAGATACTCAATGACCTCCGAAACACTTTTAGTTTGTTCATATCGTTTGATGATTCTCCGTTCAAGATTTACCCATTTCATCAAAAAAAGCTGTCTTTGCCCTAATTTTGCTACATCCATTATTTATACCCCCACTTTAAAAGAAATCGTTTTCATTTTATAAAAAATATAATAACGATAAATAACTTGTTTGTAAATAGAAAATATAAATTTTTTATATCAAGCAGGATCAAAAACCTTTTATTTAAGCATTCATTTTCTTTATTTCTTTTAAAGTTTTTAAATCGGGAAATTTTAAAATAACTAACTACTATTTGTATAAGTGCCTCAAACAAGCAAAAAAAAGTGCGATCTAAAGTGAAAGAATTTCACTCAGATGCACTTCTTTTCTTATTGTCCCATGATCATCAAATTGCATGTGCGAGTGCGCTCGCGATTTTGATCCCAATCGACAAAATACAGATAACCGACAGAACCGATCAAGGGCTCTCCCTCTTTAATGATCACTGTTTCACTCGCGCCAAACAGTGACCCCTTGATATGCGCATCCGCATTCAAGATAGAGACCGGATCCGGCAGATAATTTGGATCTTTTGCGGCTAAATCCTTCAAAAATTCCACATGGGCCGGACCGGGATACAGGTAATCAGATTCCGTGTACTGTCGCGGCACCAAGCGATCCAAAATTCGGTTTTGATCTACCTGCAGAAATTCGTCGCCCTTCCAATCCTTATCGTGAACATATTCCTCAAAAATTACTGAACAGGTGGTATGCGGTGTCGTAATTGCGCACATCCCATCCTGAATACCAGAATTTTTTATCGCTTTTCTCAATTGCAGTGTAATATCCAAATACGTTACTTTCCCCGCCTGCGTCTCTAGGGACAGCTGCTCATGTTTGACATTCATATTATTTAGCCTCTTTCCTTATATGCTTTTACTAAAGCCTCCACCATTTCAGTTAACATCTCTAATGGTGATTCAGCATTTGTTATGCCGCTCGTGCAGCCGGTACCATCAGCGCCTAGTTCAATCGTACGGTAAACATCTTCTGCTGTGCTGATCCCAGCTGCCTGCATCACCAGAATGGTTTCGTCAATCTCCTTGATTGCTTGATTGGTCTGTTGGATATACGCGCTGTCACTTGTTTGTCCTGTACCAATCAGTTCCGTTGGTTCACATAAAATAACATCCGCTCCCATTATAGCCACCGCTTGCGCTTCAGCAATCGAGTCCGCACAAACGATGGTCTGGATACCCAGCTCTTTTGCTCGCTTCAACGCTTGAGACAAATCACTGACTGTCAATGGTCGTTCCGCATGGTTCAAAAAGACTGCTCGCGCTCCTGCATGATAGATCGATTCAGGCAGTACATGACCGATCCCGCGACCCGGTTTGATGCCATCCATGTGCTGTGCGGTCACAATAATCTGCTCCGTCGCATTCTTTACCGCTGCAATATCCGCATAAGGAACTGTCACTAATATGGAACATTCCGGATATTTTAAGGCTAATTCGTCTGCTCGTTTAGCCCAGGCTAGCAGCTCTTCTCCATACAAATAGGACTTTGGATTAAATACAAAAAATGGACGATTTATTTTAGTAGACATGTGCTTTCCCCCTTTTTAATCAACACTTTTAGTAGCGAAAGTCTTGTAGCACGCTTCCAAAGTATTCGCCATCGCATCATTAGCCAAGCGTTTCATTTCCAGATAATCCTTGGGACTTTCTTCCATATTACGTTTATAAGCAGCATTCAGAAAATCAGTAAAAATATTGATTTTCGCGATGCCATTAAGTGCACAGCGATTCAAATTTTCATTTCCAGAGGAAGAGCCGCCATGAAGAACCAATGGAATCTCTGTTGTTTCACGTATTTCTCTTAAACGATCAAAGTTCAAAACAGGAGTTCCTTTATACGCACCGTGAGCGGTTCCAATTGAAATCGCTAACGAATCAACATTCGTAGTCGATACGAATGTTTGAACATCCTTAACCTCCGTATAAATCGAATCGGTTGTTTCATGGTTTTCGTAGTTTGTGCCAGCACCGACATGCCCTAACTCGGCCTCCACCGTCACGTCTTTTTGATGAGCATAGGCCACTACTTCTTTTGTGATTTTAATGTTGTCCTCCAGCGTTTCCTTCGAAGCGTCAATCATCACAGAGGTGAATCCTAAGTCGATTGCTCTTTTGATAAATGCAACATCTTCTCCATGATCCAAATGTAAAACAATTGGGACAGAGACCTTTTCCGCTAAATATTTCCCAATCAAGGCCGCCTCTTCTAATGAAATCAGCTCCTTATGCGCCTGAGCAAACGGCAGCATCAACGGCTTATTTAATTTTTCTGCCACATTGACAAACGTGCGTGCAGAATCTAAATCAATAAAATTTGTAGCAGGAACCGCGTACTTTTCTTTTCGGGCTTTTTGCAGCATGACCTTTGAGTTAACTAACAAAAAAACATCTCCTTTTTTACAATTGTAAAACTGTATTTACTTTTGTAAAAATTGTAGTATGATTAAAGTTGAAAGTCAACGAAATCAAGGCATATCATATGATATAAAAAATTTCCCGATAGAACATTTGTTACATCGGCGATTAAGGAGAAAAACATGCTGGATAGAGAGGATTTAATGGTAAAGGCCGCCCTTTTATATTATGAAGAAGAAGCAACACAAAGCGAGATCGCAAAAAAACTGGGGATTTCTCGTCCAACCGTCGCCTCATTGCTTCATGAAGCAAAAGAAAAAGGCGTGGTAAAAATCACGATTCAACACAACGAGCTGCGTTTATTGAGGCTACAGGAAAAATTGATTGAAAAATACCAATTGGCTAATGTTAAAATCGTCGCAAAAACACAGAAAAACTTGAAGGCCGCCGCTGGAAAGCTTTGTGCCGACCTTGTTGAACCGCTTCTTAAAGATATCAAAAAATTAGGGATCGGTTGGGGGTCTACCCTTTATGAGTACGTCCAGCAGGCTAACCTATTAACGCTGGATCAGTTGAAAATCACTCCTCTCATTGGTGGGATCGGTCTTTCAGAGGTCCGCATCCACTCTAATCATCTAGCCTTTATGTTGTCTGAAAAATATCAATGCGATGTATCCTATTTCTACGCTCCAGCAATCGCTGACAGCTTGGATGTCAAAGAGACCCTGATGCAAACCAGCCTGATCAAAGAAATTATCGAGGAAGGAGAAAACGTGGACCTAGCTATTCTTGGCGTCAGCGACCCTATCCGCTCTTCAACCTATAAAAAATTGAAGTACATTTCTAACGAAGAGGCGCAGCTGCTTAAACAGGAAAAAGCGATCGGAGATATCGGAAGTACGATCTTCACGGCGGATGGAACGCCTCTCACCAAGGGCTTCTCACAACGCCTGCTTGGGATTGAATTGGCAGCTATCAAAAAAATTCCCCGTGTAATGATCGTTGCTACGGGAGTTGAAAAAGCTGAAAGTATCCAAACGCTATTAGCTATGGGCTTCATTACCGATTTAGTAATAGACGAAGAAATCGCTGAGCATTTATAGGGTGAAATCACGAATTTAGCTGCAATAAATCAAAAAGAAAGCTTCAGGATCAATGATCGCGTTCCCTGTTTGGGGCCATCAAAATCCTAAAGCTTTCTTTTTAATAAACTTGATATTCCTGTCCTGTTTGTTTTCCTTCGACACTTTTTACATAGGCCATTGCGACACGCTCTGCCGGCACGGGGACAAAGCCCTTAAAGGAATCCTGGTACTTATCATAGGATTCCACCAAAACATTCGGACTGACACAGTTGATGCGAATGCCCTGAGTAAAATCAATAGCGGCCGACTTTACAAAGGCTGAAACACCGCCGTTTGCCATCGCCGCAGAGGCACCTCCAGGAATGGGATCGTCTTTCATGATCCCTGTAGTCAATGTGATACTGCCATCACGCCGCAAATACTTTTGGCCGATCAAGGCCAAATTGATCTGTCCCAGCAGCTTGCTTTGTACCGCCACCATATTGTCCTCTGGTGTCATTTCTTCTACTAATTGAAATTTTGCGGCTCCCGATGCATTGACAATCGCATCGACATGTCCGACCTTTTTGAACATCGTTTCGATGCTGTCCGTCGAGGTCAGATCTACCTGTACATCACCGCTCGTCCTGCCTGCTAAAATCAGCTCGTGAGCATCCTTCAACTTCTCAACGATCGCTTGACCAATCGTTCCTTTACCGCCAACAATTAAAATGCGCACAATCATTCGCTCCCTTTTATTTTTCTAGATATTCTTTGGTCGTCATGGTGGTGACACCCAGCGCTTTTAGTTTCTTATTCCAACTATTTCGCATCGGCTTGATTAGCGAATCATGGGCATCTTCGATCAACGTTACCGGAAAATTCTCAGCCAAGGCCCCTTTGCAGGTGCTTTGAACACAGGCATTGCTCATTAATCCAACTACTACAAAATTTCCTAACGAATGCTCGGTCACCACTGACTGAAATTCTGGAGCTTTGAAGGAATTCATCTGAACCTTTGTGACTACCGGATCATTCGCCTCGCGATGCAGACTCTTTGAAAGCTCTCCATATCCGACCTTCTTAATAAAAACCACTGGCAGGTTTTCTTTATGAAAATGATCAATCAATTCATTCACATGCTTTAAAAAGGCTTCCTTACCGATTAGCGGCGCTAACGTTCCAGTTTGTATATCCACTACCAACAACGCTGTTTGCATGACCTTTCCCCCTTCTTTCTATCCCCTATTATAAAGCAATTGAAAAAGGCTTTCAGCAAAAAAAAGCTTGGTTTTGGCCTGGATGCCAGTGATTAAACTGAAATCGTCACCGATACTCAACCAATTGAAAATCATTCTATCTGCTGCTTGGAGCCAGTACTCTACTTGTACACATCAACTTGAACGAACGTCATTCTTTGATAAAAATGACTGCCAGTATTGTTAATTCCCTTTCTTTTGGCATAATTTCGTAAAGGAGGAAACACCATACTCGATGCTTTTTTCAGTTAATTTTAGATAAGATCGCTGGCGTTACTTAAAGGGTCCTTTCATTTGCCTACGTCCCATTCGAAATGTTTTCAGAATTTATCACTACTATTTTTAGCTAAGAACAGCTCGATGTCCGTTCTTAGTTTTTTTTAGCTATCTTTAGGAACGCATTGACGAAAATAGGTGACACAGAGAACGCTCATTTGATAGTGGTAACTACGTTGAACTCAGCATCTTACTAGACAAATTCAACGCTTCTTCAATCACCTGGTGCATATCGAAATAACGATACATTCCCAAGCGACCACCAAAAACTACTTGAGGCTCATTTTTAGCTAGTGACATGTATTTATCATAGATTTTTTGATTTTTCTGGTCATTCACAGGATAAAAAGGCTCCTCCCCTTTTTGCCACTCTTTTGGGTATTCCTTCGTAATTATTGTTTGTGGTTGATTGCCAGATTCAAAATGCTTATGCTCAATAATTCGCGTATAGGGAATGTCTTTATCGATATAATTGACTACAGCATTTCCTTGATAGTTTCCATACGGCAACTGTTCATGTACAAAGTCTAGCGAACGATATTCCAGCTCACCAAAGCAATAGTCGTAAAACTCATCAATCATCCCCGTGTAAACCACTCGATCAAATTTTTCCAACCATTCCTTTTTATTGCCCAAAAAATCGGTCATGAGCTCTATTTCAATATTGGGATGAGCCAACATCTTCTCAACGATTTGCGTGTATCCCCCAATAGGAATTCCCTGATAGAGATCGTTAAAATAATTGTTATCGAAGGTAAACCGAATCGGTAACCTTTTGATGATAAAAGCGGGAAGCTCCGTACAAGGCTTTCCCCATTGTTTCTCCGTATATTCTTTTATTAAGGCCTCATAAATATCTTTCCCAACAAGTGAAAGGGCCTGTTCCTCTAAATTATTCGGATTACGCTCCTCATAGTCCTTGGTTTGTTCAGCAATTTTTGCTTTCGCTTCTTCGGGCGTTTTTACACCCCATAAAGAATGGAAAGTGTGCATATTAAAGGGTAGATTGTATAGCCTCCCTTTACTAAAGGCCATAGGAGTATTTGTAAATCGATTGAAAGTTGCAAATTGGTTTATATAATCCCAAATTTTTTTATTTGATGTATGAAAAATATGGGCGCCATATTTATGCACCTGAATACCATTGACTTCTTCTGTGTAGATATTTCCCGCGATATGATTTCGTTTTTCAAGAACAGTTACCCTATGACCGTTCTTAGCCATTTGATCAGCGAAAACCGAACCAAATAAGCCACTGCCTACGATTAAATAGGTTGTCATTTGCGTTTTCTCCCTTACATAGTATCGTGCCACTATTATCTGACTTACACTAAACTAAAAAAATCTCCATATTTCATAATAAGCTATTTCATGTATCAAAATATTTTTTTCCCAATATTGAGACGTTATAAATCCAATGAAATGAACTATGAGATACTTAATCCAACACGTCAAAATCATTTTTTAGATTATTTTCGAAGGGAGAATTATTGAAAAGTATGGGACGAAAAGAAATACGTAAACAACTAAAGAAAGAACAAAAACGAACAAATAGAAATGGAAAAAATTGGATGTATGCAACTCTAACGGCGGTAGGAGGTGTCATTGGAGTGGGCACAACATCAGCGAGTGCTCAAGCTGCCGAAACTACTTCACAAGCCAATACAGGAGTAGAAATTGATACTGGAAAAGTATTGGCAAATAACAATACTGCCACCATTCCAGTTGCATCGACAAGTAACTCAATGGTAGCACCTTCCAGTACATCTACAAGTGGTTCCACAACTGAGTCTACTAGTGCTTCTTTGACTGAATCAGCTAGCACTTCAACTACAAATTCTACAAGTGGCTCCACGACTGAATCGACAAGTACATCAACAACAGAATCCACTAGTGATTCTACTAGTTCGAGTCTGAGTTCATCCACTTCTGTAAGCGAAAGCACAAGTACAGTGAATTCGGAAATTTTAAGTGATTATTGGAGCGAAAGTACATCAGAGAGCACCTCGACTTCATTTAGCGACAGTACTTCTGAAAAAACATCCGCTGTAAATAGCGAAAGTTCTAGCACTCGTAACTCTGAAATTTTGAGTGAATATTGGAGTGAAAGTACCTCTAGCTCAACTTCAGACAGCGCTAGCGGGAGCACTTCAAACTCTACTAGCGAAAACAAATCATTAGCAGCAGCGAATAAGAAAGATTCTTCAACAAATAGAACTGGCGGAACGAACACAGCAACTTCAGGTGCAAATAGAACTGCCACTAGTGGAAGATCAAACTCAACCAACTCAAATACGAAAGCGGCAAGCGCCACAGGAAAAGAGCTACCTAAAACCGGGACCTCCAATCAATTGAGTGGTCAACTATCACTACTAGGACTAGCAACAGTATTCTCTGCCGGAGCCTTTTTACATCATTTAGAGAAGAAAAAAAGTTTATAAACTAAAACATAAGCAAAATTATTAAAATTGAAACTATCTCGAAAATAGAGCTCCTTGAGAAATTCATTCAAAAGTCTAATTTCTCGAGGAGTTTTATTTTTGCAATACTCCTGTGATTATCACCCGATTGAATCAAAAAAATGCTAAAGAATCTGTCTCAATAATAATTTGTGAGATAGATTCTTTATTTAAAAGATGGATGTCCTATGTATTGAAATTATTATTTCAAATGAGCACCTCGCTAATTTCCCATTCCTTCTAGTAGTTTCACCTTAAAAAAAATCAACATTGAGGTATTAACATAATCTGATTGATGTTTTTTAATTGAACCCTGCCCTATCCAAGTTGAACCCTCCGATCAAAATACCATGTTCATCGATTAATTTCTCCCGGAATAATTACAAGAGAGTAGTGAAACAATAAAAACAAGTATTACTATAATTTTTAATTTGTTTTACCATTTCGGGAGGATACAAATAGTAATGGAAATGGCAGTTTTTCATAGAATTTAGGAATACTCTTCAATCTAAGTATTTCCTCATTCATTTACAACGACAAGGACGTCCAACAGTTTTTCACCGTGATATTTATTTATGGTTGAATCGATTGATGATGGGCTTGCTCACTCCCAATCTTGGGTATACGAAAGATTGATAGCAAAATTCTGTCTGAAAAGATGCATAGATGAACTCAGGAACCGTTACAAAATTTCAAGTTTTTGAAACGGTTCCTGTTCTTCTAACGATATTCTTGTGTCATTTTTTAAGTAATGTATTCATTTAACACTTAAGCAGCTTTATCTACCAAAAAAAGTCTTTGATCGACTCAACAACAAAGGCGGCCGCATTAACAAAATAGCTATATCCCTCAACCATGATTTTATAGTATTTGATCCCATACGAGGAAACGAATTCCTGAGTCACAGTGAACACATTGTCCTTCAGGTTCATAGAAGAAACGGTTCCTGTATAAGGTGGGATAGCTGCATCTCCATCTGTTTTTAGCAAATCATAGACATTATAATTGTTAACCAAAGAAATTTTATAGTTGACACTATTTATCTTATCTAGATAGTTTCCTAAAAAATCCAAACTGACACTTGCATATTTGTCCAAATCACTTTCTTGTTCAAAGTCAGAAGAAGTTGGCAAAGCCTGAAAAGCATCTGAATGTAGCATATATTGTTTCCCGTCTAACCACAGCACGTAATAAATCCGGCCATTCTTCGTTTGAACACGTTTTGTAGCTGTTTGGATTGTTCCTAATAAATGAAATTGTTGTGTAGTTCCTACGACATTCACATTCAATTTATTATCATTGTAATTCACCAAACTTAAATTCACATTCTTGACTATTTTTAACTGTCGTTCAATATCTGTTATACTAGTAACCGTATTTTCAGCATAGTCTACATAAGATCCGACAAAATTACTCGAATCGTCCTTTATATAAATATAGTTCACTTCTTGCTGCTTGGAAGTAAATTTCCCATTGATAGTGCCTTCAATTTTTACTAAAGTATAGCCAGGAATTGTTTTTGCACTCGTTGCATATTCTTCGTCAATTTCGCCAATCATCGAACTCTCTTCATCAATCGCATTCCCTTCAATATCTATATAACGACTAATAACTGGCTGCGCTATCATTTCCTCTACCGATCTATACCCATAACTAATACCATCAGAAAATGTTCCACCGGAAATATATATTTCAGAACCAATCATTCGTGGAGTAAAATATGGTGCTGTCCATACTAAAGCGAATTCTTCAGCAATATAACCTTCTACTTTTGGTGGATCAGGTATCGTATACATCGTTCCGTTTAAAATCGGATTTGGATCAGTTTTAGGTAATGTCTCCTTTATTTCATCAGGTAAACCTCGATAGGATATTTTCACATTGTATAGTTGAGGCTCATAATTATAGCGAAGATGTTTTTCCATTTCCTGAAAATCTAAAGGGCCTTTGAAAATATCATCATAAATTCTATCTCCAGGGGAATAAACTTCTCCTCTAAAAGTGATATTTACAAATTTCCAACCTACCTCAAACATGTATGGTTCGCCTAATTCAATATATCCTTGAGTCGTATTTATCTTAGAATTACCCCCACCCCAAAATGGAATATCATCATTGTAAGAAAATCTTCTATTATTAATCGTATCCCACCAGAAATATTCATTCCAGACTTCAGCCATCATATCTGATTCTTTTTTCTTTTTCTGGTCATCTTCTTTTGTCGGTGCTTCTTCACTATTCAAAGTAGTATCTTCTATCTCTTCTTGTTCTTTTTGAGAAGAACCAATCTCAGATTCTTCCGTCTTAATGATACTTGTCGAACTGATGGTACTATCTGTGCTATTGTTTGTACTTGCTGTCGATTCGTTTCGTTCGCTTTCAGTAGTATTTGCGATAACAGGAATATTAAACATTCCAAAAATCATTATTACAACTATGACCCATAAGAAACTATCTTTTTTAAACTTCATTTTTCTCACTCCTTAAATCTAAAGGTTACTCAAACGCTTATTTTATATAGAAGAACCAAGGATCAATCATGTGTATGATGAAAAAAAGCTGAGCGGAATCCAAAAAGCCCTTTTCAATCTCTTAAATGAAAAACATCTAAAGTAGAAAGAATTCTTCCACTTTAGATGTTTTCATACGCCTTCAGCGTTCCTATTGACTAAAGTTCTAAAAATGAAAGACAACGAATAATCATCAGGTCCTAGAGTTCAACTCTTTTATGTTGAACTCTATACCCATCTTTGTCTAAATACTAATCTTTTTGTTGTTCATCTTTTTTCTTTAGTAAGCCAAGAGCTGCAAGAACACTAGCTAAACCTACAAATGAAAGTTGTAAGCTTGATTCAAGAGATTCACCGGTTTTTGGAAGCTCGCTTCCAGAAGATCCGGTTCCACTTGAAATTGTTGTGCTTCCTGTTCCTCCAGTTGAAGCAACCCTAGAAGTGCCAGGTGATGCTTTTGTAGTTGTCCCTAAAGGCAGACCTTTATTGCTTGTAGATGTGCTATTGGAAATTGGAGTAGTTGTACTAATTGAAGTACTGTTGCTAATACTTGTACTTGCTGAAGTACTGTTGCTAATACTTGTACTTGCTGAAGTACTTCCACTATAACTTGCCGATTCACTTGTACTGGCACTGTTGCTGGTGCTGGTGCTTTCAGACCTAGAATCACTGATCGATGTGCTTGTACTTGTACTTTCACTGTTACTTAGTGACGTACTTCCACTGTAACTTTGCGATTCTTCTTTTTCACTCAAACTTATAGAAGTACTTAGACTTGTACTTTCACTGTTGCTCAAGCTTGTACTGTCTGATCTGGAATCACTAATTGACGTGCTGGCACTTGTACTATCACTCAAGCTTATGCTTGTACTGATTGAGTTTGAATCACTTACTGAAGTACTTAAGCTTGTGCTTTCGCTCGTACTTGCTGAGGTACTTCCACTATAACTAGCTGATAAGCTTGTACTTTCGCTGTTACTAATGCTTGTACTGTCTGATCTG
>NZ_JAFLVR010000089.1 GCF_017315985.1 Candidatus Enterococcus murrayae | reverse complement strand
TATATGACGCTTACAGTTATCTTGTAATCATTTGATTCAATTCATGATGCGAGCGCTTGAGTGACGTTAGGCATTTGATTAAAATCTCCATTAAAAATGACAGAAGTTATGATAAATTCTGGAGCATTGTAAAATTTTACTTCATCAGTGTCTTGATACTGTCCGATGATATTACTTTGAATTTCAATGTCGACATCACTTTCTTTGTACTCTTTGTCATGATAGATCGTCATTCCAGAGGGAGGGTTCGCCATTTTTACATCTTGTTTGACAAACTCTGCATGTAAATCATTCTCAAGCTGATGCTCATTTTCATAAGAAGAAACTATTTTTCTAATAGACAATACATCTCTATTGGGTACAGTTTTTAATGTTATACTATATTTTTCAAAGTAATTTTGCTCTTTATTTTTTTTGATACAATTCAACAATCGCTTTTTTCTTCTTTAAAACATCAATTTCATCTTGAATCTCGTTCATCTTTAAGTCGTAATGAAACTCCAAGAACGCCATATCATCTTCTTGTAACATTCTCTTGATTATTTTAAGTGGCAAACCAGGCTGAGTATGAGATATTTGAGTGTGCTAGTCGTTATATGAGAAAAATTGATGGGTAATAACATGGAATACCAGAGAACTAGAACATTGAATCTCGAGCGAATTTATTCAGTGAATTACTGGTAAAAAAATTACATTGCTGACTTTCAATAATTAAATTGTTCTCAAAAGAGATGTAGCTCTTTTTGACTATAATGATTGTCATTCTGCCTGTAGCAAAACTTTAGGACAGTTGTTATGGATCTGTGCACCATAAACTAAGGCGTTCTATACTATAAATTCTGCGCTCAAGATAAAAAAAAGAAATTTGTCACACAGTACGCGAAAAATATGTATAATGGTATGGAAAGTGGTGTAACAATGAAAAATATTTATTCGACAAAACTTGGAAAGGCTTATCATGGAGATTCTTTAGAGTTATTAAGAGAATTTGAAGATAATTCAATAAATTTAATAATTACCTCTCCACCATTTGCGCTTTTAAGAAAAAAGGAATATGGAAATAAAGACGAAGATGAATATGTAGAATGGCTTGCAGAGTTTGGGGAAATTGCTAGAGACAAATTAAAAGATGATGGTAGCTTAGTAATTGATTTAGGAGGTGCTTATAGAAAAGGACTTCCTGTGCGTTCATTATATAATTATCGAGTTTTAATTCATTTTTGTGATGTATTGAATTATCATCTGGCTGAAGAATTCTTTTGGTATAATCCGTCTAAATTGCCTTCTCCGATTGCTTGGGTTAATAAAGGAAAGATTAGAGCAAAGGATTCAGTAAATACAATTTGGTGGTTTTCTAAAAGTGAAAGACCTAAAGCTAATGTGAATAATGTTTTGGTTCCTTATTCCAAAAGTATGAAAAAGCTTTTAGTTAATAGTGAAAAGTATTACACACCGAAAGAAAGACCCTCTGGACATAATATTAGTGAAAAATTTGGAAGAGATAATGGAGGCGCGATCCCTTCAAATCTTTTACAAATCGCTAATACAGAAAGCAATACAAATTATTTCAAAATTTATAAGGAGATTGGTAAGAAACTTGGAATAAAGAGCCATCCTGCACGCTTCCCCAGTAAGTTACCGGAATTTTTCATCAAATTTCTTACTGACGAAGAGGACTTGGTTGTAGATATATTTGCCGGATCAAACACTACAGGGAGAGTTGCTGAAGACTTGAATCGACATTGGATTTCTTGTGAATTGAATGAAGATTATGCAACTGCTTCTATCTTCCGATTTTTGGAAAATTCTATAATGGCTGAAAACATGTATAAAAAAATGAAAAATGGAGATAAGGTTGATCTTTAGTAAATAATCTATTCTTGAGGAATTGGAAAAAGTCGTATAGCCGAGTTACGATGTCTAATTTTTCCGAAACTCTGGAAATTAGTAAAACTGATGAATTGAAATTATTTGAACCCTTTGCATCATATACTGTTGTTTCTAGAGTGATAGATTTATTTCTTGATATTTCGGGTTTATTGAAACATTAAAAAATGGAATGAAGTCAAATTTCACCTCAAAGTTTATTCTTTGAGGTTTTTCCTTTTTGTTTTTACGTGAATTATTAATTGATTAGACGAACTATAATTGTTTCATTAAATTAAGGATGTATTTGCTTAGTTTCATTAGTCTGATTTATCATATATACACTGTGAAGAATCTTACAGGGACACGACTGAAGATTTCATCGATTTCGAATATTTATAGATAATCTATGCTGTTAAATTGATTATAATACTACAAAGATTAATGATATACTAAGTGATGAAAATCATTATTTTTTATTAGGAAGTGAATTAAGATGGAAAAGGAGTTGATATTTTGAGTAGTAAATTGAATGTCGAAATGCTTAATAAGCTATTTTTAGACTCCTTAGGAGAAGTTGTTGAGTCACACAGCTCTACTAACATCAAACCTCTTATAGTCAAACTGAAGCCTCCGTATAACAATTGCATTAAAGTTTACATGTATAATTGCACTAATCCTATTGGAGCAAGACAAACAGGCGAATTTAAAAGCCAGTTAATTCTTCCTAATCAACGAAGAGGACAGAGAGGGAAGTTTGAATTGGAACTTAATATAAAAACACTTCTAGTTGGTTTTGCATCAGTTACAGGGGATATCGCTGATGGGGTTTTTATACTTTGGGAGTTAAAAAAGCATATGGAATTCGCATACAGTACTAATGTGCAAATAAGTTTGAAAGCTATTCTTCAAACGGAGATGGAACCAATGTTTACTTTTAAAAAAAGAGGTAATGATGAAACTGTAATATTGTCTAAACAAAAAAAATTGATCGAAGCTATCCAAAAACGAATAGAAGTAGATATCGATTTGCTATTGGAGGAATAAAAATGAGTCTTTCAAAATACGAGTTTAAAAGTTCATATAATAGGATTGACGATGATATTGCAGCAGAGTTCTATCTACCATGCATGCGAAGTTCAATTTCTTATGATAGGATATCTGGTTTTTTCGGAAGTACAGTTTATGTTATTGCCTGGGATGCTTTAAAAGAGTTTATTTCAAATGGAGGACGTTTACGAATCATATGTTCACCAATACTGTCTATAGAAGATCAAGAATCATTAAAAAAGGGTGAAGATGCGAAAAATAATAGTTTGATAGCAGAAAGATTAGATCAAGAATTAAAAGAAATGCTAGTAAACGAAAATTTAAATTTACCATCTAGACTGTTAGCATGTCTAATAGCTAACAAAATTCTTAGTATAAAAATTGGAATAGTGAAGAACGATGTTCACCCATCTGTTAACAGTATGCTACATGATAAAATTGGCATTTTTTATGATGATAAAGATAATGCAGTTGGCTTCAGAGGTTCATTCAATGAAACATTTAAAGGGTTATCTAATGATGGAAATATAGAATCTGTAGATGTTTTTCAAAGTTGGGATGGTGGAAAAGAATCATCAAGAGTCTATGACGCAGCGAGTCTTTTCAATCGAATATGGGATGGAAAAGAAAAAGATAGCATTTCTATTTATGAAATACCTGATGCTTTTGAGCAGTCCGTTTTTGAAATCGCTAAAAAAGATGATTTAAATAAATTATTAGAGGAAATCCAGGTTCGAATTTCTCGTACTGAATATTGGAAGCCTTCCCAGCATGGTAAAACACCATTAGAACATCAAGTTGAAGCACTTGATAATTGGGAAAAAAAAAATAGAAGAGGTATTTTGAAACATGCAACTGGTAGTGGTAAAACATTTACGGCCATTTGTGGTATAAAGAATAGTCTTCTTAAAGGCGAAACTACTCTTGTATTGGTCCCTTCAAAAGAATTACTTTACCATTGGAAAAAAGAGATTGAAGAAAATATTCCAGAAATGAAAATTCACTTTCTTCTGTGTGGGGACGGCAACAACAGTTGGAAAAATAAAGGACTATTGGCAAATTGGACACGATCAAATAGTAATGTAAATAAAGTGATCATTGCTATGATAGATACAGCCGCAAATGAAATATTTATTAAAAATATCACTGGTGGTAATCATCTGTTAATTGTTGCGGATGAAGTTCACCGTCTTGGCAGTGAGCGTAGACAAAATATTTTCAAAATTTTCGCTGGAGCCCGTTTGGGATTGTCTGCTACACCTGAAAGGTTCGGCGATGAAGAAGGAACTAAAAAGATATTTGATTACTTTAATGGATTAATTAAACCAGAATATACTCTGGAAAATGCTATTAACGATGGAGTACTCACAAGATATTTTTATCATCCAGAAACTACTTTTTTAACTAGTGATGAACAAGAGGAATGGGAAAAAATCTCTTTAAATATTGCAAAGTTGTACGCAAGAAAGTTAGCTGAAAAAATAGTAGATGAAAAACTTTCGTTTCAACTTGATCAGTTATTAATTAAGCGTGCTAGAATTTTAAAAAATGCTGAAAACAAAATTCTTTTAGCAATTAATATATTGAAAAATAATTTTGATAAAGATCAAAAATGGATAATTTACTGTGATAATATCAAACAATTAAAGACCATCAGACAATTAGCGGAAAATGAAAATATTGATGCTTATGAATATTATGCAGAAATGAGCGGTGATCGTGCTACAACACTCGAGTACTTTGAGAAACATGGTGGAGTACTAGTTTCTATAAAATGCTTAGATGAAGGAGTCGATATTCCATCTACTACACATGCTTTGATTATTGCTTCTTCAAAGAATCCACGAGAGTTTATTCAACGAAGGGGAAGAGTGCTTAGGAAGAGCAAAGGGAAAAACTTTGCTCATATATATGATGTAGTGGTATTGCCTAATTGTAACGAATATAGTGGAAATAGCAACAATATAGTGTTTGGAGAACTTTCACGTGCTATTCAATTTGGCAATTGGGCAGAAAATCCCGGATGTATAACTGAGTTAAAACTTATAGCATTAGACTATGATATAAATTATAAGGATTACTTAAATGGGGGAATGGAGATTGAATAAAGAAAGTAATAATTTGGATGAAATTAAGCAAGCCTTAGAAAAAATTAGAAGTGAAAAATATCCCAATATATCGTCAGAACTATTTGATAGTATTGTAGATATTCAGTTTGAATATTTGGAAAGCGATAGTCGTTCTAAAGGAAGAGAGAGAACGAAAAAAATAATCAAAGAGTATATTGAGAATGATATTGAGGGGGCGACTGAATGTTAAGGTTTGATAAGTTGACTATTACTAATTTTGGACCGTTTAAAGGAACACAAATTATTGAATTTGGAAAA
>NZ_JAFLVR010000088.1 GCF_017315985.1 Candidatus Enterococcus murrayae | reverse complement strand
TAATATTTTACGAGGAGAACTATTTATGGGAAAACAGTTTCTCAAGAAAGATTTTTTATTCCTATTAAAGAATATTCTTTGTTGTCTATTGGTCGTTTCTAGTTGTTTCCTTTTCGTCACCTCCGGTTATGCGGAGGAAACAGAGGAGACGGGCGGAAAAGAAAGCCAACCCCAAAATGATGTGGGTTTTGCCGTAGAGCCTGTTCAAACGACCACTCAAATAGACACACAGAAAGGATTTTATTTTATTAAAGTAACACCTAATGAACCCCAAGAATTAACGATCAAAATAAGAAGTACGAATGTGCAACCAGCAACGGTGTCTATTTATGTGAAGAATGCGTACACGAATCAAAATGGTGTGATTGACTACGATAATGATGAGTATACAAGGGATAAGACCTTAAAACAGTCCATTGAAGAACTCACCTCCGTTTCTGAAAAGAAAATCACTGTACAAAATTACGAAGAAAAAAAGGTGACGATCACCGTTACCCCGCCGGGGGAACGATTTGAAGGGGTAAAAGGCGGGGCCATTTGCGTGATGAACGCCGACTCCTCAGAAACAAAAGAAGGATTACGTTCTACTTTCGGCTATCGTATTGGTCTTTTGGTCACCGAAGACTCTGAACGATACGATGACGGTTCGTCCCTCAATCTTTTAGACGTAAAGCCGACCGTTCATCAAGGCAAGCGTGTGATTCAAGCGCGTCTGCAAAATCCAGAAGCCAAAATTCTAACTGACTTAACGGTTGAAACGAAGCTTTACAAAAAAGGCAGCCGTGAGATTCTTAAGAAACGAACGGCAAATAATATGCGGATGGCTCCAAATTCGCAATTTGATTTCGCCACCAATTGGGGAATTGATCCTATTAAAAGTGGGGCATATACACTAGCTATCAAGGCGAAGTCAGGAACCAATACTTGGGAATGGAAACGAGATTTTAGTGTTGGTGAAAAGCAAGCAACAAAGATAAACGAAGAGGCGAGTTTTACCATCACTTACCAAGGATGGGTGCCGCTTGTAGTAATCTTAATCGGTTTGACAAGCATTATTTTAATCGGCTGCCTTTATGTGCGCAGCAAAAAATGGGAAGCCTTATAAATAACTAAGAAGGAAGGTGCAGAGATGAAAAAAAAGAAACGAGGAACCTTCTTATTAATCGGTTTGGTAAGTAGTGTGTTTCTTCTGATGTCTCCTACAAAAACTTGTGCAGACAGTACCTCTACGACCGCTTTCTCCATCACATTTTCTGCTCAAGAAGCAGCTGGTGATAACGATCACTTAAGTGATCTGCCGGTAATCAAAACAGTCATGTCGAAAAAAAGTTACGCGGTTTCTTATGGTGTACAAACGAAGCAGAAAAGACTCCCAATGACTGGAGAAGAATATAACGTGGTTCTTTACCGGCTTGGTTGGATCACACTATTAGGTGTTTTCCTCTTTTTCTTCATCGGTAGTTATGCGCGTAAGGGGGAGAAGGACCGTGGGTAAAAAAGGAAGTTCATTTATTTTAATCGTGAGTCTTTTATCGAGCATGGTGATTCAACCTGCGATTAGTGTTGCCATCTCGCAAAGCTCAGAGGAGGCGCAACAGACGGAACAGTCTTCTGGTGGATTGACCACTTTGTCTAGTGATGTGTTGGGAAATCCAAACGAACCAATGGTCTCGGAAGAAGAACCCGCCAATGACGAGAAAGAAAAAGACGTTTTTGCGGAGGAAACCTACGAAGCGCGAGACTTATCAAAAAAGGATGAAGACAACGCTTCACATCCAATCGTAGAAGTACAAATGAGTCAAGAAACGCTCAAAGGAGAAATCGTTTTGGGTTCTGACCCACCGAATGGCAACAAAACAATTTTGAAAACAATCGCGTTGCAATCCAAAGATGAAAGCACTGAATGGCAAGAAGTGAAGGGCTTTGAGGAAGGAAAGGACCATGTGTTAAACGATTCCTCTTTCAATTTTGAGTTTTCGGATAGTTTGAACGATCAGGACTATCGAATCGTTTTAGACTATGTCATCGAAGAGATAGACGAAGAGCAACACGTCGTACGCACGTTTCATAAAGGGCAAGTTCTTCTTGATCCAGTCGAACTCACAGAAAAAGGGGAAGAGCCCCCAAAAACAAAAGTGGGCACTGATGAGACCCAAATAGCTTCAACAGAACCGGAGAATGACGTGGTGAACAAGAGTTCTGAGTTTATTGGTCCAAGAGCTGTAAATGATGTTGTGTATAACGGAACTACAAGCGGTGGTGTGACTGCTAACGTAAAAATATACTCAATAAAATCTCGAGAAGCTTCTATTGAATTTACGTACTTCAACTACATAGAGCCTGAACGGGCAAGGTATGTTGTATGGAGTACAGATCCTAATCGTATTATTAATCTTTGTGCAAATATATCTAGTGCTTCTAGAATCCCAAGCGCCTTATGGACACAATTGATGGCGGATGGAACCAATGTAGTTATTCCTTTTCAAAAGAGTTGGAGCAACAACGCTGTTACTTTTGGACCAGCAAAAATGACAAATTTAAAACCGAATACAAAATATTATGTTTGGCTTTTCAAATATAATAGTAGTACTGGTGCTGGAGATTGGTATCATCCAGATGGTACATCAGCTATGCTAGAAAAATATATAGAAGCACCATATGTGTTTACTACGGATTCAGCTGTTGCATTATCGATCACAGCGCCAACGTTTACTCAGACAAGTGCCACGCATAACACTATTCCAATGGTAGGAAAGGCTTATACTGGAGATATTTTTCAAACCTCTGGACAGGGGAAAGTTCAAGTGACTTCAAATGATGGAACGACTGTTCAAGATAAAGTAACGAATTTGGGGCATACGATTACTCAAGGGGGAACCTATAACAGTGCAACGGTATCTGGTTTGACTGCGGGAACACGATACAAAGGACGAACGGCATTAAAGGATTACGGAGGAAACTGGAAATATTCAGGTTGGAGCAGCTATTTCTATACGGCGAATACCGTGAATCAACCCGCAGCCCCGACTTTGAATACGCCAACCGCTTCAAATAATGCGACGGCCGCTGTTACGGCAACCTACAATGCAGGAGACGTGGCGGCACATCCTACATCGACGGACATTCAAATTAGTACCAATAACTCAACTTGGACGACTATAACGGCGGATACGACCCCGGCTGTTACCAATCGAGTTTTTAATACTGGAAGCAAGAGTGTGAGCTTTACCTTGTCAAAACTCAATGCTAGAACAAAGTATTATGTGCGCTATCGTGTGCGGAATGCCAGTAATGTGTGGTCAGGCTATTCAACTGCTCGGGAATTTACCACAGGGGCAATGACATTATCTATTGGAACCCCGACATTCACGCAGACAACAGCCACCCATAATGCCATTTATATGACGGGAACGACCTATACGGGAGATATTTTCCAAACGAGTGGGCAAGGAAAAGTACAGGTAACTTCTAATGATGGGGTAACAGTTCAGGATAAAGTGACGAATTTAACGCACACTGTTTCTCGGGGGGGAACCTATCATAACATAACAGTCCCGGGTCTGATTGCAGGAACACGGTACAAAGGTCGTGTTGCAATAAAGGATTACGGAGGTACGTGGAGGTACTCTGCTTGGAGTAGTTACTTTTATACAGTTAATACAGTGAATCAACCAACAGTAACGAACTTGAATACACCGACTACGTCAACCAATGCGACGGCCGACGTTACGGCAACCTACAATGTTGGAGACGTAGCGGCACATCCTACGTCGACGGACATTCAGATTAGTACCAATAATTCCACTTGGACGACTATTACCGCAGATACGACACCGGCAATCACCAATCGAGTATTTAATACAGGAAACAAGAGTGTGAGCTTTACCTTATCAAAACTTACTTCGAATACGAAGTATTATGTTCGTTACCGCGTTCGAAATGCCAGTAATGTGTGGTCAGGCTTTTCTACCTCTCGAGAGTTTAAAACAAAAGGAATGGCATTAACTTATATATCCAATCCAACATTTAGTTACACGACTTCAGCGAGAAAAATGATTCTAAATGAAGGAACCTATCAGGGAAATACTTATGGCGGTGCGGAGAATGCACAACAGGGGCTTCATGTAAAAGATAACACTGGTGCATGGATAAATGTTCGAGGAAGCATCCACCAACCGATTTCTTATGCAAGTGGAAAATATGCGGTTGGCGGATATGCACTTCAGGATGAATTGATGCCTGGAACTCAGTATCGTTCTCATGTATTTATTCGAGATAGTGAGAATGTGTGGCAAGAATCTTGGCGACTGAACAATAATACGTATTCTTATTTCTATACAAAAAATGAAGTAAATGGGGTGACTAACGTCACTTATACACCAGCCCAAACTGCTTCAAGTGCGAGTGCGTCTATGACTGGTGTCTATAAAGTATCTGATTACTCACAAGGACAAGCACATCCGAAAGAAACAGGGATGACTGATGGGTATGATGGACAAAAAGGCGTGGATATTCAACTTCGTTCTTCACAAGATTCCAATTACTCTTCTTGGAAGAGTGTGAAAGCGGTAGGAGCAGTTGGTTCACCTATCACGGTTACGTCATTAACTATCAATTCAGCTAATAAACGAATCGAGTTCGCTCTTGGAAATATGGAAGCAAACACTACGTATGAAGTGCAATATCGGGTGAAAAATGATAGCAATCAATGGTCTGAATATTCACCCGCTGTATCCATACGAACAAATGGGGTCACTCTGCAGATTTCACCACCTGTTTTTGATCAAGAGACTGCCACAGCAACGAGTGTCCAATTGAAACAGGGAACCTATACGGGGGATATTTCACAAACCACTAATGACGGAGTCGTATATACTGAATCCTATAACAGCGGCACAAATGATACGGATTGGACAGCACGAGTGAATGATTTACAGCATACAACAACAAGGAATGGGACCTATTCTTCCGCTCTAATTAATGGATTAACTCCTGGTACTCGATATAAAGGGTGGATACAAATGAAAAATCTCGAAGGGGTAGTTGTTGGTCCAGTGGGACAACCAGCAGGGGCAGAGAACGAATATTTTTATACGAAAAACACGTTATCTAGTTTAAGTGCGCCTACACTAAACACTCCTGTTGCAGAGCATGGAGCCACTGCCGAATTTTCAGTGGATTATCAAGCTGCAGGCGATCATCCAGACCAACCTGCAGCCCATCCAAACAACGTAAAAGTGTATTTGAGTACTGATGGTGTAGCCTTTTCTGAGATTAGCTCTCATCAGACATCTCCCTCAATCGATACATTTGATATTGATACGACAAATAAAAAAGCTACTGTGAAAATCAAGAACTTGACTGCAGGACAAACCTATCATGTGAAGTGCAGTGTGGTTAATCAGGGCGGCGAGTCTGAACAGACACCGGTGCGAATGTTTACGACCAATCAACGGCAAGCAGGTTTGTATATTTCTGATACACCGACCTTTAACTTTGGTGTTCAGTCGGTCAACTCAAGTGGAACAACCGCGGGACTATCGAATACTCAAGGAACCACTGATTTTGGGATTAAGATGGAAAATGTTGGTATAAGTTCGAATTGGTCTTTTGCGGCTCGTCTTTCTTCCTTACGAACACAAGATGGCAGCAACCAAGAGTTAACTGGCGCACAGCTTTCCTTCGGAAAACAGCTTCAGAAAACAACCAATGGCACAACGTGGCAAGATGTAACACAAGATTTTGAAGGATTGAGCGAAACGACTGCGATACTTCCTGCTGATCATTCGACGACGCAATTATGGAAATCGACGGACATTTCTGCAGGACAAGGAAAATTCAGAACAGCAATTGCCTTTGACTCGGTGAATCTATTGATTCCAGGAAACACGGCTCAAAAAGGCGCGTTTTATGAAGGGAAAATTGAATGGTTGATGGTGAATGAACCGTAACATTGGGGTGATTTCAAATACAATAACTCCTTTTTCTCGTTAAAAAGAGGAATAGTGAGAAAACAATCTTCCTCACTATTCCTGAAAGGATGACAGAGTTGGAACGATATAGTTGGATGATCATTTTAGCGATAATGGGAATGATCAGCTTGATTGCTTTTTTCTATTTCATATTTAAAGATATGAAGAAAATAAGCACATTGAAACTGTCAAAAAAGAAGTATCTTTTAAATTATGCGTTGTTGCTCGTTGTTGTTGTGTGTATCATTTTGGCGGTCTACTTATATTTTGATGTACAAAAACAACTTCGAATACTAGAGGGAATCTTGTGAGGTGATGGAAAATTAGACTATTAATATTGACCCATAATATTTTGAATGAACGATCCATGCAGGAAAATTTACAGAATTTTAATTATGAGGTATTTGTTTCAAAGACAATGTTGGATATGCTTTTGTATAGTGACGATCCGTGGGATAGTTCGTTTTATCAGTTAATTATACTTAGTGAATCCCTATCGAATCGGGAATTGAAACGAATTGTTCCCAAATTAAAAGAAAAAAACGCAGTGATTTTTAGAAAGTATGTCTGTGAACCTATAAATAAAGAAAAAGGGGTTCTGGAAGGGTTAGGAATCGATCAATGGATCCCTAGAGAAATTGGGACAGATGTGTTGCGAGAATTAATCAGTGAGTGTACGACATCAATGAATGAAGCAGTAAAAGTAAAGAAAGCAACAGAGACTTTAGCAGAACTCACTATGGAGTTCACTAAGAATCAGAAAAAGTGCTTTTCAAAATTGTATGACGCCGAAGGGGCGATTGTCTCACGAGAAGAACTTTGTGAGTCTATTTGGAATGATGAACCTACTCGGTCCAATTTGGCACAACTTTCAGTGTTAACAAAATCGTTACGCCAAAAATTGATGAGAAAAGGGTTCTCATCAACTATTATCGAAACGGTCTGGGGGAAAGGGTACCATCTCAATAAGGAGTTTTATACTGTTTATCACACTCCTTATCAGTAATAGACAATGTAAGAAGTAATTGAAAGACCATTAAAAGAGGAACACCCTCCTACTCGGAATTATATCCGACTAGGAGGGTGTTTTCTCTTCAACAATTTATGAATAAAGCAACCATTTTTAGAATAATCCGATTAAAAACACAGATAGTTCGGTATCAAGGAGGCGTATGGAGTTATATTTTGCCATTTGACAAAACAATGTTCTTTAGGTAATATACCACTACAGAACATCGTTCTTTAGAGAGAGGAGAGGAATAATATGTCTCGGATTGTTAAGGCTCCAGATGTACGTCGTCAAGAGCTTATAGAGATTGCATTGAAACAATTTTTAGAAAATGGCTATGAGAAAACGTCCATTCGGTCAATTTTAAAAGAAGCGAATGGAGAAATTGGTATGTTTTATCACTATTTTGAGTCAAAAAAAGAAATTTACGAAGCAGCATTAGAAAAATACAATGAGGAATATATTGTTAAACTCACTGAAGTTGCCAATAATAACTATCTAGATTTTAATGAGAAGCTTAAGCAAGTATTTACTTTGTTGCCAAGTTCTATATCTGAGTATCGATTGATGTATACCGAAAAAGTGAACCCAGAAATCATGACTATTCTGCTCTCTAGAACATTACTAAAGATAGAACCCATATTTGAGCAAATAATTATTGAAGGAATAAAAAATGAGGATATACGCATTTCTGTTCCGAATACTCATTTACTCAGTCAATTTCTTCTTTTTGGTATAAGTGCTATTGTCCACGATACTAAGGTAAAATCCATGGAAGAGAAAATGGTTCATATTAAAATTTTTCTTTCCAAAGTATTGAATAGTTCGATGGATGAATGATAAAAAAATGACAATTAGAAGATCGCAAGTTTAAGTGTATTTTTGATGACATAGAAAGAAAGTAAAAAGGAGGAAGTACTATGAATTTTCCAGTAGGTTATTATGATTTTCACGAGGATACTGCATTCAATTTCCAATTAAATAGATTTTATTCATTTGGGTGTTTAGATTATGAATCAGTTGCAGAAATTGGTGCTGAGTTAACTGATTTTGATAGTTGGTCGCAATTATTTCTTGATAGAGTCGAATCTTTTCACAATGAGGAAAATTATGTTGCATCAGCCACATGTTTACGCGCTTCATTGTTTTTTATGCTTGACGATGAGAAGGATACATTATATAAATCAGAGATCTATGAACGGTGCATGGCTGAATATCAAACAGCATACGAACAAGTTGGACTGACGTATGTTCGCGTGCCATTTGAAAATGGCTATTTTCCTGTAATTTATAAATGTCACAGTGGTGGAGGTAAGGGCGATATTATAGTACACGGAGGCTATGATTCCTTTATACAAGAATTTGTTCCTCTTATGCAGTATATATATTCAAAAGGCTATAATGTTTACATGTTTGAAGGCTTTGGTCAAGGTGAAGTTTTAAACCGATGTGAAATGAAAATGAAACCCGAATGGGAGATATGTACAAAAGTAATATTAGACTATTTTAACTTAGAAGAAGTTACCTTAATTGGTGTTTCTTTAGGAGGTTATTTGGCAGCCCGAGCAGCAGCATATGATAATCGGATCAAAAGAGTTGTGTTATATGATTTGATTTATGATTTTTACGGAGCGATTTTATATAAAGCTCCTGAACAGTTGCAAAAAATGATCGAACAATTAATGAATGATCCAAATAATCCTAAATGGGAAATTATCGTTAATTTAATGGAAGAAAACAAGTTTTCACTATGGTTGTTTCAACAGGGGAGACAAGTATTCGGTGAGATTGTCACCCTATATGATTATTATAAAGTAATCAAAAAATATAGTACTGCAAAGATTTCTCCTAAAATTCAACAGGATGTCTTGATTCTTGCAGGAGAAGAAGACATTTATACTGTGTATTTGGATAAACAAATAAATGTTCTAACAAGCGCAAAATCAGTAACCAGCCGAGTATTCACAAAGGAAGAAAATGCTTCTCACCATTGTCAGGTTGGAAATGTACAATTGGCTTTAGACTATATTATAGATTGGATCGATTTTAAAGTTGAAAAGTGAGAAGTATTTACCAAACTTACTTAATGTTTACCACGATAGTATATTCACTTCGTGTTTTAAATAAAATGGTACAAGTGATCAAAAGAACTATATCTGAGAAAAATTGTTTTGTGCCTAGTACTGAAGAGAAAAAGTGGTGAACAAATCGAAAATCTTAGAAATATGAATATCACACAAACCGATTGTATAACATTCACCAATATCGCTCTAACCTTTGCGGTTCTAAAGAAAGATTGTTTTTACTCTGTCCGCTTTTTTATTCGTGAGTTTTGAGCGCAACATAATCACATTACAACATAGGTTATGTTACATTCGCTTGGAGGATGAAAAATGAAACCTATCACTTTTGTTTTTTTATTGGCGGCAATTTTCCTATTTAAATGGCGTGGATACAACGCATTCACAATAACTCCTTTAGAGGTACTGTGACTGTTCTGTCCTTCGCTCCATTTTTCATTAAACGGAGAAATAAAATTAAATTTATTCAAAGAATAGAAAATATGTGGAGAGATTCTCTTCTGTAAGAGAGAAAAAAGCAATTAATAAAACCTATTCTGAAAAAGAGAGGGTTTGATCACGTGCTATTTCTTCTCAAGCGCGTCAATGTATTATATTCCTGCCATATTTCCTTGATGGTAAAACTTCGAATAGACACTGGCAACGACTAAATTTTGTTTGATAACTCTTGATAAAAGGACTTCTTTTTGAGGTCCTTTTTTGTTTTTATCAGATTTCCTAAGAATGTACTTTTAAAGTACATTTTTAGGAAACCACTTAAAGCATACGCATGCTAAACTCCATTCTCTGAGATCCCTTGTATGGGACGAGGGATTCTTAGATATCCGGCTAGACATAGGAGAAATGATTGAATGAATAAAAAAAAGCATCTCCTCGAAGTGAGGGGATGTTTTTCATAACTTATAAATTCAAATAATCATTAATTATAATCTGTAAATCTCTTGGTTTTACGAAAACCAAGGGAGAATCCGGGTATCGAGACTTACAAATAACGGTTTATATACATTTATTAATTATATTGTAATCGAACGATACAGGAAAATCAACTTAATTTTAATAATAACTGTCGCATTTATTCTGAATCTCGTTTGTTACAAGCTATTAGACCGAAAGTCGACTGTTCTAAATCACAATAAACGGGAAAATGACTCGCTGCTTAGTACGTCATTTTCGCCGTCAAAATAAAAGGAGAAAGCTATGCGTAGAGGAGAAAATATTTATCAAAGAAAAGACGGACGCTGGGAAGGGCGCTATCGAAAAGGACGAAAGGCAGATGGACAGGTGAAATACGGCTATGTCTATGGAAAATCCCTGCGGGAAGTACGAATGAAACTGTATCCGTTAAAGGTTCGTTACCAGACCATTCAGTCCATGCAAGGAAGTTCATGTATCCCTTTGGAAGAATGGGGCTGCCAATGGTTGCGTGCCATCAAAAAAGACGTAAAACTATCCACCTATGCGAATTACCACTACAAGTTGACCAAATATGTCTTTCCATTTATTGGCGATCGCTCGTTAAATGAGCTGACGCACGAAACCGGGAACTACTTGGTTCAACAATGGAGTCTGTATGGATTAAAAAGCTCGACCATGAAGGTGATCATGCAGATCTTAGGCCAGTGTTTAAACAAGGCGAAGAAAGGGGATCATATAAAGGAGAACCCTTTTTCTTCTATTAAATTACCGAAGGAACGGAAACAAAAAATTCGTTCACTGACCGAAAAAGAACAAGAAAAGCTAGAAACAGCGGCGATAAACGTAGGCGGCGTCCGTGGTTTACCCACGTACTTAGCCTTGAATACCGGCTTACGTATTGGAGAAATCGCTGCTTTGCGTTGGACAGATATTGATTTTGAGCGAAATCTGATTCAAGTTTCTCATACATATCAACGAGTGGCATCGATGGAGGGGCTACGGAAAACCCAACTCGTGTATGACACCGTGAAAACGGAAGCGTCGACACGTCTCGTTCCTTTCGGAACGATAATGAAGAGAAAACTGCTTCGATTAAAAAGACAATCCACGAGTCAATATGTCTTTTCAACCCATGATCGCCCAATGGAGCCACGTTTGTTAACGTACTACTTCCATCAATTACGAAAAAAAGCAGGGGTTCAAGACATCCATTTCCACCAACTGCGACACACGTTTGCGACGCGTTGTCTGGAAGCACAAGGAGATATTTTGTCTGTTAGTGCGATCCTTGGGCATACCTCGACACAACTGACCTTAGATACCTATGCAGATTCAATGATCGAACAGCGGATGCAGGTGATTGTTCAATTGGAGAAACACCTTCAAAGAGTAAATGAATAGCTAAAAGCAAAAAATGAAAAAATTTTTTAAGGAAGAATTTTCGGTTATTCTTTTTTTATTTTCTAAGAAAGCGCTTACCTAAAGAGTGGATTATTTCCTTTGAATAAATGTCAGCTGTTATTAAAAGAACAACGTTCGTCAAGCGTGTTTTTTCACTATTTGCCGTCAACTCTCGTCAAGCCCTCATCAAAAAGAGCGTGACATCAATGATTCCAGCATTCAGCTTGGTTTTCGTAAAACCAAGAGAAAAAAAGGATATTCTAAAAAAAGAACGGTGTCCCTCGAATATATTTATTGTACGACTTGTTTCTTTTAATATCAATTGTGCGTTTTCGCACATGTTAGATATATTAAACTATTTTATTACAAGGAGAGAAAAGAGATGAAGAAAAAATTATTGGCAGGTTTAGTAACAAGCGCAACTTTGGTCGGTATTTGTGTGGCAGGCGGTCTGAATGTATCGGCTGCAGAAGTAGACAATGCGGATACTGAAGTAGGGATCGGCTTTACTGGACATGGACCTGGGACAACCCCTGGACCATTAGAAATTCAATGGGCGCCATTGAAACTTGATTTCCACAATGCAAATACGGTGAATACAGTTGTTGCAGATTTCCCAG
>NZ_JAFLVR010000087.1 GCF_017315985.1 Candidatus Enterococcus murrayae | reverse complement strand
CTGGGAAATCTGCAACAACCGTATTCACCGTATTTGCATTGTGAAAATCAAGTTTCAATGGCGCCCATTGAATTTCTAAGGGTCCAGGAGTTGTCCCTGGTCCATGGCCAGTAAAGCCAATCCCTACTTCAGTATCTGCGTTGTCTACTTCTGCAGCCGACACATTCAGACCACCTGCCACACAAATACCGACCAAAGTTGCGCTTGTTACTAAACCTGCCAATAATTTTTTCTTCATCTCTTTTCTCTCCTTGTAATAAAATAGTTTAGTATATCTAACATGTGCGAAAACGCACAATTGATATTAAAAGAAACAAGTCGTACAATAAATATATTCGAGGGACACCGTTCTTTTTTTAGAATATCCTTTTTTTCTCTTGGTTTTAACAAAACCAAGCTGAATGCTAGAATCATTGATGTCACGCTCTTTTTGATGAGGGCTTGACGAGAGTTGACGGCAAATAGTGAAAAAACACGCTTGACGAACGTTTTTCTTTTAATAACAGCTGACATTTATTCAAAGGAAATAATCCACTCTCTAGGTAAGCGCTTTCTTAGAAAATAAAAAAAGAATAACCGAAAATTCTTCCTTAAAAAATTTTTTCATTTTTGCTTTTAGCTATTCATTTACTCTTTGAAGGTGTTTCTCCAATTGAACAATCACCTGCATCCGCTGCTCGATCATTGAATCTGCATAGGTATCTAAGGTCAGTTGTGTCGAGGTATGCCCAAGGATCGCACTAACAGACAAAATATCTCCTTGTGCTTCCAGACAACGCGTCGCAAACGTGTGACGCAATTGGTGGAAATGGATGTCTTGAACCCCTGCTTTTTTTCGTAATTGATGGAAGTAGTACGTTAACAAACGTGGCTCCATTGGGCGAGCATTGGTTGAAAAGACATATTGACTCGTGGATTGTCTTTTTAATCGTAGCAGTTTTCTCTTCATAATCGTTCCGAAAGGAACGAGACGTGTCGACGCTTCCGTTTTCACGGTGTCATACACGAGTTGGGTTTTCCGTAGCCCATCCATTGATGCCACTCGTTGATACGTATGAGAAACTTGAATCAGATTTCGCTCAAAATCAATATCTGTCCAACGCAAAGCAGCGATTTCTCCAATACGTAAGCCGGTATTCAAGGCTAAGTACGTGGGTAATCCGCGAACGCCGCCTACGTTTATCGCCGCTGTTTCTAGCTTTTCTTGTTCTTTTTCGGTCAGTGAACGAATTTTTTGTTTCCGTTCCTTCGGTAATTTAATAGAAGAAAAAGGGTTCTCCTTTATATGTTCACCTTTCTTTGCCTTGTTTAAACACTGGCCTAAGATCTGCATAATCACCTTCATGGTCGAGCTTTTTAATCCATACAGACTCCATTGTTGAACCAAGTAGTTCCCGGTTTCATGCGTCAGCTCATTTAACGAGCGATCGCCAATAAATGGAAAGACATATTTGGTCAACTTGTAGTGGTAATTCGCATAGGTGGATAGTTTTACGTCTTTTTTGATGGCACGTAACCATTGGCAGCCCCATTCTTCCAAAGGGATACATGAACTTCCTTGCATGGACTGAATGGTCTGGTAACGAACCTTTAACGGATATAGTTTCATTCGTACTTCCCGTAGGGATTTCCCATAGACATAGCCGTATTTCACCTGTCCATCAGCTTTTCGTCCTTTACGATAGCGGCCTTCCCAACGACCGTCTTTTCTTTGATAAATATTTTCTCCTCTACGCATAGCTTTCTCCTTTTATTTTGACGGCGAAAATGACGTACTAAGCAGCGAGTCATTTTCCCGTTTATTGTGATTTGGAACATTCGAGTGTCTATTAATTGCTTGTAACAAACGAGATTCAGAATAAATGCGACAGTTATTATTAAAATTAAGTTGATTTTCCTGTATCGTTCGATTACAATATAATTAATAAATGTATATACACCGTTATTTATAGGTTGTAGCAACAAGCTGTTCCCTTGGTTTTGTTAAAACCAAGAGATTTACTGGTTACAATTAATAATTATTTGAATTTATAAGTTATGAAAAACATCCCCTCACTTTGAGGAGATGCTTTTTTTATTCATCCAATCATTTCACCTATGTTTAGCGGTTCTCTAAGAATCCCTCTCTTCCCAAACAAGAGTTCTTAGAGAATGGAGTTTAGCATGCGTATGCTTTAAGTGGTTTCCTAAAAATGTACTTTAAAAGTACATTTTTAGGAAATCCGATAAAAACAAAAAAAGGACCTCAAAAAGAAGTCCTTTTATCAAGAATTATCAAACGAAAGTTAGTCGCTTCCAGTGTCTATTTGAAGTTTTACCATCAAGAAAATATGGCAGGAGTATAGTACATTGACGCGCTAGAGGAGAAATAGCACGCGATCAAACCCTCTCTTTTTCAGAATAGGTTTTATTAATTATAAATAACCGCCTCTTTCTCTCTTATAGAAGATAATCCCTCCACTTATTTTCTGTTCTTTAAATAATTTTAATTTTATTTCCCCGTTTAATGGAAAATGGATCAAAGGACAGAGTACTTCCATCTTGAGCCGCAAGAAATTGTTGGTTTAAAATTGAATACTATTTTTATTTACAGTGTGATTTTGGACTCCAACAAATTGAGTCATCATTTCTTGACTGATTTTCTCCACAGCTTGTTAGACAATTTTCATAAGTGATTCCTCCCTATTGATTTTTTAAGGTTTTTAGCACACTGACTTTAACACATGTGATGAAATCTCTATTTTATTTTCCAATAATCATTTTTATGCTAAAAATCCTATTGCCCACTTTACTGAGTCTTTTGATTCTGAACTTCTTACAAGTTATAGATCCAACGATAGTGAATGACAGCTATAACATATCCCGAATTATCGAGAAAGCGCCACAATGAATTAAAATATCCTAGAATGTGTTAAAACACATACCTATAGAGAAACACTCGGTTATTTGGATTTTATAAATCAACGAGTGTGGGGTTCGAGTAGCGATAAGGAAACTAGATTTTCGAACGACTAAAATCGGATGTTCCATTTTCTTATCGAAAACTAGTCATTTAAATAATCATTCCTATAGTTAATGAATAAGTCTGATTCGATTACTACTTTAGTCACAAGCAGTATGTTTTTCTCAATTTTTTGAAAATGGTAATGTTGTCTTGTAACAAAAATTAGCTAGGAGGACGTTATTATGGTAAAAAGAATTTCACTAGAAAAAGAAGCGGTTGAATTTAGCGAAGCAAATGCGCCACACCCACGTATCTATGAATTACCACCAGAAGAAGGTCGTGCCTTACTGGAACAAGTACAAGAATCTCCTGTGATTAAATTAGATGTTGACATTGAAGATAAAATTATGGATACAGGGAAATGGGGCGAAATTAATGTCCGTTTCATACGACCTAAAGGGAATACAGGCGAACTTCCTGTAATTTACTATATTCATGGAGCGGGATGGGTATTTGGTAGTAAAAATACCCATGACAAATTGGTGCGAGAACTGGCAGTTAGAACCAATTCAGTAGTAGTGTTTCCTGAATACGATCGTTCTCCAGAAGCAAAATACCCTACAGCTATTGAACAAAACTATTCGATCTTGCAAAAATTGAAGACCATTTCTAAAGATGAAAAACTCGATATCGATCATTTAACTGTATCTGGGGATTCTGTTGGAGGAAACATGGCCACGGTAATGACGATCATGACTAAACAGCGTGGAGGCATTCCAATCAAACAACAAGTTTTATATTATCCAGTAACGGATGCCAATTTTGATACGGAATCATATAATCAATTTGCAGAAGGATATTTTCTAACGAAAGCGGGCATGCAATGGTTCTGGAATCAATATACAACTGATGAATCCGAACGTAATGAAATTACTGCTTCACCATTGCGTTCTACCATAGAGGAATTGAAGGGGTTGCCAGATGCAATGATTTTGAATGGCGAAGCGGATGTATTACGAGACGAAGGTGAAGCTTACGCACGTAAGTTGCGCAATGCAGGTGTCGGCGTGACACAAGTTCGTTTCCAAGGAATGATTCATGATTTTGTCATGGTAAATTCATTGGACCAAACTCATGCTGCTCGAGCTGCAATGGATCTTTCAACTGATTGGATCAATAAAAGGAATAGATAGCCTGCAATTAAGAAAGAAAATTTGAGCTTTTCTAAGTTCGATCATACCAAATTAGTTAAGCAAATAACGGGTACCATAAATCATATTATAGAACACCTCTTATTAAGTTCGGTAGCTGAATTTAATAAGAGGTGTTTTCATCTCTCAATCAAAAAGAGCTTTTTTTAGCAATACTTAGATTAATATAAATACAAAATCTAGTTAGTTAGGAAGATCATTGTATGATAGGCCTTTTTGTTCAAAATAACAACGTATCCGTTTACACTCCTATAGGTTTTGTAAATCAGATGAAGGAGTTAACGCTGTATAGCAGTATATTATTACTCATATAAAGTAATACAGAGGTCGAATCTGAACTATGAGACCTTCGCCTGCTGCTTCAGGAACCAGGATCTCCGCTGGAAACAGGAATGATTCCGAACAATCAAATTCCTGATTGATACATTCCCCATTGGACGAGGTATACTGTAGTAGACATCAAGTTAAGGGAATTTGTGGAATGTAACTGATAGTCCTTAATTGTACGCTGCTTATTAATTGACTAGTCTTCAAAATTCCTAAGTATGCTTGCATTATCGTATATAGCCATGATTCTTTCATCAATATGATCGTTGGCCGATAACTGAGAAATATCAAATTTCATTACCATTTCAATCCAAAAGACTAGCCTAGCTGGTCTTTTTTACGTGATAGTCTTCATTAATCTAATTTCTAACTTTGAATGGTACTATTGGGGTTAGGATGATTTAATATCTTTTATTGCATTCAGCAATCATTTTACATAGTCTCAGCTTTTTACATCAATAAAGATAAAATGGTTGAGATTATAACAAACTGTGTAGTATTTTCTTCACTACATAAGTTTCAATTTTTATCATCAGCAAAAGAAAACAACTCGACAAACTCGCCTAAAGAAAAAATCACTATTCGTTTATTTCCAATACGAACAAGAACTCCACCATAATTGAAGGTTTCATTTCCTGAAGGTAGATCGATTACTGCTCGACCTTCTATGCTACCAATTTTCGATTTTTCAATTGAAAAAGGCTCACAAAACTCACTTACCTTTTCCCAATTATCTTTGGTGTAAACAATATATTCCAACGTATCATTTAATTTGCAAATCCCTTGTGGATTTCTCAACAACTTGGCTTCTTCATTTTTAAACGGCATTTCTTCATATCCCTTCGCATCAATCAAATCTTGAATAAAGATGGCAACAACTCACTAACAAATTCAACATTATATTGTTCCAATAATTCTGTGACTGTTTCAATAATCTGTTGTTGTAAAGCATACTCAATTTTTTCTTGCCTCAGTATTCCAACAATTTGGTTGAGGTATTCTTCCTTTGTCATTTAAAAAAACCTTCCTTACTCCAAGTTAGCATAATAGTTGAAAAACTTCGCTTTTTACGCTAGAAGCAATAGCATAACTTGTTCATCCATTTATACTTCATTTTTTGCCATATAAGTTTTATTTCTCTTATGATATCAGCACTCCAACATAAATTGAATTACTAAAATTATTAATAATCCTAAATTCCACACTTATTCATACTACTGGTCTCCATCTAATTGATTTAATTTTAGGGAAGCCTCCATCTACTCCTTTTATACTTTCCCAATTGATTGAAACCACGCTATATAATTTTCCTGATCTTTACTTAACTTTGCATTGTCAACAGTTCTTGCCAAGTAATTGCGACCTTCCACCTCATCCTTTTTTTGTAACATCTTTAAAGTCGGTGCAACTTGTGTTTCAAACCATCGTTCCGATCGTTCAATGGAAAATTCTTTTGCATTCATACTGAAATTTAACTCGCTCACTGTCCGAAACATTTTAGCCCAACGTTCGTTGACAATCTTTGTCTCTTCATCCAATAGATCGTAAACGATCAATTTACTATTGATGATTCCGGCACCAATCTTTCCCAGGTACTTTCCAGAAATGAAGTATCGTACCACCTCCATTGCCCGTTCAGCACTGCAACGAACCTCGTAGCGATTATAGATTTCATGCTTCAACAGCGCTTCATCCACTGATATGCCTTCTTTATTCGCTAGTTCAAATCGCTTTTCATAAAAGTTGAAAAAGAGTGGTGATTTTCTAGAACCAAAATAGAGAGATAACCCTTTACTTCTTGTTCTACCATCCTCATCACTGACAAGCCCACTATAGTGCTCAAATGTTTTAAATTGATCGTTTATCAAGCCCAGTTGACGTTTCTCTAGAATGGTAAAAAGGTTGAAATATTCCGCATCTTCTCGGGTCCATAGTTCATCAATCGCAAGATCGATTCGACTACATTGGACACGACTATAAGAGCTTTCTAGCTTTCCTTGTTTTTTCCAGATCT
The DNA here is from genome assembly GCF_017315985.1 of Candidatus Enterococcus murrayae. Lineage (GTDB taxonomy): Bacteria > Bacillota > Bacilli > Lactobacillales > Enterococcaceae > Enterococcus_A > Enterococcus_A murrayae. The sequence continues at coordinate 5,591 of NZ_JAFLVR010000087.1, read as the reverse complement.
CTGATAAAAATTCTTGCCAATCTATTACTTTTTCATTCAACAGTTGCTCATATTCTCTACAACCTTGTCCTGAAAATTGGATAAGAACATTTCTGTTTGTTTTCTTTGCATGCCAGAACACCCAAATATTTCCACAAACAGACACACGATCAAAGAGGTAAAGTCCTGTGGGTCTCGTTTCAAATGAAGCCTCATCCATTCTTAAAACCTGTGTAATGATTTGATTTGGCGTAGCATCGAAAAATGATAGTCGTAGATAATCAATCATTACTCGCATATTTGCTTCTTCTTCCATAGATAGTCGAAAATGAGTATCAAGAATTTCTTTTACATTCTCGGGTATGACACGCTTCCCTCGTTCCATCTTTTCATAATACGACAAAGACACATCTAGGATAGCCGCAAACTTTTGTTGAGAGACAGGTTTCACTTTTTTTCCCTCTCTAGTAAGGACACCCAGTTTGTAGCGATACTCCCGTAATTCTTTCGGTTCCAAGACATCCTCTCCTTTAAAAAAACAAAATTGAAATTTCTGTAAAAAAGAAAAAATGGTTGCGAAGCATTGCTAGGTATGACTTTTATTTTTTGTGTCCCCTTTGAATCGCTACAACCCGCACAACTTTTCATCTTCGATGAATCCTGCCATAACAAGCTTATTCATCTTTTTTCTTTTTCGTTATTTTATTTCTACCCCCCCTATTAGATATTGGGGGGTAAATGTTTTGTGCAGGCGCAAGCGCCTGCACAAAACCAGCCACGCACACTTTGGCGTGTGCGTGTGCACAATGTCCCTGGCTCCGCCGCGACATGTGCACACGCCACGCTCGACTGTATACATTCCTAAAAGCTATTACTTGTTTCTTACTTATGCCCCACACATGTTTATTTTTGATATTGTAAAAGCCATTTTCGAACTGCTTGCTTACTGTAAAGAACCATCCCTGAATCCAATCGGATTTCAGGACAACCAAACTGAACCCAAGACTTCAATGTATTCACACTTACTCCAAAATAATCTGCACAATATTTTTGTTTCACAACGTCTCGTTCTTCTTTTGCTTCTTTCAAAGCTTTTTTCATCGTATGGTAAACCTTATTGAAATTCTCTTTCTGCCACTCTATCAACATTTCATCAATTGTTGCCATCCCACCCCTCCTTTTTGAATACTAAATATTTTGTAAGGATATAAATACTCTTTAAACACACAATACTTTGATTCTAAAAAGATGTCAATGATTTATTTGTGAATCTTTTATGACTCAAAAGAATACTAAAGAGGTTGATTTACTTGAAGAAAGAGTCTATGATAAATGAAGAGGTGAAATAAATGATAGAGAATTTTGGAGCAAACGTGACAAGGCTAAGAAAAGATCGTGGGTTGTCACAAGAGGAATTAGCAGATAAGTTAGGAATGAAAAAGCAATCCATCTCAAATATTGAACGGGGAAATAGATACCCAACCTTTGAAACCTTGGAACGTATTGCATCTGTTTTGAATGCTTCCCCCATCCAATTATTTGGCACACTAAAAGAAATTGCGGTTTCTGATGTACCTGTCGTATTAGACAGAATTGATGAATATGATGAAAGAGTACGACAAATCTTCCAAGCGGAAAAAACATTGAAAGATATTGGTGAACCTGTAGATAAACTGTCAAGTAATATTAAATACATTGAACACTTCTTCTTCAGCCAACCACACGCAACTGACAAAGAAGGTTCAGCCATTGTAGATGAACAAGGTAATTTTGTATTTCTTGATCCTTTATTTGACTCGCTTCCTTTTGATTCGATAGATACACTTGTCAAACAAATCCAATACATTGAACAGTTCTGTTTTCCAAAAGTTGAATACACTGACGGTGATCCAGTATTTGATGACAAGCACAATATACTTACTTCCACTGCAGTTGAAAAGGTCCCTTTTGACAAAATTGATGAAACCTATCATCAACTAAAGTTTATTTTAGAAAATAGAGAAAAGCTATAGTAGCTACTTTTGTTCTCTATCTATAGATAAAAAGAGCATCAATAATAAATCTTAAGCAACACAAAAAGCATAGATTTCCCATAAGAATTTTGAAAAAACTATGTCTTCAACAAACTAATGAAAGTTAGTTTCTTTTCCTATGTGCCCCACACATAAAGGAGAGAAAAATGAGTACTAATATCAAAAAATATACAAAAAAAGATGGATCATCAGCCTACATGTTCAGAAAATATTTGGGGCTTGATCCAGTGACAGGACGACAAATAGAAAAAACTCGTAGAGGTTTTAAAACTTTAAAAGAAGCAAAACTTGAGTTATCTAAATTAGAAATTGACTATCAAGAAAATGGTCCTTCTCAACAATTTAAATCTAGAAGTTATAAAGAAGTATGTGAAGAATGGTTTGAAATCGTTTATAAGATGAAAGTTAAGGAAAGTACATTTTGGAATACCAGGATGATTTTTGATAAACATATTCTTCCCGAATTAGGGAATCTTAGAATAAATAAGATTACTGTTACTTTTTGCCAAAAAATTGCAAATTGCTGGTCCAGAAAAAGTCCAAAGAGATATTCTAGATTTATCAATTATGCTGGAATGATATTTGATTACGCTTTATCCATTGGAGAGTTAAACGTAAATCCCATGGCTAAGATATTAACACCCATAGTTCAACTAGATGAAGAAGAACATAAAAAATTTTATGAACGAGATCAATTAATCGATTTTCTATCTGATATGAAATTGCAATTTCCTGAGATTCGCTATGTCTTTTTTTCTCTTCTAGCCTACACGGGAATGAGAAAAGGTGAAGCTTTAGCTTTGCATTGGAATGATATTGACTTTGAAATGAAATTTTTAAAAATCAATAAAACTCTAGCGGTAGGTAAAAAGGGGAAATTGTTAATTCAAAAACCAAAAACAAAAGCCGCAAATAGGAAAATCACTCTTGATGATCACACTCTCTCATTACTACAAAAATGGCATATTTCTCAACAAAGAGAACTGGATCAATTAAAAATTCACAAAAGACAAGACCAACTTGTTTTTTCAAAATATGATAATCTTCCAATGTATCCCAGGACGCCTCAATCTTGGTTAGAAAGTTTCTATATAAAAAATCCAGATATGTTTAGAATTTCTCCACATGGTTTTAGACATACACATGCTTCTTTACTGTTTGAAGCTGGCGCAACAATGAAACAAGTTCAATCCCGTTTGGGTCATACAAACATAAAGACAACAATGAATGTTTATACCCATGTTACTAAAAGTGCTGAAGAAGAAACTGCCCTCCTTTTTGCAGATTTCATGTCAAATGGAAAATCTCTGGTATAATTTCTGTAACAAACAAAAAAACTCTACTGTTTCCAGTAGAGAAAGCTTTATATATCAAGATTTTCGAAGCTTATTTATTCAAACTATCTTTAGCTTGGTCAGCTAGTGCAGTGAAAGCAGCTGCATCGTTAACTGCTAAGTCAGCTAACATTTTGCGGTTGATTTCGATACCGGCAACTTTAAGACCGTGCATTAATTTTGAGTAGCTCAAGCCGTTCATACGAGCTGCAGCGTTGATACGTGCAATCCACAATTTGCGGAAGTCGCGTTTCTTTTGACGACGATCGCGGTATGCGTAGTTGTATGAATTCATTACTTGTTCTTTAGCTGTTTTAAATAGAGTGTGTTTAGAACCGTAGTAACCTTTAGCTAGTTTTAGTGTCTTTTTACGACGTTTACGAGTTACAGTTCCACCTTTAACACGTGCCATGTTTAATTCCTCCTAATAAATAAATCATTGAATTTTTTAAGTTGTAAAGCGGGTTGCGCAATTATTTCATGCGTGCCAATTGTTGGCGGATACGTTTGTAATCGCCTTTTGATACCATAGACGCTTTACGTAATTGACGACGTTGTTTTTTCGTTTTTCCGTGGAAACGGTGACTTGTGAACGCGCGGAAACGTTTCAAACCGCCTTTACCAGTGCGTTTTACGCGTTTTGCTAAACCGCGATGTGTTTTTTGTTTTGGCATGACTAAATTTCCTCCTACTTTTCATTTCGCATACTCTTTAACTAGAGTCAAAGAAGCATTCTCAAAATTATTGCTAGTCTTTCTTCTCTTTCGGTGCAAGCACTAAGAACATGCTACGTCCGTCCATCTTCGCTTTTTGTTCCACTGTTGCGATATCATCAGTTTCTTCAGCTAAGCGATTAAGAACTTTCTGACCAATTTCTTTGTGGGTAATGGCACGGCCCTTGAAACGGATCGAAGCTTTCACTTTGTCACCTTTTTCTAGGAATTTACGTGCGTTACGAAGTTTTGTATTAAAGTCGTTCAAGTCGATCGTTGGACTAAGCCGAACTTCTTTAATGTTGATCACTTTTTGCTTCTTGCGCGCTTCACGTTCTTTTTTCTGTAATTCGAAGCGGTATTTTCCATAGTCCATAATACGTGCTACAGGTGGTTTGGCACCAGGAGCTACTAGGACTACATCAAGGTTTGCTTGTTCAGCAATCTTTAAGGCTTCTACTTTCGATTTAACACCTAGTTGTTCGCCGTCTTGTCCGATCAAACGTACTTCACGTGCACGAATGCCGTCGTTAACCATCATATCCTTTGCTATGGTCATTCACCTCCAAATTTTTTGAGAGAAAAAAAAGCGAATAAAAAAAACGAGTTCTTTACGAACCCGCACGTAGTTCGACTCATCCTAAAAGATCAGTCATTAACTATCTAGCCCAGCGAGATGTTCGCGTAAGGCGAGAAGCGGGTGCTTCTGCTTTCATTTCTCAACTTTAACAGTATACAAGCTATTCTATAAAATGTCAACTTATTATTTCCCTTTTCTGATTGTTTTCAGAAACTTTCTATTGAACTTCCTTTAGTTTGTATGCTAACGTATAAGATGAAGGAAGTGATACTATGGAGCATTCTTTTTTCAAAGAATTGATTCATTACAATAAACCAAAGGAGTCACCGTTACGCTTAATCGGTGCCGGCCTTTGTATGATCAGTGTTTTATTCACCGGCTACTTATCCCACCAGCTAGCTATTTCTAGTTTCGGTTCTTTAGGCATTTTCACCTTTCTCTATTATCAAAGACTCCCGTTAAAACAATTAATGATACGCCTGTCTGTCGTCGGCAGCTTTTTGACCGCGGCAAACTTTCTCGGTATGCTTTCGACCCATGCAGCTTGGACTGCACCAATCGTGGTTTCTGTTGTCGGTTTTATAGGAAGATTCTTTTTCCGACTATATGGAATTACTAAACCAGGTCCTTTCTTTATCGTTATGGTTACAGCCATGGGCGCAAGCACAAAGATTTCCCTTGCGAAAATCCCAATGATGAGCGGCTATTTTTTCATTGGTGTTCTTTTCTCCTTAGCGGTCGCTTTCGCAGTCCATTTTGTAGAAACTGAGCCTTTACCTGAAAAAAATACAGAAAAAACACTGAAATCGCGAATCGATCATGATCCCGCTGTGGTCATTGATAGTCTTCTATATAGTGGGATTCTTTTTTTTGCTGTCTATCTCAGCATCGGCTTGCAGCTAAAAAATCCCTATTGGCTAGTTGTCTCATGCGCCTTGTATATTTAAATTAC
>NZ_JAFLVR010000086.1 GCF_017315985.1 Candidatus Enterococcus murrayae | reverse complement strand
GATTCAAAGAGGTCAATAAAAAGTTTTTTTCAACTCGATAAATGATTGCTCCAGAGCTGAGAACCTTAATTGCATGATTTTTCGAAGGAAAACTAGAAAATGCGTTTAATCCAAATAAATCATTTTCGAAAATGAAAGCTGAAATATAGGAACCTTGTTTTTTTGTTACCTCTACAGAAAGAAATCCCTCAGCAACAAAAAAAAGATGTTGAGATTTTTCATATTCTGTGATCACATATTCCTCTTTCATCAAAGTAATTTTTGTAAACTCAGAATGCCTAAATGTTTTTGAACCTAAATAATCAATTAATTGCTTATTGTTTTTAAAGTATTCCATCCTTTTGCTGAGCTCCTTTCGAAACTAAGTTTACTTTATGCTAATAATAGCATGTAAAATTGATACGTGTATCAATTTATGGATATGTAGATAGAAATTGTGTAAAACTTTTTTTGGGGAAAAGTCGATGTTCATTTAAATGTTTCTAAAGTATATATGACGATTTCTGCTAATAGTCCAAAAATTTATAATGACTAATTTTCAATTATTAAACTTGCAACAAATGTATTGGACAGTCGTTGGATAGTGTAATCCACTCCATTATATTCATCACATATCTTTGCGATATTTGATAAACCTTTTCCCTTATGCTTTTTTTTAGTTGAGTATCCTTTCTCCATTAACTTTTCTAGTGGTACACTTGAAGGGTCTGGATTTTTGATTGTCAAAGAAAAATAATCATTGTGGTTTTCGAGAGTCACTTGTATTACATTTTTTTTCTGTCCAACTACAGATTCGAATGCATTATCTAAAAGGACTGTGAGACAACGAATGAAATCAATAACGTCCATTTTGATACAGTTTATAGTAGTTGGCACTTTTAAAATAAAAGCGATGTCTTTATTTATTGCTTTTTCACCATAAGAAGCTAAAACCGATTTTATAGGCATCAAAGAAATTTTTGATAGTTGGGTATAGTATTCAGGGATAAAAATTCCCGAAGAATAGTCAATGATAGAGTGAATGTACCGTTGAGCATTTTTTAAATCACCAGAGTCTATATAGCCGCTTAAACTTAGTAATATCCCATTGTAATCATGTCTAAAATCAGAAATATTTTCATATTTTTTTGTAATTTTAGAAAGGGATAGAGATAGAATTTCATATTCTTTTGCTTGTTTATAGGTTTTAACAATAAAGTAAAAGAGACTAGAAAAAAGAATGCCACTAAGACATAAAAGAATCGAACTTAGCAAAAGAATACTTAAAGAATTCTTTTGTATGCCAAAAAAGTATAAAGAAAAAGTAACCATAAAAAATAACAGAACCAATAGGGAGGCTACTCTGTATCTCTTTTTGATGCTGCTAAATATTTCGATCATGTTCAGCCGGTTAATGAAATGACTTGTGATTCCACACAAGAATAAGCATAAAACTATCTGTGAAATGACTAATAAAGTCGTTACTGGAATAGACGAAAAAAAATTAATAGAAAAGAGTAATCTTGGTAAATCAAAAGTTAATAATTGAATAATGACAAGGATAGTAAATTTCCAAATTAAAGAGACCCCAGAAATCAACCAACTGTCGAAACGTTTAGAGAGAATAAGGAAACGGACGATAAAAAAAGGGAAAAAGGCATAGGAGAGAAAACCATAAGCTTGAATTAAGCTAAGGAAAAAGAGCACAATTAGGTATAGTGATTGATATAGAGTTTCCTTTCTTTTGAAAAAGGTCTTGTTATCTACAACCCATAAATACAAGAGAGAGCTGAGACAGATTAATGATATAGAAGTGAATTCAATACGCATGAAATTATTTTCCTCCATGTTGATAAGCTGTAATGGCTTTCTTAAATTTTGTAATCACTTTTGTTCCGAAATGTAGTTCGGAATGATCTTTAAAAGTGATAACGCCCTCTAATTGATTATAAGAAAGAACAAAATCAAAATTAATTATAAACGATTTTAATTCTTTATAGAAACGACCATCCTCCGCTAGTTCATCCTTTAAATTTGAGATTTTTTCGCTACAAATAATTTCTCGATAATTTGTTTTTATACTAACTTTCCTTTTTTGTCCTTTGATCGACGCTATATAAACAATATCAGAAATGGGGACAATCATGTGTTTTCTTCCAGAGGATTTTACTGTTAATACATCTTTGGAGCGACCTCTTAACTCTTGCTCAATTTGAGACAAGAAAAAAACAAACTCGTCTTCCAAAAGTAACTGGCTACTTGTTTGCTTTACGAAATATCCTACTGGATTTATTCGTTCATTTATGACTTCTATTCCTTTTGTCGTATCGCTTGTCAAAAAAAGGATGAAGGCAGTCGAATTTAATGTTCGAATTTTTTGTGCCAATTGAATGCCATTAAAGAAGGAATGTAAATGAATATCAATAATAAAGATGTCGTTGCTTGTCATGGATAAATTAGTCGGATTATTATATACATCTATGTAATTGTCAATTGGGAATACATCTAATGTCAGGAAGTCACTCTTAGTAGAGAAGTCTTTGAGCTTTTGAGTGACAATAGTTCTATGCATCAATTCATCCTCAACGATATAGGTGTTAACATGTGTTTTCATCTATGAATCCCTCCATTTGAGAATTTTGAACACCAATATAACAGGAAACAGCAGAAAATGGAAAAGATTTGCACAAAAATAAAAAATGCCCTGAAACACCCTATTTTGGGTGCCAAAGGCATTTTTTTACTTTTTATTTCTTTGTACTATTAAAAGAGAACAAGGGAAACTAAAAAGAGATAGCCCCATTAGAATCAATTATCTGGAAAGGAAACTTATTTTCCTTTCATAATTTTCATACAATTAAGAAGAGCTGTATGTGTGTATTTTCTATGTTTATAAAAAAATATTAGCAAATCTATCAGTATATGTCAATGTGATTTTAATTTTAACAAACAATAAATGGGGATATGGTTATTTTTACTCATTTTTTTCCAATACAATAGCATGATAACGTTGATTTTTAAAGCATTGAATTGAGTTAGCCGTCAAAATAATCGTCAAGAAAGGAAGGAAAATCATGGCTAGAAAAGGTGAAAATATTTATAAAAGAAAAGATGGAAGGTGGGAAGCTCGTTATAGTAAAGGGAGGAAAGAGAATGGGCGAATTCTTTATGGATCAGTCTACGGAAAGAGTTATACCGAAGCGAAGAAAAAATCGATTATGATGAAAGCTAAATACGTTTCAAGTATGGAACGAACAATCAGTCCTTACATAGGAAATTTAGGTGATTGGTTAAACTATTGGATGACAAACAAGGTAAAAGGGCAAGTAAAGGAAACAACTTATTCAAGCTATCAACAATTAATTGAAAAGCATTTGCTTCCAGAATTAGGCAATGTACCGTTGATGAAGATCCGAAAAAAAGATATACAAGTATTCCTTTGTTCTCTTCAAGAAAAAAAGCTGGCAGCTGGAACCATTAGAAATATTTTTACTTTATTGAAGAATTGTCTAAATGAAGCTCAACGCCTAGGTTATATTTTAGAAAATGTCTGTGAACAAATTACTTTACCAAAAAAGAAACAAAAAGAAATTTCTATCTTAACATTGAAACAACAAAAGAAATTGGAGCTCTATGCCTTTCAGGATAGAACCTGTTCGCCAATCATACTTTCGCTATATTCAGGTATGCGGATTGGTGAGATTAGTGGACTGAAATGGCAAGATGTCGATTTTCAAAATAATTTAATTCATGTAAAACGAACGGTGTCTAGAATTGTGAATGAAAATCCAACTGGCCCTCGAACAAAACTGATTGAAGGAACACCAAAATCTGCGAATTCTATGCGAACGATTCCCTTACCTCCTAATTTGAAAAAATATTTAGAAGAAAAACAGAAGGCAGCTTCTTCGGAGTATGTGGTATCAGATACAGACGGACTAATTGAGCCGCGTACGATTACAAATAGATTCAAAAAAACTGTTGCAGCTGCAGATCTTTCTGAGATTAACTTTCATGTGTTGAGACATACCTTTGCTACAAGGTGTATGGAAAAAGGAATTGATGTTGCGAGTTTAAGTAAAATACTGGGTCATCAATCAACAAAAATGACTTTAGATACGTATGCTGGATCATTAATGGAGACAAGGAGAAAAGGCATGAAAGAACTAGATAAGCTCTTTAAAATATAAAAATTCGCCGTCAGTAATTATGGTCAACACTACAAAAGGCCTTGCAACACAAGGGTTTCACTTGACCAATCTGGATTGTATGAAAATCAAGAAAGAACAGGGGGAAGAAAAACGACTTTAACTATGTTTTACCAATCGTCTTCAATACAGATATTATTAATAATGTAATTAAGAAAAAAAGAAAGATAGTAGCTATTGAAATTTAAAATAGAAATAACTCAATTGAGA
>NZ_JAFLVR010000085.1 GCF_017315985.1 Candidatus Enterococcus murrayae | reverse complement strand
CAGTTAATATTACACTCTCGACGGTTCTCTATTTTTGTACGGAATTTTTCAATAGGACTTTCCAAATTACAAGTAATTTGGCCTTTTTCTTTTGATTTGAAAAGAAATTCTAAAAAAAAGTTTCCTTTCTTAAAGTCCAATGAATGATCCATTGATTTCTTCTTTTAAATTTTCCAAGGTGATCGTCGTCTGTGTCTCACCGACTCCGCGAACTTGTTTTAACTTTTGGAAGAGGAAGTGTTCCAAATGGGAAAGATCCGTTGCTGCGACTTTTAGTAAATAGTCGTACTCTCCAGTGACTTTATGGCATTCTAATACAGCTGGATACTTGGTGATTACATTTTTAAAGTTATTTGTATTGCCGGTACGGTCTAATTTTACTGAAATAAATGCAAGAATAGATTGTCCAAGCTTCTTACGATCCATTTTGATCGTATATTGCTGAAGGACACCGCTGTTTTCCAGCTTTCGCAGTCGTTCGATCACTGCGGGAGTTGACAGATCGACCATCTCGCTGATCTTTTTACTTGATTGTCGGCTGTCCTTTTTAAGAATATCGAGAATTGCTAAATCAGTTTTATCCATGTGGCAGCTGCTCCATTTCTTTTATGAACTTGTTTCAATTAATATGCTAGCAAACAAGTAAGCAAAGGTCGAACCCAATTTACAACGAAAAAATGAAAACAATTTGGTATTTCTTTCTATTAAGTAATAATTCAAAAAAACTTGTCATTTATAAAGTCAAATGCAAAAAAAGTTTTCGATCGTTAAGTCCAGCGACAATAATCTTTAATTGAGTATTTTAGAACTTTTTTTCCTAAAAAATAAAATTTTAATACTAGGTTAATATTTCGTGTACATTCGAGAAAGGCTCCTTCTTTATAGTAGAGATAGGACAAAGGAAAAAGGAGCAGGGGTGACGGATGATGTATCGAAAGATTATAAAAAATGATGTAAAAGAAAGTAAGCTGATAACCATAATAACAACCATGTTTATTACGGTAGCGGCTGTGTTAGTGGCGTTGGCAACGATTTTGAGTGTGAATTTGGCAGGTTCCATCGACACCTTGATGGAAAAGACGCAATCGCCGCACTATATGCAGATGCACACAGGCACAGTTGATCGAGAACGTTTGGCAACATTTGTTGAAGAGAATGGAAATGTGGCAACTTATGAGATTGCTGAGTTTTTAAACCTTAACGGATCAGATATTGAACTTGGCGAGCATAGCTTTGCTGACAGTGTGGAGGATAATGGATTGGCGGTTCAAAGTAAAAAGCTTGATTACTTTTTGGATATGGACAATCAACCTATTCAGCCGAAGCCGGGTGAACTGTATGTTCCGGTAGCCTTCAAAAAGCAAGGGCTTGCCAAAATTGGAGATCAAGCAAAAATTGCTGGCAAGACGTTTACAATCAACGGCTTTTTACGTGATGGAACGATGAACTCTCAAATGGCGGGATCAAAACGCTTTTTATTGCACCAAAAAGATTACGATGCACTTTTTTCGAAAGGAAAGCTGGAGTACATCATTCAGTTTCGATTGAAGGATCCAAGTAAACTGAATCAATTTGAGGCCGCCTATAAAAAAGCGGGTTTAGAGGTCAATGGACCCAATGGCACACATCGCTTATTCAAATTGGGCAATGCTATGTCAGATGGAATCATGATCGGCATTTTATTATTGATCAGCCTACTGGTGGTTCTAATGACATTTATGTGTATTCGTTTCACTCTGTTGTCAAAGATCGAGGAGGATTATAAAGAAATCGGTGTGATGAAGGCAATCGGTCTGCAGTTGAAGGAAATCAAAAAAATCTATTTGGCCAAATATGCGGTGATTTCTGTTATCGGCAGTGTGCTTGGGTATCTCATTTCCATTCCATTAAGTTACCTTCTATTGAAAAATATTAAGCTATTCATGGGGGAAAGTAGTAATGAAGGATTGAGCTGGGTTTTGGCCGTCGCAGGTGTAATTATAGTGATGGTTTTGATGATTGCTTATGTTTTCAGATTGCTGAATCGTTTTAAAAAGATTTCGGCGGTTGAAGCGATTCGCTTCAGCGGAGCAAACGAAAAGGTTAACACTAAAACACGCTTTAACCTCCGCAAATTAGCATTTTTATCGCCCGATACACGAATCGGAATCATCGATATTATGAATCGGAAAAAAATCTATTTGACTATGCTGCTGGTATTCATTCTATCGACTTTTATTATGATCGTTCCAGCATTGGTCTATCATACTTCTTCTTCTGAGAAGTTCGTGGAAAGCTTGGGATTCAGTCATAACGTTGATATAGCCACCAGCCTGTATCAATCAACCAACAGCGTTGAGAATCAGGATAAAATCGAAAGCTATTTGGCTAATGATCCAGATGTTGAGACTTTCAGTAAAATCTCGACGAAAAATTTTGATGTCAAAGAAACTGGCAATGCTGACAGCGTGCTGTCCGTTGAATTAGGAAATCATCAAAAATTTCCTGTAGATTACCTGCAGGGAAAAGCACCGAGTAAAATGAATCAAATTGCCATATCTACGATTAATGCAGAGGAATACAATAAAAAAATTGGTGATTCGATCATTTTGGTCAGAGAAGGTCGCGAGGAAACATTCATAGTTTGCGGAATCTATGCGAATGTATTCAACGGCGGCAAGACAGCCAAGGCGATTTTTGAAGATACTACTGCACCGACGATCTGGACAGATATTTCGATCAAGCTAAAGGATTCAAATAAAGTATCGCAAAAAATGAAGCAATACAAGAAAGATCTGCCTTTTGCCAAGATGAACAATGCAGAACAATTTCGTGATCAAACCTTTGGTTCAACGATACAATCTGTCAAGATGATTTCAATTGGGGCCTTACTAGTAGCCTTACTGGTCACTGGCTTAATCACTTCTTTATTCATGAAGCTGCTGTTGGTGAAGGACAAAAAGGAAATCGCTACATTGAAGGCAGTGGGCTTCACCAACCGGGAAATTAGAAGGCAATATCTTTCAAGAAGCTTGACCGTCTTAATCGTTGGATTAGGTTCGGGAACGTTATTGGCCATGACGCTTGGAAAAACAATGTCTGGTTTAGTATCGGCGGCTTTAGGCGGAGTCAGTATTCACTTAACAGGAAGCCCTCTGATTTATCTTGGCTGTCCAATTTTGATGCTGGTTGTTACTTATTTCGCCACCAGAGCGATAACCGTGCAAGCAGGAAAAATTGAAATCGCTGAAAACTTTAAAGACTAGAAAAGGATGGAGAAAAAATGAAAACAATCATAAAAGGAACAGACATTCTCAAAAGCTTTGGTGAAGGAGAAGAACAGGTGACTGTTTTAAATAGCGTGAACATTCAAATTGAAATGGGGCAGTTTGTTGCAATCATGGGTCCTTCTGGCTCAGGAAAATCTACACTGCTTTATGCGATCAGCGGAATGGACAAGGTTGATTCAGGAAAAATAAGCGTTAATAACCAGCAAATCGATACAATGACAGAAAAACAGCTAGCTGATATCCGCAGGGAACAAATGGGTTTTGTCTTCCAGCAGCCGACCTTGCTGAAAAATCTTTCCCTTATCGACAATATCATCTTGCCGAGCTTAAAAGGAAAAAAGCAGGTCGCCGAGCAAGTGAAGCGGGCAGAAGGCTTGATGGAAAAAGTGGGTATTGCAGAGCTGAAGGATCGTAAAATCACACAGGTATCTGGCGGGCAGCTGCAAAGAGCTGGAATCTGCCGTGCGTTGATGAGTCAGCCGACTATTATTTTTGGCGATGAACCAACCGGAGCTTTGAATTCGAAAGCCGCTCAGGAAATCATGAATATCTTATTGAAAATAAACGAAGATGGGACGACCGTGGTTATTGTCACCCATGATGTGAAGGTGGCTGCGCAAAGTGAGCAGGTTCTGTTCATGGAAGACGGTCAAATTGTCGATACCTTATATTTAGGAAACTGTACGAATGAAAAGCTTGAGAAACGCATAGAAAAAATCAACGAGAAGGTTTTAGCTGTCGAAATCTAATAATAAGTACGAATCCGAAAACGTTACTATGGTAAAATTAGATGACGAACTCAGGAAGCAGGGGGACTGATGGTATACAATATTTTGCATGTGGATGATGAAAAGGAAATCATCAAACTACTAAAGATGTACTTAAAAAGCGAAGATATCAACCATTACGAGGCTGCTAATGGTCGTGAGGCGTTGACAATTTTAGCGGAAAAGAAGATTGATCTGCTGATCGTTGATATCATGATGCCGGAAGTTGACGGTTTTGAACTGATCCGTACTGTCAGGAAAACCAGTAATCTGCCAATCTTAGTAATTTCGGCGCGGGTCGAGGCCTCTGATCGGATTTTCGGACTAGAGATCGGGGCCGATGATTATTTGACAAAGCCTTTTGACCCTCATGAAGCAATCGCTCGAGTAAAAGCGCTGCTGCGGAGGTATTACTCATTAGGCGTGAACAGCGGATTAGGGCAGGATCAGTTAAAAGTCGGCAATTTGACGTTAGATACTCACGCTTGTACTGCTTATGTTGAAGAACAGCTGATCATTTTGACAGCGGTGGAATTTCGCGTGTTGAAGCTATTGATGGAACAGCCGGGTCGAGTGTTCACTAAGGAACAAATCTACGAGCATGGATGGCAGGATCCTTTGGCAGGGGATAATAACGTGAGAGTCATGATGAGCAAGCTGCGAGAAAAAATCGGAAACGAGCGGATTAAAACGATTCGAGGATTAGGCTATCGTTTGGAGGTTGTCCATGAAACAGCTTAGAAATGCGATTTTACGTTCTTTTATTCTCTACTTTTTGGGACTTTCGGTCGTTGGCGGCTTGATCGAGGAATTTTTTTCTCAGTTGCAGATCCTTGTCTTTGAATCGGAGTATCAGACGCTCATAATGATTATCGGGGGAGTATTTCAACTTATTGCGATTTTCGGCTTTTCTTATTTGTTTTATCGAAGTTTAGATAAAAAAATCGCAAAGCAAAGTCAGAAAATTGCCAAGCAGCAGAATACGTTGTTTGCCAATATTGCTCACGACCTGAAAACCCCCTTAACCAGTATCTCAGGCTTTTCTAAAGCATTAAGTGAAGATATTGTCGAGCCGGAGGAACGAGCGGAGGTCTCTTCGATTATTTATCAGAAATCGTTGACGGCTAATGAGCTGTTAGATTTAATGTTTCAATATACAAAATTGAATTCCACAGAATATAGCCTAAAGCGGCAAGAATACGCAGTGAATTATTTATTGAAAGAAGCTATCGCGGATAATTATGACTTGATCGAGCAGCAGCAAATCGAACTGCTTTTAGACCTGCCGGAAGAGCCGATCATAAAGAGCATCGATAAGGTGGAGATGCGGCGTGTGTTTAATAATTTATTGATCAACGCCTGCAAGCATAATCCGCCGAAAAGTAAACTGGCAATTTCAATCACGGAAAACAATAATCAGACAGAAGTTGTCTTAGCTGATAACGGAACGGCAATTCCGCTAAAGGACCGAGAAAAACTCTTTCGGCCATTTGTCAGTGAGAATGAAACCGAACGGAACTTTCAAGGCAGCGGATTAGGTTTAGCAATCGTCAAAGCAATCATTGATAAGCATGGTTTTACAATCGAGCTGCTGGATGATGAAGTATATACTAAAAAATTTGTGCTCACACTTTAAACAATCCAATAGTCTGCTAACAAAGGGACTAAAAATATAAAGGAGGTTTCATATGTTAAAAGCAGCATTTATTTTTGTAGCAGAAGGTGCAGATGGTAAAAAGGATCGTTCAGTTGTGACAACACCCGCAGTTGAATTAACTACGGTTGGTGTAGTGGATTACGAGGAAGCTGTTGAAATTTCAAAAGAACTAGTTGAAGCTGGTATTCAAGCAATCGAATTATGCGGCGGATTTGGTCACTTGGGAACAGCTAAAATTGTTGAAGCGGTTGGAGAGAAGGCAGTTGTTGGTGTCGTAAGATTTGATAAACACCCGGGATTGGGGAATCAATCCGGCGATAGCCTTTATTTGTAAAGAAAAAACTAGAATAAGAGTTGCGAGCAGAAGTATTTTTTATGCTTCTGCTTTCTTATTGTTTACTATAAATGAAAATTGCGATAGAATGAGAAGGGAATTAAAGGAAGATTAATTATGAAATATGCCGATCGAATGGGAAAATTGAATGCTTCAGAAATACGTGAATTGTTGAAGGTCACGGATCGACCGGAAATCATTTCCTTTGCGGGAGGATTACCGGCAGCGGAGCTTTTTCCAATCGAACAAATGGCTGCCGCTTGTATGACTGTTTTGGAAAATGATGGTGAAAAGGCCCTGCAATATTCCACAACAGAAGGTTTGGCTCCTCTTAGAAAATGGATCGCCGAGCGTGAAAATAGCCGAATTGGAACGAAGCTGACAGCGGATAATATTTTGATTACCCATGGCTCTCAGCAAGCGTTAGATTTGATAGGAAAGCTGTTGATCAATAAGGACGATGTCGTTTTATGTGAAAGCCCCACGTATTTGTCCGCCTTGAATGTCTTTAAAACCTTTGAGGGTAACATTCTGGAAGTTCAAACAGATGAGGAAGGTATGATTGTCAGTGATCTGGAACAACTCTTGGCAAGTACTGCGAACGTAAAATTGATTTATGCAATTCCGACCTTCCAGAATCCTTCAGGGAAAACATGGTCTTTCGAACGGAAGAAGCAGATTTTGGCTATAGCGAATCGTTATGACGTGGCCGTTATTGAAGATGCGCCCTATGAAGAATTGCGTTACTCAGGTGAAGCAACGCCACCGATGTTCAGCTTTCCTCAATCCGAGAATGTGCTCCGGACTGGAAGCTTCTCGAAAATTCTCTGTCCAGGTCTGCGAATCGGTTGGATTGCGGCGGATTCAAAAGTGATCGAGAAGCTGGTTTTGATTAAACAAAGTACAGATCTGCAAAGCAATACCTTCGCCCAAAGGCAAATTTTTCAGTTTATTCAGGATCATGCTATCGATGAGCATATCAGCAGGCTGATTCAGGTATATCGTTTACGAAGGGATGCGGCAATTTCTGCGATCGAAACATATTTCCCTAAAAATATTCAGTATACGCATCCTAAAGGAGGGCTCTTTATCTGGCTGGAGTTGCCGGAGAGTATCAATACCACTGATTTATTGCAAAAAAGTCTCGAACAAAACGTAGCCTTTGTCAGCGGTGAATCGTTTTATGCAGAAAAACCTAGATACAATACGATGCGCTTGAACTTTTCTTGCATGGATGAGAAAAGGATTGAAGCTGGCTTTAAAATCTTAGGAGAGCTGATTTCGAACGAGCTGAAAGACGAATAAACAGATTTGAAAGAAGAGGTGCTTCGCTTGAGGCCCTCTTTTACTATAGTAGGAAAATAAAATTTTTGAAGAAGAGAGAAGCTGACTTAATGCTATACTTGAAGCAATAGGATGAAGGAGGGATTGGATGATAGAATATGTGAATTTAACAAAAGAAACTATTGCGAATGAGCATCTGTGCTGCGCAATCTCAGGGAAAAAGCATCAAGCTGGTGTTGATACAAAAAGAAACTGGCTCGATGAACGTTTGACAGAAGGGCATGTATTTCGGAAGCTGGATGCGAATGGGAAGGTTTTTATTGAATATGCCCCTTTAGAAACTGCCTGGGTTCCTGTTGTTGGTGAGAACTATTTATATATTTATTGTTTGTGGGTTTCTGGCAGCTTCAAGGGCCAAGGTCACGGAAAAAATCTGCTGAATTATTGCTTAGAGGATGCCAAAAAACAAAATAAAGCTGGAGTATGCGTGATTAGTTCAAAAAAGAAGACTCCCTTTTTAACCGATAAAAAGTTTGTTGAAAAAAGTGGTTTTCAAGTTGTTGATCAAATCGCTGGCGGCTTTGAGCTCCTGGCACTGTCGTTTGACGGAACAGTACCAGCTTTTTCGGAAACAGCCAGAAAGCAAACCATTGACGAACAAGAACTAACGATTTTTTATGGACAGCAATGCCCATTTATCCCAAATGGTTTAAAAGAGGCGCAGGAATACTGCGAAGAAGCAAACATTCCGTTGAGGTTGGTTCAAGTTGACAGCCTTGAAAAAGCAAAACACCAGCCGGGGATATTCAACAATTGGGCCGTTTATCATCAAGGAAAATTCTTAACGGTCCACATGTTGAATAAAAATGTGTTGAAGAAATTATTGGCTTCAGTGTGAGGGAGAAAATTGAAAAAATATATTGCACTTTTGCGTGGGATCAATGTCAGCGGCAAAAATAAAGTTGCAATGCCCGTATTGAAAAACGCGTTTGAAGAAATTGGCTTCTCTGAGGTTTCGACATATATCAATAGCGGAAATGTGCTATTTTCCAGCGAAAGTGAAGACAAGTCAGAACTAATTTTAAAATGTGAAGCCGTCATCTCTGAGAGGTTCGATTTAACGATTCCAGTTGCCGTCATGGCGGTTGAAGATTTGGCCGAGACAGTAAAGCATGCGCCTGACTGGTGGGGACAGGAAAAAGAAACCATTCATTATGCGATCTTTATGATCGCTCCCATAACCGTATCAGACGTTTTTGCTGCAGTAGGAGCGCCAAAAATGGAGTATGAGCGAATCGCTCATTATGGCGAAGTTATTTTTTGGTCAGCGCCGCGGAAAACGTTCAATAAGGCACGTTGGTCAAAAATTGCCAGCTCTTCAGTCAATAATCATGTGACTATCCGCAATGCGAATACAGTCAACAAATTGTTAACAATGGGACACTATTAAAAAATCAAGCAGTCGCAAAACTGCTTGATTTTTTCTATATCAGCGGCAAAATTTCTTGTTGAATAAAATCAACACGATCATAAACATTTTCTTTGAATAAAGCGGTAATTGCGATGATTAGCTTTTGTTCATGGTCAATATAAATGACGTTGCCACCGTCTCCCATCGCGGCAATAATTGGTTTTATAGGATCAATGATCCACCATAAGTAGCCATAATCAAGCTGTTCCTGTTCCCAACAAGAGTGCTTTTTCTGCATCATTGTTAGCCAGCTTTTCGGAACGATCGGTTGTCCGTTCCAGCTGCCTTGATTCAAGATTAACCTGCCGATTTTTACCAGTTCGCGTGTAGTCAGCGTTAAGCCCCAGCCACCAGCATTCAATCCAGTACTATCTGCGACCCAGCCATTTGAGGTAGTCGATTGATTAAAGGCCATTTGCTCTTTGGCGGATTTCAAATAGATCGTTTTTTCGACATCAATACCTAAGGGCTCGAATAATTCTTTTCGAGCAAACTCGAGGACATTCTGATTCGTGGAGCGTGAAAGGACGGCGGATAGAAGATCAGGTCCTATCAATGGCGTATAATTGAATTCGCCGATTTGCTGCTTTCCACCTAGTTGCTTTAAGGTGAACTTGACCCAGTCTTTGCTCATGAAATATTTGATATATGCAAGAGGGCCGGACTTATATTTGAAGGGTGCGGTCATAGTTATTAAATTTTCCAATGTAATGTTTTTGATCGTCGTGTTTTTTGTTGGATAATCTGGGAAATAACTTACTATCGGACGGTCTAGTTCATTAAGATAGCCTTGTTCTTGAGCAATTCCTAATAATAGTGACAGGATACTTTTGGTGATTGAATAGACATGGATCTTACTAGATGCATCGCAGTTGTTAAAATATTCTTCATAAAGCAGCTGATCATTTTTTTGCACAATAATCCCAGTAATATTCTGATAGTCTGTCTTGATTTTTTGTTGAATCGGTTTGAATTTCTCTTCGTTCATTGTGTTCCTCCATTTCCGAAGGCGCCTTCTATACTTAGAGTAAGTGCATTAAAAATCATAATCAAGTGTTATTTTAAAAAAGTTAAATTTTACCAAGTCAAGGTTCTTCTCTTTTTTTGCTTCAAAAAGGGTAAAAGGAAATCAAGCTTGTTTTGCTATAGTGAAGAAAAGAAAGCGAGGGATTTACTATGGAACATCGGATTGTTGAATTAGCGAGCTTTAAGCTAGTAGGTTTTAAAAAGGAATCGACGAATGCGAATCGTCAAGGGATGAAGGACTGCCCGGCATTTTGGAATGAGATCGTTTCTGCCGGCAAACAGGAGTCACTTTTACCAATGATCAATCACGAACCATTTGGATTGATTGGAGCTAGTTTTTATAATGTGGATGATACAGATGCACAAAAGTTTGATTATTATATTGCTGTTGCAACTACGAATGATACACCAGCGGATTTATACGAAGTTGAGGTGCC
This sequence comes from Candidatus Enterococcus murrayae, assembly GCF_017315985.1. Lineage (GTDB taxonomy): Bacteria > Bacillota > Bacilli > Lactobacillales > Enterococcaceae > Enterococcus_A > Enterococcus_A murrayae. Next base: position 16,145 of record NZ_JAFLVR010000085.1, on the reverse strand, counting down.
GGCAAATATGTGGGCAGTTTTTCCTTGTACGCGAAAAACTTCCGGAAAAACGCAATTTGCGATCGTGTCTAAGTGGGCACCGCAGTCAACGGAATATGAATTGTTAAATGAAGGCTATATGACAGGTGAGATGATTTCCGGCGGTCCGGATCTTGAAGTTTATGGGCGTGGCGATGACATCGAAATTTGGGTACCAGTAAGAAAAAAATAATCGACTCAGCATAAGTTTAGAAAAGTTTAGCAGCTTCTCCTTGATATGCTATTCTTATAAAAGAGAGTTTACAGGAGGAGTTTCATGTCAAAAGATCTTGAGCGTTTTTCAAGCACCTTGGCTTATATAGAAAATCATTTATTTGAAGCCATTTCACTGAAGCAATTAGCAAAGCAGGCGTTGCTTTCGGAATATACTTTCCACCGTTTCTTCACTTATTTAACGGGTTATTCCTTTTCGAATTATTTGCGTTACCGGCGTCTGTCAGAAGCGGTCGAATTATTGCGAAAAGGAATTCCGATTGACGAGATATCTGAACGGTGCGGCTATGCAAACCGTTCAGCTTTTAATCGGGCGTTTTCAAAATTCCACGGCATTGCACCTAGTCAGGCCAAGGATATCGAAGCCGCCGTCAATTTCTTTCCGCCGATTCGATTGGATATTCAGATAAATGGCGGGAAAATGTTGAACTACCATATCGAGCAGTTGCCGAGTTTCACTATCGTTGGTAAAATGGCGGCCTATCAATTGGAGGATGATCTTTTTAGAAATACTGGCAAGCACTGGGAAAGCTTCTTTATGGATCAAGAGCTGAGAACTTTTGCCGAGAGCGATGCCACTCGAAAAAGCTTTTTTGGTCTAAGACGCGCGCCTTATTTTGCTGTCGCAAATCCTGCAAAACCACAATCAGGTTATCTGAATTATTTTACAGGATTTGTTTTGAATCAAAAGACGACATCGAGCTATTTGACGCTGGAAATTCCTAAACAGACGTATGCTGTTTTCGTTAGCGATCCCTACGATTATCGTAAAACAGAGAATGTTTCAAACGCGTATTACCAATTGCAGCAGCAGATTTTCAATACTTGGCTGCCGCAAACGGAGTATCAAAAGATCGACGGACCAGAACTGGAAACCTATCTCACCTTGGGGGATAGCGCATGCTTAGAAATCTGGCTGCCGATTAAGAAATAAGAGAGATGTAAGACAAGAATGGGTGATCATTCTTGTCTTTTTTATCTATCCCTCAGAAAAGACAGCAAATAGGATCAAGCGCACGACTATTTTTTATTTATAATAAAATAAAGTGCTGAATAAGAAAGTGAGGAAAAAAGAAAACTGCAACATGTTTATGTGGAAAGATCGCGATTTACGTACAGAATTTTCATTCTGAGATGCATATTGCGGATCAAATCTTTTTTACCACATATTACCAACAGATGTGTACAGTATTTCGATCGATTTATTCGAGAATTAAGGAGATGTGGTATTGTCTGTGGAAGTCTATTATGATCAAAAGCCCGCTTACTATGAGTTTGCGAATAAAACGAAAAAGCTACCGAAAACGGAAATTTTGAAAATGGTCCAAGAGAAATATTTTGTTGAAAGTGATTAAGAAAAGTAGTTTTAACAGAATTATTCTTATCATATCATGTGGTGCAAATAGTGTATCCCTTTTATTTGTTCTATCTGTTAAAAATCCTTCATTTGGAATACGGGAAACAAACGCATATTGAAAGCGCTTCTTAATCTGTGTACAATGTCACTAATAAAGGAGGTTGGGAGTAATGGGGAGAAAGGACAGTGTTCTTGCTTTTTTATGTGAACAAACAGAAATATTTATTTCTGGAAACGGGTCGGCTAAAATAGATTCTACTAGTATTTCAGATGAAATTGGAATAGCACGCTACAATGTTAGTCGTGATTTAAATCGTTTAGTAGAAGAGGAAAAAGTAATCAAATTAGCCGGTCGTCCAGTTTGTTTTCTTGGGAAACATTTGATTGAGAAAGAAATTGGAAAAGAAGTCGAATCTAAAAAGTCGCTAACTGTTCAGGAATTGGAGGAACTTTTATCTGCCCATGATAATAACTATCCTACTGATTATCCCTTCACTGAATTGATCGGCTATGATGGATCTCTAGAAAATGCAATAAGACAGGCAAAAGCCGCGTTACTCTATCCGCCGTTCGGGTTGCATTCTTTATTGACGGGCCCCTCTGGCTCAGGTAAAACAACTTTTGCCCGATTCATGTACCAATATGCCAAGCATGCAGGAAAATTGAAAGAAGATTCTCCTTATGTGGTTTTTAATTGCGCTGATTATTCTAACAACCAGCATTTACTATTAGATCACCTATTTGGACATGTAAAACATGCCTTTACAGGAGCGGAGTCAGATAAGGATGGACTAATCGCAGCAGCCAACAACGGCATTCTTTTTCTAGATGAAATTCATCGACTACCGCCAGAAGGTCAAGAAATGTTATTTTCGATAATGGATCGAGGAGAGTATTATCGTTTAGGTGAATCATCAAATCCCAGAAAAGTTCGGGTGCTGATTATAGGTGCAACAACAGAGGAAATCGAAGGGAATATTTTATCAACTTTCTTAAGGCGTATTCCGTTAAAAATCTTTATGCCTAGTGTAAAAGAACGCGGGTTGGCTGAAAAAATTAAGTTGATTTATTTTTGCTTCAAGCAAGAAGCAAAGAAGATTGAACGTAAGCTGCAGGTGAATGAGGATGTGATCCGTTTCTTTTTACAGTATGATCCTGTAGGTAATATTGGACAGCTGAAAAATGATATTCAACTGTTATGTGCTAACGCTTTGGTTGACAGTATTTCTAGCAATTCAGATATTATTCAAGTGAAACTGTCACATCTTTCAACGTATTTGATCGATCAGTTTTACTATACACATTCCCCTGAGATCAACGGTGAGCTGAGAGAAAAACTTAAATTGCTACAAATCGATGAATTTGTTTTTACTCCTGAAGAAGAGCGAGATTATGATCCGTTTCTTTTAGTTGATGAGGAGGAAAGTGTTTCTCATGATGTGTTAGAAACCTATCACAAATATCTAGATGGCAAGGGCTCTTTGTCACCGTTAAAGTCAATCATTCATGGAAAAGCACAGGAGTTGGCAGAAAAACAAGGGAATCAGCAGCAGGCAATCTTTAAAATTGTTTCTCGTAAAAATTATGAAGTTACTGTCAATATTTTAAAAAGAATCGCTTCTAGAGAACGTTATCACCTAGAGGAGAGTAATATCAAAAGTCTAGCGTTGCATTTAGATACTTTGATCGAAAAAATTACTGAAGGTTATTCTTTTAGAGACAATTCTTTTTTAGAACACAAACGACCTAATGAAATGGCATTGGAAAAAGAACTTGAAGTTGCTGAACAAATCTGTCGTGAGATTTCCAATCAACTTGAAGTGCAATTACCTGAAAGTGAAAAATATTTTATCTCGTTGTATTTGAAGGCGATGAATGAAAAGTACACTGAGAAAAAAATCGGAGTTTTGATTTTGATGCACGGAACAAGTGCTGCTACTGATTTAGCAAATACGGCCAATCAATTACTGAATGTCGATCATGCAGTCGGATTGAATATGCCCTTATCTCAATCGGTTGGTGATACGCTGGAAAAAGCCACTGAGTTGATCCAAAAAATCGACCAAGGAAAAGGCGTTGTGATTCTAAGTGATATGGGATCACTGAACATGTTCGGCGATATTATCACAAAAAAGACTGGTATTCCAACGAAGACGATTAAAATGGTGACGACACCAATGGTCATCGAAGCGACCAGAAAATCATTGTTGCCGAAAATGTCGATCACAGAGCTTTCGGAAGATATTGTCGAACAAAGTGCCTACATTGGTAATAGTGTTGAAGACTTTCAAGTAAAAATAATGAAAGAAAGAGGCAGGGTGTTTACAGATGATCGCCGCAGCAAAATTATTTGTATCCTAGAAGAGAGCTTGATCTTTTTAGATGGTGCCACCATTTATGATTTGTTAGAGATCGAAGCGAAGAAGATTACCACGACTTTTCAGATTGATCACTTCGAAGATTTTTGGATTAAATTCCTATTTCATACCAGCAATATGATTGAACGGGCGATTCGTAAAGAACAATTTTTACGAGAAGATACTGTCCTGATTGTTGAAAGCAATCGTGAGTTGTATCAATATCTTAAAGACTTATTGATGTCTTTAGAAAATCGTTATGCCATTGTAGTCGAGGATAGTGAAATTAGCTATTTAATGGAATTGATCGAAGTAAATACAGATTTAGTTTACTAGCTAACACACTGTATGAAAGAATAGCAGCACACTATTTTTAATTGGACAGCACACTAACAAAATAAATTGTTCATTGGAAAGTATCAACTACGTTTTATCATAAAAAACGTTGATTTGATGCTTTCTTTTTGTTTGTTCATAGAGTTGGTATGCTTATTGCTTTATAGAGAGTGAGGAGGTGAAAGGATGATCGGTGTATTAATACTAACCCATGGGGACCTTGCTGCTGGTTATCTTTCAGCATTGAAGTTAATTACGGGCGAGGCAGAAAATATCGATACGTTAGGTTTATATCATGAAACAAGTATTGAAGACTATAAAGAAGAGGTTGCTGCCAAAATGCTGAAAATGGAACAAGGAAAGGGAGTCATCGTTTTTTGCGATATCTTCGGTGCAAGTCCTTACAATGTGACGGCTCAGAATTATCAAGTATTAAAGGACAAGGTAAACTATCGCTCAATTACTGGTGTAAATCTACCGATGGTGATCGAAGCGGTATGCAGCAGAGAAACAATGGAGTTAAATGAATTAGCAAAATATATTCAAACAGTTGGAAAAGATGGAATTAAAGAACTTTTTGAAAATTATAGGAAGGATGAATAAAAATGAGTGAAATTGTATTAACCAGAATCGATGATCGTCTGATTCACGGACAAGTAATGACAGCATGGGTAAAGAAAACACGAGCGAACCAGATTTTGATTATTGATGATGAAGTTGCAAAAGATGATTTTATGAGTGAAATTTTAAAAATGTCGGCACCTGCAGGAATCGATATTGTAGTAAAAGGCTTAGAGGAGGCTGTAACTTTTCTAAATGAACAAGAAAAAGAAAATAAACGGTTGATCATTTTAGTTAAAGCACCGATTACTATCGACGTGATAGTGGAGAAAGAAATCATGATTGATAAGTTGGTTGTTGGTGGGATGGGCGCTAAAGTAAACCGACGAGTGTTGTACAAGAATATTTCTGCCTCTGATGAAGAGCGTGCCACATTCAAAAAATTGATCGATCGTGGTATTCCTGTTGTGATCCACATTATTCCAGATCAAAAAGAAATAGATCTTTCCAAATATCTATAAATTGTTTTAATAGAAAAAAGATGTCAGTTCTACTTTTTGTAGTTTGTAACGTGATAAAAACAAATCAAATTTGTCACAACAATTTATAGTTCAAACAATTATTGGAATGATTTATGGCATGAAGATTGGACTAATTTTTCCTTGGAAAAATTAATTCTTTAATATGAATAAGGAGGAAGAAAAATGCTTTTATCTGCAATATTAGTTGCTATTATTTCAACGGTCTGTAATTGGTGGCCCAGTCATTTAATCACCCGTTCATGGCTTTATCCGATTTGGTCAGGGTTTCTCGTGGCATTAGCAATGGGCGAACCGATGGTGGGGATGCAAGCGGCTGCATATATTAACTTGGCTTATCTTGGTTGGATCACTGCTGGGGGAACAATGCCAGGGAACTTGCCCGTTGCCGCAGTATTTGGCACGGCGATGACGATTTTATCAGGGGCAGATCCAAGTTTAGCGGTAACCTTTGCTGTACCATTCAGTTTGTTCGGAATTTTAACCTTCCAATTAACAATGTCTATCAATGCACTGTGGGTCCATCGGGCGGAAAAATTCTTAGACAATGGAAACATTCGAGCAATGCGTATGATGAATTATGTTCCATCAGGAATTTTAAATTTTCTTGTTACAGGGGTTCCGGCTTTTATTCTCGTTTATTTTGGGGCAGAGCCTATGAAGAACCTGTTGAACATGATTCCGGATTCTTTTGTTGATGCGATGCAAGTGGTCGGAGCAATCATGCCTGCATTAGGGATTGCGATGTTGATCAGCTTTATGGGAAATAAGAAGATCATGCCCTTCTTCTTCTTTGGTTTCATTCTGGCAGTCTACTTGAAATTGGATGTTATGGCGGTAACAGCCGTTGCTGCAATCATGGGCTTTGTGTTCTATAATACTGGATTTCTTGATATGAAACCTGCTGGAAAGGGGCAATCATAAATGGAAGCAAAATTAACGAGGAAAGAATTATTAAAAAATTGGGCGCTGACTTATTCGAGTGAGACCGCGTATAATTATGAACGTCTACAAGCTTTGGGGCAAGCAAATGCAATGGTGCCAGTCATTCGGAAACTCTATCCTGAAGACAAAGAACGCCAGGTACAAGAATTGAAGAAATATTTTGTGTTTTATAATACGGAACCTTCTTTCATTGGAACGATGATCCCGGGAGTTGCGGCGGCAATGGAGGAACAACGTGCCAATGGTGCTGAGGATATCACGGACGAAACGATTAACTCTTTACGGACAGGTTTGATGGGACCGATCGCAGGGATTGGCGATACAGTCAGTCAAGGGATTGTTTATCCAATCTTAGCAGGTATCGCGTGTTCATTAGCAATTGATGGTAGTTATGTTGGACCGATCTTTTTTGAAATCGCCTACAAGATTTGCTTGATTGGTTTTGGCTGGAATATGTACCGTTTGGGTTATCAAAAGGGGAAATCCTTTATTTTAACGATGCTGCGTGAAGGAACAATTGCTCGCTTAACAGAGATTTTCAGTATGGTCGGTTTGATGGTTGTCGGCTGTATGACGGCTTCCCGAGTAAACATTGAGATTCCAATGATTTTGAATATTAAGGGCGTCAAATTAGGTATTCAGGAACAGGTTATTGATGCGTTAATGCCTGGGTTAGTTCCATTGGCGATCACAATGCTGGTTTATTGGTTGGTACGTAAAAAAGTAAATATCAATTTAATCATTCTGATTATCTTTGTTTTAGGAATTTCATTATCCTATTTAGGTATTTTGGGAATTCCGAAATAAGTAGGGGGAAATAGAGTATGAAAGCAGTCGATTTAAAAGCAATCAATCATTTAGAATTAGTAGAAAAAGAGAAACCTGTACCTAAAAAAGGGGAAGTATTGATTCGTGTCATGGCCTGTGGAATCTGCGGATCGGATATTCCACGGGTTTATGTTACTGGTTCATACCATTTTCCGACTGTATTGGGGCATGAGTTTTCTGGAGAAATAGTAGAAGTCGCTGATGATGTCAGTTCAGAATATTTAGGTAAGAAAGCCGCCGTTTTTCCTCTTTTACCTTGTAATGAGTGTGAATACTGTGAATCCGGCTATTACGCACAATGCAAAAATTATAATTATTTTGGTTCAAGAACAGATGGCGGGTTTGAGGAGTATTTAGCTATCCCCTTATTCAATCTGGTTCTTTTAGAGGATCAAGTGAGCTATGAAGAAGGAGCAATGGTTGAACCTGCTACTGTGGCTCAACACGTCATTAATAAAGCCGAATTAACTATTGGCGATAATGTGGTCATTTATGGGGCGGGCCCGATTGGTGTCATGGTAGCACAATGGGCTCAGATCAACGGTGCTGGGAAAGTTCTATTGATAGATATTGACCCTACTAAAGTCGCTTTCGCCCGAGAACTAGGCTTTGAAGATGTATGTAATAGTCAGGAGAAAGTCGCGGAAGCCTTTATTTTAGAAACCTTAGATGGAAAGTTAGCAGATGTTTCGATCGAGGCTACCGGTTCCAGTGCGGCTTTTGATCAATGCGCGCAATCCATCCGTACCTTTGGAAGAGTGATCTTATTGGGAAATCCACATTCGGATATGGTTTTTAAGCAGAAAACATATGACCAATTTATGCGAAAAGAAGGCACGATTGTGGGCATGTTTAACAGTGTTTACGAACATTTTCCTAAAAACGAATGGCAAGTGACTGCTCAAGCAATTGCAAATAAGCAGTTGAATTTAAAACCGTTAGTGACTCATAAAGTTCCAATTGAAGAGTTGATTGAGGCGTTTGATATGATCCATGAGAAAAAAGAATTTTACAATAAGGTGTTGATGGTTAATGAAAAATTATTATGAGAATAGTCAAGCAGTAATGGAAGAGCTGGATCGTTTATTGGAAAAAGTTTCTAGCGAAGAGATTGATCAATATGTAAAAGCATTATTGGAAGCTCGAGAAGTCTTTTTTATCGGTGTTGGCCGAGTACGTTTGTCATTAGAAGCGGCGGTTAAGCGATTGACACATCTGGAAGTCAGCTGTCACATGGTTGGTGATTTAAATGAACCACCGATTACTGAAAAGGATCTTTTAGTTGTAGGTAGTGGCTCAGGGGAATCAGTGATTCCTCTGGAGATTGCAAAAAAAGCAAAATCGTATGGCGCGAAAGTGGTCCATTTGACATCAAATTCCAATAGTTCGATTGCCAGATTGGCCGACCATATTGTCAAATTTGATAGTCCCTCTAAAAGCAATCAAACCATTGTCTCGATCCAACCGATGACAACGGTGTTTGAACAAGGACTGCTTATTTTTCATGATGTATTAGTTTTGCGTTTGATGAATGAAAAGCAGATGACCATGAATGATCTGAAGAGTCGTCACGCGAATTTAGAATAGCTGTCAGCTTTAATTTTCATAGTTTGATTATTTTAAAAGGGGTTTAAGAAATGGACAATGAAAAGAAAGTTGCTTTTATCACTGGTGCTGCCGGAGGACTAGGCAAAGCAGTAGTCGAAAAGTTACTAGACAAGGATTTCATCGTTTTGGTCAATGACAATAATCAAGAGAATGTACAAACGTTATTGGATAAATTCAAAGGACATGAAATACATGCATTCTGCTTTGATGCGACAGATGAAAAAGCTTGGAAAAAGGCCGCCAATGGAATTAAAGAGCAATTTGGTAAAGTAGATGTGCTGTTTAATAATGCTGGGATCTTCAAAATCGAAACGATTGAAGAGACGAGTGTAGAACTTTGGAAGAAAACGATGGACGTGAATGCGTTAAGTATTTTCTTAGGAATAAAAATGATGTCGCCATTATTGGGCGAAGGTAGCAGTATCATTAATACTAGTTCGATCGCATCATTTTTAGGATCGAAGAATCGGATTGCTTATGCGGCTTCAAAGGGTGCTGTTTCCGCTTTGACTAAAGCTGTGGCTATCGAGTTCGCACCTCGAGGCATTCGAGCAAATTCTGTTCATCCTGCTTATATCAAAACTCAGATGGCTGAACATGCAGCGGAGGCTACTGAACGGACGATGGAAGAAATGGGAGGCCGAATTCCTTTATATCAGCGAATCAGTACAGCCAATGAAGTAGCCGATGTCGTTGTTTTTTTGGCATCAGATGCGTCACGTTTTATGACGGGTTCAGAAGTGGTCGTTGATGGTGGACAATCTGTTAATTAAAAGTCTAAAAGGAAAGAGGGGCAAATATGGTAAAAATATCTCCGTCGCTGATGTGTATGGATATTAGCAAATTTGAGGAACAAATCAATTGTTTGAACCAGACCGTTGATTACTATCATATAGATATTATGGATGGTCATTACGTTAGCAACATGACCTTATCTCCTTGGTTTATTGAACAGCTTAAGGATCACACCGCGATTCCTCTAGATGCACATTTGATGGTGACAAATCCGATTGAGTATGTAGATCAATTGCTAAATTTGGGGGTAGAAGTGATTAGTATTCATGCAGAATATTTGAACGGTCATGCTTTTCGATTAAGCGAAAAAATCAAACAACTGGGAAAGAAAATGGGCGTGGTTCTAAATCCCGAAACACCGTTGAATGTGATTACTGATTATCTTCATTTGATTGATATTGTGACAGTAATGACGGTGGACCCTGGTTTTGCCGGCCAGACATTCATCTCAGAAAGCTTAGACAAAGTACGAAAACTAAAAGCTTATCGTGAAGAGCACGACTTGGGGTTTGACATTCAAATCGATGGGTCCTGTAATGAAAAAACGTATCGTACGATGATCGAGGCTGGAGCAGATATTTTAATTGTAGGAACAAGTGGCTTATTTAATTTAGATGACTCCATTGAGAAATCGGTAGAACTAATGTATGAGCACCTTACAGCAGTGATAAGTTAATTCCTAGAAATTTTGACGATAAAGCGTTTTCGTGATATCGTAAAAATAGAAGAAGGAAAGTGAGGGATCTCGTATGATTGATTCATCAGTGAAGTAGAAAAGCTGCATTCAGACTGTACCTCTGGAGACTAAGGGAGCAGTGTGCAGATTTTCGAAAAATTGGTGGATGATCATCGAGGTTCCTTTTTATACAGAAGCGGCTTATTTGCTTATTGGTCGAACTGTCTAAAAATAGCTCTGTGACCCAGTTTTTCGAAAATAACTGGGTCTTTTTTGGCTTCATTTGAAGCCAAAGTGAGGTGTTTATTATGACAAATATAAAAATTAATCATTTAACGTTTGGTTATGATCGGCTGGGAACACTGCTTTTTGATGATGCTCAACTAACTATTGCTGCTGATTGGAAGCTTGGATTAGTAGGTCGAAACGGGCGCGGAAAAACAACACTGCTGAATTTACTGAGAGGAGAATTACCTTACCAAGGACAGATAGTCCACCAGCTTGAAATGAAATATTTCCCTAAAAAAATCAATGATCCTACGCAATTAACTTATTTTGCTCTAACTGAAGAAGAGGGTTTAGAGATTTGGAAAATAGAACGAGAGCTGACGTTATTGAACTGTGATCTGGATATATTGTGGCGTCCATTTTCGACCTTATCTGGAGGCGAACAGACCAAAGCTCTTTTGGCGCTCTTATTTTTGGATGAGTATTCTTTTCCACTGATCGATGAACCGACCAATCATTTAGACATCAAAGGGCGACAATTAGTAGCCGACTATCTTAGAAAAAAACAGCAGGGGTATATATTAGTTAGTCATGATCGAAACTTTTTAGATCAGGCTGTGGACCATATCCTAGCAATTGAGAAAAGTCAGTTGATTCTTTATCAAGGAAATTTTTCAACTTACGAAGAACAAAAGGCCCAGCGCGATGCTTATGAACTGGCCCAAAACAGTAAATTGAAAAAAGAGATCAGCCGCCTGCAAAGGACTGCACGGGAAAAAGCAGAATGGTCGTTTTCTCGTGAAAAGGATAAAACAAATAAACCCAAGGGATTTATTGATACAGAATATCGCCGAGTCAGTCCTGGGGCGATAGGAGCAGATGCGGCCCGCATGATGAAACGGTCAAAAGCAATTGTTCAACGAGTAGAAGGGCAAATCAGCGAGAAAGAAAAGCTGCTGAAAAATATTGAATCGGTCGACGCCTTGACCATCTCCTATGAAGAAAATTACCATCGGAGAATTATACAGGTAGAAGATTTAGCTTTAAGCTATTTTGATAGAACATTATTTAGCGGGAAGAACTTTGAATTATTGCGAGGTGAATGTCTCACGATTATTGGAAAAAACGGCAGCGGCAAAACATCTTTGATCCAAGCGCTGTTAGGAGAATTTCCTGGGGAAATAACAGGAGTGATCCAACGAGTGAACGGATTAACTATCAGCCGTATACGCCAAAATTATGAAAGCAATCAAGGAACTTTAGAGGCCTTTGCGGAAAAAGAGGGATTGGATTATTCTCAATTTTTGAATAACTTGCGTAAACTAGGAATGGAGCGGCAAGTCTTTGCTAATCGGATTCAAGACATGAGTATGGGGCAACGCAAGAAAGTAGAACTGGCAAAATCTTTATCCCAAACAGCTAATCTATATATTTGGGACGAACCGTTAAACTATCTTGATGTCTTCAACCAAAAGCAAATTCTGGAGTTACTGCAGCGCGTAAAACCAACGCTGATCCTGATTGAGCATGACGATTATTTTGTAAAAAAGGTCAGTGATAAAGTTGTCAGATTATAAGCGGAGTTTTCGAAAAGAGTGAATGATTAGGCAGTCGCTTTAAGAAAGAAAAGTATTTTTTGATTTTACTTTACGAATGGAAAGTCGCAAGCAAAAAAGCAGGTGGATGTTTAAAGTCCAGCTGCTTTTGACTTATCTCTTTATAAAATGATGCGGAATGCAAATTTTTTCGTGTTTGTTGTAGTAGAAAGCTTCAAAAGCTTTTTTGCCACATTCAGCTAAGTGGTGATCAATGGTTGAAAATCCCATCACTTCACTGATCAAGAGATTTTCCCGGCCAATAACTAAGGGCTTATCACTCTTGTGTTGCTGCAAAATAGTTGCAGCAATACTGTCACCAAAAGTCAAAATCCCATCAACTTCTCGTTTCTTAAAGAACGCAGCGCCTTGGATACCATCTTCTGCGACGATGCAATCCCAAAAAATATTGGCCTCATCGAACTCAGGATAAACCTCCTTGGCTTTTTGGATGGAGAATTCAGAGTTGTGGCTAATGTTCTTGCTTCGTCCCAAAGTCATGCCGGGATTTTTCACGCCTTTTTCTTTCATATAGGAAAAAGCCTCTTTTATAGATTTTTTCAGATTGATATAGACACAGCTTACATCGGCATTTGGTATTTCTTCGCAAAAGATGATCGGTCCGTATTGCAGATAGTCAAGAAAAACCTTGATCGAGTTTGCTTTCGTCGTAACGATCAATCCGTCAAATGCGCGTTTAGAAAATTCAGCCAGATAGCGTTTCTCTAATTCTTGATCATAGTTTGTCGGTAATAAACTGATTTGATAACCATGGTCAAAGGCCGCTTGCATGATTCCGCTGAGCATCTGATCGTAATAGTCATGATTGACAAATGGCAGAATCACACCAATGTTTTTGGTTCTGCCATAACTCAGATTTTGAGCGGAACGATTGGGCACATAGTTTAGCTCAGCCATTACCGCTAATACCTTTGCTCGTTTAGTATCATCAACATAGGGATGATGATTGATGACACGAGAAATGGTTGAGACCGAGTAACCAGTGATTTTTGCAATATCGCGAATATTTGCCATGGGACACCTCTTCTAAACTTTTTAAGCAGCTAAATGCTCTTTTAAATATTCAATAACAGCAGGTCCAAATTGGTAAAAAGTGTATCGACGGTCACGATAAAAGAAACTAACCACGGGACAGCCCAACAGGTCATTGATTAGTAAATGCTTGATTTCAGCCAGCTGAAGATTTTGAATAATCGGCCGTTTAAACCCACGGCTTCGTACAAGTTTCAATTGGTCCTGAGAAAAATGCAGGGAAACATGAAAATGTTCTTGCGTCTCATCATGCTGAACTTTCACATACGTATTCATAAAAAATTCCTCCTTTTTTCTTTACAAGGGAAGTATAATTTATGAAACGAGTTTCATAGCAAGCGTTTTACTTCATTTTTTAAAATAAGGATAGCTGTTCGCGTCTGTCTTCAAATTCATGCAGGTAGCGAAACACCTCTTCTGACCTCCAAAGGATACCATGCTTTTGACAGGTTTCGATAAAAATTTCCATCAATCGGTCGTTGTTTGGGCTATTGCAGACGTAGTTTTCACCGAATGCATACATGTATTTTTTCTTCATGCCAGGAAAGTATTTATCTAATTGCTGATAAAAGTATTCCCGATTACCGGCCCGCATCGTCACACCAAAACCAAAGCATAGTATTCCCTTAACTCCAGCCTGAATGCAATAATCTAAAATGCCGCGTAAATTTTCTTCGCTGTCGTTGATAAATGGTAGGATTGGGGATAACCAAACCACAGTCGGCACCTCTGCTTCTCTAAATTTCATCAAGGTCTCAAATCGTTCTCTAGTCGTTGAGACATAGGGCTCCAGGATTTTACACAAGTCTTCATCATAGGTGGTTAAGGTCATTTCAACAACTGCCTTGGTCTTTTGATTGATCGATTTCAGCACATCCAGATCACGCAAAATCCGAGATGATTTTGTTTGGACCGCCACACCAAACTCGTATTTATCGATCAATTCTAATGCGCCCTGTGTGATCTTCAGCCGTGGCTCTAATTGAATATAAGGGTCAGTCATTGCTCCTGTCCCTATCATGCAAGGTTTTCTCCGCCGTTGTAGTTCTTGTTCAAAAATCTCTAGCGCATTTGCCTTCACTTCAATATCCTCAAAGGTGTGATTGATTTGATAACAATCACTGCGGCTATCACAGTAAATACAGCCATGGGTACATCCACGAAAGAGATTCAAGCCGTTCTTCGCAGACAAAATTGTTTTATATTTCTTGTAATGCATAGTCCACCTCTTTTCAAAAATAAAATGCCGACGAAAAGAACAAGAGTTCGTATTTATTATCCCATAAATTTATACTGATAACAATCAAAAGTATAGGTATAATAGGCAATGGAGGTGTTTTTATTGCTCAAAATCGGTGAATTTTCTCAGCTAGGACAGGTATCGATTCGCACACTGCGACACTACGATGAGATCGATCTGCTTCATCCTAAGCTGGTGGATGAAGAATCAGGCTATCGCTACTATTCAGTGAGACAGTTAGATGTCTTAGCGCAAATTGTTCTACTAAGAGAGCTAAAGTTTTCTTTGAAAGAAATCAAGAGCTTGATCCAGCAAGATCCCAAAATTTTTACCGCAGCATTACTAAAAAAAGATCGCGAAATTGAAAAAGAAATTCAGCGTGATCAATTCCGCCAACAACAAATACAGCAAATGATCCAACGGATGCAGCACAAAGGGAATTATCAGGTAAAAATCAAAGAAATTCCAGCCTTTCCTGTCATAAGTTTGCGAAAAAAAATCAAAAGCTTTTATCATGAAGGCTTGTTGTGGGAAGAGTTTCAGTCATTGCTAAAAAAACAAGGGCTCCCTTTTCCGTCTGATTCGAATCAATGTTTAACGATTTTTCACGATGAAGAATACTTGGAAGAGGGCGTCGATGTGGAGGTAGCAATTATCTCTAGTAAAAAAGCAGTGAAGCCACTGCAAATGAAACAGCTTCCAAAAATTGACCATGCTGCAATTTTTTATGTGGAGGGAAATTATCATCAGCTCCCTGAAGCCTACCAAGCATTTGCTAAGTGGCTGGAGGAACACCCAGAATTTCAAATGATAAAAACCACACGTCAAATTTGTCATATAGGTCCCGAGCATACGAATAATCCAGAGGAATATCTGACAGAATTACAAATTCCATTAATCTCCTTGACTCTCACATAGCGTGAGGATTTATCTTCTAATTAGAGGTCGCGACTCAAAAAAATTAGGGGATATGATTGAGGATAGGTTTTATCCCGAGATAGGAGATATTATGGAAATCAAAGAAATCGGTAAAGTAAAACAAACAGATGCAGGTGTTTATTTGGAGCTGCTTCCTGAGTACCAAGATGGGTTGACTGGACTGGAGGATTTCAGTCATCTTTATGTCCTCTATTGGTTCCATCACCTAGATATTCCTGAATTGCGCGGGACGACAGTCAGTAAACCGTATACTAACGGACCAGAGAAGCTGGGGACTTTCGCAACGCGGGGACCAGTCAGACCAAATCCGATCGCATTATCAGCCGCAAAAATAATCAATATCCAAGGGAACAAAGTGTATGTTGAATATCTCGATGCGGAGGATGGCAGTCCAATTTTAGATATTAAACCTTACACAGCAAGTTCTGATGTATTAGAAAGCTTTAAAGGACCTGATTGGTGTGCACATTGGCCCCAAAGCTTTGAAAGCTCCGGAGGCTTTGACTGGGGAGCTGAATTCAATTTTCCGGAATAAGTGCAGAAGTCTCAGAAATGAGACTTCTTTTTTTAATGACTTCAGTCAGTTTCGCTCGCGCTAGCGAGTGAAACAAAAAAACCGCGCGTTTCTACGCGTGGACGAAAGAGCTTTAGCGTTAAAAACTCCTTTCGATATACTACTAAGTGGCTACCAACCGCTCATTTTATCGAAAGGAGTTTTTCTATGCCATCAAATGACGACAAAAGTTTATCACATACACGCTGGAATTGTAAGTACCACATCGTGTTCACACCAAAATACAGAAGGAAAGTAATTTATTGTGTGTTAAGAAAAGATA
>NZ_JAFLVR010000084.1 GCF_017315985.1 Candidatus Enterococcus murrayae | reverse complement strand
TAATCTTGAAAGTAATAAAAGAAACGCTTCATAGTGCGAGTGGCTTTGGTATTCATAAAAATCTCACGGACAAGATCCTTCAGAATGAAGGCAAACTCCTCCGCACCGAGTTGAAAACGCACGCGTAACGTTAAGATGTATTTGATCGTTAGGCTGCTATTTTGAGTTTGGTAATAGTATTCAGTAATTCGTTTCTCTAGTGTTTTTGGTGTTAAATTGAATAATTGTCGGCAAGTTAGTGTTTGTTCATTCATGGATCATGTCCTCCTTATTTCTTGAGTTCTATATTTTTTTAGTTAGAGAAGCGGCGATTGCGCCACCGCTTCTCATTCACATGGTTTAAAAGATAATCGTTTCAACAGTCTCAACGTACTTTGCGCTGACGACTTGGTTGAACAGCTTTTCGTCGTCCTTCTTGAACAGACTCAACATTGTCAGGCGTTCTAAGAATCCTCGAATTTCCTCAGGCGCTTTTCCTTCGCCGGGCGTTGGGAAGCTCCATGTCTGGGAACGTCCGCCGCTGGTTTTAAAAATCGCTACTAATTTTTTCATATCTGTTTTCCTCCGTTTCCTAATTCTTTGTTACGCGTGATTGGCTAGTGATGATCACGCCGTCTAACAGCGTATCTTCTTGATCCAGGTTCTTCATGATTTCTCCCAGCTCAAGAATTTCTGCTTCAGCGGGATTGTCTACGACATTTGGGAATGTCACTTTCTTTAATTTCTCTACACCAGGTACAACGAGCTGCACTTGTAATTTTGTACTTAGTTTTTGCATCATTTCTTATTTCCTCCGTGTTTGATTTTTTGTACCGGCCGGTGACTACAAGATAATGGATTTGAAAATGAAATGCGAACCGCAATTTCGATGGCGGCCCCCCAATTTCGAATGTTTTGGACAGAGAAACGTTGATTCACCGTTGAAAACATTCGAAGTTGAGGGGGTCAAATCGAAATTGAGGTTTGACATGGGTAGCTCAAAAGGAGTACGCTAAAGGATTTTGTCTCGTATCGTTGGTTCTAGGAGAAAAAAAGACTGGATGAAGGACTCATCCAGTCAATAAAGGGGATTAGTGCCAATTCTCCCAATCGATCTCTTGGGGCGCCTCCGCCAATTCTTGATAATAATGGAGAAAGCGTGCGCGTTGATAGCGGCGGTGGACCTCATACTTTCGAGTGATGAAGGTTTTGAGGAGCGGGCGTTTTTTCAGACTGCGGCCAAACGAAGTATCCGGCAGGTCCAAGTAATCCATGGGTTGATCGCCATACATTGAAAAGTGGAAGTGGTCCTGCCGAATTGCCGCCAAGATCCCACAGGCGATTTCTGATCGGACCAATGCATAGTACCGTTGGATCGGAATCGCCACCTTTATCCCATTGAGCAGTTCGACATAATGCAGTCCACCATAGGCATGGACGTTCTCTATCTTTAGTGGATTGATCCACACACTGTTACTGCCGCCTTCCATTGGACACAAAGAAAAATAAGGGCACGCCCAAGGAAACTTATATTTGCCGAAATGACCGATATCTTGCAGAGCGGAAGAAAGAATCTTATGATCAGGAAAGCAGTGAGCGAAGGAAAATGCCTGCAACGTCGTCAGTGGACTCTGCTCACTGATGAGGATGTCGTCTTCTGTAATGATTAGCACGCCAGATCGATCCGGCATTGGAAGGAGACAATCAATCTCTTCCACAACCAATGGATCAAAGGGTTCAGAAGCCCTGCGATACTCCTCCCATATCTGTCCTCTTGACCGAAAATCCAGTATTTCACCATAGTAACTCTTCGTCATTGTAACTCCTCCTCGTAAAATAAAGCGCTTTAATTTTATGGTTCCACTAAGAATATACGATAAAACAAGAAATCAGGTATGTTGAATTTCTTTATTTTCAGAATAGAAAATCGAAAAAATGCAAAAAAGGTGTTATATATTAAGGAAATAAGAAAGGCTGCATTTTCATCTTTTTGTAAGGAATAAACGCTGTTAAATGAATAAAAAGAGACAACTTCTTAATAAATATAAGAAGTTGTCTCTTGTTTTTGTTCATACAAATGGTTGATTAAGTTGTTAATTTTGGATAACTTATTACATGGTTTATCCGAAACTATGAACAATTTTATTCTTTTTTTTCTAGTAATTTAGCGAATAAAAGAATTGATTTGAATTAATTATAAAATATAGGCAAAGAATAATCAATATCTTTTGTAAAAATCATGGAAAAAGAATAAATGTAATGTTTTTAGAACACGTGTTTTTGTGAAAATCCATTAGAAGTAAGGTCGAATGAAATTAATTCTTGATTATTTGCCGTCAAATAAGCCGTCAGGAGGAGAAGTATGCGCAGAGGAGAAAATATCTATAAAAGAAAAGATGGTCGTTGGGAAGGTCGCTATAAAAAAGGCTATAAACCCAATCGCCAAATTAAATATGGCTACATTTATGGACGAACATTCAATGATGTACGAACAAAGCTCTATTCAATGAAGGCTTACTATCTTACCCAACAAGAACTGTATGGGGATGCGTGTATCCCTTTGGAAGAATGGGGAAAGACGTGGTTAAAAGACATCCAACAGGAGGTAAAACCCGCCACCTATAGTTCTTATGAGTATAAATTAAAGCAATATGTGTTCCCTTATATTGGAGAAACCTATCTGAACGAAATAACCGAAGAAACAGGGAAGCATTTGATCCAGCTCTGGCGAACGAAAGGGTTGGAAGTCTCTACCATGCAGGTCATTTTAAGAATCACCGTTCAATGTTTAACAGCCGCCAAACAAAAAGACTACCTAAAAGAGAATCCCTTTCTCTCCTTAAAGCTGCCAAAGAAACCCAGAAAGACCATTCGCTCCTTGAATAAACAGGAACAACGAAAGTTGGAGAAGGTTGCTTTAGCTGAAAAGAATCAAACTGGTTTGCCTACCTATTTAGCCCTGCATACCGGATTACGAATCGGGGAGATCGCCGCTCTACGATGGAAGGATATCGATTTTGAGCGGAATCTGATTACGGTTAGCCATACCTATCAGCGCATCTCGTTAAGTGCCAAAGGCAAGAGAACTCAATTGATGATCGGTTCAACGAAAACAGAATCAGGTACTCGATCCATTCCTATGAGCCAATCGCTGAGAGAACAACTCTTGAGACACCAACGACAAACCAAAGGCGCGTTTGTCTTCTTGACGAAGAGCCATCCGATGGAACCACGATTGTTAACCTACCATTTCCATCGAATTCGGAAGAAATGCGGACTGGAAGACATTCACTTTCA
>NZ_JAFLVR010000083.1 GCF_017315985.1 Candidatus Enterococcus murrayae | reverse complement strand
TCCTGAAGACCAGGGAAGATCGCCGGGGTGGCGGAACTGGCAGACGCACAGGACTTAAAATCCTGCGGTGAGTGATCACCGTACCGGTTCGATTCCGGTCCTCGGCATAATACAAATATGCGCCCATAGCTCAACTGGATAGAGTGTTTGACTACGGATCAAAAGGTTAGGGGTTCGACTCCTCTTGGGCGCGTGGTTTTTTTGTTTATCGGGAAGTAGCTCAGCTTGGTAGAGCACTTGGTTTGGGACCAAGGGGTCGCAGGTTCGAATCCTGTCTTCCCGATCAAAAAGAAGGTGAAAGCCTTCTTTTTTTTTATCCTAATTTAAAGAAAAGCGTTCTTCTTTATTTCATGCGCTAAGTTCGATATAATTATGGTCAGGAATAGTCAATAGGAGGCGATATCATGAGTAGAAATACCTCTGATTTGATCGAATCTTACTTGAAAGATATTTTAGAAAATAATGAAATTATCGAAATTCGAAGAGCGGAGATGGCGCAGCTGTTCAATTGTGTTCCTTCCCAGATAAATTATGTGATCAATACGCGTTTTACTTTTCAACGAGGCTATTTAGTTGAAAGTAAACGAGGTGGTGGAGGCTATATTCGAATAAGTAAAGTTAAGATTTCTGATCAGCATTATTTTTTAGAGCAATTAATGGATTCTTTTGGAACTGAAATTTCGGAGGCGAATGCTTTTGGGATTATTCAGAAATTATTTGAAGAAGAAATTATTACTGAAAATGAAGGTAATTTGATGTTAAGCGCAGTATCGAAGAATGTTCTTGGGATCAGTCAAATTGAGAATAGACTACGGGGAAGAATTCTTCATGGATTTTTGGAACGTTTAAGTTATGAGAAAAAGGAGTGAGGGATATGGATCAGCTGTATACAGAACGCGCAAAAGCAGTATTATCGATTGCGCAACAAGAAGCCAAGTATTTTAAACACCGCTCGGTTGGTTCGGAACATTTATTGTTAGCATTAGTGATCGAACAACAAGGAATCGCGGGAAAAACGTTACGTCAGATGAATTCAAGTGAGAACGATATTCGTGAAGAAATCGAGCACATGACAGGGTATGGATCGGTTAAGTCGTATCCCGAGGGAGGATATCTTCCCTATTCTCCAAGAGCAAAACAGATTTTGATTTTTGCCGATGATGAAGCTAAGCGTTTCAATGCAAAACTAGTTGGAACAGAACATATTTTATTAGGATTATTGAGAGATGACGAAATTTTAGCTTCCCATATCTTAGTAAATTTGGGTCTGAGCTTACCTAAAATGCGGCAACTTCTGTTGAAAAAAATGGGCGTTAATGAGACGCAAAATACTAATCAAGGAGTTGGAACTCGTAGAAAAACTCCTGCGAAACCTGCACAAAACAATACCCAAGGAACACCTACCTTAGATGGCTTAGCTCGTGATTTAACGAAGTTGGCCCGAGAAAAACGCTTGGATCCAGTAGTGGGAAGAGATAGCGAGGTACGACGGGTAGTACAAATTTTAAGTCGTCGTACGAAGAATAATCCTGTATTAGTTGGAGAGCCTGGTGTTGGTAAAACGGCAATCGTTGAAGGGTTGGCTCAACGGATTATTTCTGGAGATGTACCAGAAGATATGCGCGGCAAACGCTTGATGATGTTGGATATGGGAGCACTTGTTGCTGGTACAAAATATCGCGGAGAATTTGAAGATCGCTTGAAAAAAGTAATTGATGAAATTTATCATGATGCTCAAATTATCTTGTTCATTGATGAGTTGCATACGTTGATTGGTGCTGGTGGAGCTGAAGGCGCGATTGATGCATCAAATATTTTAAAACCTGCATTGGCCCGTGGCGAATTACAAACGATTGGCGCGACAACATTAGATGAGTATCAAAAATATATTGAAAAAGATTCCGCGTTAGAACGCCGTTTTGCTCGAGTACAGGTGGAGGAACCAACACCTGAAGAAGCCGAAGAAATTTTGAAAGGTCTACGGCCACGATATGAGGAACATCATGGAGTGGAAATTACCAATGACGCTTTACATGCGGCAGTCTCTTTATCTGTAAGATACATCAATTCACGTCAACTACCAGATAAGGCAATTGATTTGATGGATGAATCTTCTGCAAAGGTTCGTCTGGATTCCACTGATGAAGTATCAGAACTTACAGAGTTGGAAGAAGAAGTTCAAGATTTAGTGACAGAAAAAGAAAAAGCGATTCAAAATCAAGATTTTGAATCAGCAGCACGTTTACGCTTGCGTGAAAAGCAATTATCTGAAGTATTGGAGCAAGCGAAAGTTAAGGCTGCAAAACAAGAAAATGGCTATATCGATCAAGTTACTGACGAGGATGTGGCGGCAGTTGTTTCTCAATGGACCGGCGTACCGTTACAGCAGTTAGAGAAAAAGGAAAGTCAGCGTCTATTAGACTTAGAAAATATTTTACATGAAAGAGTTGTCGGACAAGAAGAAGCTGTCAAAGCTATCTCACGAGCTATCCGTCGTGCTCGTAGTGGATTGAAAGATCCTAATCGTCCGATTGGTTCCTTTATGTTTTTAGGCCCAACTGGCGTCGGAAAAACGGAATTGGCGAAAGCCTTGGCTGAAGCGATGTTTGGTAGTGAAGAAGCTTTAATCCGAGTAGATATGTCTGAATATATGGAAAAATATAGCACGAGTCGTTTAATTGGTTCGCCTCCAGGTTATGTTGGGTATGAAGAGGGCGGACAGTTGACAGAGAAAATTCGCCAAAAGCCTTATTCAGTCATTCTATTGGATGAAGTAGAAAAAGCTCATCCGGATGTGTTTAATATTTTATTACAAGTTTTGGATGACGGTCATTTAACAGATTCGAAGGGCCGGAAAGTCGATTTTCGTAATACCATCTTGATTATGACTTCAAATATCGGCGCAACAGAAATCCGCGAGGAGAAAAATGTTGGCTTCAATGTAAAGGATATTACCAAAGATCATCAAGCAATGGAAAAACGTATATTGGAAGAACTGAAAAAAGCATTCCGTCCGGAATTTTTAAACCGAATTGATGAAACAGTTGTCTTTAAATCGTTAGATCAAGAGCAAATTCATGAAATAGTAAAAATTATGAGCCGCTCCATTTTAGATCGTATGAGGGAACATGAAATTAAAGTGAAAATCACGTCAGCCGCTTATGATGTGATCGGAAAAGTTGGTTTTGACCCTGAATATGGCGCCCGGCCAATACGCAGGGCACTGCAGAAAGAGATTGAAGACCGCTTGGCAGAAGCATTATTATCTGGGCAAATTCAATTGGGAGATGCTGTAACAATTGGTGCCAGCAAGGGGAAAGTTACATTAACTGTAAAAAATCCTAAAGAAGAAAAAATTCCAGAAAAAGTTTAGTTGATCAGAGGATGACGTATTGACGTTGTCCTCTTTTTCTAGATCCTCAGTTGGAAACTTTTGGAAGCTGTGATAGTATGAGAAAGTCTAAAAGGAGGACCTATCATGATTGAATTAATTGCGACGGCAGAATCGATGGCTCAAGCCGAAGATTTATTTGCTGCTGGCGTGGATACACTATACATAGGAGAAGAGGCTTTTGGTTTGCGCTTGTCTCATTCTTTTTCTCGTGATGAACAAAAAGCATTGATTGAAACGGCACATGCTCAAGGGAAGAAAATAAATATTGCTGTCAATGGTATTATGCATCCTGATAAGATGAAGCAGATACCGGAATATTTAACTTTTTTAGCTGAAGTAAAACCGGATCATGTAGTCGTGGGGGACACTGGGGTTATTTATTTATTGCAAGAGTATGATTTACCTTATATTTATGATGCAGAAACATTGGTGACAAATGCGCGACAAATCAATTTTTGGCAGAAAAAAGGTGCGGTAGGTGCTGTTTTAGCGCGTGAGGTACCTTTTGAAGAAATGCTGAGTTTAAAACAGCATGTTGATGTCCCAGTGGAGGTACTAGTTTATGGTGCTACGTGTATTCACCAATCGAAAAGACCATTGTTAGATAATTATTTCAACTACACGAAGCAAGTGGAGGAAACTTCAAAAGAACGTGGATTGTTTCTTTCAGAGCCGAAAAAGGCAGATACCCATTACTCAATCTATGAAGATCAGCATGGAACGCATATTTTTGCGGATAACGATCTGAATCTAATGAAAGAATTGAGTGAATTGACTCAGGCAGGCTATCAAACATGGAAACTCGATGGGTTATTTACCCCAGGAGCTGATTTTGTGGCCATTGCAAAAATTTTTGCGAATGCTAAAGCAGCAATTGAAAAGGATTCTTGGGATGAAGCAGCGATAGTCAATGCTTATCAAGAAATTCAAAAATATCATCCTGTTGGTCGAGGAATGGATACTGGTTTTTATCATCTGGACCCAACAGCGATTAAATAGGAGTAATAGCAACATGACAAAGAGAAAATTAAAGCGGCCCGAGGTTTTAGCGCCAGCCGGGACACTGGAGAAATTAAAAACAGCCATTCATTATGGCGCGGATGCTGTATATATAGGAGGAGATGCTTACGGGCTGCGTTCTAGGGCTGGAAACTTCTCATTTGAAGAAATGTCAGAAGGGGTGGCTTTTGCTAATAAGTATGGTGCAAAAGTCTATGTAGCAGCTAATATGGTGACACACGAAGGCAATGAAGAAGGGGCTGGAGAATTTTTCAAAAAGCTACGTGATATTGGCATCTCGGCAGTAATCATTTCTGATCCAGCCTTGATAGAGATTTGTGCTTCTGAAGCACCGGGGTTAGAAATACATTTATCGACACAAGCATCAGCTACAAATGCTGAGACCTTGAAGTTTTGGCAAAATGAAGGGTTGGAGCGAGTCGTTTTAGCCCGTGAAGTTTCAATGGAGGAGTTAGCAGAGATTCGTCGCAATACAGATGTTCAAATCGAAGCATTTATTCATGGAGCAATGTGTATTTCATATTCAGGGCGTTGTACATTATCAAATCACATGTCTATGCGAGATGCCAATCGCGGCGGGTGTTCTCAATCTTGCCGTTGGAAATATGAATTATTTGATATGCCTTTTGCTCAAGAGCATCGTTCATTGACAGAAAACGGCGATGTCACAGAAGAATTTTCTATGAGTGCCGTAGATATGTCCATGATTGAACATATTCCTGATTTGATAGAGAATGGCGTTGATAGTTTGAAGATTGAAGGACGGATGAAATCCATTCATTATGTTTCGACTGTCGCTAATGTGTACAAAGCTGCAGTGGATAGCTATATTTCTGATCCAGAAAACTATGTTTGCAAGCAGGAATGGATCGATGAGTTATGGAAGGTCGCTCAACGTGAATTGTCGACGGGATTTTATTATCATACACCAACAGAAAATGAACAGTTATTTGGCCCGCGTCGGAAGATTCCTGTGTATAAGTTTATCGGAGAAGTTTTGAGCTATGATGAAGCGAGCGGGATCGCGACTATTCGTCAACGGAATCATTTTAGAGTGGGCGATGAGATTGAATTTTATGGACCGAATTTCCAGCATTTCGAACAGGCAGTTACTGAGTTAAAAAACGATGAAGGTGAAACGATCGATCGTGCACCAAATCCAATGATGATTATAACAATGCCCGTTGCTCAACCAGTCAGACCAGGAGATATGATACGTAAGAAAAAGGACTGAGGAATATACTCTCAGTCTTTTTTTACTAGCAAGTATGAGACGTGGAGAGGGACAGAAATACTGAGCCAAAATCTGATTAGGCAAAAAGTAATTATTTTTTAGCAAAATAGATTAAAATGAAGCTATTGAGTCTAAATCATTGAATAGGCCGATTTTTAAGTAAAAGCTTTGTATTAAAGTTAGCTAAATTGAATGATTGCTATAGTAAAATTAATTCATTAGTATGAACTAGGAGGTAGTTGGATGAAAGAGTTTGATTACATCGTTGTCGGCGGTGGCAGCGGCGGGATTGCTTCGGCAAATCGTGCGGGGATGTATGGCGCCAAAGTATTGTTGATTGAAGGAAACAAAATCGGCGGAACGTGCGTTAATGTCGGTTGTGTACCGAAAAAAGTAATGTGGCAAGCTAGCAGTATGTTGGAGATGATTGAGCGAGATGCTCCGAGTTATGGTGTTCAAGCGGATATTGAAAAATTTGATTTCAAAGAATTAGTGGCACGTCGCGAAAAATACATCGATTTTTTACATGGAGCTTATTATCGCGGACTTGATAGCAATCATGTTGAACGCATTGAAGGATACGCGACATTTAAATCAGATCACGTTATTAGTGTAAATGGAGAGGAATACACGGCACCGAATGTTTTAATAGCAACTGGCGGCCGACCAAGTCAGATGACCATCCCTGGTGGTGAATTTGCGATTGATTCTAATGGATTTTTTGAGCTAACAGAACAGCCAAAAGATGTGGTTGTCTTGGGAGCTGGGTATATTGCAGCCGAGCTGAGCGGCGTATTGCAAGGGATGGGGACTCAAGTTCACTGGGCCTTCCGTCATAGCCGTCCATTGCGGACTTTCGATAAAATGTTGGCAGATAATTTGGTTGAAATCTATCGTGAGAATAAGATGAAGCTCTACGATCATCATGTGGCGAAAGAAATAAGACAAAATGCGGATGGAACGTACAGTGTTTATTTTGAAAATGGCAATGTCTTAACGGGAGATCAAGTACTGTTTGCTGGCGGACGATTACCTAATACTGATAAATTAGGTTTGGAAAATACTTCGGTCACATTAAACGAAAAAGGTTTTGTAATCGTCGATAAATATCAAAACACCACTAGCGAAGGGGTTTATGCAGTTGGCGATGTGATTGGTAAAATTGACTTGACTCCTGTGGCTATTGCAGCAGGCCGACGATTGTCTGAACGAGTATTTAATGGCAAGTCTGAAGAATTTTTAGATTATGAAAATGTACCAACCGTGATTTTTACTCATCCAACGATCGCAACGATCGGATTATCTGAAGCGGATGCTGTCGAACGTTATGGAAAAGAACAGATCAAAATCTACCGTTCACGTTTTACGCCAATGTATTTTGCATTAAGTGATTATCGCCAAAAATGTGAGATGAAATTGGTTTGTCTGGGTGAAGAGGAGAAGATCATTGGTCTTCACGCTATCGGTGTGGGAGTTGATGAAATGCTGCAAGGATTTGCTGTGGCAATCAAAATGGGAGCAACTAAGAAAGATTTCGATGATACAGTTGCGATTCATCCGACGGGCAGTGAAGAGTTTGTAACAATGCGATAAAAAGGATGTGCCGTGATTGGCACATCCTTTTTTTATTGGATGGAGCTTAAACTAATCTCGCCGGATGAAAGTGTTACTTTTTCACTTCCTAAATCAACCACTAATTCCCCAATGTCAGTGATAGCGACCGCAGTGCCTAGATACAGTTGATCCTTCCGTTTAAACGTAATTTTTTTTCCCAGCACGAATGATTTTTTGCGATAAGAATCAAGGTAGGTTTTATGATCAGCCAACAGGTCAAAGAAACGATTCCAAATAGCAATAATCAACTGATTGCGTGTAATCGTTGCTTCACCTTCAGGAAATAGAGAGGTTGCTTTTTCTTGCAGCTCTTCAGGGTAATTTTCCTGCGGAATCGAAAAATTGATTCCCATGCCGATAATAATATATTTTAATGAGTTAGTTTCGACATCTGTCATTGCCTCCGATAAGATGCCGACCGCTTTTTTGTGATTCAAATAGATGTCATTGACCCACTTGATCTGGCTATTGACCTCCAGCAACTCATCAATTGCTTCAGCTACAGCAACTGCCATCAGAAGTGTGTACTGAGGCAATTCTTGCAGCTGCTCTTTAGGTTCTAGTAATAAACTCATATAGATACCTTGTTGTTTTACTGCAAAAAAAGGTCGGTTGAAACGGCCTCGAGGGGCTTCCTGCATATCAGCTACAATCAATAACGGCGATTTTTTCCCGTCCATGACTGCTAATTGGGCATCCTTCATGGTGGAGGCGGAAGTTTCAAGAACAGTTACGTCAACAGCTTGCTTGATGTGCGCTTGAATTTCTTTTGAATCTAAAATATCTGAAGGGTGATAGCGATAGCCGTTGGCTAAATGTTGAATCTGATAGCCTTTCTTTTCTAGTTCTTTGATGGCTTTCCAAATAGCGGTGCGAGATACGCCTAGCTCTTGAGCCAAGGCTTCGCCGGACAGAACTTTTTCTGAAGCTTTTAAGCGTGCTAAAATTTTTTCTTTTGTTGTCAATCCTGTACCTCCGTCATACTCATTCTGGGCTCAGTGTAACAAAAAAACAGACTACATAAAAGTAGCCTGTCAAGAAAGAAGGAGAATCGTTTGAAAAATCAACTTAGTAACAAAGCATCGTCTTTGAGTTCGACACCAGAGTTTTGATGGAAAAGTTCCATCAATTTTGGAACGGTCAAATTTTGCTTTTCTTCTTTTTTCAGATCTAAGGCAATTTGGCCTTGGTGGAGCATGATTAGACGATTTCCATATTGAATAGCGTCTTCCATATTATGAGTTACCATGAAGGCAGTTAATTCTTGTTCGCGAATCAAACGTTCTGTCAGCTCCATTACAGTTAATGAAGTTTTTGGATCAAGCGCTGCGGTATGTTCATCCAGTAAGATCAAGTCCGGTCGTTGCAAGGTTGCCATTAATAAGGTGATGGCTTGTCGCTGTCCACCAGAAAGCAATCCGATCTCAGCCTCTAAACGATTTTCCAAATTCAGATTCAGCATCGCTAATTGTTCCTGGAAGAAACTGCGGTCTTTACTTTTTACGCCTAGAGAAAATCCTCGTTTGTGTCCGCGTTTCATTGCTAGTGCCAAATTTTCCTCTACGGATAAACGAACAGCAGTCCCCATTTTAGGATCCTGGAAGACACGGCTGATTTTTTTTGAGCGACGAGTCACCGAGTGTTTGGTGATATCCTCCTCATTCAAAAATAGTTTGCCTTCTTCAATTGGTAATGTGCCAGCAACACTATTTAATAAAGTTGATTTGCCTGCACCGTTTCCGCCAATGATAGTGACAAATTCGCCAGGGGCTAGGCTTAGGTTGATGCCGCGCAATACATGATTTTCATTAACTGTTCCGCGTTCAAAATATTGATGAAGATTATTAATTCTTAATACTGGTTGCATTTGCGTCAGCCCCTTTCTTTTTTGTTTTGAAGGTAAATTTTGAACGAATTTGCGGTAAGGATAGACAAATGACTAATACGATCGCTGAGGCCAATTTAGAATCTGTCGGTTCTACATTCATCTCGAATACTAAGGCCAAGATAAAGCGGTAAATGATTGCTCCAGCTACGATCGTAATCAAACGGACAAGAATCGGTTTATTATGAAGCAGCACTTCTGCAATGATAATAGAAGCTAATCCAATAACGATAGTCCCAACACCGGAATTCAAATCCGCAAAGCCGTTGTTTTGTGCTAGTAAGGCACCAGAAAGGGCGATGCTGCCATTTGAGATCATGTATCCCAACAGTTTCATGTTCTCAGTCTTGATCCCATTGGCTTCACTCATATCTGGATTATCACCAGTTGCGCGAACGGCCAGCCCAATCTCTGTTCGGAAAAAAAGGACCAACAGTAAAATGACAAGTAGTACGATTAGTGCTCCCACTAGGATTACCGCGTTATTCTTGCTCAACCCCATGTCTTGTGCAGCCGTAAAAACAGTACTTTCACCAAGCAAGGCAATATTTGGTGCACCCATTACACGAGAGGTAACGGAATATAAGCCAGTCATCGTGATAATCCCGGCTAGCAAGGCTGGAATTTTGAATTTGGTATTCAAGATTCCAGTAACTAAACCTGCCAACATCCCGCCGCCAAATGCGAACAAAGTAGCCAGTACAGGATGCATACCATTAACAATCCCAATCGCAGCGATCCCGCCACCTAAAGGGAAGCTTCCCTCAGCGGTCAAATCGGCAATATCCAAAATTCGAAAAGTCATGTATACTCCGATCGCTAACAATGACCAGAGCATACCTTGAGACGTCGCTGATAATAACAAAGTGATAACATTCATGATTCTTCCTTCTTTCTTTGTGAAGCTGTTCTAACTTTTTTATTTAGGTTCTTTGATGCTCTCTGGATCGATACCTAAAGCTTTCGCCATATCTTTATTAACGACTAATTTAAGTGTGTCGGCAGATTCAACAGGTGTATCCTCAGGTTTTGCATCGCCATCTAAGATTTTAGCAGCCATTTTTCCTGTTTGTTTGCCAAGTGATTTGTAGTCAATCCCAACAGTTGCTAACCCACCACCATCGACTTGCTCAGTTGAGCCTGCGACTAATGGAATTTTCTTTTCTTTTACAACATCTCCAATAACGGAAGCAGCACTTGCAAAAGTGTTATCTGTTGGAACATAGATACCATCTGTCTCGCCGGCTAATGATTCAGTTACTTGCTGAACATCGTTTGTTGTGTTTGCTGTTTTAACCTTTACATCAACGCCTGCTTTTTTCAAAGCTTTCTCCGCAAGATCGGCTTGGATTTTTGAATTCGCTTCTCCTGCGTTATACATAATCCCGATTGATTTCGCATCTGGAACGATCGATAATAGAAGATCAATTTGTTTATCGATAGGAACCATGTCGGTTGTCCCTGTCACATTACCACCAGGCTTTTTATCACTTTTAACGAGTTTTGCTTCTTCTAAATCAGTTACTGCAGTTACGGTGATCGGAATTTCTGTTGTTGCATTCAATAAGGATTGTGCAGCTGGAGTAGCGATTCCTAAAAGCAAATCTGGTTCATCCTTAATTAATTTCTCGCTCATACTTTTTAAATTATCCTGATTATTTTGAGCATTTTGATAGTCGATTTTTAGGTTGTCGCCTTCTTTATAGCCGCCTTCTGCCAAACCTTCTTTGAATCCTTCATAAGCATTGTCTAATGAGGAATGCTGAACGAGCTGCAAGACCCCTACTTTTTTCGCTTCATCGTTCCCTGCGGCTTCCTTGTTCCCGCAAGCACCTAACATTAATAAACTGACCAATCCAATTCCTGCTAATACTGTTTTTTTCATCATTTTCTCTCCTTTTTCGTTTCCAAGTATTTCTTTTTATAAGTTGCTTCTTAAACCATCAACCAACGAAACCTTTCTTGCATTGATTTACTTTCTTATTGAGTAAATTAGCAAAGTAATAAAAAAATCACCCGCTTAGAATTGATGAAACTCTAAGTGGGTGATACGAATACAAAGATAGTATGATCCTTCAGCCACTTAGATTTCTCTATGCGGCCGGTGGTACGTTGAAATGCTCTAGCCATCATAGATACAAAAAACACTCAAGTTGTTTGCATCCATCGTGATGAATACAAACCTATCTAAAATAGCTAAAGTAATAGCGGTTATTCAGTTGTGAGTTTTTCGCGTTCAACATAGGAACAACCTCCAACTTGGTTAAGATGTAAATTAGTATACGTTAAGAAAAATGAGATGTCAATAATAAAACGTCGAATATTCTGAATATTCAAAAATGTAAAACAAATTAAATCAATTAATACTTGCTGAAAATTTTAAGAAAAACTTGAGGAAGCGTAATCGAAGCATTGGAGGTATTGACTTTTATATCAATGTCATGTATCATATTAATTTGCTAAAACTATCTGAAATGATAACAGGCAGGAACGAAATATTGTCCGTTCCGGCTTTTAAATAGGGAAACAAAAGTAGAAGCTCGCGAATATTTTCAAGAGAACGTTCTATTTTTGGTTTTTTTTTGCCTAAAAGCCGCAAAAAATGTCAGGTGTTACAGTAACTTAATTTTCGTAACATTAATGTAATTTATCTTCGGATCGGTTTTCAAACTTTTAAGAGGGGTGAAGAACTTGGCTGGACACGTAGTGAAATACGGGAAACACCGAGAACGTAGAAGCTTCGCACAAATCAGTGAAGTGTTGGAATTACCGAATTTGATCGAAATTCAAACAGATTCTTATCAATGGTTCTTAGATGAGGGCTTACGAGAAATGTTTGAAGACATTTTGCCAATTGAAGACTTTAATGGAAACTTGTCACTTGAATTTGTTGACTATGAATTGAAAGAACCTAAATACACGGTAGCGGAGGCTCGTTCACACGATGCAAACTATTCTGCTCCATTGCATGTTGTTTTACGCTTAGTAAACCGCGAAACTGGCGAAATCAAATCCCAAGAAGTATTCTTTGGCGATTTCCCATTAATGACGGAACAAGGAACCTTCATCATTAACGGAGCTGAACGGGTTATCGTTTCCCAATTGGTTCGTTCTCCTGGTGTATATTTCCATGGAAAAGTAGATAAAAACGGAAAAGAAGGATTCGGCTCAACTGTGATCCCTAACCGTGGTGCATGGTTAGAAATGGAAACAGATGCGAAGGACATTTCTTATGTTCGTATCGACCGTACACGTAAAATTCCTTTGACCACGTTAGTTCGTGCATTAGGTTTTGGTTCGGATGATACAATCTTCGAAATCTTTGGCGAAAGCGAATCTTTACGCAACACAATTGAGAAAGACCTGCATAAAAACCCAAGTGATTCTCGTACTGAAGAAGGGTTGAAAGATGTATACGAACGTTTACGTCCAGGCGAACCGAAAACAGCGGACAGCTCTCGCAGCTTGTTAACTGCTCGTTTCTTCGATCCGAAACGTTACGACTTGGCAAACGTTGGTCGTTACAAAGTAAATAAAAAATTAGACCTTAAGACGCGTTTATTGAACTTGACCTTAGCTGAAACTTTAGTTGATGGTGAGACAGGTGAAATCGTTGTTGAAAAAGGCACCGTTCTAACTCATCAAGTAATGGAAGATTTAGGACCTTACTTAGAAAACGGGTTGAATTCAGTGACTTACTACCCATCAGAAGATGCGGTCGTGACTGATCCAATGACTGTTCAAGTAATCAAAGTCTTTTCACCAAAAGATCCAGAGCGTGAAGTAACAGTGATCGGCAATGCCTATCCTGATTCTTCTGTACGTACAGTTCGTCCGGCTGACATCATTGCTTCAATGAGTTATTTCTTGAACTTGATGGAAGGCATCGGCAATGTCGATGATATCGACCACTTAGGAAACCGTCGTATCCGTTCAGTTGGTGAATTATTGCAAAACCAATTCCGTATCGGGTTAGCCCGGATGGAACGTGTCGTTCGTGAACGTATGTCCATTCAAGACCAAGAAACATTGACGCCGCAGCAATTGATCAATATTCGTCCGGTTGTTGCCAGCATCAAAGAATTCTTTGGTTCTTCTCAGTTGTCACAGTTCATGGATCAAACCAATCCATTGGGTGAGTTGACTCATAAACGTCGTCTATCTGCATTAGGACCTGGTGGTTTGACTCGTGACCGTGCGGGTTATGAAGTTCGAGACGTTCACTATTCTCACTATGGCCGTATGTGTCCGATTGAAACACCCGAAGGTCCCAACATCGGGTTGATCAACAGTTTGGCTTCTTACGCGAAGGTTAACAAGTTTGGTTTCATCGAAACGCCTTACCGTCGTGTCGATCGTGCGACTGGTCAAGTAACAGATACAATCGATTACTTAACTGCAGATATTGAAGACCATTACGTTGTTGCTCAAGCAAATAGCAAATTGAACGACGATGGTACATTTGCTGAAGAAGTCGTTATGGCTCGAGCAACTTCTGAAAACTTGGAAGTAACGATTGATAAAGTGGATTACATGGATGTTTCTCCAAAACAAGTAGTTGCAGTCGCTACAGCATGTATCCCATTCTTGGAAAACGATGACTCCAACCGTGCCTTGATGGGTGCCAACATGCAGCGTCAAGCAGTACCTTTGATTCAACCTCGTTCTCCATGGGTTGGTACAGGTATGGAATACAAGGCAGCTCATGACTCAGGTGCCGCTTTATTATGTAAAAACGATGGTGTCGTAGAATTCGTTGATGCTCACGAAGTTCGTGTTCGTCGCGACAATGGCGCACTGGATAAATACGATATTACGAAGTTCCGCCGTTCAAACTCAGGAACCAGCTACAACCAACGTCCTTTAGTTGGTTTAGGTGAAAAAGTTGAAGTTGGCGATATCCTAGCTGACGGACCTTCAATGGAAAATGGCGAATTGGCTCTAGGTCAAAACGTGGTCGTAGCCTTCATGACTTGGGAAGGGTATAACTATGAAGATGCCATCATCATGAGCCGTCGTTTGGTAAAAGATGATGTCTACACATCCATTCATATCGAAGAATATGAATCAGAAGCACGTGATACAAAATTAGGACCTGAAGAAATCACTCGCGAAATCCCTAACGTTGGGGAAGATGCATTGAAGAACTTGGACGAAATGGGGATCATCCGCATTGGTGCCGAAGTTCACGATGGCGATCTATTAGTTGGTAAGGTCACTCCTAAAGGGGTAACGGAATTATCTGCTGAGGAACGTTTATTGCATGCGATCTTTGGTGAAAAAGCTCGTGAAGTTCGTGATACTTCTCTACGTGTACCTCACGGCGGCGGCGGGATCGTTCATGATGTGAAGATCTTTACTCGTGAAGCTGGCGACGAACTCTCTCCAGGAGTAAATATGTTAGTGCGCGTTTATATTGTGCAAAAACGTAAAATTCATGAAGGGGATAAAATGGCCGGCCGTCACGGAAATAAAGGGGTCGTTTCCCGCATCATGCCAGAAGAAGATATGCCTTATCTACCAGACGGTACACCAGTTGATGTCATGCTGAATCCATTAGGGGTTCCATCCCGGATGAATATCGGACAAGTATTGGAATTACACTTAGGGATGGCAGCTCGCCAACTAGGGATTCATGTCGCAACGCCAGTCTTTGATGGTGCGCAAGATTCTGATGTTTGGGAAACTGTTCGTGAATCACGGATGGCAGCTGACGCTAAGACTGTCCTTTACGATGGTCGTACAGGTGAACCATTCGATAACCGTATTTCTGTTGGCGTGATGTATATGATTAAATTGGCCCACATGGTCGATGACAAATTGCATGCTCGTTCAATTGGACCTTACTCGCTTGTTACGCAACAACCATTGGGTGGTAAAGCTCAATTTGGTGGACAACGTTTCGGGGAAATGGAAGTTTGGGCACTGGAAGCATACGGTGCTGCCTATACGTTACAAGAAATCTTGACTTACAAATCAGATGATGTAGTTGGTCGTGTGAAGACTTACGAAGCCATCGTCAAAGGTGAACCTATTCCAAAACCAGGTGTGCCTGAATCCTTCCGCGTATTAGTGAAAGAATTACAAGCCCTTGGTTTAGATATGCAAGTCTTAGATATCAATGACAAAGAAATCGAGTTGCGAGATATGGACGATGATGATGACGACTTGATCACAGTTGATGCGTTGACGAAATATGCAGAGCAACAACAAACTGCAAAAGAAGTCGAAGAACGGGCAGCTGCTGAAAAAGCGGAACAAAAATCAGATTTGATCCAAGAAATCGAAACTGCTGAAGACTTATAAGAGTCACACTTGCCATATGTAAGTCAGCTAGTTGCTAGCTGACTTACGATAAAATGAAATGGAGGGAAACCCTTTTGATCGATGTAAATAAATTCGAAAGTATGCAAATAGGTTTGGCTTCTCCTGAAAAAATCAGAAGCTGGTCATACGGTGAAGTAAAAAAACCGGAAACCATTAACTACCGTACATTGAAACCTGAGCGCGAAGGGTTATTTGATGAAAGAATTTTTGGGCCAACCAAAGACTGGGAATGTGCCTGTGGAAAATACAAAAGAATCCGTTATAAGGGAATCGTCTGCGACCGTTGTGGTGTTGAAGTCACACGTTCAAAAGTTCGTCGTGAACGGATGGGCCATATCGAATTAGCAGCCCCTGTAACACATATCTGGTATTTCAAAGGAATTCCTTCTCGGATGGGTCTTGTATTAGACATGAGCCCACGTGCGTTGGAAGAAATCATCTACTTTGCATCTTATGTCGTAATCGATCCAGGTAATACAAGCCTAGAGAAAAAACAATTATTGACTGAACGTGAATACCGTGAAAAACGGGATCAATACGGTCAAGAATTTCATGCGGCAATGGGTGCGGAAGCCATCAAGCAATTATTAGATCAAGTTGATCTAGATGGTGAGTCAGCAGAATTAAAAGAAGAGTTGAAAACTGCTCAAGGACAAAAACGTACACGAGCAATTCGTCGCTTAGACGTCTTAGAAGCATTCCGTTCTTCTGGCAATTTGCCAGGCTGGATGGTTATGGATGTTATTCCTGTCATCCCGCCAGATCTACGACCAATGGTCCAATTAGAAGGTGGTCGTTTTGCGACTTCTGACTTGAACGACCTGTACCGTCGTGTAATCAACCGTAACAACCGTTTGAAACGTTTGTTAGACTTGAATGCACCAAATATCATCGTGCAAAACGAAAAACGGATGCTGCAAGAAGCGGTGGATGCGTTGATCGATAATGGTCGTCGCGGCCGTCCAGTAACTGGACCAGGTAACCGGCCATTGAAATCTTTATCTCACATGTTGAAAGGGAAACAAGGTCGTTTCCGTCAAAACTTGCTGGGTAAACGTGTTGACTACTCTGCCCGTTCCGTTATCGTTGTTGGACCTTTCTTGAAGATGTATCAATGTGGTCTGCCAAAAGAAATGGCGATCGAATTGTTTAAGCCTTTCGTGATGAAAGAATTGGTTCAACGTGAAATCGCATCAAATATCAAGAATGCGAAACGTAAAATCGAACGTCAAGAAGACGTTGTATGGGACGTTCTAGAAGAAGTTATCAGAGAACATCCAGTTTTACTTAACCGGGCACCTACGCTTCACAGATTAGGTATCCAAGCATTTGAACCGATCTTAGTTGAAGGTCGTGCGATCCGTCTTCACCCGCTAGTATGTGAAGCCTACAATGCCGACTTCGATGGGGACCAAATGGCCGTCCATCTACCACTAGGAGAAGAAGCACAAGCGGAAGCTCGTATGCTGATGCTAGCTGCAACCCACATCTTGAACCCTAAAGATGGTAAGCCAGTTGTTACGCCATCTCAAGATATGGTCCTAGGTAACTATTACCTAACAATGGAAGAAGAAGGCCGTGAAGGTGAAGGAATGATCTTCCGTGATATGAATGAAGCTGTTTTAGCATGGCGCAACGGCTATGTTCATTTACATTCACGTGTGGCTGTTGACCCTAATACATTAGGTGACAAACCATTTACAGAAGAACAAAAAGAACGCATGCTGATCACGACTGTTGGGAAAATTATTTTCAACGAGATCATGCCGCAAGAGTTCCCTTACTTGAACGAACCAACTGATTTCAACTTAACACAATATACACCTGACAAATACTTTGTTGAAAAAGGTGCAGATATTCCTGCAGCGATCAAAGAACAAGAAATTATCTTGCCATTTAAGAAGAAAAATCTTGGAAATATCATCGCTGAAGTCTTCAAACGTTTCAAGGTCACTGATACCTCAATGATGCTTGACCGTATGAAAGACTTAGGTTACAAACACTCGACACATGCTGGTATGACTGTTGGTATCGCAGATATCATGGCTTTAGCAGAAAAACAAGAAATCATCGATAACGCCCACAAACAAGTCGGCACGATCACGAAGCAGTTCCGTCGTGGTTTGATTACGGATGATGAACGTTATGAACGTGTTATCGCTGTTTGGAACGCAGCTAAGGATAATATTCAACAACGTCTGATTGAATCAATGGATGCGAAGAACCCAATCTTCATGATGTCCGATTCTGGAGCCCGTGGTAACATCTCCAACTTTACTCAGCTTGCTGGTATGCGTGGATTGATGGCCGCTCCGAATGGACAAATCATGGAATTGCCGATCATCTCTAACTTCCGTGAAGGTCTGTCTGTCTTGGAAATGTTTATCTCTACTCACGGGGCTCGTAAAGGGATGACCGATACTGCCTTGAAAACAGCCGATTCAGGTTACCTTACCCGTCGTTTGGTTGACGTTGCCCAAGATGTTATTGTACGTGAAGAAGATTGTGGAACTGACCGCGGTCTGGAAATCTCTGCGATCCGTGAAGGTAATGAAATCATCGAATCATTGGAAGAACGCCTTGTTGGACGTTATACACAAAAATCAGTCATGCATCCTGAAACGGGTGAAGTTCTTTTACCTGCTGATGCATTAATCAGTGAAGCAGATGCTAAACGCCTTATCGATGCCGGCGTTGAAAAACTAACGATCCGCTCAGTCTTCACATGTAATACGAAACATGGTGTATGTAAACATTGTTACGGCCGCAACTTGGCGACTGGCGACGATGTTGAAGTTGGTGAAGCAGTTGGTACCATTGCCGCTCAATCAATCGGTGAACCAGGTACTCAGTTAACCATGCGTACATTCCATACTGGCGGGGTTGCCGGAGATGATATCACACAAGGTCTTCCTCGTGTCCAAGAAATCTTCGAAGCACGTAATCCTAAAGGTTTGGCTGTTATCACTGAAGTTACCGGTGAAGTGGTCGAGATCGCTGAAGATGCTGCTACACGTACGAAAGAAGTTACTGTCAAAGGTGAAACGGATACTCGTACCTATACAGTGCCTTACACGGCTCGTATGAAAGTCGTTGAAGGTGACTTGGTCCATCGTGGAGCTCAATTAACAGAAGGTTCCATCGATCCTAAGCACTTATTGCAGGTGCGCGATGTAATTTCTGTTGAAACCTACTTGCTGCGTGAAGTTCAACGCGTTTACCGGATGCAAGGGGTAGAAATCGGCGATAAGCATATTGAAGTAATGGTTCGTCAAATGTTGCGTAAAGTCCGCGTTATGGATCCAGGCGACACAGAAATCTTGCCAGGTACACTGCTTGATATCGCTGACTTCAAAGACCAAAACTACAATACATTGGTTGCTGGCGGAACGCCTGCGACATCTCGTCCAGTCTTGCTTGGTATTACAAAAGCATCATTGGAAACAAACAGCTTCTTATCTGCCGCATCATTCCAAGAAACGACTCGTGTCTTGACCGATGCTGCGATCCGCGGTAAGAAAGATCCATTACTTGGATTGAAGGAAAATGTTATCATCGGTAAGATCATTCCTGCTGGTACAGGGATGGCTACCTACCGTAACATGGAACCAAAAGAAGTTGTCGTTGCCAGCGAAAATGTCTACAGTATCTCTGATATTGAAGCGCAGATGGCTGCCGAAGACGCTTTGAACAATTCATTGAATTAGTTTGTAACAGCTTTACGAACTCGTCCTGCTTTGCCATTTCCACTCCGCTTTTTAAGAGGGGTTGGGAATGGTGTGTAGGCGAAATGAAAATGGTTTCCTAAAGCTGGAGATAGTAAGACCGCAAGATTCAAAAGAATCTTGTGGTCTTTTTATTTTCGCGCTATTATAAGAAGGTATTTGGAAAATGACAGCGGTCACTTTTATCAGATATTAAATTTCGTTTAGAGCATAAAGGTAAGGCTATATTCAGCGGCCGTTTTATGAGAAAATATCGGAAACTATATAGAGGCAAGATTTTTGAGGTGCTGCATGAGCAAAACAAAGAAGATCATCTTGATTGTCGTAGGGATCATTGTACTAATCGTTGGAGCTGCTACAGCTTATCTATTAAAAGTAAATAATGATGTGGATCAGGCAATCACTAAAATGACTAAGAGAGTCAATTATAAAAGGCAACGTACAGATACGGTAGATTTGAAAAGCGGAGAGCCTTTTTCTATTCTATTAATGGGGACAGATACTGGTGATAAAGGGCGAACCTACCAAGGACGTTCAGATTCTATGATGCTGGTCACCATCAATCCTGAGAAGAAGCAAACGCTAATGACTAGCTTGGATCGAGATATCTATACCCAAATCGTCGGATATAAGGGTGATGAGAATAATTATGTTGCCAAAGGCGATACCTATCACGATAAATTAAATGCAGCCTATTCGCTGGGCGGCACTAAAATGGCCATCGAGACTGTTCAAGAAATGATGGATATCCCTGTTGATCATTATATCGAGATCAATATGAAAGGGTTGAAAGCATTAGTTGATGCAGTTGGAGGGATCGAAGTCGATAATAAGATCGATTTTACTTTAGATGGTGTGCATGTGAAAAAGGGCAAACAAACCTTGGATGGCCGGCATGCATTGGAATATGTGCGTATGCGACATGAGGATCCGAAGGGTGATGTGGGGCGGCAAGCGCGGCAACGGGAAATTTTATCCAAGATCGTTCATAAAATGCTTTCAGTAAACTCCGTTACAAAATATAAAAAATACCTGCATGCGGTAGAAGATTATGTTCGAACGGATCTAAGCTGGAGTGAGATGCTGACGGTCGCCAAAGATTATACACCAGCGGCAGAAAACATCAAACAGACGCAGGTCGAGGGTCAGGGCGAGATGATCAATGACATTTATTTTCAAATTTTGGGATGGAATAACTTATTGGAAGAACAAAATATTGTCAAAAAGCAGCTCGGCTTACCTACAAAGAAAAAATTGCCGAATCTAGATGAGGATGACGACAATCAATTATTCTTTGATGACAGTGATGTTGATAAAATCAGTGCAGGAACCCATTATGATTATACTGGGTATGGGAAAATAATTTACCCAATCGATACCGACAATTATTAGAAATAGCCAATAAACCAAAAGAGAGTGTGCCCGTTTTTGCGGCACACTCTCTTTTTGGTTGCTGAGCAGATTCGTTTCAATTTTTCTTTAAATGTTTATGATGGAATCAAAAGGGGGATTTTCTCATGACAGAAGAAAAAGCAATTTTTGCTGGTGGCTGTTTTTGGTGTATGGTGAAGCCTTTCGATCAAATGCCGGGTATTAAGAAAGTTGTTTCCGGTTATACAGGTGGGCAGGTGCCCAACCCAACATACGAAGAAGTTTGCAGCGGAACAACAGGCCATACTGAAGCTGTGGAGATTACCTTTGATCCAGCAGTAATCTCTTATCGACAATTAGTAGAAATTTATTGGCAGCAAACCGATCCGACAGATGCATTTGGCCAATTTGCGGATCGCGGCGACTCTTATCGGCCGGTGATTTTTTATTCTTCACTGGAACAAAAAGCAGCAGCGGAGGCATCGAAGGAACAACTGCAGGCCAGTGGACGGTTCAACGATCCGATTGTTACATCGATTGAACCGGCACAGGCATTTTATCCTGCAGAGGACTATCATCAAGATTTTTATCGCAAAAATCCTGAGCACTATGCTGCTTACAGCGAAGGCTCCGGCCGGCGTGGCTTCATACGTCAAAATTGGGAGGCTTAATGGTTTTTTAACAGCAAAATGAAAAGACCGATAAATAAAAAGGGTACAAAAGGAAGCCGCTCAGGTATTTTTTGTCGAAAAGCTTGATAACCGAAAAAGCTTAAACCGCTGAGAGAAGCAATGAATAAGAGCTGCAGCAGCTCATAGCCAGATAAAAAGCAGCTCCATAGCCCAATGACCCACAAATCTCCTAAACCTAAGCTGTTTGGGAGAATTTTTTGACTAAGATAAAATAGTCCGCAAATAATCAGCGGATTGGTCCAATAAATTTGAAAAAGAAAGCATCCGCTGATCAGTAAAATCAATCCTGTTGCCCAGAAGATCCGCATTTCCACTATCAGCTGATCCCAATCAATCACGGCTAAAACAAGCGCGCTTAACAGCCAAAATAGACGCCAAAGATGGAGCCACTGGAAATCTCGCAAAAAGATTAAAAAGAGCATACCGCAAAATAATTCTAACCAAAAACTGCGAGTGGAAAACTTTTGCTGGCAGTGGGTACAGCGGAACCTTTGACAGAGAGCGGAAAGTAAAGGAATCATTTCGCTCGGTTGAAGCTTATGCCTGCAATGGTCACAATGTGATGGGGGATAAAGCAAGGATTCGTTTCAAGGGATACGGGAACAAACGACGGCTAAAAAAGATCCGATGACTGTGCCAAAAATAAAATGTATGATCGTTCTCACCTCCCTTTTTCAATAAGATACGAAAAAAAAGCCCTTTTCCAGCATTTTCTTTGTGCTTTTGCCATAATTGTATTATGCTTTTAGTGGAGTAAATAATTAGGAGGTATGTAGGAATGAAATTTGAAAAAACAAAAGAAGTATTGAATCAACTAGTTGCAGACTTGAGTCAAATGTCCATGGTCATTCACCAAACACATTGGTATATGCGCGGCCCTGGTTTCTTGACATTACACCCAATGATGGATGATTTCATGGATGACGTGAACGATCAATTGGACGAAATTTCAGAACGCTTAATTACATTAGACGGTTCTCCTTATTCAACATTGCGTGAAATGGCTGACCAAACAAAAATCCCAGATGAAGTAGGACGTTGGGATCGTACAATGGAAGAACGCTTAGCGACGCTTGTTGATGGCTACCGCTATTTAGCAGACCTTTACCAAAAAGGGATCGAAGTAACTGGCGAAGAAGGCGATGATCCAACTCAAGATATCTTCATCGAATTCAAAACAGCGACTGAAAAACGTATTTGGATGATCCAAGCACATTTAGGAAAAGCACCTGAAATTGATGCTTAATTAAACTAAAAAGAGGTTCCCATCTTTATTGATGAGAACCTCTTTTTTCATACTACTGTTGAGTTATATCCGTATTTAAGCCAATAACGCCGTCTACTGGGACAGAAATCAAGATGCCTTGAGCTTCGCTAAGCAAACCACATTGCTCACCGATGGCCTTCATAATGGCCATTTTCTTGTCTTGCTCCACTAAGATATAAACCATTTCTTTTTCCGGTTGAATACTGATGCCCCATTTTTTCATGGTTTCTTGGGAATCAAGGCGGCGCGCGTGTACGACAGTTCCGCCCGCTGCACCAGCTCCAGTGGCAGCAGTCATGACCTCTTCACTGAATCCTTGGTTGATGGTTACCATCAGTAAACTGTATTTCGCATCTTGAATCATCTGCTTTTCCTCTCTTTCCATATGCTTTTGGATTTTATCGTGCATTTCTGAATCTAGAATTTTCATGACATAGCTGCTTGCTCCCGAGATGGGAATAGTAAATGCACAGCCTCTGTTTGGTTTATGAAGGCAGAGACCTTCGCCAAGAGCATCGAATAAAGCAGGCACACATTTTTTTAATACAGGACAAATGAAAAGAGCTTTTTCTGATGTTCCCAAGCCTAAATAATCCATTACTTCATTGGATGCCGTTCCTTCACCGATACATAAATATTGGACAGGCGTATTTTGAGCATCAAATATTGCGTGAGCTTTCTTCTTATCTTTATGGTCTACGATCAGTATTAACATTCGAACTGCCGGTTTATTATGCATCTTCTTCAGCGTCCTCCCATTCTTCGATTTCATTAAGTTCCTCTATCGTCAAATCTGCCTCTTGATCAGATTGACTTTCTTGCCATTTATAGATGATTCCCATGATTTGAATTGCAATCAATGGGGTTAATGCGACAAGCGCTACGACACCAAAAGCATCTGCCATGATATTTCCATCTAAGGCTTCGCTGACCCCGATACAAAGCGGAAGTAAAAAGGTACTGGTCATAGGGCCGCTGGCAACACCGCCGGAGTCAAAGGCGATACCGATGAATATCTTAGGGACGAATCTGGAAAGCAGCAAAGCGATAAGGTAGCCGGGAATGATAATCCAATAGATACTGACGCCAGTGATGGAGCGCATCATAGCTAAGCCGACACTGACTGACACGCCGATAGAAAGACACAAATTCATGGCAGCAGCTGAAATCGATCCGCCGGTGACGTTCTCGACTTGGTGATTCAAAACCTGAATAGCGGGCTCTGCTTTTACAATAAAATAGCCGATCAACATCCCAATCGGAATTAACAGCCACTTGAATTTACTAGCGGCTAGTTCGCCGCCAAGCAGGCTGCCTACCGGGGCAAACCCAATGCTTACACCCGTTAAAAAGAGTACAAGGCCGATATATGTATAAATCAGACCAACGATCATACGAATATATTGTCTGTGGTGGTAACGTCGACTGATAAGCTGAAAAATAAAAAATAGAATGGCTATCGGCAGCATGGAAATGAAGACCTCTTTAGCGAAATGAGGCAGCTCCAACATGAATTCGCGCATTACATCTTGAGTAGTACTTACATTAAGAAATTCCGTCGGTGTGTAAGCAGCATCTGTTGGTTGAAAGAAGATACCTAGTAATAATACAGCTA
The DNA here is from genome assembly GCF_017315985.1 of Candidatus Enterococcus murrayae. GTDB lineage: Bacteria > Bacillota > Bacilli > Lactobacillales > Enterococcaceae > Enterococcus_A > Enterococcus_A murrayae. The sequence continues at coordinate 13,834 of NZ_JAFLVR010000083.1, read as the reverse complement.
AAATGGGGCCGATACTGGAGATTGCTACTAAACCAAAGCTGTCGTCTGAAGCATTTTTATCGCTTCGAACGGAGGCTAACCCGACCCCTAAGGCCAAAATGAACGGTACAGTAATCGGTCCAGTGGTTGCTCCGCCTGAATCGAATGCTACAGGTACGAAATCATTCGGTGTTAAAAAGGAAAGCAGGATTACAACAGCGTACAGTACGGTCAGTATGAGCGATAAATTGATTTTGAACAAAATTCGCAGGACCGCGATCGTTAGACAAATACCGACCCCGATAGCGACTGTCCAAATTAATAAATTACTTGGTATAGCGGGCATTTGATCTGCTAATACTTGCAGATCAGGCTCTGCGATCGTAATGACCGCGCCAATTATAAAAACACTGAAGGCAAGGATGGCTATTTTTTTACTTTTGGAGAGTTGAATCCCCATTCCTTCACCTAGAGGGGTCATGGACATCTCAGCGCCTAACTGAAAGAATCCCATCCCGATAATCAGCATCACAGCCCCCATTAAGAACATCGCAAATGTTCCTATTTCCATCGGTACTAAAAAGACACTAACAACTAAAACGGTAATTGTGATCGGCAGAACGGCCGACAAGGATTCTGAAATATTCTCTTTTAGTTTTTGATTCATCGATTCACTCCTTTTTTTGTCATCTACAGAAGGACTATGGCTCTACAGCTAAATTCGGTGTTTTCCTTCTCTTAAACACCCGGGTTGTTTCAACTATCGGTAACGCGTAAAGCATAAGAATCAAGCAAGATCCGCGCAATAATTTGTAACGGTAGTCGTGATCGAACCTCGTAATCGGGGAAATAGGAGCCTTCAGATTTGAACCCGACCAAAGCAATCTCGCTATAATTCATCAGGCTGGAAGTGTTATTTGCAGTTAACAGGATTGACCCTATCTCTGCATCATAACAGTTTTTGGCGGCTACGACGAGTTCTTTCGTCTCACCATTCAGTGAAATGAAGATAACGATGTCTTGTTTAGTCAGCTTGCGACTGATATTTTTAATGATTTCCGGATCGGTATGCATCTGACAATTTTTACCCGTTAATTGGAACTTCACCATCATTTCCTGTCCAATCATTTCTGAAAAGCCGCGAGCAAAAATAAATACCCGTTCCGCGAATTTGATCTTTTGAATCGCATCTTCGATATTGCCGATTTCCATCATGTTAATCGTTCGAACGACTTCCTGCTCATTTTTTAGAATGGCTCGCCGAATGCCCTTATCAACCTTATCTAATGAAGAGAAATTGATATTCTTATTTTCCTGCTCTTTTAAATGATGCTTAAATGCGGTGAAGCCCTCGTAGCCTTTCTTTTTCATTGTGCGAACGATCGTAGCCGTTGAAACATTTGCCTGCTCACTAAGCTTTACGATGGAGTAATTAGGCACTTCATGAATGTGCTTCTCAATAAAGTCCCAAAGGTATTGCTCGGTATCGCTCAATTTATGATCCATTGCTTCATTACCCTTCTTTCAACTTAACACTAGTTAAAAAGTATCATGATTCGTAAAAAAATGTAAAGCTTTTCAGTAAAAGTGATCAAACGTGAAAACCTTTTCGGTGCCGCTTGTCCCATAATAGGGTCAAGGAGGTCATCACTCATGTCTATCTACACATGCACTATGAACCTAGCGATTGATCTATTTATCGAAACGGACACAATGAATCCTTTTACTGTAAATCGAACGAAGGATGATGATATCCAAGCAAACGGAAAAGGTGTGAATGTGTCACTCGTACTAAAAATGTTAGGAGTCAACACCACTGCATTAGGATTTCGTGCAGGGTTTACAGGGAACTATATAGAAGATTATTTACAGGAAAAAGCCATCTGCACTGATTTTATTGAAGTTCCCGGCATGACCCGCATCAATGTGTTTACTCAAGTCAATCAAACAGGGGAGGAATACAAGCTAGTAAATCAAGGTCCAGAAATACCGGCTGAAAAGGTCCAAGCATTTTTGGATCAGATCAGAAATTTGCAGGCGAAGGATTATCTCTGTATCTCAGGAAGCCTGCCGCGAGGTGTGGAACCTGCGATTTTAGTTGAGATCAGCCGAATCTGCAAAGAGCGGGGGATTAACTTGATTATCGACAGCAGCTATCAAGAAGTCATGGATTGTTTATCTTATCAACCGTTTCTGCTAAAGCCTAACGAGGAAGAATTGGCATCTTGGTTTGGACAGGTAATTGACACAGAGGAAGCGTATTTGTTTTATGGGCAGCAATTGTTAGAGGCGGGCGCACAAAATGTGCTGTTGTCGCTTGGTGGAAAGGGAGCAATTCTTTTCACGCAGGATAGAGTTCTACGAGGAAATTCGCCAAAAGGAAAGGTAGTCAATACGGCTTGTGCGGGAGATACGCTATTAGGAACCTTTTTAGCCGGTCATTTTGCCAATCAGCCGCTGGAGGAAACATTACGCAAAAGCTTAGCGGCGGGAAGCTCCACGGCTTTTCGCAAGGGGCTGACCGATTTTTTGGATGTTGAGGAATTAAGTAAGCAAATTGAAATCAAAGAAGAGAGGGTAAAAACATGGGAAATTATCAATTAATCGCAGCAACAGGTTGTCCGACAGGGATTGCACACACATATATGGCTCAAGAAGCATTAGAACAGGCCGCTAAGAAAAAAGGCGTCACGATCAAAGTCGAAACCCATGGGCAAATCGGGATCGAAAATGAACTGACCGCTGAAGAAATCAAAAACGCGGAAGCAGTTATCATTGCGGCGGACAAGGACGTTCACCCTGAACGATTCGCGGGAAAACGCATCATTGATGTTTCTGTCAGCACCGGGATCAAGGATGCGGAGCGTTTGATCGAGGATGCCTTGGCTGGAAAAGGGTCAATAGCTGCCGAAAATCATGCGGTGGATGCATTAGAGCAGGAAACAGGAAGTCATACTAGTTTTGGCCGCAGCATTTATAAGAATCTGATGAATGGTGTCTCTCACATGCTGCCTTTCGTAGTGGCCGGCGGAGTCCTGATCGCGATCTCATTTGCGGTTTGGGGAATTTATTCATTTGACCCGGATAACGCACAGTACAATTCTACGGCGGCGATGTTAAAAGCAGTTGGAGATGCGGCGATGGGGATGATGGTTCCGGTCCTGGCAGCTTATATCGCTGAAGGAATCGCGAAACGCCCTGGTTTAGTTGTTGGTTTTGTCGGCGGGATCGTTGCAATGAATGGCGGTACAGGGTTTTTAGGCGGAATTTTGGCTGGTTTCTTGGCCGGGTACTTCATTTTATTCTTGCAAAAAATCTTGGAAGTCTTACCTAAACAGCTGGATGGCTTAAAAGCGATTTTCTTGTATCCGGTCATTGGTGTGGCGGTTATTGGGATCGTGATGTCTTTATTGGCTGGTCCAATGAAAGCTGTGAATGAAGGCATGATGAGCTTTTTAGCGGGCTTTGAAAATTCAAATCCTTTGGTTCTTGGTGTAATTGTTGGCTGTATGTGTGCTTTTGATATGGGAGGGCCAATCAATAAGGCGGCTTATGTAACAGGGACAGCATTGTTAGCGCAAGGAAATACCACCTTTATGGCTGGTGTCTCAGCAGCATGTATCGCACCGCCGTTGATTACAGGATTTGCGACGCTGTTCTTTGGAAAATATTTCGATACGAATGACCGTAATGCTGGATTGGTCAATTTCATTTTAGGCTCCACACATATTACTGAAGGCGCGATCCCGTTTGCGGCCAAAGATCCGATTCGGGTACTGCCAACGATGATGCTGGGTTCATCGATCGCTGCTGTTTTAACTTATATGTTTGGTGTTCAGGTGCCGGCACCCCATGGCGGGTTCTTAGTTTTACCTGTTGTAACAGGGAAGATCCAATGGGTTCTTTCCATTCTGATCGGCTCAATTGTGGGCGGCGTGATTTTAGGCTTTATCCAAAAGAGCAGTGTGGCTGCGAAAGAAAAGAAAGCGAAGGCCGAACAAGCAGAAAAATCGGCACTTACGGAATAGAGAGGGAGCTGGAATGGGAATTATTCAAGAAGAGAAAATCTTTCTAAATCAATCATTGGCTACTCAAAAGGACGTTTTTGATTTCTTAGCTGAACAAGCTAAAAAGTTAGCCATTTCTACGGAGGAAAATCAGGTTTATCAAAAGCTGGTGGAACGGGAAAATGAAGGAACCACAGGAATGATGGACGGTTTTGCGATTCCTCATGCAAAGGACCAATCGATCAGTCAACCAAGCATTATCATCGTTACGCTGGAGCACGGAATCGAATGGAACAGCTTAGACGGTCAGTTGATTGACTTTGTCATTGCTTTGTTTATACCAGATTCAGAAGCTGGAACGACCCATTTGAAATTATTATCCGCGGTCGCACGGCTGCTGATGCGAAATGAAGTGACCGAACAATTAAAAGCAGCTCAATCGAAAACAGAAATCGCAACATTATTAAATGAAAAAATAGGTGAGAATGAATGAAGACAATCAGTGCAGGGAAAAAGAACTACTTAGATCAGCTTACTAATAAAGAAGGGATAATCGGTGCTTTAGCGATTGATCAGCGCGGCGCCTTGAAGAAAATGATCGGCAAATACAAAGAAGCGACCACAGAAGATGTGATCAAATTCAAAGAGCTGGTTTCTCAGCAATTGACGCCTTACGCTTCCGCGATTTTGTTGGACCCGGAGTTTGGTTTGCCAGCTGCAGATGTTCGTGAGAAGAATTGCGGTCTGTTATTAGCCTATGAAAAGACTGGTTATGATGCGACAACCCCAGGACGTTTGCCTGATGTACTAACTGTTTGGTCAGTGAAACGGCTAAAAGAAGCTGGTGCCGATGCTTGCAAATTCCTACTATATTATGATGTTGATGAGCCGGAAGAAATCAATGAACAAAAACGGGCCTACATGGAACGGATCGGTTCAGAATGTACAGCAGAAGATATTCCCTTTTTCTTGGAGATTGTTTCCTATGATGCGGCGATTACAGACACGGCCTCATTAAATTATGCAAAGGTGAAGCCGCGAAAAGTCATTGAAGCGATGCGTGAATTTTCGAAGGAACGCTATCAGGTCGATGTCTTGAAGGTAGAAGTGCCTGTTAATATGAACTTTGTCGAAGGATATGGGCAAGAGGCATGCTATAGTCAATCAGAAGCCGCGACGTATTTCAAAGAGCAGTCGGATGCAACCGCTCTGCCGTTCATCTTCTTGAGTGCCGGTGTCAGCGCTGAATTGTTCCAAGAAACATTACGCTTTGCGAAGCAGTCCGGTTCCACCTTTAATGGTGTGTTATGCGGTCGGGCAACTTGGGCCAATGGAGTAGAGTCCTTTGTAAAAGAGGGGGAAGAGCAGGCAGCCGCTTGGTTATCTGATGAAGGAAAACGCAACATTGAAGAATTAAATGCGGTATTAAAAGAAACCGCCACCTCTGTTTATACCAACGCATAAGAAAACCGACTATCCGTATTGGGTAGTCGGGTTTCTTCATTATTAATATAGAAGAGTTACAGCTCGGCTTTTGCCAGCTGAATTTGCTTTTTGACTTGATCAAAGCCGGTACCGCCTAATGAATGGCGGCGAGTGACCGCAGTTTTAGAAGACAGCGTATCATAGATGTCCTCTTCGATCACAGAATTCATCGCTTGATATTCGTCTAGCGGCACATCCTGCAGATAGATGCCCTTTTGGGTGCAGGCTAGTACTAGTTTACCGACGATTTCGTGGGCTTGGCGGAATGGAATCCCTTTTGCTGCCAAATAATCAGCCAGCTCAGTAGCGTTAGAAAAGTCTTTCTCAGTAGCATCGTGCATGATTTTGGTATTGACCTTCATGGTATCGATCATGCCGGCCATGATGTCCAAGCTGGTTGCTACGGTGTGAACAGTATCAAACATGCCTTCCTTGTCTTCTTGCAAATCTTTGTTGTAAGCCAGCGGCAACCCTTTTATGACGGTTAATAAGCCAATCAAATCGCCAAAAACACGTCCGGATTTTCCACGGATCAATTCTGCCATGTCGGGGTTTTTCTTTTGCGGCATGATCGAGCTGCCGGTAGAAAAAGTATCTGTTAATTCAACAAACTTAAATTCATGGCTGCACCATAAAATAATTTCTTCGCAGAAACGAGAAAGGTGCATCATCAAGATTGAGCTGTCGCTTAAAAATTCAAGGATGAAATCACGATCACTCACACCGTCAAGACTGTTCATATAAAGATCGGCAAAGCCTAACTCATCCGCAGTCATCTGACGATCAATCGGGAAGGTCGTTCCTGCCAAAGCAGCACAGCCAAGAGGCGAAAGATCCACACGCTTCATACTTTCCTCCAAGCGGGCCTGATCACGCGTCAGCATGCCATAATAAGCCATTAAATGATGGCCAAAGGAAATCGGCTGTGCATGCTGCAGATGGGTGTATCCAGGCATGATCGTTTCAACATGTTCTTCGGCCTTGTTCACTAAGACCACGCGGAAATGGTTCACCTTCTCGATGATTTCAAGCAAGTGTTCCTTCAAGTATAAATGCATATCCGTCGCGACCTGGTCATTTCGACTGCGGGCAGTGTGGAGCTTGCCCGCCACAGGTCCGATTTCGTCGTGAAGCATTTTTTCTAAGTTTAAGTGGATGTCTTCATTTTCAATCGTAAAGGTTAAGTCATTATTGGCTGCTTTTTTTGCCAGAATAGTGAGACCAGCGGTGATTTGCTGCGCCTCTTCTTTTGTAATGATGCCTGTTTCACCAAGCATTTTGACATGCGCTAAGCTGCCGGTGATATCTTGTGTCGCAAGTTGCTGGTCAAACGGAATCGAGGCACCGAATGCATCGATCCATGCTTCGTTCTTTCCATCAAATCGCCCACCCCATAATTTTGCCATTGTTTTATCCTCACTTTTATCTATTGATTTTAGCAAAAAAGACCGTCGCAACGGTCTTTTTATGTCTAGCTTATTGAACTAGCTCTTTGAAGCAACAAGCGAAAATTTTTGTTCAAGAGCTGAACGAGTTCGAAAAGCTTTTAACATAGGGAGGAGGCATCTTTTCAGATACCTCAGGATGAAAACATTGCTGGTTTCCTTATTTCCTGACCGGAAAAGAAACTCTCCTAAGAGCAATGGCAAGATGTGAAACCGGACGGCCTTATTTACCGGCAAGTAAAAGCCGCCTCACATCTGGTACATCTTGCAATTTCGTTAAACTGTTGTTTGCTTACTTTCAGCTTGGATTTCAGCATGTACCTTGGTCGGCAAGCCCCATAGTTTAATGAAGCCGATCGCTGCATCTTGATCAAAGGTATCCGCAGATGTATACGTCGCTAGATTTTCGTTGTATAAGCTGTTGTCAGATTTACGTCCTTCAACAATCACGTTGCCTTTGAATAGTTTCACACGCAATACGCCGTTTACGACTTCTTGTGATTGCTTCAAGAATGCGATCAAGGCATCCATTGTAGGGTTGAACCATAGACCGTCATAGATCATTTGGCATAATTGCTGTTCAATGACTGGTTTGAAATGGGCCATCTCACGAACGAAGGTTAGATCTTCCAATTCCTTATGCGCCTTCATCAACACTTCCGCACCTGGACATTCGTAAACTTCACGAGATTTGATACCTACCAGACGGTTTTCGATATGGTCGATTCTGCCGATGCCGTGAACGCCGGCAATCGTATTTAATTTCATAATCAATGTAGCCAAAGACAATTCCTCGCCGTCTAAAGCAGTCGGTACACCTTTTTCAAAAGTGATCTCAACGATCGTCGGCTTATCTGGCGTTTCTTCTAATTCAGCAGTGATAGCATAAGCCCCCGCTGGCGGAGTTGCCCAAGGATCTTCCAATACGCCGCATTCGCAGGCACGGCCCCATAAATTTTGGTCGATCGAATAAGGATTGTCCAAATCTGCTGGGATCGGCACGCCTTTTTCAGCTGCGTAGTTGATTTCTTCCTCACGCGACCATTTCCATTCACGTACCGGTGCAATGATCTTCAAGTTTGGATCAAGTGCGGCGATAGAAACTTCAAAACGAACCTGATCGTTTCCTTTTCCGGTACAACCATGGGCGATGGTAGTCGCTCCTGTTTGATGAGCCAGTTCGACCAATTTTTTCGAAATCAATGGACGAGATAAAGCTGATACCAACGGATAAGAATTTTCATAGTAAGTATTGCCCTGCAATGCAACCAAAACGAAATCCTGTGAAAATTCTTCACGCGCATCGATGGCATACGATTCAATTGCGCCAACCTGTAACGCCTTATTCTTAATAAATTCAGTGTCGCGGCCTTCGCCAATGTCTAAACAGCAGGCAATCACGTCGTAGCCTTCATCGACGAGCCATTTGATTGAGACGGAAGTATCTAAACCACCTGAGTATGCTAAAATCACTTTTTCTTTCATCCTGATTGCTCCCTTATCACTTTTTCATTAAATTCTAATTAATGTGTTGAAGCAATATTAGCACCATAAAATACAAAAAGCAAGCACTTTTTAAATATTTATGCAAAATATTTTTGGTTATTCGTTTCTTTATTCATTTTAGGCTGTATATTGAATAGGAATATGTATAGTAGAAGAGAAAGAGGAAAATGAAAATATTTTGCGTTTTCAAAGAGAAAAACATTGACATGGCAAGGCTTTGCAAGTATTATGGTAAATGGTATTGTTTGCCCCACAAGAGCCCCGGAAACTCAAGTGTTTGTCAAACATTCGAAATCGAAATTGGAGGAAAAAAACGTGCGTACAACATATATGGCTAAGCCAGGCGAAGTAGAACGTAAATGGTACGTAGTAGACGCAACTGATGTTCCTTTAGGACGTCTTTCAACAGTTGTTGCATCTGTACTACGCGGAAAAAATAAACCAACATTCACACCACATATTGACACTGGTGATTTTGTAATCGTAATTAATGCAGATAAAATCAAATTAACAGGTAAAAAGGCAACTGACAAGATTTACTACCGTCACTCAAACTTCCCTGGTGGATTGAAATCAATCTCAGCAGGCGAAATGCGTGAAAAAAATTCTCGTCGCTTAATCGAAACTTCTGTTAAAGGTATGCTGCCTAAGAACACTCTAGGTCGCGCTCAAGGCATGAAACTTCACGTTTACGGTGGAGCAGAACATCCACATGCAGCACAACAACCAGAAGTCTTAGACATCACAAACTTAATTTAATAGGAGGGAAATTCATTGGCACAAGTTCAATATAGCGGCACAGGCCGTCGTAAAAATGCAGTTGCTCGCGTACGTTTAGTACCAGGAACTGGTAAAATTACTGTAAATAAAAAAGACGTTGAAGAATATATCCCGCATGCTGACCTACGTTTAGTAATCAACCAACCATTTGGCGTTACTGAAACAGCTGGTTCATACGATGTATTCGTAAACGTAAACGGTGGGGGTTACGCAGGTCAAGCCGGCGCTATCCGTCACGGTATCTCACGTGCTTTATTAGAAGTAGATCCTGATTTCCGTACACCTTTAAAACGCGCTGGATTACTTACTCGTGATTCACGTATGGTTGAACGTAAAAAACCAGGTCTTAAGAAAGCTCGTAAAGCTTCACAGTTCTCAAAACGTTAATATATTTTATATATCGACATTTCAGACACTTTCCAATTTTTGGAGAGTGTCTTTTTTTTTGAGAGAATAGGTACGAAAAAAGTACGAGTTTTACGATTAGTTGTTCTTAATACCCAGAATATTTTCTGTAATAACGTTCTTTACAGATTTGCGATTCGTAATTTAATTTAGCTTCTCTAGCTTTATTAAGGTGTTTCTCGAGTGTATCATAGGTTGAAAGGTCGATTACATTTGGTGTATTCACTTCGAAATATTTAAAAATATAAGGAGGATAAAAATGTATAATATCAAAAGAGGGGAAATAAACATTTATAAGTATGAAGGATCAGTAGATTCAAAAAAAGTACTTCCTAAGTTAAAAGAAGAATATCTAAAGCATGAATTAGCATATTTTTGTGACATTTTAAAAATATCCGGATTAGTTGCAGAATGGGAAATACATTCTAATAAGAGAAAGATATTTTCTGAATTATCTAAATTTGTAATTGAGCAGGAAAATTCAGAAGACAATATCGCAGTTTGGAAAAAATTTGAAGCAAAAGTTATTCAAGTGAATAAGCTTGTAGAGAATTTTTGTAGAATTCGAGATAATTATTTTGAAGTTAATCGGACTAAACATGAAATAACTGGAAATTTAGTAGTTATAGCAGCTGAAGATTTAATGAATAAACTATCAAATCCTATTAGTTTAGAAGTTGAACTTACTAATTCAGAAGATACAATTGAAAACAGGTTAAATACTTATGATGGATTTATAAAAATTGTATCTAATGTTGTTAAATTCTTCTTACGCAAGGAGAAAGAATTCAAGTTAACAAATATTATTTATTCTGATAGTGATATATATACCGCACGATCTCATTTTGAGTTAAATGGTGAATGGGATGAAATAATGGACGTAGTTGAATATTTTAGGTTTTCAGATATAACTATTAAAATGGAAAATGAAATGTTTTATGTTGACTATATTGACGAAAAGTTCAATCAATCGGTTTTAATATCAAATTTTAGAGAGAAGGGATATATAGGAAGTCTAACTGATACACTAATTCAAAAATTTAAAGTACAAGGAATCGAATTCCAAACAATAGATGAAAAATTAGAACGAGTATCTGAAGAACAGGTAGAAAGAATTTTTGGTGTAGAAGATCTCAGCATGTTTATGTTAGAAGTTTCTTTAGCGAAATGGTTAAAAGCACATGCATTCATAAGGATGGAAGCTAAAAAGAAACTGAAGAAGAATTCAAGTGTTAATAATCTGAAAAGCAAGTGTGTAGTAAAACATAGAAAAAATTGGGAGAGAGCATTGAGAAATTATGAGGGTAGTATAACTAAAGAGGAGGCAGAAATAATAATTAATGTATTCACTTTTAATATGAATTCGAAAGATCTAGGTGATAGTCCTCTAATTCCTTTTGAAAACGATTTCCTTGGTCTGATTCCTAGCGTCAATTTTAAAATATTGCCTGAAGTTGCTATAGTTTCTTTATTTGCTTCAAAAGATGTACAAATAAATTTAAAGGGGACTGCTTTTGAAAAAAGATTACAAAAAAGACTACGTGATAGTGGGATAGATTCTATTAATATCGAAGCGCATCCTGTACAGAACTCAACAAAGATGAATTTCGAAACAGATTTAGTTTTTATATTGGATAAAACATTGTTCATTTTAGAATGTAAATCTATTTTACCCCCATATACCGTAAAAGATCATGCAAAAACGAATGCTAAAATTGTTAGTGAAATACAGAAATTTAAAAAGAATGCTGACTTTTTTGAAAAACAAATTCCTGAAATAAAAAAAAGACTACAAATAGAAACTAAAGTTAATGAAGTTATAAAATTGTTCGTGACTTCTTCAACTTTAGGAGCAGCCGGATATTATGATGGGATCTATTTAATTGATGAAGCCGCATTGAATGCTTTTCTTCTAAGGAATCCTCCGTTAATCAGAGATACTGACATGGTGATTTATATGAAAAGTAGTCATGAAGAGTATGAAGCTGAGATAGACGCTACGAAATTTAAAAAATTTCTGGCAAACCCACCTTCAATAAAAGAGATGAAGAAAACTTTGAAGAAAAAAGATCGAATGATACAAAATATCAAAATATCTGGTTATGAGAAAGTTGAACAACAAAGATTTTTGAATATGATCCCAAATGATTTTACTGAACAAGAAAGAAAAGATTTTGTTATGAACATGTTAGAGCATTAAAAATACCCAATATTGTGTTTCTAAACATAGAACTAACCTTCTAGATTTTAGTATCAGTAGTTTCAAATGCTTACTAGAAAGTTTATAAATAAGTTATTACAATTATACTTAAATTACTGATAGTAATAAAAATTAACAACTAATGAAATCACTTTTGGAGAAATGTTTTGATTACAAAATATTTACTTGTAGGATTTGCCTTTTTAACTTTTCTATACATTAAGTTTAACCGTACAGAAAAAGTCTAAAAACATGATATAATGTACTTCATTAAGCATACTAAAAGGAGTTGGTAAAGTATGTCTGATTACAAATATTCAGTAAAAAATACAACTAAAATCGAACGTGAAAAGCTTCGGAATGTTGCTTTGAGCTATTCAACTTTAGATGCTGCTGAACCTTCGGAAGATGCGATGAAATTGGTTGAGGAGTATGTAGCAGGGAATATCGAAATTGCTGATGCTCTAGAAACCGTTATTGAAAAATATCGTTCTTTGGGTTTGCAAAATGTATGATCCTTATTTAATTCCAAATACTGATGTTTTACAAAATAGACTTAATATATCAGATAAAGAGTTACTTGAAAAAGCCGAAGCGGATATTACTTATTTCAAATTGTTAGATATTGATGCTTGGTTTGAAAATAAGCCGCTTAATTATGAAACATTTCTTGCTGTTCATAAATACATTTTTGGCGATCTTTATGAATGGGCAGGAGCAATCAGAACAATACCTATTTACAAAGAAGAGGCAGTTTTAGGTGGCGTGTCTTTAAACTATGGAGCTGTTTCATCAATTCAACTTCAAATTGAGACGATCATCAATGAATTAAATCAAGTAGGATGGTCTGAGATTAGTGTGGAAGATATGATTCCGTTGTTCTCAGATTTGATTGCTCGCTTATGGCTAATCCATCCGTTTAGAGAAGGAAATACTCGAACGGTGATGCGGTTTGCCGGTTTATTTGCAAATGCTAAAGGGTTTCCTTTGAATTCAAAATTTTTGAGAGATCATGCGAGCTATGTAAGAAAGTCATTGGTTTTATATTGTGTTGAAGAAGCACCTGAAAAGGAATATTTCTTAAATATAATGAGGGACGCAATCAACGATTTTTAGGCGAGAGTGTACCGTTATATTATTTATGTAGTCACGTTCTGGTTTGCAGTTAGTATTTGGGTACGATTTTAGGTACGAATACCATAAAATTAGTTAAAATCCGTTGAAATAGCACTTTTATAAAAAGTGGGATAAACCGTGCTGTTAAAACGAATTGAAATTAATATCGTTATTTATACGCGGAACCAGGTCTTAAGAAAGCTCGTAAAGCTTCACAGTTTAGTAAATGTTAATATATCCTTATATATCAACATTTCAGGCACTTTCCAATTTTTGGAAGGTGTCTTTTTGGTTGTTTAATATTCAATAACCACGATTTATAGTGACCTGCTATACTCAACATAAGATAATAGGTAGAGTTTACATAAGGAGAACGATATGAGTAGAAAGAAACAGCGTGGTCAGGTGCGTAAACTAAGAATGCTGCTTAGGCATATTGATGGCTTCGCGCCATTTGCTGAAGAATAGTAGGTATGAGCATTTTCATGTACCAAGTGATCCGTTTATTGAGAGTGAAAGAACCAAAGGAAAAATAAAAACAGAATTTTGCAGAGCATGGATAAGTACCACAGAAAGATTTATTCTTCAAAAGCCGGATGATCTACCTTTTTGTAAGGTTGTAGCGTTTATTGCTGTTCCTCATTATTGGAGTTCACAAATTATTGTTTTTTATGACGAAGATTACTATAGAAGCTTTTGGGAAAGAACAGGTCCAGAGCAGTTTTGGACAAAGATAGATTCAGAGTATTCATTTTGCAAGGAGCATACTATTAAAACTTCAATGAGTGAGATTTGTTATCGTGAAAAGCTTGTTGATGACGAAATAGTTGAAGGTGATTTATGGTTTTATGGAGAGCTGAGCTAAGCGCTAGCGAGAAAAAAGCTACTTTCCAGAGAGTGTAATATTAACT
>NZ_JAFLVR010000082.1 GCF_017315985.1 Candidatus Enterococcus murrayae | reverse complement strand
ACGGTATTTTTGGTGTCTTCTTCAGTGATTCACCACACAAAATCTCTTAATTGACATGCCGGGTATTATTTTAATCTCTTGCTATTCCGTTCTGGCAGCCGCGAATTCATGAAAGAATAGGGATAATTTATGTAAGTAAAAATGAAATTTTCTGATAAAACTTCAAATTACAGTGAAATTAATTTAGGATTAGTCTTTTATCATTTAGAGACATCTGTTATAATTGTCATCACATCTTAAAGAAGGATACTCGTGCTTCTCTTCGTTGTTTCTTACATTAATAGAGACGCAAACGATTAAGGAAAGAGTATGTGACTGGCGGATGGGAATCATTTTTTTAATGAATTCCATAAATATGAAAAAGGAGAGAATAAGTATGACGATTTATAATTTTTCTGCAGGTCCCGCAGTACTACCAAAAGCTGTATTGGAGATCGCACAGTCCGAGATGCTTGATTACAAAAATAGCGGTATGTCAGTGATGGAGCTGAGTCATCGTTCCTCCTTGTTTGAAGAAATCATCCAATCGGCTGAGTCACTATTGAGAGAGCTGATGGCGATTCCTGACAACTATAAAGTGTTGTTCCTGCAAGGCGGTGCGAGCCTGCAATTTACAATGGTCCCTTTGAATTTAGCACAAGGGAAAAAGGCATTATACGTCAACACGGGTTCATGGTCTAAAAAAGCCATTAGTGCTGCGAAGGCCTTGGATACTGTCGAAGTTGAAGTGATTGCCTCTAGTGAAGATAAGAATTTTACCTATATACCTGAAATGCCGGAAGCTGTTGATCAAAATGCAGCGTACGTGCATATTACCACCAATAATACGATCGAAGGAACTGCTTTTGCGAAGATCCCTTCATTCGGCGACGTGCCAGTCGTTGCGGACATGTCTTCAAATATTTTAGCCAATGAGTATAAAGTAGAAGATTTCGGAGTGATCTATGCGGGGGCGCAGAAAAATATCGGCCCTGCCGGACTTACAGTCGTGATCATTCGTGAAGATTTGCTCAATCAAGAAGCAGGCTTCGCGCCGATGCTGGATTATGCATTGCAGGCGAAAAACGATTCTCTATATAATACACCGCCTACCTACAGCATCTATATTGCAAAATTAGTCTTTGAATGGGTGAAGGCTCAAGGCGGAGTCGCTGGGATTACTGAAAAGGATCAGAAGAAAGCCCAGCTTTTATATGACGCGATCGAAAATTCAAGCTTGTTTACAAGCCCAGTAGAAAAAGCGAGCCGTTCAATTACGAATATTCCATTTGTCACAGGGGATGAAGCTTTAGACAAAGCCTTCAATCAAGCGGCTTTAGCTGAAGGATTCGAAAATCTGAAGGGGCACCGTTCCGTTGGCGGAATGCGAGCGAGTCTTTACAATGCCTTCCCGCTTGAGGGTGTCGAAGCATTGGTAGCGTTTATGGCGAAGTTTGAAAAGGAAAATGGAGGGAATTAAATGTTTCAGATTAAAACATTCAACGCGATCGCTCCTGAAGGTATGACGCGTTTTGATAAAGAAAATTACCGGATCAATGAAAGCGAAGAGCCGGATGGTATTATTTTACGCAGTCAAAAGCTGCATGATTATGACTTTCCTAAAACGGTTTTAGGTGTTGCCCGAGCTGGGGCAGGAACGAACAATATTCCGGTTAAGGAATGCACGGAAAAAGGGATTGTAGTCTTCAATACACCAGGGGCCAATGCCAATGCAGTAAAAGAGTTAGTAGTAGCGAGTCTGCTGCTGTCTGTTCGTCCAATGGTTCAAGGAATCAGCTGGGTGCAGACTTTAGAGGGAAATAACGTCGATGAACAGGCAGAGGCGCAAAAATCGCAATTCGCCGGCACTGAATTAGAAGGTAAAAAGCTGGGCGTCATCGGATTAGGCTCGATCGGTGCGATGGTGGCCAACGATGCGTATCGTTTAGGAATGGAAGTTACGGGCTATGATCCATATGTTTCTGTTGATACGGCGTGGAGCATTTCTCGTCGGGTAAAACGGGCAAAGGATTTGAAGGAAGTATTGACGAATTGTGATTTCGTGACGATCCATGTGCCATTGACGGAGCACACGCATCATTTAATCAGTACAGAAGAATTGATGCAAATGAAGAAAACGGCCCACTTGCTGAATTTTGCCCGCGGTGAAATTGTGGATACCGATGCCGTTGTGAAGGCTGTGAATGAAGAACGGATCGCTGGCTTTACGACTGATTTTGCGGAAGAAAAATTACTGCGCAATGACAAAATCACGGTACTGCCGCATTTAGGCGCCTCAACAGAGGAAGCCGAAGTAAACTGCGCGAAGATGGCAGCCCGCGGCTTAAAACGCTTCTTGGAAACAGGGGTCATCAAGCGTTCAGTCAATTTCCCAAACGTAGAAATGGCCTTTGAATCGCCTTATCGTATCACGATCATCAATCGCAATGTACCGAATATGCTGGGGTTGATCGCATCAGAGATTGCTTCTCTAGATGTCAACATCGATAATATGGTCAATCGCGGAAAGGACGACCATGCCTATACATTGGTAGATGTTTCTGAGACCGATCCTGATAAAATCGCGGCGATCGTTGATCAGCTGAGCAAAAATGAAGGTATTGTCCGCGTTCGCGCGATCAAGCGGGATGAGGAGTGTGAATTTTAATGGTTCAAGTTTATCCATTTAAAGGAATTCGCCCAGCGGCGGAATTAGCTGACAAAGTGGCGGCCTTGCCCTACGATGTAGTTAATTCACAGGAAGCCAAGGACTTAGCGGCGGATAATCCTTATAGTTATTTTCATATCGATAAGGCGGAGATCGACCTGCCTGCGGAGCTTTCGCCCTACGATGAAACGGTCTATCAAAAAGCGGCGGATAATCTAGCTGCATTTTTAGAAAAAGGCTGGCTGTTTAAAGAATCAGATGCCTATTTCTATTTATACGAATTGGTGATGGACGGCCGTAGTCAAACAGGGATCGTGGCATGTACATCAATCAGCGATTACATCGATGAAAAAATCAAGAAGCACGAGTTTACTCGTCATGAAAAAGAAATCGATCGAATGAATCATATCCGTACCTGTGATGCTAATACGAGTCCAATATTCTTAAGCTATCGTCCACAGGCGGAGATTCAAATGATGATTAAAGCTTGGCAGAAGGACCACACGCCAGCTTATGATTTTACCAGCTATCATGATGTGACTCATCGTGTTTGGGTGATCGATCAAGCAGCAACGATCGAGAAACTGACGGCGTTATTTACAGAGGTCGATGCCTTGTATATTGCAGATGGTCATCATCGGACGGAATCAGCAGTCAAGATCGGTCTGGAAAAACGCGAAGCAGGGCAACAAAATCCTGAGACTGAGCAGTTCTTGTCCATCATCTTCCCAGAGGATGAGCTGGCGATTTGGGAATACAATCGTGTGCTGAAGTCAGCACCGCCGGCTGATTTCATGGAGCGCCTGGCAGAGAACTATCAAGTGACCAAAACAGGAATCAAAAAGCCTGAAAATGCCGGCGATTGCCAGTTATATGACGGCAGCGCGTGGTATACCTTGCGCATCAAACCAGAGAAGGTTCCTAATGATCCTGTGGAGAAATTAGATGTGGCACTCCTGCAAAAATATGTGCTGGAGGATATTTTCGGGATCGATGACATTCGGACCGATAAACGCATCGACTTTGTTGGTGGGATTCGCGGAACTGAAGAGCTGGAAAAACTAGTTGATTCAGGTGATTGGAAGCTGGCCTTTTCAATGTATCCGACTCAGATGACGGATCTATTGGATGTTGCGGATGCGAAGAAGATCATGCCGCCGAAATCAACCTGGTTTGAACCGAAGCTTTTAAGCGGCTTGTTCCTGCATGATTTAGAAACGAAATAAAGCAAAAACTCTCGAATTTTTTCGAGAGTTTTTTTGCTAATAAAAATAATATATTATTGACTATAATGTGTGACACACAGTATAATAAACGAGAAGAGGTGATCACGTGCCTGATAAGGATATTATACAGAGCTATATCACAGAATTAAAAAGAGGTAATTTGGTGTTGGCTGTATTAGGCAGCTTGACTACGCCTCATTACGGCTATGCCCTTTTGCAGACGCTGCAGGAGCGGGGGATGGATATTGAAGCGAACACCCTTTATCCATTGCTGCGGCGTTTGGAAAAGCAGGAGCTGCTGGTAAGTGATTGGGATACGACGGAGAGCAGGCCGCGGAAGTATTACTCAATCAGCGACACAGGAAAAGACGTTCGAACAAAATTATTTGAAGAGTGGAAGGACATGCAAAAAAGTTTAATTGGTATTTATACGGAGGAGTGACGAATGAAAAATTTAATCGAACGCTATATAGCTGCGGTGGTAGGGCAGTTGCCGGAAAATGAACGGGAAGAGGTTGCAAAGGAGCTGCGGAGCAATATCTATGATATGTTGTCGGAGCAGCCGAGTGATGCTGAGATCGAACAGGTTCTACACTCGATGGGGTCGCCAACGAAATTAGCGGAGCAGTATCGGCAAAATCCCCAGTATTTGATCTCTCCGCAGGTCTATGATGACTATCTTCGTCTGCTAAAACTACTGGTACCGATCATTGGAGTCATCACTCTTATTGTTGGTGCGGTTGCGGGCGGAATTGAGACCTTTCAGCAAAGCGGTACCGTAAGCAGCGTACTTCAAGTGATGATTCAAACGGGCATTCAAAGCGGGGTATCAGGGGTGATGCAGACGCTTGTTTGGACGACTATCGGTTTCGTGATCGCCGAGCGAACGGGACTGTTGAATCATAAAAAACGTGAAGAGTGGAAGCTGGAGGATTTGCCGTCGTTGACGACAGAAAAGCAGATTCCCA
Source organism: Candidatus Enterococcus murrayae (assembly GCF_017315985.1). GTDB lineage: Bacteria > Bacillota > Bacilli > Lactobacillales > Enterococcaceae > Enterococcus_A > Enterococcus_A murrayae. The sequence goes on along the minus strand of NZ_JAFLVR010000082.1, from coordinate 4,389 downwards.
TCTCTGACGCAGTGGCGGAAATTGTCGCTGTCTTGGTTTTCAATACTTTTTTAATCCTCGGTGCCTTGAGTGTGTTGCCTCAAGTTTTTTCCAAAACAGATCATGGATTCGTGAATGTTTCGCTATTCAGTGACAGCTTCACGAGATTCTTGATACCGGTGTTAATCATTGGAACGATCTTAACATTGATCGTTAGTGTCTTGAAGCTGATCGACCGACGTTGGAGTAATCGCGTGTGTTTTTGGTCGATCATTGACCACACTGTTTCTGCGGTCATGTGGGTGCTTTTATTGCTGCACAACAACATCTTTAGCCAGGAGCTAGTGGACTTAATGAAGGAACAGTCTTGGTCCAGCGGTGATGTGCTGCATTATATTTCAACAGGTGATACAGCCTCGATTCGCTTGTTCATCAGCTTGATCATTGTAGTTGTTGCTGCTATTCAAATCGGGATGGTGATCTATTATCACAGCAAAAGGAATCTGACGCAGAGATTTTTGAAGCAAAGTCAGGTTTAATAAAGGCTAGGCAATTAGACTCTCAAATTGAGGGTCTTTTTATTTGCTTCATTTCAAAATTATTGGATTTTAACTCTCAATTGGGCATCCTTTAATTTTGATAGAAAAGCAGGATAATAAAGGCTTTCTACAAATGCTCTATCAGAAAAGGGCTTAAAAGGAGGTTCGAATGTAGGAGACCAGGGACTTTCTTTCGATGAGAGCAGCAGTTCAAGCAATGAGACGATAGGCTGGCTAGTTCTTGTTAGCACTGGCGACCTAAGCATATTGCATGCCATTCAAAAACTCTCAGATCGAGAGTTTATTTTTGTCTAAATTTTAGCCTCTGGGGTATGCTAATATCGGAGGCATGGCAAATGAAGAAAGTAGCAAATTTTTTTAGCGAAAATAAATTACTCAGTATCTCACTGTTGTTAGCCGTTATCAGCTCATTGGTCGGTCGTTTCTCAACCGATTTTATTGATGATAAGGTGATCCTCAGCTTGTTTGGTTTGATGCTGTTGATTCAAGGATTTGAGCAGGTCGGTCTTTTGCGCTTCGTTGCTCAGAAATTAGTGCATTATTCAAAGAATACTCGGCAATTGGTTCAGCTGATGATTCTTTTGTCGTTAGTGGGCTCGATGTTTTTAACCAATGATGTAGCGATCTTGACGTTACTGCCGATCTATTTGAAGCTTTTATCGATTTTACCAAAATTCAAGGGACGCTTTTTAGGCAGCGTCTTGATTATTGTAGCGGCGAATCTGGGAAGTAGTTTCTTTCCATTTGGGAATCCGCAAAATTTATATCTCTATAACTACTACCACGTTCCGTTAGGGCAATTTCTATCCTGGATGACGCTAGTCCTATTGCTCAGCGTCATTTCGTTAGCTGTTTTGAGCCTTTTAGTCGCAAAGGATTCACTAGAGACGCTCAGTCTAGAGGCTAGTCAGATTGATCGCAGAGAGACCTTTTTACTGCTGGGCTTGATGCTCGTGATGATTTTGGTCGTTCTTGATGTTCTGCCTTATCTATGGGGCATTCCAGTGGTAGCACTGATTCTTCTGATTTATCGCCGCGAGCTATTCAAGAAAGTGGATTATGGGTTATTGCTGACCTTTGTTTGTTTCTTTATCATTGTAGGAAATATCGGTGAAGCTCAGTTTATCAGAACCTTTTTGCAAGCATTGAGTGGAAAACAAATCTACTTGGCTGGCTTAGGCTTGAGTCAAGTCATTTCAAATGTACCTGCGGCTTTTTTGATCGCACCGTTTACGGAAAATCAGCAGGCGGTTATTTTAGGGGTGAATATCGGTGGTCTGGGAACGCTAATAGCTTCGTTGGCTAATCTGATCGGCTACAATTTAATTCGTATTTATTATCCTGCAAAAACCAAAAAATTCCTTGGTTTGTTCAGCGCAGTCAATTTTGGCCTACTACTGTTTTTGGGGACCCTGTTCTATTTTTTCATCCATTAGAAAGCGCCAAGAATTCCTGAAAATAAGCTAAGTTTCTTATGGGAATTCATCCAAAAAGCATGAAACCGCTTTAAATCGTGTTAAGCTGATTTTGTAAGAAATGATTGAGGGGGATCTGCGATGAGAGATAAGACAAAATTAATTCATGGCTATCATGCCTTTGACGATGAGACTGGCGCTTCATCGATTCCGATTTATCAATGCTCGACCTTTAAACAAGCCTCCATCAAGGATGGACAAGCTTATACGTATTCACGCTTTGGCAATCCTACCAGAACAGCGCTGGAAGAAGCAGTCGCTGTGTTGGAAAATGGGAAATATGCAACTGCTTTTGCCTCTGGTATGGGAGCCATTTCGGCCGTTCTATTGAGTTTTAATCAGGGTGACCACTTGGTTATGTGCAAGAGTATTTATGGCGGAACGTTCCAACTAGTCAATGAGGTGATGAACCGCTTCGGTATCGAGGTTACATTTGTGGATGAGACCAAGCTTGAAGAGTGGGAGCATGCGATTCGGCCGAACACGCGGGGACTGTATTTAGAAACGCCGTCCAATCCGCTGCTTTCAGTAACAGACATCGCGGGAGTTGCAGCAATCGCGAAGGAGCATCATTTAGTGACGATGATTGATAATACGTTTATGACTCCACAATTTCAGAAGCCGTTGGCGCTGGGTGTGGATGTAGTGATTCACAGTGCGACTAAATTTATTAATGGTCATAGTGATGTTGTGGCAGGGCTAGTCGTTACCAATGATGAGGACTGGCACAATCAAATCAAGCTGCAGCAAAAGGTTTTAGGCGGAATCTTAGGCGTGGAAGATTGCTGGCTGACGATGCGCGGATTGAAAACGATGGGTTTGCGGATGGAACAAAGTGCCCGCAGCGCCGAGAAAATCAGTCACATGCTGGAAAACCATCCCGTTGTACAAAAAGTCCATTATCCAGGTTTACCAAGCCATCCTGGCTATGAGGTCCACAAACGTCAGGCAATTTCTGGCGGTGCGGTACTATCATTTGAATTGGCGAGTCAAGAAGCAGTATATACCTTTGCGGATGCCTTGCAAATACCGATTGCAGCAGTCAGCTTAGGAGGAGTGGAATCCATTTTATCCTATCCAGTGACCATGAGTCATGCCTGCGTACCAAAGGAAGAACGAGACAAGCAAGGTGTGACCGAGGGGCTGTTGCGCTTATCTGTAGGGATCGAGGACACAGAGGATTTGATCGCAGACCTAGAGCAAGCATTAGCCAAAGTCCAAATAGCTGTAAAGTAAACACATTGGGGATTCTCCCTAATGTGTTTTTCTGTATCGCAAGATTTTTTGAAAAATGAATACCTTAATAGAAGTGAGTTCGGTATAATGGTATCATCTCTTGGAGGAAGTGAAAGTCATGATTGAAAATCTTTTACGCCCAGAAGTCTTGCTTTCAAACGTGCTCGTTTGTTTAGCGACTTTTTTGATTACGCGGTGGGCGCTTAAACGAAAAGAAAGACCTCGGCGGCAAAAGGCTGCTGTTCAGGCTCCAAAACGAACAACAGATGGTCCGGCAATTTTGGAAGCCTCGCTGGCAACTCTGCAATCGTATAAAAATAATTTGAACAAGTATGGTTACCCCTACTTTCAGGAAACAACACCGATCGTCATCCAACAATTGAAGGCGGAAGCGAACAGCCTGATAACATCCGAGGCTAACCAGCCGATCCATGAGCTGCTGCAGAAAAACTATGAGAAATTAAGGACCTTTCAAGAGCAGGAAGTAGCGGATACGAAGAAATTGGAGCTGGAAGTTTTGAATCATGTCAATAAAACGATGATTACTTGGCGCAACTGGCTGAAAGAAAGCAGGTGATGGGGTGTCAAAAGCGACGGATACAGAAGTCTATCAACTGTTAGCAGAGATGCAGATTCCTTATGAACGAGTGGATCACAAGGCCGTCTTCACAGTGGCGGAGATTGATTTTGTGATCGATGGCAGTGATGTGAAAAATCTTTTGATGAAGAGTAAGAAGACGAGGAACTACTACTTTGTGATTTGTCCAGGGCAAAAACGACTGGATATCAAGGCGCTTGCCAAGGCAGTAGGCGAAAGTCAATTATCTTTTGCCTCGGAAGCGGAGCTTTTCGATTTGCTTGGCCTGGAGCGGGGATCGGTGACACCGTTAGCACTGCCCCATGACACGGAACATCAGATCACGCTAGTCATTGATGAAACGATTGATCAAACGAAAAAAATCGGGTTTCATCCCAACACAAATACAGCGACAGTGGTGATCGCTTTTAGTGACTTCAAACGATTTTTAGCAAATATAGCAATCGAACCAACCTACTTGGTGATTCCAGAAAAACAGCCCGAGGCCTAAGCCCCGAGCTGTTTTTTTGGTTTTTTATTAAAACTTGAATTGTCAAATCAA
>NZ_JAFLVR010000081.1 GCF_017315985.1 Candidatus Enterococcus murrayae | reverse complement strand
GGTCAAAAAATTTCTAAAGACTTAATTATTAATCTAAAAGAAAAACTTGAAGATATAAAAAATACAGAAGAGGGGTTAACACAGGAAGAAATAGAAGCGCGAGAGCAACTGCGTTCTAGACTTGTATTACTTCAAAATTTAAAATTAGAAAATAACGGTAATTTAATTATTAGTAAGGTAGACGATTTGAATAGGAAGAAAATAGAATTAACAACTATAGAACAAAAATTACATGATTTAGAGAAACAAATGAAAACTTTTGGGGATCAAGATTCAGAAACTGAAAATTTACCTAAATTACAATTCAAAGCGGAGCAAAAAATTAGTGAGTTACAAGATGGTATAGCTAAGGAACGAGATATTATCAATGAAAAGAAAGATAAGAGAGATAAGCTAGACTTAAAGGTAGGTCAATTGTCGAAAAATAAAGACGTTTTAAACGCTTCAAAGAGAGAAGAAATATCCAAGCAAATAAGTAAAGTCTTTTCTATAGGAATAGAAGAATATAGGCTCAAATTGAAGTCGAGTGTTGAAACTGATGCTACAAAATTATTTACTCAAATGAGTGCAGATTCCGATTATAAAAACTTGAAAATAAATGATAATTATGGACTAGAAATAATTCATAAGGATGATATTGTAGTCCCAAGGCGATCCACAGGGTTTGAACATGTTGTTGCGTTATCGTTGATTGGTGCTTTACACAAAAATGCACCATTACAAGGGCCTGTGATTATGGATTCTCCCTTTGGAAGGCTAGATTCAAAACACGAGAAGAATGTCGTAACATCACTTCCGCTACTTTCAGAGCAAGTCATTCTTTTGGTTCACGAAAATGAATTAAATCCAAAAGATACAAATATGCTTTTGGGCAGAAACTTATTGAAAGAATATGAGATGGAGCGGATTACATCGTTTCACACTAATATTATTTAGCAGGAGGGTATTTATGGGAGATATTGTTAATATATCAGTTTCAAGTGATGCGTCTGTATTTGCTGATGAATTAAAAGAAAGTGGATTGTTCGAAGATAAAGTTGACGTTTATACATATGCAGCTGCGTATGTAATAAAAAAATATTACAAAGAGTTTGATCCAGCTACTTACATTTTAACTGATACACAAGGATCAAATTTTGGTGTGAGTTCGATTGATCCAAATAATAATTGGTCAATACTAATCAAATCTTTGTATCCAGAAATGGAAGCTCCCACACCATATAGATATTTGCGAGCTTTAATTGACAGAGGATTGTCTTTACTTGAAGAAAGAAGCAAGCAAGATTTAAATTTTTCGATATTTGATGAATTAGTCTAATGAAGTTTTTGCACTTTTATAATATATTTGGTGTTAAGATAATTTTATTAACACAGTACAGTTTAGTAAAAGCTGACCACTGATTAACAATAGGGAAATAGCACTGAGTATATTAAAGAGGGGCAGACTACTTAACTTGGAAAGTGATGAAATGGAAAACATCAGGATTATTGAAAAATCGAAA
>NZ_JAFLVR010000080.1 GCF_017315985.1 Candidatus Enterococcus murrayae | reverse complement strand
GTCCTACTGCCGGAGTTTCTCGAAAGAGAACAAATAGAGTATTGGGCCTTTGTGCTCCTATCTTGGAGAGTTGTCCGAGTGGCCGAAGGAGCATGATTGGAAATCATGTAGGCGGGTATTCCTGTCTCAAGGGTTCGAATCCCTTACTCTCCGTAGCAACATTTTACTGGCCCGTTGGTCAAGCGGTTAAGACACCGCCCTTTCACGGCGGTAACACGGGTTCGAGTCCCGTACGGGTCATTTCAATTAATTTATGGAGGTTTAGCTCAGCTGGGAGAGCATCTGCCTTACAAGCAGAGGGTCAGCGGTTCGATCCCGTTAACCTCCATTCGGTTCCGTGGTGTAGGGGTTAACATGCCTGCCTGTCACGCAGGAGATCGCGGGTTCAAATCCCGTCGGGACCGCCATTTATTTAATTGATTACTTTAAACTATTATATATGGCGCGGTAGCTCAGTTGGTAGAGCAACGGATTGAAGCTCCGTGTGTCGGCAGTTCGATTCTGTCCCGCGCCACCATGGAGGAGTAGCGAAGTGGCTAAACGCGACGGACTGTAAATCCGTTCCTTAGGGTTCAGTGGTTCGAATCCACTCTCCTCCATTTGTTTCAGGGGCATAGTTTAAAGGTAGAACAGCGGTCTCCAAAACCGTTAGTGTGGGTTCAATTCCTGCTGCCCCTGTTCTTTTATTATGGCGATCGTGGCGAAGTGGTTAACGCACCGGATTGTGGCTCCGGCACTCGTGGGTTCGATTCCCATCGTTCGCCCTTGTATTTTTGGGGTATAGCCAAGCGGTAAGGCAAGGGACTTTGACTCCCTCATGCGTTGGTTCGAATCCAGCTACCCCAGTTTTTAGAAAAGTATCAAGAAACTTTCTTGAAAAATACTTGTTCTAAGAAAAAAACAATAGTATAATGGCGGTATAGCCAAGTGGTAAGGCAGAGGTCTGCAAAACCTTCATCACCGGTTCAAATCCGGTTACCGCCTTAGTACTAGAATATTTATTGACATGCCGGCGTGGCGGAATTGGCAGACGCGCTGGACTCAAAATCCAGTGCCCTCACGGGCGTGCCGGTTCGACCCCGGCCGCCGGTATAAAGAGCTAAGATGTTATTTCATCTTAGTTTTTTGTTTGAATTTAAATAGCACCATGGCGATCGTGGCGAAGTGGTTAACGCACCGGATTGTGGCTCCGGCACTCGTGGGTTCGATTCCCATCGTTCGCCCTAATTAGACTCAGCAAAAAATGCTGGGTCTTTTTTTTATACAAAACTATCGGCAGAAAATCATTTCTGATCTTCTGCCGATAGAGAAATCGTATGGATTAACTTTTGAAGTTGTACAATGGACGAATGATTTCTTTCACTTCCATCGTCTCAGGCAAATACCTCATTAGTTGTTTTTTTGATTTATATGCTTTAGGCGCTTCATCCAGTGTCTTTTTTGAGACGGAGGTTGTCCAGACGTGTCGCATCATATGCTGATAATTATCTAAACTGATTGATGCTCTGGCTTGCGAACGACTCATCATTCGACCTGCTCCGTGTGGCCCAGAGTAATTCCATTTCTCATTGCCTTTTCCGATACCAATAATCGAACCGTCCTTCATATTTAAAGGAACGATCATCTTCTCGTTTCTTCTAGCAGAAGCTGCCCCTTTGCGTAAAATCATATGCTTCAAATCGATATAATTATGCGGACTGTCAAAGCTTTCGATCACCGATTTTTCCCATTTCATTGCTTTTAAGATCGTTAAGGCCATATTTTGGCGATTAAAGGCGGCGTATTGTTGAGCGATTCTCATGTCTGATAAGTAGTTATCCAAATCTTGTTCTGAAACATAGGACAGCTCATAAGGGATTTTTAATAGTTCTCGTTGTTGAAGCAAACGTTCCTTTTCATCTGGATCTTTTGTACTTTTTGCTAGGAGCTTTATATCTTTCCGCTGCTGCGACAGTTTCTGATAGGCGATTTCCTGATGATACTCTGCGATTTCTTTTCCTAAGACGCGGCTACCGCTGTGAATGACTAGATAAAAACCATCACTACCTTCATTGACTTCGATAAAATGGTTGCCACCGCCTAATGTCCCTATACTCCGTAATGCTCGGCCTCGGTGGATTGGAGCTTGAACATTCTCCAAAGGGAAAGTGTACTGCGGTTTATTGTGAGAATGGTGCCCACTTGGAATCCGATTGCGAATGATCCGGTCCAGTTTATCAAAGTTTAGTTTAACACCTTTTTTAACCTTAGCCACATATACTCCACAACCTATGTCCACGCCGACAAGGTTAGGGACTACTTGATTGTTTACCGTCATGGTCGTGCCGATAACACAGCTTGATCCGCTGTGAGTGTCCGGCATGATCCGAATTTTTGCGTTTTTTGCAAATGATTGATTGCACAGCGTCGTGATTTGACCGACTGTACTCTCCGTTAAATTGTCTGCGTAAACAGTTGCTGTATTATATTTTCCTTTTATTGTTAACATTTCTATTCCTCTCTGTGAGGAATCGTCGAATTCCTCGTATTAATTTGTATCTGTCTCTAGTTTCATTTTCTTTCCACTCATAGGAAACACCTCCAGGAATTTGTTTGTATAAATTTAGTGTCATTGATCGCTTTAGAAAAATGATTGGCAGCTGTCTCCGCAGAAGGGAGAACATTTATGCGTCGATTCGCACGGGCTGCTGTTAAATTAGATAAAGCATCTTGTTCACAGCTTGAACTTAATAAACTGTGAAAAGCATTGCTCACAAAATAAAAACTGTCAATCATATGATTGACAGTTTAACAAATAGGCTTTATTTAAGAATCTAGAGAGCCAGCAGAAGAAGACTTTCTGATCAAATAAAACGAATGCTGCAGATCAATCAATTGTATTAGGTTTAGTTTTTTAGTCTTAATCATCGTACTCTCTCCCTTCTTTAAACTCTTTATCATCCTATCATCTCTATTGATGGACTGTCAAGGTTATTCAGCTGACTCTGTTTGACTGGTATCAGTACCTCAAATACCTGATCTTCTGGATACTCAGAAGTCGTTTCATCCTGCCACAGCAATTCCCAAATATCACCATTCAATTCCAAGTTATTTTTCTTCAGGTAATTTCTGAAGCGGTTGTTAAAGGTATTGATATGATGAATCTCATCTTTCATGAAGCCGGAGACATAAGTGCCTGCTGGCCGTTTGACAACACGCTGTTTATCATAAAGGTGTAGTCGGTCTTCTGGAATTTTTACTAAGGCACGGTAAGGAGCTGCGTGAAAGTTTTCTTGGTAGAAGGCAGAACCATCTACTAAGAAACCGATTGGATAGCCGCTAAACAGATCGCTGCTGTCTACCGAGGAATAGAAGCGACCGTAGATTTGCACTGAATCAATGTCGTCAAAGTTTTCTATCGTCTCGGAAATCACAAAGGACTCGGATTCACGAAAGGAGAGGGTGATCGATTCCAAATCGAAATTCTTCAACGTCGTATAACGTTCAATATAATTATCCAAAGAGCCACGGATAACATTCAGCTTCTTTATCTGCTCGTCAACCTTTTGCTTTTGCCGCATAAAACCTTCTAGTACATAATCCACATTTCGATTTTTCAAGAATAAATGGATATCTTCCAAGGAAACATCAAGATTTTTCAGCAGCAAAATGACATCTAACTCAAAATATTGATCAATCCCATAATAACGATAGCCGTTTTCACCAATTTTTGCTGGTTTAAATAGATCGATTTGATCATAATAGATCAATGTTCGCCGACTGACACCGGCGTATTTCGCCATCTCACTGATTGTCAGATACTTCTTCATAAAAAAGTTCACTCCTTGCTTGACTGTAACGTTGCGTTACAGTTTATCCTACCATAGGAAGAGGAGGTAAAAAAGATGAAACTATTCAAAATCTTTTTCAAAGAATATCAACGGATGTTCTTAGGCACCTTCATCTTAATGATTGTGCAAGCTGTTGGAACATTGATGATTCCTTACTATGTTGCTGAAATTATTGATGAAGGAATTGTCACTCAAGATCAAGGGGCGATTTGGCAAAACGGCATTTTCATGCTGGGAATAACTGTGCTAACGGGTGTTGTTTCGATTATTGCAAGCTATTATTCAGCGATTTTAGCTGGTCGTTTTGGGTATTTTTTACGGAAACAACTGGTTGATAAAACACAGCGCTTATCAATGGCTGATATGGATGAGTTTGGAACGGCCACATTACTTGCTCGGACGACTAGTGATATTATGAATATCCAGCAGATTATGATGATGGTTTTTCAAATGATCATTCCAGCACCATTGATCTGTTTGGCATCCATTGTTTTAACTGGAACGATTTCGTGGCAGTTTGTATGGATTCCGATTGCGTCGATCACACTATTTTCGGTCGTATCACTTTTAGTAATCAAAAAAGCTATTCCGTTGGCAGATGTGATGCAGCAGCGGATGGATAAAATGATGCAAATCCTGAGAGAGTTTTATACAGGTGTTCGAGTTATTCGTGCATTTAATAAGACAAGTTTTGAAAAGAAACGAACAGATGCCACATTTACCGATTATTCAGAGGTTATGATTCGAGTAAATAAGCTGTTCGCTGTGTTGAATCCGACTGTTAATCTGGTGATGGGCATAGGAATGACTGCCGTCCTAGCTTTTGGAGGTGTCATTGTGGCTCAAGGAGCTGTTCCGATTGGCAGTCTGACGGCAATCAGTGAGTACACTGTTTTGAGCTTGTGGTTTTTGACAATGGCTGCAATGGTAATTGTAATGATTCCCAAGGCGTGGGCCTCATTGGAACGAATTGGCGAAGTATTGAATAAGCAAGAAGAAATTGTTGATGGAGCAAAATCCTCCTTTGAGTGGAGAGAAGACAGACCGATCGCGGTTTTTGATCACGTTGATTTTGCTTACAGTGGTGCTGAAGAAGCCGTTTTATCGGATATCACTTTTGAAATTTCTAAAGGTGTGACCGCAATCGTCGGCGGTACCGGCTCCGGAAAAAGTACAATTGCTAAAGCATTGTTACGTCTAAGAGACACGACTAAGGGAGAGATTCGTTTCTTGGGCGAACCCATTCAAACTGTTACTCAGGAAGCCTTGAGAGAGCGAATTAGTTATGTTCCACAGAAAGCCTTCCTATTTAGCGGAACTGTGAAGGAAAACTTCCTTTTTGGTAACCCTCAGGCGACAGAGGAGGAGATGAAACAGGCGGCAAAAGCAGCTCAAGCCGAAGAATTCATTGCTCATCTAGCTGGTCAATACAATGCGTTTGTTGCACAAAAAGGCAATAATTTTTCTGGTGGTCAGAAACAGCGTTTGAGTATTGCTCGAGCATTGATCAAACCGGCAGAGCTATATTTTTTTGACGATAGTTTTTCAGCTTTGGACTATCAAACAGATGCTAAGCTGCGTAAAGCATTGAAGAGTAATCTTTCAGATGCAGCGATTGTGATCGTTGCCCAACGACTTTCGACAATCAAGGATGCGGATCAGATTATTGTCTTAGAAGAAGGTAAGATAGTCGGTAAAGGAACACATGAAGAATTGCTTCAAACCTGCAGTGTGTACCAAGAATTTGCTAAATCTCAAGGAATGGAGGGGAAAAAGCATGAGCATCAAGCAAGCTGATGGAAAAAAGATAGATACAGAAACGCCAAAAGAGTTTAAAAAGACCGGGATTCGGTTATTCAAGTTGCTGTTAGAGCAGAAAGGGCGCTTTGTCATCATTATTGCCTCAGCCGTGTGTTTTGCCACTTTGATGGCATTTACACCTCTAATTTTGGGATGGGGGCTGGATGAGATTATTCGATTGATCCAAACAGGTCAAGTAGCGCTAGAAAACTTATTTTCAGCTTTGCTGCGTCCGGTATTTCTGCTTTTTCTAGCATGGAGCGGTATTTCGCTGTTTTCGCTGTTGCAGGAGTACACAATGGCGAGTGTCGCTGAAACGTTGACTTTGCGTCTAAGAAAGACGGTGACCGAGAAGCTGAATCATTTGCCGATGAGGGAGTTTGATCACTATAAAACCGGTGACATTTTGACTAGAACCACGTTGGATTTAGACAAAGTCTCAGAAGTTCTGCAAGTCGGATTGATGCAAATGATTTCGGCGATTCTGTCGATCGTCATCGGTCTGGGGCTGATGGTCTATTTGAGTCCATTGTTAACGCTGGGAATCGTAGTCATTCTATTAATCAGTCTTCTTTTAACGAATCGTTTGGCACATAAAAATCAGGAGTATTTCTCTGAGAACCAGGAGGCTTTGGGAGCTGTAGGCACAAAGGCAGAGGAAAACTATTCGGGAAATCTTTTGATCAAGGCCTATAACCGACAAAAAGAAACAGCGGATGAGCTGGATAAATTGAATGAAGCGCAGTTTCAAGCCTTTAAAAAAGCGCAATTTGTCAGCTTTGCTATCAATCCTTTAATCCGATTGATCAATCAGCTAGGGTTTGTTACTAGCGCAGTTGTTGGCGGGATTATGGTGATTAATGGTCAACTGTCGATTGGCTTAGTTCAAGCTTACCTGCAATATGTAAACCAGGTTTCTGAACCAATAACTCAGGTTTCATACGTTATCAATAGTTTGCAAAGTGCTTTTGCGGCACTAGAACGAATCTTCGAGATTTTGGATCTTGAAGAGGAAACAGAAGAGATATTGAATGTTGCAGTTCCAGAAGATCTTCGTGGGGAAGTAGTCTTTAAACACGTAGCTTTCGGCTATACACCGGATCGTCTCTTGATGGAGGATGTTAATTTTAAAGTGAAGCCGAAACAAATGGTAGCCATCGTCGGACCAACCGGCGCCGGTAAGACAACGATGATTAACTTACTGATGCGTTTTTATGAAATGACAGGTGGTCAAATCGAGGTTGACGGAAAGAACATCAGTCACTTTTCACGTGCAGCGATACGACAAAAATTTGGGATAGTTTTACAGGATACCTGGCTGTTTGAAGGAACGGTGGCGGATAATATTGCTTATGGACGACCTGAAGCAAGCAGAAAGGAAATTATCCAAGCCGCTAAAGATGCTCAATGCCATCATTTTATCCGCACGCTGCCTGATGGCTATGACACAATCATCTCTTCAGATGGCAGTCAAATATCCCAAGGACAGCAACAGCTGTTGACAATAGCGAGAGCAATCTTAGCGAATCCGCAATTATTAATCTTAGATGAGGCAACTTCTAGTGTGGATACGAGAACAGAAGGGCTGATCCAGCAGGCAATGGATCAGCTGACAGCCGAGCGGACTAGCTTCGTGATTGCACACCGTCTATCGACGATCAAAAACGCTGATTTGATTCTGGTAATGAAAGACGGTTCGATTATCGAGCAGGGAAGTCATCGGAGCCTAATGAAAAAAGGCGACTTTTATGCAACGCTGTATAATAGCCAGTTTGCTGGATAAGACTAGATCAAAAAAATCCGCAAATGCTAACTTTGTATTGAATGAAGTTTCAAAAACTAAAGAGAAAGTCAAACGATCATATACTATCGTCATTGATAGGAAATAGGATCGTTTACTTTCATTTTGTTAAGTTTTTTTCAAAAAAACTTTCTGTTTATTAACTTTCTTCTTTTGCAATGATTAATCAAAAGTTTGTGATTGTTGAGCGGGTACGGATTAGTATTATGGACTTGTCTAACTTTGGTTATTCCGGTAGAGAAACCAAAAAAATACTAAATTAGAAAATATTCTGAAAATTCATTGACTTTTAATCTTATGAACTGTATAGTATAAAAAAATGATTAAGATATTATTAGAAAAATGAGGAGCCGATTTTTATGCGCAAGAGTAAATACAATAATTTTGATGGCATCGTCTTATTAATTATTGAGTCCAGGACTTAGAACGCGGGAAAGAAACAACCGTTAGTTTGAGTCCTATTTGCGTTAGAAATGGGATTCTTGCAAGAGCATCCCATTATTGATGGGATGCTCTTTTTTTGAAGGTAGGGAGATGTGACTATGAGAAGTGATCAGATTAAAAAAGGAATTGATGCAGCACCAGCTAGAAGCTTACTATATGCGACTGGCCAAGTAAAAAATATCCAGGATATGGAGAAGCCATTTATTGCTATTTGTAATTCTTATATCGATATTGTACCAGGGCACGTCCACCTACGAGAACTCGCAGATGTGGCAAAGGAAGCGATTCGCGAAGCTGGCGGTATCCCATTTGAGTTCAACACGATTGGTGTAGATGATGGGATCGCGATGGGGCACATCGGGATGCGCTATTCGTTGCCAAGTCGTGAATTGATCGCCGATGCAGCAGAAACAGTTATTAATGCTCACTGGTTTGACGGCGTGTTTTACATTCCCAACTGTGACAAAATTACACCGGGAATGATCATGGCTGCTGTGAGGACCAACGTCCCATCGATCTTCTGTTCAGGCGGACCGATGAAAGCTGGGATCGATCCGCGTGGTCATCAAACGACTCTTTCTTCAATGTTTGAAGCGGTCGGTGCTTTTAAAGAAGGACAGATGACAAAAGAAGACTTTCTATTTATGGAACAAAATGCTTGTCCAACCTGCGGTTCATGCGCAGGAATGTTTACGGCCAACTCTATGAATTGTTTATTGGAAATCTTAGGTTTGGCATTACCTGGCAATGGGACGATCTTAGCGGTTTCCGATGAGCGACGCGAGTTGGTTCGTGAATCAGCCAAGAAGCTGATGGAGCTAGTGAAAAAACAGATCAAGCCGCGTGATATCGTCACAAAAGAAGCTATTGATGATGCATTTGCTTTAGACATGGCAATGGGTGGCTCTACTAATACTGTTCTTCACACCTTAGCGATCGCCAATGAAGCGGAGATTGAGTACGATCAGTCAGATATCAATGAGATCGCCAAAAGAGTACCGTATCTCTCTAAAATTGCTCCTTCTTCTAGTTACTCCATGCACGATGTTCATGAAGCAGGCGGTGTACCGGCAATTATCAATGAATTGGTTTCCATTGATGGAGCGATTCATTCAGATCGTATCACTGTTACCGGCGAATCTTTACGTGACAGTGTAGCTTCAGCCAAAATCATGAACGAAGAAGTGATTCATCCGAAAAGCGCTCCTTACAGTCCTGTTGGCGGACTTTCGATTCTTTATGGAAACATTGCACCTGAAGGCAGTGTAATCAAGGTCGGCGGTGTTGATCCGAGTATCAAGGTCTTTAAAGGAAAGGCGATTTGTTTTGCTTCTCATGATGAGGCAGTAGAGGCAATTGACAATCATACGGTTACAAAGGGACATGTCGTTGTGATTCGCTATGAGGGACCAAAGGGAGGTCCCGGTATGCCGGAGATGTTGGCACCAACTTCCAGTATTGTGGGTCGCGGCTTAGGAAAAGATGTGGCGTTGATAACTGATGGACGCTTTTCTGGAGCTACCCGGGGAATCGCTGTTGGCCACATTTCACCAGAAGCAGCAGCTGGAGGGCCTATCGCATTAGTCAAAGATGGTGATGAAATCACGATCGATTTGACGAATCGGGCATTGAATGTCGATGTGTCAGCAGAAGAATTAGCAAAACGACAAGAAAACTTAGCGAAGTTCCAGCCAAAAGTGAAAAAAGGCTGGTTGGCACGTTACTCAGCAATGGTCACGTCGGCACATACCGGCGGTGTCATGAAATTACCTGAAGAATAGGAGGCATGGGGATGGAAGAGATGAAGCAAAAAATGGCGACTGAACATCTATACAGTGGCGCAGATTTGTTAATCAAGTGTTTGGAAAATCAAGGAGTTGAATTGATCTTTGGGTATCCCGGAGGTTCCGTCTTACCATTATATGACTCACTGTATGATGAATCTATTCCGAATATTCTCACACGCCATGAGCAAGGAGCCGTTCATGCGGCGGAGGGCTACGCGAAAGCAACCGGTAAGCCGGGAGTCGTGATTGTAACTAGCGGACCTGGGGCAACCAATGTCGTGACTGGTATTGCGGATGCAATGATCGATTCTGTTCCATTAGTCGTAATCACAGGTCAGGTAACGACTCCAGGAATTGGTAAGGATGCTTTTCAAGAGGCGGATATGTTAGGTATCACCGTACCGATCACTAAAAATAATTATCAGGTGCGGGATATAGAAGAGCTTCCACGTATCGTTAATGAAGCATTTCATATTGCAACAACAGGCAGAAAAGGACCAGTCCTAATCGATCTGCCAAAAGATATCACAACGTTGAAAGCCAATCCTAAAATCGATGAGCCTGTTCATTTGGAAAGCTATCAGCCTACAACGACACCATCGGTATTACAGGTCGAACGTTTGATGGGCTTATTGAAAAAAGCGAAAAAGCCGCTTCTTTTAGTAGGCGGCGGAGTTGTAGCGGCGAATGGGGCAGAGGAATTGCGTCAATTTGTTAACAAATATCAACTGCCGACCGTCAGTACATTATTAGGCTTAGGGTTACTGTCGCATGAAGACCCGAACTTTTTGGGAATGGGTGGGATGCATGGTACCTATGCCGCAAACATGGCGATGATGGAGGCCGATCTATTGATCAATATCGGTAGTCGCTTTGACGACCGTTTGGCTTGTTCTCCTGAAGCCTTCGCCCCGCATGCCAAAGTTGCGCATATTGATGTTGATCCAGTTGAAATTGGTAAAATTATTAAAACGGATGTGCCAATCGTTGGTGATGCCAAGATTGCTTTGCAGCAAATGCTGTCGATTGAGATCGATGCTCCGAATTGTGAAGAATGGCGTGGACTTTGTGATGAACGTAAGCAGAAATACCCATTGAAGTATGAGCGCCATGAAGAGATCATCAAGCCGCAAGAAGTGATAGAGATTGTAGGGCGAATCACGAAAGGGCAGTCCTATGTCGTAACAGATGTTGGTCAGCATCAAATGTGGGTAGCACAATACTACCCATTCCAATTTCCTAAGCAGCTGATTACCAGCGGTGGTCTAGGAACAATGGGATATGGAATACCCGCTGGAGTCGGCGTGAAGTTCGGCAAAAGAGATGAATCAGTTGTTGTATTCGTTGGAGATGGCGGATTCCAAATGACCAATCAAGAATTGGCGATTTTGAATCAACACAATTTGGATATCAAGTTTGTTTTGCTGAACAATCAATCGCTAGGAATGGTTCGCCAATGGCAGGAGAAATTTTTCAATGAACGACGGTCTCAATCGGTTTTCCATGAACAGCCAGACTTTATGAAAATGGCCGAAGCTTATGGAATCGGCAGTAAGAAAATCTCTGCTGCTGGGAGTTTGGAAAAAGAATTGCAGGAGGCTTTTGCTGAGCCAGGTCCAATGCTGATAGAAGTCATGATCTGCAACAAAGAACATGTACTACCAATGATTCCGGCTGGAATGCCGAATGATCAGATGTTGGGGGTGGATTAAATGAGACGGATGATTACAGCGATGGTCCATGATCAGGCGGGGGTACTCAGTCGGATTACGAGTGTCCTGAACCGGCGGCAAGTAAATATGGACAGCGTTTCAGTCGGCCGTACCGAAAGAGACGGCGAATCACGGATGACGATCATTATTCAAGCAGAAACTTTGGCTGACGTTGAACAAGTCACCAAGCAGTTAAATAAACAAATCGACGTGGTGAAGGTTTCCGATGTGACCGATGAGCCTCATTTGGAAAGAGAACTGGCACTTGTTAAAGTAAGTGCACCAGCGGCGATCCGCTCAGAGATTCAAGCGATGATCGATCCGTTTCGTGCAGATGTAGTAGATGTAGGACTAAAAACGATCGTGGTTCAGGTTGCCGGATCAACAGAAAAGGTTAATGCTTGTATCGATGTGCTTCGTCCTTATGGGATCAAACAATTAGCACGAACAGGCGTGACCGGATTTAGCAGAGGTTAAACGCGAAATCTATTTTTGGGTTTTGCTATTAATATAGTTTAAAAAATTGGAGGAAAAATTATGGTTAAAGTTTATTATGATGATGCAGTAGCGAAGGATGCTTTAGAAGGAAAAACAATTGCAGTGGTGGGCTATGGGTCACAAGGGCACGCTCATGCACAAAATCTTAGAGATACAGGACACCAAGTTGTGATCGGTATCCGAGAAGGAAAATCCGCTGAGGCTGCTCGCGAAGACGGCTTTGATGTGTTGCCGGTAGACGAAGCAACTAAGAAAGCTGAAGTAGTCATGATTTTAGCTCCAGATGAAATCCAAGGTGCTCTCTATGAGAATGAAATTGCACCAAACTTAAAAGACGGCGATGCATTAGTGTTCGCACATGGCTTCAATATCCATTTTGACGTAATCAACCCGCCGAAAAATGTAGACGTATTTTTAGTTGCTCCTAAGGGTCCCGGTCATTTAGTTCGCCGTACCTTTACTGAGGGCTTCGCGGTACCTGCTTTATTTGCCGTTTATCAAGACGCAACAGGAACTGCTCAGGATTTAGCGTTGTCTTACGCTAAAGGAATTGGTGCTACACGAGTAGGTGTCTTGGAAACAACCTTTAAAGAGGAAACAGAAACAGATTTATTCGGTGAACAAGCGGTACTTTGCGGCGGCTTGACTAGTATGATCGAGGCAGGCTTTGAAACATTAGTTGAAGCGGGTTACCAACCCGAATTAGCTTATTTTGAGGTTTGTCATGAAATGAAATTAATCGTTGACTTGATTTATGAGGGTGGTTTCGCGAAAATGCGTAACTCGATCTCTAATACAGCTGAATACGGCGACTATGTTTCTGGTCCTCGCGTAATCACTGAAACAGCGAAAGCCGGTATGAAAGAAGTTTTAACTGATATTCAAAACGGCAAGTTTGCTAAAGGGTTCATTGATGATAACAAAAATGGCTTCCCTGAATTCAAGAAGATGCGCGCTGAAAGTGCGGGACATCAAATTGAAGAAGTGGGTGGCGAATTAAGAAAAATGATGCCATTTGTAAGTCGTAAAGATTAGTGGGGGTGCTGCGATGGAATTGATCAAGGATACCGAGGTTCGCAGTGCATATCAGTTACTGAAAAATTCTGTAAATCATACACCGTTGCAATATGATCGCTATTTATCTGAAAAGTATCAGGCGACCATTTTACTAAAAAGAGAAGACCTGCAGAAGGTGCGTTCATTTAAATTACGCGGAGCCTACTATGCCATCAAGAAGCTCTCAGAAGCAGAATTGAAAAAGGGTGTGGTTTGTGCGAGTGCAGGAAATCATGCACAGGGAGTTGCTTATACTTGCCATGAATTAAAAGCAAAGGCAGCGATCTTCATGCCGACGACTACACCGCAGCAAAAAGTTTCTCAAGTAAAATTCTTCGGTGGTGAATTTGCAGATATTCATTTGGTCGGCGATACCTTTGATGCTTCTGCTGCTGCCGCAAGGAAATACTGTGAAGAAAACGGCATGAGCTTCATTGATCCTTTCAACGATAAAAATATCATCGCTGGACAAGGAACATTGGCATTGGAAATGATGACTGATGCAGAAAGTGAAGGCTACAAACCTGATTATGTCATTTCAGCAATCGGCGGAGGCGGCTTGATCAGCGGAGTATCCTCCTACGTTAAAAATACCTCACCAACCACTAAAGTGATTGGTGTCGAACCCAAAGGAGCAGCTTCGATGCAAGCGGCCTTTGAGGAGGAACAGCCGATCAAATTAGCCGAGATCGATAAATTCGTTGATGGGGCAGCCGTCCAACGTGTGGGGGAAATCACCTACTCTCATAGTAAAAAGTATGTCGATGAATTGATGTCAGTAGACGAAGGCTTGATTTGCTCAACAATTTTGGATTTATACGGTAAACAAGCAATCGTAGTTGAACCTGCTGGTGCATTGAGTGTTGCTGCCCTAGATTTAATGAAAGAAAAGATCAAAGGGAAAACCGTCATTTGTATCATCAGTGGTGGAAATAATGATATTAATCGAATGGCAGAGATTGAAGAGCGTTCATTGATTTATGAAGGCTTGAAGCACTATTTTGTAGTAAACTTTCCTCAACGGCCAGGAGCTCTGAAAGAATTTGTATCAGAGGTACTAGGTGAAGGTGATGACATTACTCGCTTTGAATATACTAAGAAGAGCAATCGCGGAACCGGACCCGTAGTGATTGGTGTACTGTTGAAAAAACCTGAAACTTTACCAGAATTATTGAAACGCTTGAAGACGTTTGATTCAACGTATATTGAGTTGAGTCAAAACAAAACGCTGTACAATTTATTAGTTTAAAAAGCAGGACCTGCAAGAAGTTGGCGACTTTAACTTCTGCAGGTCCTGTTTTTTAGAGGGTCAATTGGTGATCGGAATTGAAGTAGTTCTTATAAGCAAAGTAGCCGCCAATGATGGAGCCGAGACTAGTAGCTGACAGCAGCATAAAGGTCACCATAATCTGATATTTGATGGCATGTACCGGATCAAGTCCGGCAAATATCAGCCCTGACATCATTCCAGGCAGACTGACTAGTCCAACCGTTTTTGCCGAATCGATTGTCGGCTGCATGGCGGTCTTGATACTTTGCTGCAGAATCGGTTTAGAAGCCAGCTTGATTGAAGCTCCTAATGCCAATTTTTCCAGTACTTGCTGTCTCAGATCGTGAAATTGTGTATTCAAGGCTCTATAGCATAAACCGATCGCTACCATAGAATTACTTGCTATCATACCTGTAATAGGAACGATTTGAGAAGGAATGAACTTGATTGCGCCAGAAAAAATCAATAGGCCCAGAGTAACATACGTGCTGATAAAAATAGCCGCTAATGAGGGAATATACTTTTTATGAAGACTAGGATTTCGCTTATGCGCGTTCCAAGCAGCGTTGAAAACAATAAACAGACTCATGGCGATCGTTAAAAAATTATTATCCACTTGAAAAATATACTTCAGTAAGTAGCCTACGATCACTAATTGTATGATCGCTCGGATAATACTAAGAAAAATATCCTTCGATAAGTGAAGCTTTTCTTTAGCACTTATCAGAACAGCAATCAGAACTAGCGCAAAGGCGAGAACTAATGAAAGATCGTTTACAGCTAATTGATTCATTATTTCAATTTCCCTCCTTGAACGAACAGCAGCTTCTTCGCAGCCTTGATTTCAGATTCATCATGAGTCACTTGTAAAATAGTACAGCCGTTTTGATGAATGCTGTCGATCAATCGATGAATAATTGTTTTTGTCTGTTCATCTAATCCAGAGGTCACTTCATCCAACAACAAAATTTCTGGCAGGAACAAGATATTTCTTATTAATGCAACCCGCTGACGCTCACCTCCAGAAAGCTCATTGATTTTTTTGGGTAAGTAGCTTTTTGGAAGATCGACCATTTGAAGATGCTCCAGCATTTGTTCCTGATTTGGAGTAGTTTGTCGAATCAGATAAGGAAATTCTAAATTGTCCTGGACAGTCTCGCCAAATAATGACGGCTGCTGAAAACAATAAGAGACTTGTTGACGAAATTCAGTGTAATCATATGAATGTTGATTTTTCCCGCGAAAAAGAATCTCTCCGCTGGACGGAGACAGCAGCGATGCAATCATTCGAAGCAAAGTGCTTTTACCGCCACCAGACGGTCCGGTAATTGTCAAAAAAGTTCCCTGTTCAACAGACAAGGTAATCTGATCCAAAATCAAACGTTCTTCCGCTTGGTAACTAACACTATTTAATTCTAATAAAGCCATGTTAATTATTATCCTTTCTATAGTCATAAGGCACGATGACAAAAAGCTCAGGCAGATCATTTATCACCAGCTGCTTCAAACCCAATTTAGGATAAAGAATAAATTGGCTGTCTTTTTTGTACCGATCAAAGAAATAATCCTGTATTTGTTGTTCGTTCCATTGTCTGGCTGGAAAATGCCAATAGTGATCCTTCTCTTTGACAAAAACAAACCCAACACTCCACGCTTTGCTTATTTCCGCTGGTACTTGAGCTAGTTGTTTTTGAAAACTGTTCATTTAATCTTCTCCTTCATTATTTAGTTCTAACAAGAGTGGGAATATCATGGAATCCTCACTATTATTAAACCAATAATCCTTCTCTCTGTACACTCTTTCGTCTATACATAAACAATAATCAGTCATGATCAGCTTTCGAATCAATCTCCTTTATTCAAAGTAGAAACAAATTATTTGGAGTTTGACCAATTCTGATGTATTATGATCTCGGATAGTTACTTACAAAAAGTAAAAGTGTAAATCTTTTTCATTTAGCCCAAAATGTTTTACACTGTATCCGTAAGAATTTTTACACTTTTTAGGAGGTTTGTTTATTATGGCAAAAGAACATTACGATAGAAGTAAACCACACGTTAACATTGGTACCATTGGTCACGTCGACCACGGGAAAACAACATTAACGGCAGCGATCACAACGGTATTAGGCAAGAAAGGTCTAGCAAACCCTCAAGACTATGCTAGTATCGATGCTGCACCAGAAGAACGAGAACGCGGAATTACTATTAACACCGCTCACGTTGAGTATGAAACAGAAAAACGTCACTATGCACATATCGATGCTCCAGGACACGCGGACTATGTAAAGAATATGATTACCGGTGCCGCTCAAATGGATGGTGCGATCCTAGTAGTTTCAGCTACTGACGGACCAATGCCTCAAACACGTGAACATATTTTACTATCACGTCAAGTAGGTGTTAAATATTTGATCGTTTTCTTGAATAAAGTCGACTTAGTTGATGATGAAGAATTGATTGATCTAGTTGAGATGGAAGTACGTGAGCTGCTTTCTGAATATGGTTTCCCAGGCGATGATATTCCAGTTCTTAAAGGTTCTGCCTTGAAAGCTTTAGAAGGTGATCCTGAACAAGAACAAGTGATTATGGACTTGATGGATACTGTAGACGAATATATCCCAACACCAGAACGCGACACAGACAAACCATTCTTGTTACCAGTGGAAGATGTCTTCTCAATCACAGGACGCGGGACTGTTGCTTCAGGCCGTATTGACCGTGGTGAAGTCAAGGTTGGCGATGAAATTGAAATTATCGGGATCAAACCTGAAGTTCAAAAAGCAGTGGTAACTGGACTTGAAATGTTCCGTAAAACATTGGATTATGGTGAAGCCGGCGATAACGTTGGGGTCTTATTACGAGGCATCACACGTGATGAAATCGAACGTGGACAAGTATTAGCTAAACCAGGTTCAATCACACCACATACAAAATTCAGTGCAGAAGTTTATGTATTGACGAAAGAAGAAGGCGGACGTCATACTCCGTTCTTTAACAACTATCGTCCTCAATTCTACTTCCGTACAACAGACGTTACTGGTAACATCGTATTGCCAGAAGGTACTGAAATGGTAATGCCTGGCGATAACGTAACGATCGATGTTGAATTGATCCACCCAATCGCTGTAGAAAAGGGAACAACATTCTCTATTCGTGAAGGCGGACGTACTGTCGGTTCAGGTATCGTAACCGAAATCGAAGCATAATAGAATTTACTAAGCACGCAGCTATTCAACGCTGTGTGCTTTTTTTGTGTTATGGAGATACTGGACTTCGGGTTATCTTGCAACTGTGTTATTTGATTGCTATGATAATTTAAAAGGGTCAAAAGGAGCAGCTATGGAGAAAGTTTTTGTCAGTCCTATGACGTATCGTCAGGGAAAAAATGTTTTATGGAATCATTTAGAGGATATTTTAGCTTTTGGTGCAAAGGGATTATTGGTAACTGATTCATTTGTGTACCAAATGGTCGGAAAGCAATTGATCGAAGAGCTGACTATTCGAGGCGGCCAAATTAGCACATGGCTAGTGGAGAACGAGAGAGGTACAAACAGTTTTAATTATGTTATTGCTTTGGGCGGTGGAAGAGCGATCGATTTGGGAAAAGCGTTGGCATTTGAATCGAACAGCAGCTGTATCGTTGTTCCAACATCTGCTTCAACAGATGCGCCAACTTCACGGATTTCGGTGAAATACCAAGATGGTTACTTTGAAAAGTATGATTACTATGCTCAAAGTCCTGATTTAGTTTTAGTTGATACGGCGATTTTAATCAACAGTCCAGTCCATTTTCTAACTGCCGGAATCGCTGACGGATTGTCTACGTCAATAGAAGCGAGAACAGTGCGAGAAAATTCCGGAGTGAACACACTTGGAGCACTGCCCACCTTGGCAGCAGAAGCCATAGCAGAAAAATGTCGTGAAGTTTTGTTGGAGTATGCAGAAGCAGCAGTGGAGGCAAACAAGAAACATGAAATTACGCCGGCATTTGAAGCGGTTGTTGAGGCAAACACACTATTAAGCGGGATTGGGTTTGAATCGGGCGGTTTGAGTATTGCTCATGCACTGCACAATGCGATGATTAGCCTATGGGGTAGAGAAGTGAAGGGGAGTCACGGACAAATCATCGCTCTGACGACTTTACAGCATCTTCATATAGAAGGGCGAGAAGAGGAACTGACTCAGTATCGAAGGCTATTTGAGAATTTAGATTTGCCGACTACTTATGAGGATTTATCGATCTTCCCATCTGCGGAAGAACTGAAAAAAGTGACTGATTTGGCCTTTTCTCCAGAGGATGGAATAATCCGCAGTCAATCACCAGTGACCAAAGAAGAAGTTTATCAAGCTTTATTAGTTTTTAGAAAAAACCGTGAAATCTAAAATGATTTCACGGCTTTTTGTGTTTATGGATTAAATATTCAATACTTTATTCAAGAAGTCTTGCGTTCTTGGATTATGAGGATTATTGAAAACTTGTTCTGGTGTGCCGTCCTCAAGAATTTTACCACCGTCGGTAAAGATCACACGGTCAGCTACTTCCTTAGCGAATCCCATTTCGTGAGTAACGATTACCATTGTCATTCCTTGCAGCGCTAAATCTTTCATAACCTTTAATACATCTCCAACCATTTCCGGGTCAAGAGCAGAGGTTGGTTCGTCGAAAAGCATGACATCAGGGTTCATTGCTAATGCACGAGCGATTGCGACACGCTGTTTTTGGCCGCCAGAAAGACTATCTGGATAATCATTTTTCTTTTCAGCTAAGCCGACCTGTGTTAACAACTCCACTCCACGCTTATTAGCCGATTCTTTTGATTCGCCTTTTAAATCAAGCGGAGCCAAAGTAATATTTTCCAAAACAGTCAAGTGCGGGAACAAGTTGAAATGCTGAAATACCATTCCAATATGCTGACGCACCAAATTGATGTCTGTATGCTTATCGGTCAGATCCTGACCATCGATAATGATTTCGCCCGAAGTAGGTTCTTCTAAGTGATTCATACAGCGCAAGAAGGTACTTTTACCTGAACCAGATGGTCCGATAATACAAACTACTTCACCTTCACTGATGGTGATATTCAAGTCATTCAATACGGTGTTTTCACCGAATTTCTTTACTAAATGGTTTACGACAATTTTTTTATCTATTCTATTTTCCATCTATTTCACCTTCTTATCTAAACGGTTTGCTAACTTAGTCAAGATCGTGATCAAGATCAAGTACATGATCGCGATGATCAAGTATACGTAAGAGCTTTGAGTTGTACGAGCGACGATGATTTTACCTGTTTGGAGTAATTCCACGACACCGATAGCAGAGATGATCGTCGTATCTTTCAAGCTGATAACGAATTGGTTAATGAAAGAAGGGATCATGATCTTCACAGCCTGCGGCAAAATAATTTTCTGCATCGTGCGATTGTATGAAAGACCTAAACTACGAGAGGCTTCCATTTGACCAACTGGCACAGCATTGATACCGCCGCGGACGATTTCAGCAATATAGGCACTTGCATTTAAAGTCAAAGTAATGATTCCTGCGGCAAAATCGGGAATCTTAATTCCGGTAATCCCTGGTAAGCCAAAGAAAATGAAGAAGGCTAATACCATCATTGGAATACCCCGGATAATATCAATGTAGACACCTGCTAAAGTCCGTAATCCACGAACTGGAGAAACTCGGAATAATCCGAAAATGACACCTAGGACTAAGGCAAGAGCAAATGAGACTAAGGCTAGAACGATGGTTTTCCATAAACCGTCTAGTAATGATTTATAGTTGTTTTTCAATAGACCGGTAATCGTGGATTCATCAATAGCATCTTTCTTTTCTTCTTTATCAGACCCGATGTACTTATTGACGATCTCATCATATTCACCAGTACGTTTCATTTCTTTCAAGCCTTCGGTGAACATTTCTCTAAGCTCCGCATTTTGCCCTTTTTTCACTGCGAAACCATACTCGCCACCAACTTCACGTTTAATCGGTGTTTTTAAATCTTGTCCCTGATTGACCGCATAACCGATAACAGGGTAGTCATCCATCATAGCGTCAATTGAGCCAACCTTCAACGCATCGTATAGCTGATCAGCTGCATCAAAGCTCTTGATGGTGTAATCATATTCCTTTTTATGAGCTTCTAGAAAATCAGCACTTTCAGTACCGACTTTAGCTCCGACAGTTTTTCCTTTTAAATCTTTATAGGATTTGATATCCTTATTGTCTTTGGCCACAGCTAACTGAATCCCGCTTTGGAAGTAAGGATCAGAAAAGTCATAATTGGCCTTTCGTTCATCTGTGATTGTCATACCAGCGATCATACCTTCTGCCTGCCCAGATTCTAATGCCTGCATCGCTGAAGAGAAGCCGATAAATTTAATATCTAATTTAAACCCTTGAAGTTCGGCTGCACGCTTTAATAAGTCAACGTCGATCCCTTTGTATTTTCCATCACTGTCTTTGTATTCAAATGGAGCGAATGCAGAGTCACTAGCAACGACATAAACATCTTTTTTCGGTTCGATTTTTTTCATTTCATCAGAGACTTCTTTGTTGCCTGAACCAGTAGAAATGTATTTGCTGACGATTTTATCGTAGCTTCCGTCTTTCTTTAAAGCTTTCAACCCTTTGTTGAATTTTTCTAGCAACTCTTTGTTTTCGCCTTTTTTTACAGCGAAGCCATAAGAGCTGCCTTTTTCTGGATCACCGACTAACTTGAAGGGTTGACCGTTTGTTACAGCATACCCAAGAACCGGATAGTCATCAAAAATCGCTTCAACATTTCCGTTAGTCAAAGCATTATACATAGCATCGGCAGCTTCATATTGCTTGATTTCGTAACCGTACTTATCTTTGTTCTTATCTAAGAATGTAGCACTTTCGGTACCGATTTTGGCAGCAACCGTCTTTCCTTTCAGATCCTTGTAACCTTTGATGTTTTTGTTGTCATTTTTAACGGCCATCTGGATGCCACTATCAAAATACGGTTCTGAAAAATCAAATGTTTTTTTACGTTCATCTGTAATGCTCATACCAGCGATCATGCCATCCAGCTGATCTGATTGAACTCCTTGGATTGAACTGTCAAAGCCTAAAGGACGTAAATCCACTTTGAAGTTCTGGTCCTTTGCAATTTGGTTAAGTAAATCCACGTCGATCCCTATGTATTCGCCATCGGAGTTTTGGAATTCGAAAGGAGCAAAAGTTAGGTCCGTTCCAATTTTATATGTTTTTTCCGCGGCGTCTGTTTTGTTAGCAAAGCCTAGTGTGAAAATACTTGCCATAAAGAAAACGACGAATGGAATTAATTTGTTTTTTCTCATAATAATCCTCCTAATTACTTATCGTTTGTTTATTATATGTTAGTTTAAGGATAAAATACAAGAGGCTTCATTGGAGGATAGAAAAAAAGCAAAAAATTTATAACATGAGATGTAACAAAATGTAACATGGACGTTTTTAAGAACTTCTTACGACAAGAATAAAAAATGGCGAAAATATGTTCGGTATGCTATAATTTTGGAATGGAAAATCTTTGTTCATTTAATATAAAAAGGGGGATTTTTGTATGATTGAAAGAGTAACGGACAACACGTTCGACCTTCATTCAAAATATCAGCCTGCTGGCGATCAGCCTGAGGCCATTGAACAGCTCGCCGAAGGAATCGTCGATGGAAAAAAAGCACAAATACTTTTAGGTGCCACCGGTACAGGGAAAACTTATACGATTTCCAATGTCATCAAAGAGGTTAATAAACCAACGTTGATTATTGCCCATAATAAGACATTAGCAGGACAATTATACGGTGAGTTTAAGGAATTCTTTCCTAACAATGCGGTGGAGTATTTTGTCAGCTATTACGATTATTATCAACCCGAGGCTTATGTTCCTTCTAGCGATACGTATATCGAAAAAGATTCGAGCATCAATGATGAGATTGACAAACTGCGTCACTCGGCGACAAGTGCTCTGCTGGAGAGAAATGATGTAATTGTCGTAGCATCGGTCTCTTGCATCTTTGGTCTGGGTTCGCCGAAAGAATATTTGGAGCAGGTCGTCTCACTGCGTGTGGGAATGGAGATGGATCGAAATCAACTGCTGCGAAACCTGATCGATATTCAATTTGAACGAAACGATATTGATTTTCAACGTGGTCGTTTTCGCGTTCGTGGTGATGTAGTGGAGATATTCCCTGCTTCACGAGACGAACGTGCTTTACGCGTGGAATTTTTTGGAGATGAGATTGAGCGGATACGTGAGGTAGACGCTTTGACGGGAGAAATCACAGGAGAAACAGAACACGTAGCTATTTTCCCTGCGACTCACTTTTTAACAAATGAAGAACATATGGAAGTAGCCATCAGCAACATTCAAAAAGAACTTGCTGATCGATTGGAAGTTTTAAGAAACGATAATAAGTTACTAGAAGCTCAGCGTTTGGAGCAACGGACGAATTATGATATTGAAATGCTGCGAGAAATGGGTTATACCTCGGGTATTGAAAACTATTCACGACATATGGATGGTCGGAAAGAAGGAGAACCACCTTATACGCTGATTGATTTTTTCCCAGAAGACTTTTTACTTGTTGTTGACGAATCACATGTAACGATGCCTCAGGTACGCGGAATGTATAATGGCGACCGTGCACGTAAGCAGATGCTGGTAGATTATGGTTTTCGTTTGCCGTCAGCATTAGATAATCGGCCTTTACAGTTAAAGGAGTTTGAAGAACGCGTTAATCAAATCGTATACGTTTCAGCGACTCCAGGGCCTTATGAGCACGAAGAAACAGATACAGTGGTTGAGCAGATTATCCGTCCAACTGGTTTATTAGATCCGGTTATTGAAGTGCGTCCAATAATGGGACAAATCGATGACTTGGTAGGAGAAATTAACGAACGTTCTGAACGGAATGAACGGGTATTTGTCACCACTTTAACGAAGAAAATGTCAGAGGACTTAACAGATTACTTCAAAGAACTTGGGATTAAAGTCAAGTATCTGCACAGTGATATCAAAACGCTTGAACGTACTGAAATTATACGTGATCTGCGTTTGGGCAAGTTTGATGTACTTGTTGGGATCAATTTGCTGCGAGAAGGTCTGGATGTACCGGAAGTTTCATTAGTGGCGATCTTGGATGCAGACAAGGAAGGCTTCCTGCGAAGCGAACGTTCTTTGGTCCAAACCATTGGACGTGCCGCTCGTAACTCGGAAGGTAGAGTGATTATGTATGCTGACAAAGTCACGGATTCAATGCAACGAGCAATGGATGAAACCTCACGTCGACGTAGCATTCAGCAGCAATATAATGAAGAACATGGCATTGAGCCTAAAACAATTATTAAAGAGATTCGTGATTTGATTGCGATTAGTAAAGTTGCAGAAGCGGTTGAAACTTACGATACAACTTCCTATGAAGAGCTAACGAAATCAGAACGCAAAGAACTCATTGCGAAGCTTGAAGATGAAATGCGTGAAGCCGCTAAGACGCTAGATTTCGAAACTGCAGCAACCTTGCGTGATACGATATTAGAATTAAAAGCAGCAGAATAAATCAAAATATTTAATAAGATGTCAATTCCACTTTTACCAGTTCTCGTCATTTGGAGAAAAGACGACATGCTGCTCAAGATAACTGATAGAAAAGTTTAGTGGAATGATCTACGGATGAAGATAACACTCATTTTTCGTTTTTTTTAGAAAAATGAATACGACAAAGTTGAAATAGGAGATATAAATGGCGAATGATAAGATAGTAATTCATGGAGCACGCGCTCACAATTTGAAAAACGTTGATGTTACGATTCCTCGTGACAAAATGGTGGTTGTTACTGGTTTATCTGGTTCAGGGAAAAGCTCGTTGGCTTTTGATACGCTCTATGCAGAAGGACAACGACGCTATGTGGAAAGCCTATCTGCATACGCAAGGCAATTTCTGGGGCAAATGGACAAACCAGATGTAGATAGCATTGATGGCTTGAGTCCGGCAATCTCAATTGATCAAAAAACGACAAGTAAGAATCCTCGATCGACAGTAGGGACTGTAACTGAGATCAATGATTACTTGCGTCTGTTATACGCACGCGTTGGTCATCCAATCTGTCCTAATGACCATATCGAGATCACGTCTCAATCGGTTGAGCAAATGGTCGATAAAGTTTTGGAATTACCAGAACGGACTAAAATACAAATCTTAGCGCCAGTAGTTGCTAAGAAAAAAGGGCAGCATAAAAAGGTTTTTGAAATGATTCAGCGTGAGGGCTATGTCCGCATGCGTGTTGACGGCGAAATGTACGATGTGACAGAAGCGCCTGAATTGACAAAAAATAAAAAACACGACATCGAAATTATTGTTGACCGAATTGTCGTGAAAGAGGGAATCCGCTCACGTTTATTTGATTCTTTTGAAGCTGCATTGCGTTTAGCGGAAGGCTACGCGATCGTTGATGTGATTGGTGAAAAAGAAATGTTGTTCAGTGAGCATTATGCGTGTCCTTATTGCGGTTTCACAGTTGGAGAACTAGAGCCTCGACTATTTTCATTCAACGCTCCATTTGGTGCCTGCCCAGATTGTGACGGGTTAGGCGTGAAATTGGAAGTGGACATGGATTTAGTGATTCCAGATCAAAGCAAGACGCTGAGAGAAGGAGCATTAGTCCCTTGGAACCCAATCAGTTCACAATATTATCCTCAAATGTTGGAGCAAGCTTGTATAAGTTTTGGGATTGACATGGACACAGCCTTTGAAGAATTACCAAAAGAACATCAGGATATTATCTTAAATGGTTCAAATGGTGATAATTTCCATTTCCACTACGAAAATGATTTTGGCGGTGTTCGTGATGTGGAAGTTCCTTTTGAAGGAATTATCAACAATATTAATCGGCGTTATGCAGAAACGAATAGTGATTTCACTCGAGATCAAATGCGTTTATATATGACAGAATTAACTTGTCAAACATGCCATGGCTACCGTTTAAATCCACAGGCATTATCAGTTCAGATTAATGATGTGAATATTGGGCAAGTGAGTGAAGATTCAATTAATAGCGCCTTGGAATTCTTTGAAACAGTGGCTTTAAGTGAGCAGGAAAAAGTCATTGCTAAGCCGATTTTGAAGGAAATCAAGGATCGATTAAGCTTTTTGCGAAATGTTGGCTTGGATTATCTGACTTTAAGTCGCGCTTCAGGCACCTTATCTGGTGGTGAGGCACAGCGAATTCGTCTGGCAACTCAAATTGGTTCAAATTTATCTGGAGTTCTTTACATTTTAGATGAACCTTCGATTGGTTTACATCAACGAGATAATGATCGTTTGATTGAATCCTTGAAGCGCATGCGCGATTTAGGGAACACGTTGATTGTAGTAGAACATGATGAGGATACAATGCGTGCAGCAGATTATCTAATTGATGTTGGGCCTGGCGCGGGCGATCAAGGAGGCGAGATCGTCGCGGCAGGAACTCCTAAACAGGTTGAGAAGAATCCAAAATCCTTAACAGGTCAGTATTTATCAGGAAAGCGAGAAATAGCGGTTCCTAAAGAACGCCGTAAAGGAAACGGAAAGAAAATCAAGGTTACTGGTGCTGTTGAAAATAATTTGAAGAGTATTGATGCAGAATTTCCATTAGGAAAATTCGTGGCAGTCACAGGTGTTTCAGGTTCTGGTAAATCAACATTGGTAAATCAAATTCTAAAAAAAGCCTTGGCACAAAAATTAAATCGCAACTCAAATAAACCTGGTAAGTTCAAAAAAATTACTGGTTACAATAATATTGAAAAATTAGTCGATATTGATCAAAGTCCAATTGGCCGTACACCGCGAAGCAACCCTGCAACCTATACGAGTGTTTTTGATGATATTCGTGATTTATTTGCACAGACGAATGAAGCAAAAATTCGTGGATATAAAAAAGGCCGATTCAGCTTCAACGTCAAAGGTGGACGCTGTGAAGCTTGTCGGGGCGATGGGATCATTAAAATAGAGATGCATTTCTTGCCTGATGTGTATGTGCCATGTGAAGTTTGTCATGGCAAACGTTACAATTCTGAAACATTGGAAGTCCATTATAAAGGAAAGAACATTGCTGATATTTTGGAAATGACGGTGGAAGATGCTGTTGAGTTCTTCAAACACATCCCTAAAATACATCGTAAACTGCAAACGATCGTAGATGTCGGTTTGGGATACGTTACAATGGGACAACCAGCAACAACTCTTTCTGGCGGTGAAGCGCAGCGGATGAAGCTTGCTAGTGAACTGCATAAGAATTCTAACGGCAAGAATTTTTATATTTTAGACGAGCCTACAACCGGATTACACACAGACGACATTGCTCGCTTATTGAAAGTACTTGAGCGTTTTGTTGATGCTGGAAATACTGTTCTAGTTATTGAGCATAATTTAGACGTTATCAAGTCTGCCGATTATGTCATTGATCTTGGTCCGGAAGGCGGAGATGGCGGTGGAACTATTTTAGCGACAGGTACGCCAGAAGAAATCGCTGATGTAACGGAAAGTTATACGGGTCATTATTTAAAACGTGTCCTAAAAAAATAAGTAATGACTAAAGCTTAATGCAAGTGAAGGATTCTCCTTTGCTTGCATTTTTCTTTATGGTATGATTATCAAGGATTTAGAATGAGAAGGTGTAATAGAATATGAATGAAAAACAAAAATTTGTCCCGATTTTATTGGGAAGCGATATTAATGTCTACGGTATGGCCCGTTCCTTTCATGAAGCCTATGGGATCGTTTCAGAGGCCTACGCTGGCCTGCAATTGGCACCAACAAAATACAGTAAGATCGTGAATGTTCATGTTGTTTCAGGATTTGATAAGGATCCGGTGTTTATTGAACAAATGCGGGAATTAGGAAGAAGTACCTATAACGAACCTGATACTAAATATTTATTGATTGCTTGTGGTGACGGGTATGCTGAGTTAGTTTCACAACATAAAGACGAACTTTCTGAATGGTTTATCTGCCCTTATATTAATTTTGATTTATTACAAAGCTTGATCAGCAAAGTCAGCTTCTATGAAATTTGTGAAAAATATGATTTACCCTATCCGAACACATTTATTATTACAGAAGATATGCTGGAAGCTGGCAAGTTGAAGCAGGAACTGCCATTCGATTTCCCAGTTGCCTTAAAACCTGCGAATAGTGTAGAATGGCTATCTATCGATTTTGAAGGCCGCAAGAAAGCCTTTATTTTAGATACGCGTGATGAGTTTGATATGATCATTGAACGCATTTACCAAGCTGGCTACACTAGTGAAATGATTGCTCAAGACTTTATTCCAGGTGATGACAGCAATATGCGTGTTTTGAATGCTTATGTTGATCAAAACCATCAAGTTCGTATGATGTGTTTAGGACATCCGCTATTAGAAGATCCTTCTCCGGAAGCAATCGGGAACTATGTAGCGATTATGCCAGAATACAATGAAAAAATCTATCAGACGATTAAGAGCTTTTTAGAAAAAATCGATTACACAGGATTTGCAAATTTTGATATGAAGTATGATCCGCGCGATGGCGAATACAAATTATTTGAAATCAACTTGCGTCAAGGTCGCAGCAGTTTCTTTGTAACGTTGAACGGGTTCAATTTGGCACAGTATGTGACTGAAGATCGTGTGTATGAAAAACCGTTCAGTGAAACGATTTATGGAAAAGCAGGGTCTGCTACATCCATGTTATGGATGGGTGTACCAAAAGGTGTTTTTGAAAAATTTGCTCGTAACAACGCAGACAAAGAAAAAGCCTTAGAAATGATCAAAAAAAATCATTGGGGCACGACAGTCTTCTATAAGAAAGATATGTCTCTAATGCGTTGGGTACTAATGAAATATATGTTCAGCAAGTATAAAGGACGATTTGATTTATTCTTTAAAGAGAAAGAAGGATAAATATGGAAAATTTCTTTAGTGTTCTTGGCGGTATGGGTACGATGGCGACGGAAAGTTTTATTCGCATCTTAAATCAGCGGACACATGCTCATAATGATCAAGAATACTTAAATTACGTGATGTTCAATCACGCGACTGTTCCTGACCGAACAGCGTATATCTTAAACCATGAGGCACCAAGCCCGTTACCGTTTTTATTAGACGATATCGAGAAACAAAATTTGTTGCAGCCAGATTTTATCGTGCTGACCTGTAACACTGCTCATTATTTTTTCAAGCAACTTCAAGCTGCTACAAAAATTCCTTTATTGCATATGCCACGTGAAGCAGTCATTGAAGTGACAAAGCACCATCAGCCAGGAGAAAAAATTGCCGTACTAGCGACTGCCGGGACAATGTCTGCCAAAGTATATCAAGACGAGCTGGAGGCAAAAGGGTTTGAAGTCATGGTTCCTGAAAAGGACATCCAAGACAAAGTAAACCATCTAATCTATCATGACGTGAAAGAAAATGACTTTATCAATAGTGAGTTATATTTAGATATTCTTTCGGATGTCTTCGAAAAATATGGTTGTCAAAATGCTATCCTGGGCTGCACGGAACTCTCTTTGGTTCAAGAGCTGACCAGGGAAGTTCCTTATCCGGTAATCGATGCCCAATCGATCTTAGCCGATCGTACTATTGAATTAGCGCTGAAAAACAGATCTTCTAAATAAGGAGATCTGTTTTTTTATCTTCCGTCATGTTAAAAAGTTTCTTACTCTTAGGAAAGAGTAAAGAATTACAAATAAGTAGCAAAGACACGCCTGGAATGTTATAATTTTTTAAAGATAGCGAAGGAGGCTAACGTTCAGCTTCTTTGGTATCTTTTTATTTGGGCAGGAGGCTTGCCTTATGTCAGGTGGTATTCAAGAAATGCACCGTTTTTTGTTGCATTTTATTGGTATAGTAAAAAAGTGGTATGAATAAAATAAAAATCGTTTCACATTTGATTTCCTAATTATGAGAAAGGAGTGACACGAATGACTGAAAGTTTACATTTAGTTGTCATTACTGGTATGAGCGGGGCAGGAAAAACCGTTGCGATCCAAAGTTTTGAAGATATGGGGTATTTTTGCGTAGATAACATGCCTCCAGGGTTGATTCCAAAATTCTGGGAGTTAATTCGTGAATCAGGGAAGGTAACGAAAATTGCGTTAGTTGTTGACTTGCGTTCACGTTCTTTTTTTGAAGACATCCAAAAAATGTTGATAGAAATTGAAAATACCGGATTTATTGATACGAGTATTTTATTTTTGGATTGTTCTGATGAGGAGTTGGTTTCTCGTTATAAAGAGACTCGTCGTTCTCATCCACTTGCGATGGAAGGGATGATTTCTGAGGGGATTCGAAAAGAACGGGGTATTTTGGAAGATTTAAAAAATCGTGCGACATTGATGATTGATACGACAGATTTGACGCCTCGTCAGTTACGAGAAAAAATCAATCAATCGTTTAAACAAAAAGACGATGTGGGCTTCCATGTAGAAGTTGTTTCCTTTGGCTTTAAATATGGCTTGCCGATTGACGCAGATATCGTAATGGATGTGCGTTTTTTACCAAATCCCCATTATATTCCAGAACTGCGTCCGCAAACGGGTTTAGATAAACCTGTTTATGATTACGTAATGTCATTTCCAGAAACAGAAAATTTTTACACGAACTTTGTACGACTTATCATGGATATTTTACCAGGTTATATTAAGGAAGGGAAAAGTTCATTGACGATTGCAATTGGCTGTACAGGAGGTCAACATCGTTCGGTTGCTTTGACCGAACGAGTGGGCAAAGCTATTAAAGATGCCGATTATAAAGTGAATATCACACATCGTGATAAGGATAAGCGGAAAGAGACGGTGAATCGTTCATGAAAATGAAAACATACCGTATCCGTAAACCTAAAATTGTCGTGATTGGCGGGGGGACTGGTTTACCAGTCATTTTGAAGAGCTTGCGCAATCAAAGTGCGGATATCACAGCAGTCGTAACTGTAGCTGACGATGGAGGCAGCAGTGGCGAATTAAGAGATTCAATTGATATGGCTCCGCCGGGTGATTTAAGGAATGTATTAGCTGCTCTATCAGATATGCCAAAACTATATGAAGATTTATTTCAATATCGTTTTCATGAAGATGACAAATTTCTTGCCAATCATACAATTGGAAATCTATTGATCGCTGCTTTATCAGAAATGCGTAGCAGTACGTATGAAGCAATTCAGCTACTTTCTATGATGATGCATGTAGACGGACATATTTATCCATCTTCAGAAACACCGTTAGTCTTACATGCGGATTTTGATGATGGAACAAGTGCGGTAGGTGAGTCAAAAATTGCTATTGATCGCAAAACGATTGAAAAAGTCTATGTTACAGAGAAAAGTGGGGAAAAAGCTGTTCATGCAGCACGGAAAGTTGTCAACGCTATCCATGAAGCGGATATGGTTGTGCTGGGCCCAG
The DNA here is from genome assembly GCF_017315985.1 of Candidatus Enterococcus murrayae. Classification (GTDB taxonomy): domain Bacteria; phylum Bacillota; class Bacilli; order Lactobacillales; family Enterococcaceae; genus Enterococcus_A; species Enterococcus_A murrayae. The sequence continues at coordinate 25,446 of NZ_JAFLVR010000080.1, read as the reverse complement.
GGTCATTATTCACAAGCATCCTTCCTAATTTAGTGATTCAGGAATTAGGAGATGCTGTTCGTTCGACGAATGCGGAAGTCGTGTATATTTGCAATATCATGACTCAAAAAGGTGAGACAGAACATTTTAGTGATGCAGATCATATTCGAGTTTTGCATAAGCATCTTGAAAGTAAATTTATTGATACTGTTTTAGTCAATACAGAAAAGGTTCCTGAAGGTTATATGGACCCTGAAATCTACGATGAGTATTTGGTACAGGTTACACATGATTTTAATGGTCTCAGAGATGAAGGATGTCGTGTAGTTTCCACCGACTTTTTAGAACTGCGTGATGGCGGTGTTTTTCATGATGGTGATAAAGTAGTTGATGAATTGTTTCGAATTGTTTTCGGAGCAAAAATTTAAAAAGAGTATCAATACAATATTAATCAAGTGAGAACTAATTTTTAGGAATAATTAGTTCTTTATTATGAAGAAGGAGGGCTCGTCATGTCTTTTGCAGCCGAAGTAAAAAAAGAGCTAACGGGTCTGGCAGTCCAAAAGAATCTCGCGCAAGCTGAATTAGCCGCTTTGATACGAATGAATGGGTCGCTAAGCTTGAGCAATCATCAATTTGTATTAAATGTGCAGACTGAAAATGCGGCGATCGCTCGTCGGATTTTTACTTTGCTGAAAGAGCATTATAAGGTGCGCAGTGAGTTGTTAGTACGACGAAAAATGAAATTGAAGAAAAACAATGTTTATATTGTTCGATTGAAACAAGAAACACAGAACATCTTATTGGATTTGGATATTATGGATGGCATGATGTTTCAATCTCATATTTCAAACGAAATTAAACAATCAGATGATAAGACACGCGCTTATTTGCGTGGCGCATTTTTGGCTTCTGGCTCTGTCAACAATCCCGAAACCAGCCGCTACCATTTGGAGATTTCTTCAATCTATGAGGAGCACAATCAAGATATTTGTGACTTGCTGAATCAATTTGATTTAAATGCGCGAACATTAGAACGACGTAACGGTTATATTACTTATTTAAAAGGGGCAGAGAAAATTGCCGACTTTTTAACTCTGATCGGTGCTACCAACTCAATGTTGAAATTTGAAGATGTTCGAATTGTACGTGACATGCGTAATTCAGTTAATCGATTGGTTAATTGTGAAACAGCAAATATGAATAAAACGATTGATGCAGCTTCAAAACAGATTGATAATATTCATTTTATTGAATCAACCGTTGGACTGCAATCATTGCCTGAAAAACTACAAGAGATTGCAGAATTAAGAATCCAAAATCCCGAAATCAGCTTAAAAGAGCTAGGAGAAATGATACCTTCTGGCGCAATCTCTAAATCTGGAATCAATCATCGGATTCGGAAAATTAATGACTTTGCAGATAATCTGCGTAAAAAAACCGTTTGAATTTCAAACGGTTTTTTTCTTTATTCAGCAATGTAAGTTTTTAATGTAGCTTCATCAATTGACTCGTCAAAGATATGTTCACCTAATATAACAGTGGGAACAAACTTAATATTGGCTTGCTCAGCTTCATTGCGAATTTCACTTTGCAAGCTTTGGTTCGCTTGTTGCTTGAAACGCAATGTTTTTTCAGCATAGTCAGCGACTGCTTCTAATTCTAGGTCTTGCCAACTTTCTTGCGTTTCGAAAGCCAGTTGAATTTGAATCAAAGCCTTTTTAGGATCTGTATCGATATATTCGTGCATTACGTTGCCGCGCTGCAAACTAATTTTATCCTTATCTAATAATTTAATAACGCGTTGAACTTTACCTTCGGCGACTGCTTGATTTAAAGTGTCATAAGATTCTTCAAACCATTGTTTACAGAAAGGGCATCGAAGATTTATAAATTCAATTAATCGCTTTGGAGCAGCATCTGAACCGATTTTGATTCCATTAAAGTCATTAACAAGCTTTCCTTTTATAACAGAGATATCCATGAGAAAACACGTCCTTTCTCTTACAAGTGTACAAAAATTTTTTAAGAAAACAAGTTCTTTTCATTTAAATAAGTTAAAAAGACTGAAACTCGTGTTTGAAATTAGTTGTGGTTAGTTTATAATGAATGCGTTGTTAGAGAAATTATAAACTTGTGATTTCATATTTTACTGAGGGTACTAGTTAGTCAAGATGGTATCAAGTGCCTGAATCTGAAGTTCTTTCTAAAAGGACTTTTTTTGTTTTAGAAATGGAGGAAAAACATGCGTAAGAAAAAAACGATGGACGGCAATACAGCTGCTGCTTATATTTCGTATGCATTCACAGAGTTAGCGGCTATTTATCCCATCACACCAAGTTCAACCATGGCTGAACTTGTAGATCAATGGGCATCGCAAGGAAAGAAAAATATATTTGGACAACCTGTATCAATTACGGAAATGCAATCAGAGGCGGGAGCCGCAGGGGTTGTACATGGCGCATTGAAAACGGGAGCACTTACTACAACATATACCGCTTCACAAGGATTATTACTCATGATTCCCAACATGTATAAAATCGCTGGAGAGTTACTACCTGGCGTTTTTCATGTTGCTAGTCGTGCGGTTACAACTAATGCGTTGAACATCTTTGGTGATCATGGTGATGTAATGGCCGCTCGCCAAACGGGATTTGCTATGTTGCAAGAGAGCAGTGTCCAAGAAGTAATGGATTTATCTGCAGTGGCACATTTAGCTGCTATTGAGGGCAGTCTTCCCTTCATGAATTTTTTTGACGGCTTTCGCACTAGTCATGAAATTCAAAAAGTAGAAGTATTAGATTATGAGGAATTAGCCCCCTTGATCAATCAAGAGAAGTTGAAAGCTTTTCGTAAAAGAAGTATGAATCCAAATCATCCGACGATCAGTGGAACGAATCAAAATCCAGATGTGCATTTTCAACAGCGAGAAACAGTCAATCGCTATTATGACGAACTGCCTGCAATCGTACAGAAATACATGTTTGAGATCAATAAACTTCGTGGAACCAATTATGACTTAGTTACCTATTATGGTGCGGAAGATGCTGACGAAGTAATAGTGGCAATGGGATCAGTAGCACAAACAATCGAACAAACCGTCGATTATTTAAATGCAAAGGGTCGTAAAGTTGGTTTTTTGAACATACACTTATATCGTCCGTTTCCCAGCAAAAATTTTTTAGAAAAACTTCCTGATACAGTAAAATCAATCGCTGTATTAGACCGTTCAAAGGAACCTGGCGCTGATGGAGAGCCCCTTTTACTTGATATCCAAGGAGTAATGTATGAGGCTGACACTCGTCCTAAAATTATTGGAGGACGCTTCGGTTTAGGCTCGAAAGATGTTACACCGGATCAGATTATCGCTGTTTATGATGAGTTGGCGAAAGACAAAGTAAATACAAAGAAACGTTTTACGATTGGGATCACTGATGATGTGACCAATATGTCATTAGAAACAAATAAAACGATAGATTTAACAAATCCAAATACTTTTCAAGCAAAATTCTGGGGATTCGGCTCAGACGGAACAGTTGGTGCGAATAAATCGGCAATCAAGATCATCGGAGATCATACAGATAAATATGCACAGGGGTACTTTAGCTATGATTCAAAAAAATCTGGTGGTTTGACCGTTTCTCACTTGCGTTTTGGTGATACACCGATACGTTCAACTTATCTTGTTGAGAGTGCTGATTTTATCGCTTGTCATACACCAGCCTATATTCATACCTATGACCTATTGAAAGGTTTGAAGCCAGGTGGAATTTTTCTCATGAATACCATGTGGAATGATAAGCAGATGGATAAATTATTGCCTGCGAAAATGAAACGATATATCGCTGAAAATGAGATTAAATTCTATACTATTAATGCTGCAAAGCTAGCAATGGAAGTAGGGCTTGGTTCACGTATCAATACAGTCATGCAAACAGCATTTTTCAGTTTAACAGGAATTATCCCGTTTGATGAAGTGCTGGATATCCTAAAGATCGAAGCAGATAAAAGTTATCGACGGAAATCGCTGGAAATTGTTGAGAAAAATATCGCAGCAATTGATCAGACGGTCGAATTGTTGCATCAAGTGGAGGTGCCTGAAACCTGGCGGACAGTTGACCTTCCCATAAAAGTTCGTGAGTCTACTGTGTCTCAATATGTAGAAGAAATTGTTGAACCTATTAATTCACAACGAGGAAATGATTTAACTGTGAACGACCTTGTAGTAAATGGTATGACTGACGGAACTATTCCCACAGGTACGACGAAATTTGAGAAACGAGGCATAGCTTTAGAAGTTCCTCATTGGATTAGTGATCGCTGTACTATGTGTAATGAATGCTCATTTGTTTGTCCTCACGCGGCAATCCGTCCGTTCCTTGCGAATGATGAAGAAATGGAGGAAGCACCTGAAGGCTATATCGTTCGAGAAATGCGAGGTGCAGATGGGTTAAAATACCGTATACAAGTCTCAGTTGAAGATTGTACCGGCTGTGGTCTGTGTGTGGAAGCATGTCCAGCAAAAGACAAAGCATTAGTCATGAAGCCTTATCAAGAAGAGAAAGAACAGGCGATTAACTGGGCATTTTCAATGACATTGAAACAAAAAGCTAATCCAGCAAAAACGAATTCCGTTTTAGGATCACAGTTCAATCAGCCTTTGCTTGAATTTTCGGGAGCTTGTGCTGGTTGTGGGGAGACACCATATGTAAAATTAATGACACAAATGTTTGGCGATCGCATGATGATTGCTAATGCAACAGGCTGTTCTTCGATTTGGGGGGCAGCAGCACCAGTTAGTCCATATACAACGAATGAAAAAGGGCAGGGGCCAGCTTGGTCGAACTCACTTTTTGAAGATAATGCAGAATATGGATACGGAATGTTTTTAGCCAATCAAACAAGACGCAAAGAGTTAGCTGATAAAATCAATAATGTTTTAGATGTTGTTTCAGATGATTTACGGGAGCTGATGGAAGATTGGATGGACCACATGTTTGAATCCGATGGGACCCAGCAAAGAGCGGCAAAATTAACAGCAGCATTAGAGTGTGAAGGAATGACAGACCCTAAACTAGCTGAGATTTATGATAATCGGGACCTGTTTGTCAAAACCAGTCAATGGATGTTCGGTGGCGATGGCTGGGCCTACGATATCGGGTTTGGCGGAATCGACCATATATTGGCTAGTGGTGCAGATGTGAATATTTTGGTAATGGATAACGAAGTATACTCAAATACTGGTGGTCAAACATCTAAAGCAACCCCAGCCTCGGCTATTGCAAAATTCTCTGCAGGCGGCAAGTACCAATCTAAAAAGGATCTAGGTATGATGGCGATGACCTACGGCAATGTTTATGTCGCGCAAATCGCTTCTGGTGCCAACCAAATGCAAACAATCAAAGCATTAGAGGAAGCTGAAAAATTTCCTGGACCATCTTTAGTGATCGCGTATACACCATGCATCAATCATGGATTACGCGGCGGTATGAGCAAAACGTTGCAAGAAGCTAAAGATGCTGTTAACTCAGGGTATTGGTCACTATACCGTTACAACCCAGCACAACGAGAAAAAGGTAAAAATCCGATGTCACTGGATTATAAGAAACCAAAATTTGATGACATGATCGGATTTATGAAACAGCAAACACGTTTTTCTGCGTTAGAAAGAGTGCAGCCAGATGATGCTCAACGACTATACCAAAAAACGGTTAACGATGCGCAAACGCGTTTTTATAACTATGCACGTTTAGCTGGTCAAGAGGAAAAGATTCGGGCAAGATTGGAAGGAACTAAAGCAGAATCTAGTGAATTATCTGTGAATGCGGGTGTAAAACGCGAACGTAAGACTGATCCAGAAGCAGAAGCCCGGCGTGCCGCACGCAGAGCTGCCCGTGCTGAAAAGCGGAGTAAATAGCTTCGAATTAACATTTTTGCTAAAATTAGACTTAGCGAGTATAGATAATAAACGAAAATGTAACTGCCAAGTTTATTTTTACTAAAACAAAGTAAAAGCATTCTTTAGTGGGAGGAGCCTTAATTTACTAAGGCTCTTTTTCCTTCTCAAATTTTATGCTAGACCTGTACCACTGTGGTATAATTGTAGAGAATTTTGGATAGAAAGAGAGGTTATCTATGCCTAATCGTCTAATTGAATTATTCAAACCGGAATATTGGCTTAGCTTTTTTTCTGAGAATCTTTCAACCTGGGATATCATCGTCAACCTTTTAGATATATTTGTTGTCTGGTTTTTGATTTATCGTTTGTTTGAACTTGTTCGCGGAACGAAAGCCGTCCAGTTGATCAAAGGTGTGGCGATTTTTATTGGGATTCGAATCATAGCTGAACTAATTGGCCTGCATACGTTGTCCTGGTTGATGAATCAAATCATCACGTACGGTGTAATAGCAGCAATCGTTATTTTTCAGCCAGAGGTTCGACGTGGGCTGGAACATTTGGGACGCAGTTCTTTCTTCAAAACATCTAAGAAAGAAGAACGTGATGATGAGCGAATGATCCTAGCTTTTGACAAAGCGATCCAATACATGTCAAAAAGAAAAATCGGTGCATTAGTAACGATTCAACGCTTTACAGGTTTAGAGGAGTATATTGAAACTGGAATTGATCTGGACGCGGACATTACTGGGGAATTATTGATCAATATTTTTATCCCAAACACACCACTGCATGATGGTGCGGTTATCGTTAAAAATGGAAAGATCGCTGTTGCTTCAGCATATCTTCCGCTTTCAGATAGTATGTTGATACCAAAAGAATTTGGTACGCGACATCGTGCGGCGGTAGGTATCAGTGAAGTCAGTGATGCGTTAACGTTCATAGTTTCTGAGGAGACAGGCGGTGTCAGCATTACGTTGAATAATGATTTTCTGCACGACTTGTCACAAGAAGAATATCTAGCTGTGATGCGCAGAGAGTTAATGCCAGATGAAAAAAATGCTGGTAAAAAAAGTCTTCTTCAGACCTTTTTGGAGGGTTTGACTAAAGGAGGACAAAAATGAGAATCAAATTCAAGAAAAGTAATGCTCCCTACATGCTAATTTCGCTAGTATTTAGTTTGATTTTATTTTTTAATGTCAACAGTCAAAATTTTAGTCGTTTGATTTCTTCTGAAATAAACTATGAAGAGTCTATTCAAAATGTTCCAATCAATGTTCTTTATGATTCGGATGATTATTTTGTTCATGGATTCTCATCGAATGTTTCAGTTAAGCTAAGCGGAGCCAATCGGATACAATTAAATAAAGAAATCGATCCTGATACTCGAAATTTTAGTGTTGTTGCGGATTTAACAAATTTATCCTCTGGAACTCACGAAGTACGTTTAAAAGCTAAAAACTTATCTAGTTCGCTTTTTGCAACGATTGAACCAGAGAAAATTTCAGTAACAATCGAGAAGAAGGTGAAAAAACAATTTGCTGTAACGCCAATTTTGAGCAGCACAACTGATAACAATAAATTGAAAGTTGGAGAGATGTCTACACAGCCTGAAAAAGTAGAAATCACTACTGGCGAAAACACAATGAAGGAAATTGAACGTGTTGTTGCGTCAGTCGATAGCAGTAAATTAACGGTTGATCAAGACAGTATTCAAGCACCGATTCAGGCGTTGAACGCTAGCGGGGAGGCATTGCCAATCCAAGCTGAGCCACAAAATGTAACTGTTAACTTTGAGATTCAAACACCAAGTAAGGAAGTTTCGCTTTATCCGATTCAAGAGGGTGAACTGCCCTCGACAGTTGAAAATGTCAAGATTGATTTGAATCGTACAAAGGCAACAATTACTGGCGTACAGTCGGTAATTGATCAAATAGACAGTATTGGCATTCCAGTCGATGTAAGTCAGATACAAGGGACTGTAAAAAAATTCATTGATATACCAGTATCTGGAAATTATCAAGTGAATCCGAAAACGGTGAGTGCACAAGTGACACCGATATTTAAGAAGTCTCAAGAGTCAGAAACTAGCAGTACAAATCATTCTAGTTCGTCGGCAGCGAAAGTTACAGAAAGCTCAAGTGGGGCTTCAAAAAAAACTGAAGCAAGCACCACTAAAATGACTAGTAGTCAAGAAGAACCGACAAATCAATCAACTAACTAGATGAAGAAGGGAAATATAGTTTAATGGGTAAATATTTTGGAACAGATGGAGTACGTGGAATCGCAAATAAGGAGCTAACACCTGAGTTAGCATTTAAATTGGGGCGTTGCGGCGGTTATGTTTTAAGTCAGCATCATGAAAGTGAAGGGCGTCCAAGAGTGCTGGTCGGACGTGACACTCGTATCTCAGGAGAATTGTTAGAAACAGCTTTAATTTCTGGACTGCTATCGGTAGGAATCGAAGTATTCCAGCTTGGTGTTATCTCAACGCCTGGTGTTGCCTACTTAACGAGATTGCAAAAGGCTTCAGCTGGTGTAATGATTTCTGCTTCTCATAATCCTGCAGAAGATAACGGTATTAAATTTTTCGGTGGAGATGGTTTTAAATTAGTCGACGAACAAGAAGCTGAAATCGAAGCATTGATTGATGCGGAAGAAGATAACCTTCCTCGTCCATCAGCAGAAGGTTTGGGAACGCTGGATGAGTTTCATGAAGGTCTTTTGAAATATTCACAATTCCTCGTGCAGACTATCTCAGGTGATCTCTCAGGGCTAACAGTTTGTGTTGATGCCGCTAATGGAGCGACATCTACCAGTGTCAATCGTTTATTTGCGGATTTAGAAACTGACTTTTATACAATGGGGACTTCACCAAATGGTTTAAATATCAATGCTGGTGTGGGATCCACGCATCCAGAAGAATTAGCAAAAATGGTTGTAGAAAAGGGCGCAGATGCTGGTTTAGCCTTTGATGGTGATGGCGATCGTGTGATTGCAGTTGACGAGTTAGGAAATATTGTGGATGGCGATCGTATCATGTTTATTTGTGCTAAATATTTAGCTGAACGCAAACGGTTGAAGAAAGATACTGTAGTTACTACAGTAATGAGTAATTTGGGTTTCCATAAAGCGATTGAAGAAATTGGTTTGGAAGATGTGATTACTCAAGTTGGTGACCGCTATGTGGTTGAAGAAATGCGAAAAAATGACTACAATCTTGGTGGTGAACAGTCTGGACATGTATTATTCTTGGATTACAATACCACCGGTGATGGAATGCTGACAGGGGTTCAGTTATTAAACATTATGAAACAAACAGGTAAGAAGCTTTCTGAATTAGCCGGAGAGGTAACAATCTATCCGCAAAAATTAGTTAACATTCGAGTGAGTGATAAATATGGTGCGATGGATGTACCGGCTATCAAGCAAGCCATTGAAGAGGCCGAGACAGAAATGAATGGTGATGGACGAATTTTGGTGCGACCATCAGGAACAGAACCTTTGTTGCGTGTCATGGCAGAGGCACCAACTGATGAAAAAGTTGATTACTATGTTGAAAAAATCGCAGCAGTTGTTCGTAAAGAGATTGGATTAGATTAATTTAAAAACGTCTGAGCCGGTGGGCTTAGACGTTTTTCTACGCAAAAAGGTTGAGAAAAATCTCAACCTTTTTGTTTATTCTACTGTAACAGATTTTGCTAAATTACGAGGCTTGTCAACATCATAGCCACGTAATAATGTTGCATAATATGCGATGAGCTGACCTGGAATCACGGAGACAAGAGGACGCAAGAATTGATGAACAATTGGTAAAATAATTTGATCTCCTTCTTTGCTCAATTCCTCCGAGACAATGACTAGCGTGTGAGCACCACGACTTTCTACTTCACGCAAATTTCCACGAGTATGAGGAGCAGTTACAGCTTCGGTAATGATTCCGATAACTGGTGTGCCATCTTCAACTAAAGCGATCGTTCCGTGTTTCAACTCCCCAGCTGCAAAACCTTCAGCTTGGATATAAGAAATTTCTTTTAGTTTTAGTGCTACCTCCATAGAAACATAATAATCTTCAGAACGACCGATATAGAAAGCGTTGCGAGTTGTTGCTAGGTACTCTTCAGCAACTTGTTCAATCATAGCTTTTTCTGAAATCATTACATCCATGGCGTTGGCGGCAATGCCTAACTCTTTTGTTAAATCAAATTCTTTTGCTGCTGTGATGTCTTTAGCCTCACCAACCGCTTTTGCTAAAACAGTTAAGGCAGCAATTTGAGCTGTGTAGGCTTTAGTAGAAGCTACTGCAATCTCTGGACCAGCATGTAAGAGCATAGTAAAACTTGCTTCCCGAGATAACGTTGACCCAGCTACATTAGTGACTGTTAGGGATGGGTAGCCTAATGTATTCGTTTTGACTAATACTTGGCGGCTATCTGCTGTTTCGCCACTTTGGGTTAAATAAATGAAAAATGGTTTTTTTGAAAGCAAAGGCATGTTATAGCCAAATTCACTTGATAAATGAATTTCTACCGGGATGTTGGCCAACCCTTCGATAATTTGCTTACTTGCCCACCCAGCATTGTTACTTGTACCGCAAGCGACGATGTAAATGCGGTCGCTATCCAGCAAACTTTGCAACAGTTCATTTTCTATCACGACGGTTCCTGTTTCATCAGTATATTCACTAATGATCCGACGCATAGTAGCAGGCTGTTCATCAATTTCTTTTAGCATGTAGTAAGGATATGTGCCTTTTTCCATATCCGAAAGATCGATTTTAGCTTCGTAAGGTGCACGTTGAATCTCATTGCCCGCCTCATCTTCAATTTCTACACGATCTTTTGTAACGATAACCATCTCGCCGTCATTAATCTCGACAAATTGGTTGGTTTGTTCCAACATTGCCATTGCATCGCTGCAGACCACATTGAATCCATCGCCTAGTCCGATCAATAGGGGGCTTTTATTTTTCCCAACGTAGATTGTTTCACGATCATTTTTATCGATCAAACCAAAAGCGTAAGAGCCATGAATCTCTTTTAAAGATTTACGAAAGGCGTCTTTTGTTGAAAGTCCCTGTTCTGCGAAATATTCAACTAAATGAACAGCGATTTCCGTATCGGTTTCACCATAGAAAATATCACTTGATAAATATTTTTCTTTCAAATCGTCGTAATTTTCAATCACACCATTATGAACTAGGACAAAACGTTTGCTTTGTGAAGTATGAGGATGTGCATTTTCTTCACTTGGTTCGCCATGAGTTGCCCACCTTGTATGTCCAATGCCAATAGAACCATGAACTTCAGAACCAATTTTCTCCGATAACTCTTTAATTCGACCTTGGGATTTAATCAAGAAATCTTCACTTTGATCCGCTACAAAAATACCAGCTGAGTCATAACCACGATACTCCAACTTCTCTAATCCATTCACCAAAATATTTGTTGCCTGCTCGTTACCTACAATTCCTACGATTCCACACATAATGTCTTCCTACTTTCCTGTCATTATATGTTTCCGAGCTGTCTGACCATTTTTTTGTTCTTTTATAAAGTTTTTGTAATGATCTGTAGAGTACAGCAACCCTGAAGCCACCCGCCGAAATTTTCGATTAGCTTCTTCCTCGTCACCCTCATAAAAAAGGTCTGGCGCTATCTAATTGGTACATTTTAGATTTTTTTAAATTAACATCGGAAACAATGACTAATATAATATAAACTTTTTGTATAGTCAAACATTTTTTTATTTTTAGTTAATTGGTATATATGGAAAAAAGAAGAAAAGAGGAAGGGAAACAAAATTGCTTCTGCGTTTCATCTGTCAGAAGAATAGGGTAAAATAGAGAAGTGCCATTTAAAGAATGGTCTCTAGCGATGATATTTTGTTGTTTCTAGAACAAGCTAATCATAGTAGAAATTATTTTCTATGAATCAATTGAGAGGGGAAACTTAAATGAATCAACCAGAAAATTTAACCATTGGAGAGCTGCGTAAATTTTTGGAGAAACTCGCATCTGATCCAAAGATCACAGATGAAACAAAGGTTTTCTTAGATACTGGATGGGATAGTATCCAAGAAATTAATCCTGATGCTTTGAGTATCGAGGATGCAAGGACTTTCAAAATTGAAGACCCTTTGACACATGAGTTTTTCGGAGGTTATTCTTTGCTTGAAAAGGCCGAGAAAATGAATGCCGAAGGACCAGTAGAAAAAGTTTTAATTATTCGCAACTTATATTAGGAGGAAGAAAATGAATAGAAGACGTTGGGTGGCAATCGGCATTGCAGTTGTGTTATTAATCTTTTCAGTAATCTCATCAACGATCAATCGAAGTAATGACAGGAAAAAAGAGCTTAGTCAAGTTAATGAGTTGTTGTATGGGAATAATGAACCACAAGAAAAAACAGAAGAAGAAGGATCGAGTACAGAAAAAATTGCTAAGCTAGTAGTAGAGGGCGCTATCATTAATGATGGTACTAGTGGCTTGTTTTCTACAGGTGGATACAATCATGAATCATTTATGAAACAGTTAAATAAAATAAAAAAAGATTCAACTATTAAGGCGATTTTGTTAGAAATAAACTCGCCTGGTGGCTCTGTTTATGAAACGGCAGAGATTGCAAGGGCATTGAAGGAAATCCAAAAGGATAAAAACATTCCAATTTATGCTTCAATGGAGAGTCAAGCAGCTAGCGGAGGGTATTATATTGCAGCAAATTCGGATCGAATCTTTGCTGCAGAAGATACCATGACTGGTTCAATTGGAGTTATAATGTCTAGTATGAATTATTCTGGACTAATGGAAAAGCTTGGTATAACTGATGCAACAATTAAAAGCGGCGCATTGAAAGATATCGGTTCAACTTCCCGGCCTCAAACAAAAGAAGACAAAGAAGTTTTGCAAGCCTTTGTTGACAGTATGTATGGTCGATTCGTCAAGACTGTAGCTGAAGGACGAAATATGGAGGAGACGCAAGTACGTAAATTGGCAGATGGAAGAATCTATGATGGGGCACAGGCTCTTGAGAATGGTTTAATAGACGATATTGGTTATCCTGATCAAGCATTGAAAGCTTTGAGGAAGGATGAGAACTTGACTGATGCAAAAGTTGTTTCATATACAAATGGCTCAACTAATTTCATGAATACATGGTTAGGGAATAGTCTGGCAGAACTTCAAGGGCTTAAACCCTCACAGGAAGAGCTAATCAAGAGTATTGTTGAGAGCGTTGGTACTCCGCAAGCGCCCAAAGCTATGTATCTTTATGGAGGTGAGTAATAATGACTGATGAAGCTAGTCAAAGACCTGCAGTAGGACCAGTAGCACAGTTACTTGAGAAAAAACACGAACGGCAGTTTCATCATTACCCAGACTATTTTTATGCTGGTTTTTGGATCCGTTCTTTTGCGTATTTATTAGATTTACTTTGTATCTCGGCCATCACAAAAATTGTATTGGGAGTGCCGACGAACCTACTTGGTTTAACCAAAAGCTCTGAGCTTTTCAGTATTTATGGATTTTCAACGCTTTTGATTTATTTGGCGTATTTTATTCTGATGACGAAAATTAATCATGGTCAAACAATCGGTAAGATGGTTTTTGGCATTAGAGTCGTTTGTTATACTGAAGAAGAGTTAAGTTGGCAAACAGTTCTAGTTCGTGAAGGTGCCTGTCGATTTGTCCTACGCGGCTCTCTTTTTATGCTGGGCTATCTTGTAACTATTTTTACGCCAAATAAACAGCACATCGGCGATTACTTCTCTGATACGAGTGTTGTGACATTAAACCTATTAGCAGCGAGAGAGGGCGTACAGAAAAATGACTCCAATTGATTTTCCTAATAATGATCACTACTATTTAGCACTTGCGGAAGAAGCTTTTTCTGCAGGAGATTATTTAAGGGCGTTAGAGAATTATAAATATGCCTATCAGGAAAATCCAACCCCAAAACTTAATCACTTGATTGCAGGTTTAGCTTTGGAACAAGGTGATTTTTCTGCGGCCTTAGAATATGCCGAGGAGGAGTCAGAAAGCTATCTTGATACTCCCGAAACGATTGATTTATTTTTGCAGATTCAAGTGTATTCCCAGAATTTTTTTGCGGCACGTGAATTTTTATGGCGGTCACAAAAAGTTAAAATCTTAACTGAAGAACAGACTGATCTTTGGTTGATGCGTATTAATGATCAGGAGGCTTTTTATGAAAGACAGCAACAAGCGGTAATCAAAGAGCTTGAAGCGGAGTTGAATCAACTGCCTTCAATGTCAGCAGTAGACCAATTACTATTCGTGCGTAAAATTAGACAGTTGCCTGAAGAGCGTTTAAAGACAATCGCTGAAAAATTTATGATGACTCCCCAGATAGTCCCTTTAGTTCGCAGTTATTTATTTGAAAGCTTAGCTCGTATAGGTGTGACTGAGAAGGTTCATTACTTAACAATTCAAGATGAAATCGCAGAACTGTCGCCAATAGATTCAGGATTTGATGACTCTCTTCAATCGGGTATCGAAACTCGATTAAATGATTATTTGGGTGATAATAATCCAATTCTGTTAGCAAACCTATTGGAGCAAGTAAAGGTAGAAATGGCATTTTTGTATCCGTTGCATACCGCTTTTATGAAGCCTGATGCATGGACGGCTAGTTATTTAGCTGAGTATTCTGAGTGGTCAGGGCCGCTTGATGAAGAGGTTGAAGCAATCCGAGGAAGGATAAAACAACTGCTGTTCGATTATCATTAAAAAATGCCGAGAGTAAAAGCTTTATATTTACAATTCACAATCAGTAGTGTAATATTTAATGGTATGCAAAATGCAAGTATATTAGTATTCGGAGGGAACAAACGTGACTGCAAATTTTGAAAAAACAGGCACCAATGATGGTGTGTTAACTTTCTCGATTGAACAAACTGAGATTCAAAAAGGATTAACAAATGCATTCAACAAAGTGAAAAAAAATCTTAATGTACCTGGCTTCCGTAAAGGAAAAGTATCTCGTCAAGTATTTAACCGTATGTACGGTGAAGAAGCATTATACGAAGATGCATTGAATGATGTACTGCCAACTGCTTATGAAGCGGCTGTAAAGGAAGCAGGGATTGATCCTGTCTCTCAACCAAAAATTGATGTAGACAGCATGGAAAAAGGCGAAGATTGGGTAATCAAAGCAGAAGTTACTGTAAAACCAGAGGTTAAATTAGGGGATTACAAAGAATTAGAAGTTCCAAAACAAGATGTTGAAGTTTCAGACGAAGATGTAGATGCACGCCTGAAATCTGAACAAGAATCTCAAGCAGAACTAGTTATCAAAGAAGACGAAGCTGCTGAAAATGGCGATACGACAGTAATTGATTTCGAAGGTTTCGTTGGAGAAGAAGCATTTGAAGGCGGAAAAGGCGAAAACTATTCTCTTGAATTAGGTTCTGGTTCATTCATTCCTGGTTTTGAGGAACAACTGGTTGGTCACAAAGCAGGGGAAAGCTTAGATGTTACTGTTACTTTCCCAGAAGACTATCAAGCTGAAGATTTAGCTGGTAAAGAAGCAGTCTTCAAAGTAACGATTCACGAAGTAAAAGCGAAAGAATTACCAGAACTAGATGATGATTTTGCTAAAGATGTCGATGAAGAAGTTAATTCTTTGGATGAATTAAAAACAAAATATCGCGATGAATTAACAAAGCAAAAAGAAGAAGCTGCAAAAGAAGCAAAAGATGAGGCTGCCATCAAGCAAGCTGTTGAAAATGCTGAAATCGTTGAACTTCCACACGTAATGGTTCATGATGAAGTTCATCGTTCAATGGATGAATTCCTAAATAATATGCAACGTCAAGGAATCTCACCAGAAATGTACTACCAATTAACAGGTTCTACTGAAGAAGATCTTCACACACAATTTGAAGGTGAGGCAGAAGGTCGAGTGAAAACAAACTTAGTAATGGAAGCTATTGTTGAAGCGGAAAAAATTGAAGCTTCAGAAGAAGATATTGCTAAAGAAATTAAAGACTTGGCTGAAATGTACCAAATGCCGGAAGAACAAATTCGTCGTGTGTTAACAGAAGACATGTTGGAACACGATATCAAAATGAAAAAAGCTGTTGAACTAGTGACTGGAACGGCTGTTGAGAAATAGATAATTTTTAGTATGTGGTACATATTTTGTATCACATACTTTTTTTCTTTTATAAAGAGGGATACATTTCAGATTAAAAAAGTCAATAACTTAGTTTCCCACTTTTTTTATGATTGATTATAACGA
Source organism: Candidatus Enterococcus murrayae (assembly GCF_017315985.1). Classification (GTDB taxonomy): domain Bacteria; phylum Bacillota; class Bacilli; order Lactobacillales; family Enterococcaceae; genus Enterococcus_A; species Enterococcus_A murrayae. The sequence goes on along the minus strand of NZ_JAFLVR010000080.1, from coordinate 9,312 downwards.
ATAACTTCAAAATAAGCCCCAAATTTGGTAAAATTGAATTATTAATGAAATGGGATTATTTCTCATTTTAATTATAAAAATAGATTTGTGCTTTAATACACGAGGGAGGACGAAATGAAGAAAAAATTTCTGGGATTATGTTTTTTATCAGTTCTATGTTTAAGCTATACAACATCAGTGTTAGCTGATGAAAATCAAGTAATAGGCAGTGAACAAACGGTCGAAAGCTCTTCGACAGTTAGTTCAGTCGATAAAACTTCACAAGAAGTAACTCAGTCAACTGAAAACGTTGAAAATGAACAAACCACTGAGAGTACTGGATCAGAAGAGGAGACAGCAGTACCTGAGACACAAGTAGAAACAGCTGAAGGCACGATGTCATTACCGAGAGGGCGTTCGGATTTATACCCATCAATTCAATTGTTCGCATCATTGCCGTCAGTATCTGCGACGAATACAAATACACCAAGTAAAAGCTTTATTGATATTTCATCTCATAATGGCAATATTTCTGTAGCAAATTTTCAAAAAATGAAAAGCTATGGGGTTACTGGGGTGGTTGTCAAATTGACAGAAGCAACAAGCTATACCAATCCGTATGCCCAATCGCAAATTAACAATGCGATGGCTGCTGGAATGAAGGTTTCTGCATATCACTATAGTTGGTTTACTAGTGACGCACAAGCTACTGCAGAAGCAAATTATTTTGCTGCAGCTGCAAAAAGATTTGGTTTGAGCAGTGGCGCTGTCATGGTGAATGATATTGAAGAACCTCAAATTCTAGGCAAAGGGAATCATACAAATAATTCTAGAGCCTTTGAGAATCGCTTAAAAGCTCTTGGTTACGGAAATGTCCGTCATTACATTGGATTGAACTGGCTGACTACCGGCCGTATAAATGCTGCGACTATTGGAAATAAGAATATTTGGGTAGCAGCATATCCATACAATCTCTCTACTACGAATTTTTATACTCAATATGGTGCTTGGCAATGGTCTTCACAATTATCATTCCCTGGTATCAACGGAAACTTCGATATTAATGCGGATTATACATCAACATTTAGTAACCCTACACCAACACCACCAGCAAACAGTGTGCAAATGTATCGTTTGTATAATCCGAACAGTGGGGAACATTTTTATACGCAGAATGTTGCCGAGAAAAATAATTTAGTTTCTAAAGGTTGGAGATATGAAGGAATCGGTTGGAATGGTCCAACGTCAGGTAATCCAGTTTATCGTTTATATAATCCAAATGCAGGAGATCATCACTATACATTACATGCCTACGAAAAGGATAATTTAGTTAAAAAGGGTTGGCGTTATGAGGGTATTTCTTGGTACTCTGGTGGGCCAAACGCTTTGCATCGTCTTTATAATCCTAATGCAAAATCGGGCTCACATCATTATACGTTGAACACAAATGAAAAGAATAATTTAGTTAAGCATGGCTGGAAATATGAAGGCTTGGCCTGGTACGCTAAATAATTTGTAAGCTCTCGATTTTTCGAGAGCTTTTTCTTATGAATTCCTTTTTATTTGCTCTTGGTTTCTTTGTCTTTTTAATGCTTTATGTTATTATAGATAAAGACTGCAATCGTGGAAACACTTGTAGAGAAAGAAGCAAGAGGTGACAGCCATGTATGAGAGCACAGGCGCAGGTGAAACAGTCCGCTGTTCATTTTGCGGAAAGACCCAAGAAGAAGTGAAAAAAGTTGTTGCGGGTCCGGGAGTTTACATTTGTAATGAGTGTATCGACCTTTGTAAAGAGATTATAGATGAAGAATTCCATGAAGAAGCTATTCGTGAGTTTATTGATGTGCCAAAACCAAAGGAACTATTGGATGTTTTAAATCAATACGTCATTGGTCAGGATCGTGCGAAAAAAGCATTATCGGTTGCAGTGTACAATCACTACAAACGAGTGAATACTGAAAATGATGGACTTGATGAAGTTGAATTACAGAAGAGTAATATTTGCTTGATTGGACCAACTGGATCAGGAAAAACATTTTTAGCACAAACTTTGGCTAGAACGTTGAATGTACCGTTCGCAATCGCAGATGCGACTAGTTTAACTGAGGCAGGATATGTTGGAGAAGATGTTGAAAATATTTTGTTGAAGCTTTTACAATCAGCCGATTACAATGTTGAACGTGCGGAAAAAGGAATCATCTATATCGATGAAATTGACAAGATTACTCGTAAAAGTGAGAATGTTTCAATTACTCGTGATGTTTCAGGTGAAGGTGTTCAGCAAGCATTGCTAAAAATTCTTGAAGGCACTGTTGCTAGCGTACCGCCGCAGGGAGGGCGTAAGCACCCGCATCAGGAGTTCATTCAAATTGACACAACGAATATTTTATTTATTGTCGGGGGAGCGTTCGATGGAATCGAAACAATCGTTAAAAATCGTTTGGGTGAAAAAACGATTGGATTCGGCAAAAACAATAAAAAAGTCAATGAAGATGAGAGTATCATGCAGCAGATTATTCCGGAAGATTTATTGAAATTTGGTTTGATTCCTGAATTTATCGGTCGTTTGCCAGTTACTACTGCACTAGAAAAATTAACGACAGAAGATTTGGTACGAATTTTGACTGAACCTAAAAATGCGTTAGTTAAACAGTATCAAAAGTTACTTTCTTATGATGATACTGATTTGGCATTCGATGCAGATGCATTAAATGCAATTGCGGACAAAGCGATTGCACGTAATACAGGAGCTCGTGGATTAAGATCAATTATTGAGGATGTTATGATGGATGTTATGTTTGATATTCCTTCTGACGAGTCAATTGAAAAAGTGATCGTAACGAAGGATTCTGTTGAAGGCTCTGGAAAGCCAATTATTGAGTATCATAACAACAAGAAAAAAGCAGGTTAGTAAGTGAGGGTTCGCAAAGTAATTTGTGAACCCTTTTTGAAAGGCGTGAAAGAATGAAAGTGCATAATGCAGAGATCGTGATCAGTGCGGTTTCACCTAAACAGTATCCCGAGACGGATTTACCAGAGATTGCTTTGGCAGGGCGCTCAAATGTTGGCAAATCATCGTTCATCAATACATTGATTGATCGTAAAAATTTGGCGCGTACTTCTGGAAAACCGGGAAAGACCCAAACGTTGAATTTTTACTTGATTGAGAATTCATTGCATTTTGTTGATGTGCCTGGATATGGTTATGCGAAAGTTTCCAAGACTGAACGAGCAAAATGGGGCGAAATGATTGAGACTTACATTACTAGCCGAAAGCAATTAAGAGCGGTGGTGTCATTAGTTGACGTGCGCCATGACCCTAGTAAAGAAGATATTCAAATGTATGAATTTTTGAAGTATTATGGAATTCCTGTGATTGTCGTTGCCACTAAGGCAGATAAAATACCTCGTGGAAAATGGAATAAACATACAAGTGCCATTAAGAAAAAGTTGGATTTTGATCCAAATGATACGTTCATTCTTTTCTCTTCTGAGACAAAAAAAGGAAAAGAAGAAGCATGGCAGGCAATTGAGACAGCAATCGAAAAGGATCAGGTCTAAACCTGATCCTTTTTTTTGTCATTTTGTTCAGTTTTTGGTTTTAAGAACTTCTGAATGTCTTCGTCTTTTTGCATGTTTTTTTCAGGATCAACGACAAATGATTCAAATAATTTGTCTAAATCATCGGTTTTTTCAAATTTTAAACCCATTTGAACACCTCCATTTTAGTTTTAACACAATTTATTATAGTATACAATTTTTTTTGACTTAGTAATCAATTTCATAGGGTTTTTTAAATCTTTAAGATATAATTATAGTAGAACAATGAGAAAGGGGAAGGCAATGGGGAATAATCAGAAAATATACAGTGTCAGTCAGCTTTTCGATTTAAAGCAAGCCGATATTCAGTTGAAAACCAGAGACTGGTTAATCATGAGTCGTCTATTGCTGGAACCAGACAGGATGTTGATCAACGGAAAAGAGCAGATATTTGATTCTAGTTATTTAGAACAGATAATAGATGAATTTGGTATGAAAGAGGATTATTGGATTCAATTAAAGAATGAAGAAGAGGAAATGACTGTTCACTTACTAGGGGATACAATCTTTGAAAAAAGTATTCTCAAAGAGAAAAATTTTTATTATTGGGAGACCGTTTACTTAGATTACTTAAAATCACGATTGATCGAACATGGTTTTTTTGCATACATTCGTTCCTACGAAGAATATTTATATCATAATACAAGCGAATTATCTAAGCGTCGTTCTTTTGAAGTGGCGGAGGAAACAAGTGCATTACCAAAAATGAGAGGGCTAAATGGTGATGTTGTAGTAGATTGCAATGCCTTTCCTGGCTATGATGTATTTTATAAAGGTGTCTGTTTGACTGCTTGCTGGTGGTTATTCTTAGGAGCTCCTTATAAAAAACTTTTTGCTAAGCAGCTATTGTTAGAGATTCAGCAAGTAGAAGAAGTTGCTGAACTTGGCTCTGGTGTATTTTTCGAGCTGTATAAGGATCCTTTTCAATGGAAGGAAGAGGCGAATTTACGATTTCAGCAGCTATTTAGAGACCAGTTAGGAATCTCTCAATTATCTTATACAAATGGCGTGGGATTGTTGAAGCAGCCTTATATTGAGTTTGCCTTTGAGGATACGGTCATCCAAACGGTTCAATATCAAAATGATCAATTTCAGCCAACTAAAAAAAGCGATGCCTCATATTTCGTGACGCGCACGTACAATTTTTTGACGAATCAATATCGAGTCAATCGGATGAAGGGCGGATTAAACGCCTTGGCTTATTTTCCTTGGATCGATGATGATAGTGAGCGGATGATGAATTATCACATTTTGTATCCGGAGCTAACCTTAGATAAAGGGCTGGCAGCATTTGAGTACTATATTCGAGATTCAATTGAATTTGAGATTCAAGATATGCGCTATAAAGAATATACAGCTGTTTTACAATTGTTTATTCCAAAAAAGGCATTCTTAGATTTTCCTTTAGAAGAATTAAAGTCGGCATTAAAAGATATAACGATTCACCAAGTTAGCCGCAAAAATGATTCACTCACTTTTTCTTTGGAGAAGGAAGCGAAACACTTGATTGTTTCGTTTATAGATCAAAAAAAGGTGTCTTCGAAGAATCAATTAGATATACTTGAAATTTAAAAAGCTGGTTATTTTGTTTTTAGAGTAAGTATTAGGGTCACTGTTGAGCATATTAAGGTCTAAAAGATTGATGCAGTGGTATACTATCTTAAAATTATTTGTTTAATATATTAAAAGGAGAGGTTTGCTATGGATCAAAGATATATCAAGATTATGGGTAGTTGTTTACTGATCGTTGGAATGATTTTTGCGTTGCCGCTTACGTCGCTAGAGATTCCTTTATCAATTGCAGTTTTCTTTATTGGTATGATCCTATTTGCGATTAAACCTAAGCCTCAGCCAGTCCGTGCTCGCAGAAAGGATCGATGGATGTAAATAAAAGTCCCGCTCTCTATTTGAGAGCGGGATTTTTTTGGCTATTTTACGACAGGTTTTTTAACTAAACCGTAGATGACGCCAGAAACGATTGCGCCAATAGCGATGAACAAAAGATATAGCAGAGGATGGCTCAATAATAGAACAACAAAGATTCCACCGTGAGGAGCAAGCAGTTTGATGCCTACAGCTCCGACTAAACCACCAGCAAGAGCTGAACCAACAACAAAACTCGGAATAACACGAATTGGGTCGGCTGCGGCAAAAGGAATTGCACCTTCCGTCACGAAGGAAAGCCCCATAACGATGTTAGTCAAACCAGCATCAACTTGACTCTTTTCAAATTTATTTTTGAATAAACGAGTAGCGACAAAAATGGCTAATGGTGGAACCATTCCTCCAGCCATGACTGCAGCCATGACGATTGATCCGCCTTGGGCAACACTTGAGGCTAAAGTTGCAGTACCGAAAACATAAGCTGCTTTATTGATTGGGCCTCCTAAGTCAATTGCCATCATTCCGCCAAGCAAAGCACCTAACAAAATAGCATTTGATCCGCTAAGCCCGGTTAAGAAACCATTTAAGCCATCATTGATTGCTTTCATAGGAACATTGACTAAAAGCATCAAGAAACCTGTGATCATCAATCCAAAGAATGGATAGAAGAGAATAGCTTTGATTCCTTCAAGTGATTTAGGCAAGTTTTTAAACAGTTTTTTAAGGAAAATGATCACATAGCCAGCAAGGAAACCACCGATCAATGCTCCTAAGAAGCCAGCGCCGCCAGCGTTAGCTAATGCACCAGCAGCAAATCCGGCAATCAGACCAGGACGATCAGCGATACTTGAAGCAATAAAACCGGCAAGAACAGGCAACATAAAGCCAAAGGCAGCACCGCCAATTTGATTAAACCAGCTGGCGATTTGGTTGTAGTTTCCTAAGTTAGCCAACTCTGATTGAGGTACACCCATGAACTGGTCGATCATAAATGATAATGCGATCATGATTCCACCACCGATAACGAATGGAAGCATATGAGAAACACCGTTCATCAAATCTTTATAAATGCGCTGACCTAAGGTTCCGTTATCACTTTTTTCTTCATTTGCAGAGGTATCTTCACTATTACCGTGATAAACAGGGGCGTCACCGCTTAAAGCAAGATTAATTAATTCTTCTGGCTTACGAATGCCATCGCTAACCGGACGATTAACTAATTCTTTTCCATTAAATCGATTCATTTCAACCTTTTTATCAGCGGCTACAATAACACCATCTGCTCGTGCAATATCTTCATCTGTTAGCCGATGTTTGATTCCTTCAGAACCATTTGTTTCGACTTTAATGTCCACACCCATTTCTTTGGCCTTTTTCTTTAAAGCATCTTCTGCCATATAGGTATGTGCAATTCCTGTAGGACAAGCTGTTACAGCTACAATATAGCGGCGATTTGTGTCTTTTATTTTTTCCTCGGCTTGATCTTCTGCTTTTTCTTCCGCTTCTTTGGCCTTTTCAGCTGCATCAAACGTTGCTTGAACTTGATCTGGAGTTTCCGCAGCTTTTAATTTTGCAACAAAGTCAGGATCGATCAAAAGTCTTGATAAAGCAGCTAAGGCTTGAAGATGTGTGTCATTTGCACCTTCAGGAGCAGCAATCATAAAGAATAGATAAGTAGGTTGACCGTCTAGTGATTCATAATCTACTCCATTTTTACTTTTAGCGAACAGAACGGTAGCTTCTTTAACGGCACTGTTTTTAGCGTGGGGCATTGCGATCCCGTCACCTAAACCAGTTGAGGTTTGCGCTTCACGTTTTAAGATACCTTCTTTATAAGTATCGATAGTTGAAATGCGGCCAGCATCATACATTTTTTGAACCATCTCATCGATTGCGGCTTTTTTTGTCGTAGCCTGCAAATCCATGATCATGGCATCTTTGATCAATAAATCTTTAATATCCATCATAATTCCTCCAAATTCTAAATTAATTCCTACTTTTCAGCAGAAGAGAAGACCATAATTATTTTACTTTTGTGATCTTAACTTCTGGCAGTAATTCTTGAATAAAATCTGCTGTTGCTAAATCATCTGAAAAAGTCGTTGCACTCCCGCAGGCCACACCCCATTTGAATGCTTCTACAGGATCCTGTGTCTTTGTAAAGCTGCCGACAAAGCCCGCGATCATTGAATCTCCTGCTCCGACTGAGTTTTTAACTTGGTGCTTTAAGACGTTTGAGCGATATACTCCTTCTTGGGTAAATAGTAATGCGCCGTCACCTGCCATAGATACTAATGCATGTTGTGCCCCTTCATCTAATAAACGTTGACCAAATGGATAAATGTCTTCAATCGAGTTGAAAGTCGTCTGGTACAAATCAGCTAGTTCATGATTATTAGGTTTAACTAATAAGGGGCCTTTCTCCAATGCATCCATTAAGTCAGCTCCTGTAGTATCGATGACAAATGATGCACCTTGAGCTTTGATGATTTCAATTAATTCTTGGTAAAAGCCAGTTGGAACGCTGGCAGGCTTGCTGCCGGATAAGACAACGATATCGTCCGTTGCTAAATGACCTAGAGCCTCTTTCAATGTACCCATTTCGTTAGCTGTAACTATAGGACCTTGGCCGTTGATTTCAGTCTCTTCACTAGCTTTCAATTTGATATTGATTCGTGTGTCATCCTCAACAGAAGTAAAATTCGTTTTTATATCTTCACGTTCCAGCCAATTATTAATGAAGCTTCCGGTAAAACCACCGAGGAAACCTAGAGCAGTTGAATCAGTATTGATTCGCTTTAAAATCCGAGAGACATTAATTCCTTTTCCGCCAGGCAATTTTAAATCGCCCTTCATTCGATTGACATCGCCAATTGTTAGCTGATCGATTTGAACAATATAATCGATCGATGGGTTTAGTGTAACTGTATAAATCATACAGAAACCTCCTTCAGGGTAGTTTGTTCTGTGATTTGATCATGAATAACCAAAGGACAGGTATCTGTGAGGATTGAAGCAGCTGATAGCGAAGCGACACTGACAAAGCTAGTCTGATTAAACTTACTGTGATCCACAAGTACAAAAGCTTGTTCAGATTGTTGAATAGCTGCTCTTTTTAAAATAGCTTCTTCTGGGTCAGGAGTAGAATAGCCGCTGTCTATGTGTACGCCATTCATTCCCATAAAGGCTTTATTAAAACGATATTGTTTTAACTGTTCCAAAGCTTGCGAACCGACAACTGCATCAGTAGTCAGTTTTATACGACCACCTAATACGATTGTGGCAATCTGCGCTTCTACTAGGTGAGCGGCAAGGCCAACAGAATTGGTTACTATTGTAACTGCGCGATTTTTCAAAAAGGGAATCATCTCAGAAGTTGTTGTACCCGCATCTAAATAAATTACATCGCCATCATTGATATAATCGGACGCATATTTTGCAATTAATTTCTTTTGTTGAACGTTTTTGGATGATTTTTCAAACATTGCAAGCTCTTGCTCTAAATGTTGAGGGCGTTTAGCACCACCATGAACACGTTCCAATATTCCTAAATCTTCTAACTCCTGCAAATCTCTGCGAACTGTCGATTCCGAGGAGTCTAACCATTGAATTAAATCTTGAGACTTTACTAAGCCGTCACGTTCCAACCAGTCGATAATTTTTCTATGTCGTTCTTCTGTAAGCATTTTCAATCCTCCTTCATCTGAAATAATACCACAAGTTTGTCACCCGTTCAATCAAAAACATTCATAAACAGTCAAAAACATTTATAAATTAAAAAATGATTCGTCTTATTATGAAGGTTTTCTCATTTTATGTATGATAAACATAGAGACAAACTATATTAAG
>NZ_JAFLVR010000008.1:838-146658 GCF_017315985.1 Candidatus Enterococcus murrayae | reverse complement strand
CTTAAAGTGTAAATTCAAGTACCAAAAGACCGCTTCTCGCAATCATCATTTAGAAAATTGCAGGGAGCGGTCTCTTATTTTTTACATCAAGCTGTTATAGATCGTAATGATCTCTTCTAATGAGGTATCTCGTGGATTTCCCGGAGTGCAGACATCCTTAAAGGCATCCTCTGCGATTTTAGGAATATCCTCTGCTTTAACGCCTAATTCAGAGATTGTTGAAGGGATTCCGACATCCTTACTCATTTGGTCAATCGCTGTACAAGCAGCCGTTCTGACTTCTTCTAAGGACATCGCTTCAGCGCCTTCAACGTTCAACACCTTGGCGATTTCACGATATTTCTCTCCAGTAAACTCTTTATTGTACTTCATCACGCTTGGTAAAAGAGCGGCACAAGCGACACCGTGGGGAATGTTATACCACGCAGATAAAGGATGCGCCATTCCATGAACCAAGCCTAAGCCTACATTGGAAAAGCCCATACCAGCGATATATTGCCCTAAAGCCATTTCTTCGCGCCCTTTTTCTTCTCCGGCGACAGAGGCACGTAAAGAACGGCCGATGATTTCGATGGCTTTCAGATGAAGCATGTCGCTCATTTCCCAGGCACCCTTCGTGATGAATCCTTCGATCGCATGGGTCATGGCATCCATCCCAGTTGCAGCGCAAAGCCCTTTCGGCATGCCCATCATCATCTCACTATCGATAAAGGCAACGACCGGAATATCATGTGGATCAACACAAACAAACTTGCGATTTTTTGCTTTGTCTGTAATAACGTAGTTGATCGTTACTTCCGCAGCCGTCCCTGAAGTCGTCGGGATCGCCAAAATCGGTAATGCCGGCTTTTTTGTTCCTACCTCGCCTTCTAGACTTACCACATCCGCAAACTCAGGATTTTCCACAATGATGCCGATTGCCTTCGCTGTATCGATCGGCGAGCCGCCGCCGATCGCGATAATCACATCGGCCTGCGCTTTTTTAACAAAAGCTACTCCGGCTTGTACATTTTCCACTGTCGGATTCGGTACGATCCCATCATAGATTTCATAAGTGATTCCTGCATTATCCAGCAAGTCAGTAACCTTCGTGGCTACGTTAAACTGGATCAAATCTTTGTCTGTAATAACTACTGCTTTTTTGAAGCCGCGCTTATGAAACTCCGCCGGGACCGATTCGATCGCTCCTTTTCCGTGATAAGAAGTTTCATTTAATATCATACGATTCGCCATCTTGTTCTTTTCCTCCTAATTAATTCAGATGATAGATTTCCTTCATTGTCGTCCAAACACCTTCGTCACCATAGCCATCTAAGGGCTTCATACATGGGATACACTCGTCCCACCACTCTTGAGTCGTTTTATCCGCCGCCATTTTCGCCATGTCAGCGTCATAGTCATCACCTGTATACTCGTAATAAGAAAATAAGGTGTTGTCGATTTGATAAATGGAATAATTTTGCAAATTGCATTTCTTGATCATTTCATTTACTTTTGGCCAGGCATTCGCATGCAGCTCAATATATTTTTGTTTCGACTCTGGCTTTAAGGTAGAAATAGCGCCATATCTTGTTACTGTCATGTCCAATTCCTCCATTATTTCTGTTTTAAATAAACTGATTGGGCGTTTTCGCTGAACAACTTCCTTCGAAACTCTTTCGTACGCTCCGCAGTCAAGGTTAAAAGAAAGTCCGTCCATTTATTAAGACCGCCGCCTAAATCTATAATAGGAAAATTCGATGCATAAAGAATCCGGTCTTCGCCGAAAAGCGTCATCACCTGATTGATTTCCTCGGAAAAATCCTCAAACCTGGCCTGCTCCGTCTCCATAACACCCGAGATTTTACAGTATACATTAGGTAAATCAGACAATTTCTTTAGATTCTCAAACCACGTTTCACGATACTTCTTTTTTTCATCCGTTAGCGGTTGAGACAGCAGCTCCATATTGGGATTCCCCATGTGATTAAGAATGATACTGGTTCCGGGGCAGCTTTTAGCCAATTCATAGCCATCCGATAACTCTTCATTTCTCATACAAAGATCAAAGGTCAATCCGATTTCTCCTAGATAGCGAACATTTTCCATAAATTGGGGCTGCAAACAAAAGCCGCGTTCCCGTTCAGGAACATGCAAGACCTGTCGAACCCCTAAAATGCTGGAGCGATAGGTTTCGATAGATTCGCTAAACTGATCGGTCGCTAAATCACCGGCTATTACCGCCCCCTTGAAGATGCTCGTTGCGCAGTTACACTGATGGATGATCCAGTCGTTTTCCTTTTCTCGATCATTCGGTGCACAATCGACCTCCACGTACAACGCATCCGTTATCGTAAAGCGATCACTAGTCATAGCTTTTTGATAGTCTGCTTCGGTAAAGGTCTGAGCCAAATACTCTTCCGTGTCCAGCCAAGGAAGTCTCAGCTGCTTCAAATCCCACGTATGAACATGCGTATCAATAATCTTCTCCATGCTTTTTCCCTCTTTTAATAGTTTACTGGTGTTCCTCCGTTATCACTGGAGGCATATAACGCCTCGACGACACACATCGTCTGGTACGCATCTTCAATATCATTCATGTACTCATACGTTGAGTCGTCCATTTTTTTCATCAAGCCGCCCATCGTTCCGATAAAGGCTTCATTAAACCAGCTGCCCTTCACTTCCAGTTCTCGCCAGCCTTTGCCGTCATCAAGAATGTACTCTACCTTATCTGGCCGTCCTGTCGGATAATCTAGGATCAAACCGATCGTGATGCGAATAGCCCCTTTCAGCCCTTCGATCTTGCAGGTCGATTCTTGATAGTCCGGCGCATAATCATGGTTGTGATTGATATGCAGATTTACCCGCAGATCAGGCCCATAATCAAGAATCATTGCAGAACGCGTTTGTTTTAACGCTTTCATTTTAGGGTGCTGCATCGTTTTACAATAAACACTCGTTGGATTCCCCACAATACTGCGAACCAGATCAACATAATGGATACTATGATAATTGATCTCCATTCGTTCCTTTTCAAACAAGAAATCCCACAGATGCCATGGATGCAATTCAACGACACGCCAATCAATATCGACGATCTCGCCGATCAGCCCATCATTGATCAATTTTCTGGCTGCGATCATGTAAGGTGCTTGCCTTAATTGAAAGTTCAATCCGGCTACAAACGCTTTTTCTCGACAAATCGTCAAAATCTCCTGAGCCTGCTCAATGCTCTCGCCCATGGGCTTTTGCATCAAAACGCCGGCATGCTCTGGCAGCTGACGCAAAATATCCGCTGTGGCAGACGCAGGGACCGCAATATCAAACACGGCATTTTCCTTCTGCGCTAATTCAATCAACTCTGACAGTTCATTGTAGGCATGAGGGATGTCAAAATCCTTCGCAACTTGTTTGGCCTTTTCATAATCGAGATCATAAATTCCCACCACTGGGAAACCAGCCATCTGATATGCTGGCAATTGAGAGCCGGATACGATGCCGCCAGCTCCGATAAGCACAATATTCCGAGGGCTCTCCGGTACTTCTGGTACATAATTCAATTCCTTGATAGAGTTAACCATGTTGTTCCTCCTAGATTTTTATCTTTACAGTGAATTTGCTAAAGCGACAAAAACTAATGAAATGACGATGATGGCATTTCCGATGACGGCGATCCGTTGTGCCTTCGGAAATCCTTTCCACTCCCCATCTCTAAATCCCCACATATTGGCAATGATCAAGGCCAAGCCGTTAAACCCGACCCAACCCACGATCGGACCTAGATCGCCTAGCAGGTGAGTCGCTTTTCCATAGACCGCTAAAGCTGCGAACCAAACAAATGAAGTAACTAAAACCTTGAGATAGGCTTTTCCAGCACCCGGCTTTTTATAATCAGTATAGGTTTTATTTTTAACCAGCACAATTACAGCATAGATAAAATTCGCGATAAATCCGCCGGCAAACACAATCACCCATGACAACAGACTGGCACTGACTGGCGATACGCCTGAATCGATCGCTAGCTGAACCGGATAATTCGCTGCTGAAGCACCAATATTGATCGCCGCTGATCCTGCACCAGAAGCAAGCGCTAAGAGAAAACCGACCATAAACTTGGAATTCTTCTTAGGCGCAGAATCCTCTGCCGCTGCTTCGTCATTTTCTTCATCACTGTCATTTTTCATAAAGCCGGCTTTAGAAAGGACCAGTACGCCACCCATCAAAACAGCCATACTCAAAATCAGCATAATCAACGCCTTCGTCGACGGGAAGGTTCCAAGAATAAACATCGGCACGAAGCTTCCCAGCAGTAAAGACAGGCCTAAGTTGATCCCTGTCACGAGCGAAACACCGATCATATCAATCGCTTTACTGTATGCGATCGAACTGATTCCCCAGAAAAAGCCCATCAATGCGCCGAAGAAGATCTTATCGATCGGCGTATTTAGAATATAGCTCATATAATTAGGCACCTCGATAAAGGCCCAAATGTGAGGGATCAGCAAAACACCGATAATGGAAAAGAGTGTCCAAAAAGCCTCCCAAGAAAAGGGTTGGTATTTCTTAAAGCAAATCCCAAAACTTCCTTGAAAAAAACATGCCAACAATAGTACTGTAAAAGCTCCGACCATTTTTATTCCTCCTAATACCTGTTAATAAGTACCGACAAACGCCAAAATCCTTGTCACTTCCTGTTTAATCGTTTCTGCTGAACGGGCTAATTCCTGCTGCTCCTGTTCGGACATTTTTCGCTTCACATATAACGGCGTATCTAGACCTCTGGCCGCTAAAGCGACTTTGAAGCCAGCCGGGAAATTGACTTTGAAGCATTCTCTCAGCAAGGGTAAAATCGCCTGCTGCACTTCTGCTGCTTCACTGATTCTTCCTGCCAAATACAATTCTTCGATTTTTTGATAGGCTTCCGGAATGATCCCAGCTGTAGCCACCATACAGCCATCGGCTCCTGCGATCAATGAGCTTAAATACATCTCTTCTCTTCCAATCAAGAAGGAGGTGTCTAGCTGCTCGTCTTTCAACATATCTAAAATATGCAGCACATCAACTAGATTCCCGCTAGATTCTTTTACGCCAACGACGTTTGTGAGTTTTGCTACCTCTACTAGCAGCTCCTTACTCAATGCTGGTGCAAATAAAGGCACATTGTATACAATCAGCGGCAAATCGACCTGATCATTGATGTCCTCAAAGTAAGCTAAAATCGCATCATCACTAGGCTGGTAGAAATATGGCGGTGCCGATACGATCCCATCGTAGCCCAGCTCCTCAACTATTTTCCCTACCTCGACGGCAGTGCTGCTGGTAGTCGCGGTGACACCTGCAAACAACTGCAGCTTGTTTTCGCTGGCTGCTTTAACCGTTTCTAAAATAGTCCGCGCTTCCTTCGTATCAAAATGCGCCGCTTCACCAACAGAGCTGACCGCAAAAACACCTGAGATCCCCTTGTCGACATAAAAAGCAATCATTCGTTCAAGTGCCGGAACATCTACACCTCCTTCTTCTGTTAAAGGTGTCAACATCGCTGCATAAATTCCTTTCAAATCCATCTTCAAAACAAAACCGCCCTTCTAGTTCATATCTATGAACGCATTTCTCTTTTATGAACTTTATATTTAGAATGTAACCGCTTAATAAAAATAAGTCAACCTATTTTTTAAATTTTTTATTGCTCTATCTATTCGTAATTGTCGGCAAAAGAATGACTTTATATAGGTAATTTTTATTTTTCAATTCTTTGACAGATAAATAATAAACTTTTTCCTTTCTTTGAAAACGCTTGATTTTTTAGATAAATTTGATATATTGGTAGTACCAATAAAGCGATGGAGGAATAATTATGACAAAGCTTAAAGGAATTACTTGGAACCACAGTCGCGGTTTTACATCTGTTGTTGCTACGGCTCAACGTTTTTGTGAATTAAACCCTGGCGTTGACATTGAGTGGGAAAAACGCTCGTTACAGGAATTTGCGGATGCGCCGATTCAGAATCTTGCTGATCAATACGATCTTTTGATCATCGATCACCCTTGGGCTGGATTTGCTCAAAAGAGCGGAATTCTGGCCGACCTGTCTCTTCATCTATCAGCTGATTTTTTAGCAGATCAAGAACGGAATTCTGTAGGAATGTCTCACCTTTCTTATAATTTTGACGGCTTTCAATCAGCATTAGCTGTCGATGCAGCTACTCCTATTGCCGTTTACAATCAACAATTTTTCTCAGATCAGGCCCTTCCTAAAAATTGGCAGGAGGTTCTGGCTCTCGCACGGCAGAATAAAGTCGCAATCGCAGGAATCCCGATCAATCTTTTGATGGATTTTTATATGTTCGGTGCTACTCTCAAAGCTCCTATGTTTGAAAATGGGAAAGTGATGGATGAGGAAAGCGGAATAATCGCCTTAGAATCTATTCGCGAGATTGTCAGCTTATGCCGAGCAGATATCCTTCAATGGGACCCGATCAATGTACATAATTACATGGCGGAAAACGAAGATATCGTTTATTGTCCTTATGCCTATGGCTACACCAACTATTCGAAAGCAGGTTATGGAAAGCATCTGCTTGTGGCAACCGACACCGTAATCTTTAATGATGAGCCGCTGAAAACTGTACTTGGCGGAACAGGCTTGGCGGTTTCCTCAGCTTCAAAAAACAGCGAGCTGGCCTGCCGGTATGCCGAATACACCGCTTCGCCGTTAATCCAAGAAACACTCTTTTTTGATGCCGGCGGACAACCTGGGCATCGGAAGGCTTGGCTCAGTCCAGAAACAAATCGGCGCTGTGAAAACTTTTTTGAGAATACCCTTCAGACTCTGGACAACTCTTATCTGCGGCCTCGCTACAATGGCTATCTGCATTTTCAGGATCATGCCGGCCACTTCGTGCGAGAATATGTCATGCATGGCGGGAATCCGAAAGAGGTTTTAGGCAAAATGGACGCTTTGTACCAAGAATCTTTACATCAAGCAAGGAGCTGATTTTAGTGACACTTTTAAACGGAATCACAGTACTGGATTTCAGTCAGTTCTTGGCTGGGCCCTCCTGCGCATTGCGCCTAGCTGATTTAGGCGCGAGGGTCATTAAGATCGAACGCCCCGCTGTTGGTGACAGCTCTCGTCATTTAGTACTGAAAAAGCAGAAAGTCGGCAGCGACAGCCTGCTTTTTCATACCATCAACCGCAACAAAGAAAGCATTGCGCTGAATTTGAAAGATCCGAAAGACAAAGAAACCACCTTAGAGCTGATAAAAAAAGCGGATGTGCTGATCGAAAACAATCGGCCAGGAGTAATGAAAAAGCTCGGACTTGATTACGATACGGTGAAGCAGCTTAATCCAAAGCTGATTTACGGTACTGTAACGGGGTATGGAATATCTGCCAGCTTGGCTGCAAAACCTGGGCAGGATTTATTGGCCCAGTCACTTTCCGGCCTTACTTTTTTAAACGGCAATGCTGATCAACCGCCGACACCCTTTGCTCTTTCCGTCGCCGATTCATTCGCAGGAATCCATTTAGCTGAAGGTATTTTGAGCTGCCTGATCCGCAGAAATAAAACCAATACTGGCGGACTGGTCGAAGTCAGTCTGTTAGAATCGGCTATTTCGCTGCAGTTTGAAGTCCTTACTTCCTACTTTAATGATGGGCAAAAATTACCGGAACGCTCAAACTTCAATAATGCACACGCCTACTTAGCGGCACCCTATGGAATCTATCAAACCAAGGATGGTTACTTATCCATTGCAATGGGCTCTTTGAACCTTTTGGGCCAATTGATCGGCCTTCCCCAATTGTCAGAATACGAAAAAGAAACTCTTGCTTTCACTTCAAGAGATGAAATCAAACAGCAGATAGCGGAGAAGCTTGTTAGTAAAACCACTGACGAATGGGCGGCTATTCTATTGTCTGGCGGCTACTGGGCCGCCCCCGTCTACAATTGGCAGGAATTAATAAAGCAAGCGGGCTTTAAAGCACTAAACTTTGATATACAGCTGACAACTCCTGAAGGATCGGTCCATACGACTGGCTGTCCGATTCGAGTAAACGGCAGCAGAAACCCTGCTGCAAAACCAGCTCCTCTATTGGATCAGGACCATGACAAAATTATGAATGAACTGGGAGGGAGCACAAATGAATAAACCTTTGGAAGGAATTCGAGTTTTAGATTGCAGCCAGTTTCTTTCCGCTCCTTCGGCTGGTTTGAAGATTGCTGATCTAGGTGCTGAGGTTATCAAGGTGGAAAAAAAAGGCAGCGGTGATATCTGCCGGCAGCTATACGTTTCTAATTTTAAAATAGACAACGACAGCTCCCTTTTTCATGCGATCAACCGGAATAAGCAGGGACTTGAATTGAATTTAAAAGAAGCGTCTGCGCAACAATCGTTTCAAGCACTAGTCAAAACGGCGGATGTGGTTTTAGTGAATTTTCGGCCAAGTGTAGCAAAAAAATTAAAGTTGGATGCTGACTCGATCCATCAAATTAACCCGAAAATCGTTTATGGCGAGATAACGGGCTACGGCGAAGCCTCCCCTTGGAGCAGCTGGCCGGGACAAGACTTGCTGGTACAAGGAATGTCAGGAATCTGCTATCTGAACGGAGACAAAGAGCAGGCACCGCTCCCTTTTGGACTTTCCATGGCTGATCTAGCGGCCGGAGAGCATCTATGTCAGGGTGTCTTAGCAGGAATATTCAATGCTCAGCAAACTGGTAAAGGGTGTGTCATCCAGACAGAGCTTCTCACTTCCTTGATGGATCTGCAATTTGAATCCTTTACGACCTTTTTGAATAACGGAAATGAGCTGCCGGTACGCAGCGGATTTCACAATGCAAATCCGTACATCGACGCACCGTACGGCATTTATGAAACCAAAAACGGACATCTCGCAATCGCTATGTGTCCCATTGAAAAGTTGGCAGAATTATTGGACTATCCAGAACTGACAGCGTTTATGGCTTCCCATTCAGTCGAACACGACAGTGACGAGATAAAAAGAATGCTGCAAGCAAAATTAATCACCCAAACTACTGAAGACTGGTTAGCGATTTTAGAACCTGCTGACATCTGGTGTACAAAGGTCCTTGATTGGCAGCAAATGGAGCAGGCGGGACTTTTTGAGGAATTGCACATGAAGCAAACAATCATCAGCAGCGATGGAACGCCTTTTTATACGACCCGCTGTCCCATCAGAATCAATGGAGAGATCTTTACTTCACCAAAAGGAGCACCTACTCTCGGAGAAGATAATTTGAATTTTGGCATAAAGGAGACCTAATCATGGAAAAAGCAATCTATTTTGAAGATTATCAATTAGACAGCGAACGAAAATCTTACGGCAGAACGATCACAGAAGCCGATATAGTCACCCACGCTGGACAAACAGGGGATTTCTTTCCCCATCATATGGACGAGGAATGGTGCAAAACGCAGCCTTTTGGCCAGCGGATCGCTCATGGAACCCTCACCTTCAGTATTGCAGTCGGTATGACCGCCAACCTGATTAATCCAGTAGCCTTTTCTTATGGGTATGAACATCTGCGATTTATCAAACCCGTCTTCATTGGCGACACGATTACCACCACCACAACGATTTCTAAAAAGGAAGATCATCCAAAGCGCAAAAATAGGGGGATCGTCTATGAAACACTCACTGTAAAGAATCAACATGAAGAAGTCGTTATGGTTTGCGATCATCTTTTAATGTGTGAAAAGAAGGCCTAAAAAGCAGCTGCCCAGAAATTTCTAGGCAGCTGCTTCTTCATTATTACAATAAGAGTTCCAGTCGACTTTCGATCTCCTGCTTACAGCTTCTCATGGTTTCTACGACATCATCAATCTCGATAGACGCGATCTCATCTGTTGAGAAGGTACAGCTGAAGGATGCAATCATTTTTCCATTTTGAATGATCGGCATCGCGATGCAGTTTGACGACTCACTTGCTTCTTGGTATTCCGTTGAATAGCCCTGTGCTCGAAAGATCCGCAGCTCTTCTAACAGCTCATCAACATTTTTCTTCGAATTGGCCGTCAGCATTCGCCACGGCACCTCGCGATAAAGCTCCCGAATCATCTCATCCGAATACTGTGAAAGCAGCATTTTTCCGATAGCCGTACAATTAGCCGGCAGACGTCCGCCGATTTGTTTCATTAGAGAATAATTTTCAAAGTGCTCGCTGCGAGCCAAGTAGATTACTTCTGTCCCATCTAAAATACCGGCATGGGAGGTTGTCCGCACTCTAATGGATAATTCATTGGTCAGTATTTTTAACTCTTGAACCAGATCACCGCTGCCGATAAAGTTCGCCGCTAACTTTATAAAATTACTGCCTGCCACGTATTTCTTAGCATTGTCATTAAAGGAAAGGTAATCATTCTCGACTAGTTCTTGGATCAAACTAAAGGTGGAGCTTTTAGGCGTATTCAATATTTGCTGGATATCCGAAAAACTCAAGCCTTTGGAATGATGCGCGATCGCTTCCAACAGCCGCAAGGTTCTTTCTGCTGATTTAACTTTTGGCATTTTGACTCCCTACTTTTCTTTTGTCATTTTATCAACGTATTGTTTGGACTTGCTATAAAATTCATTCAATGAATAGGTGAGCTTTTTCCGATCTCTTTCAACAAAAGCACGTTCAATTTTTTGCCGATAGTGAATACTGTTTTCAATCGCACCGGGCACCTCTAAAATATTCAAGGCACTTTCTCTTCTGATTAAAATAATCGTCTGCATCAGCTTCTCCATGATTCTGCTGCCGCAGATCCTGCCCATAAATGAATCAAACTCTTCAAGCAGTTCATTGTACTCTGCAACTGTCTTATTTTCTGATGCAGCATCTACCATCTTTTGGGTAATGCTTTCTAATTTTTCAAGATTTTCCTTTGTGGCATGAGTAAAGGCCAGTTTGACCACATCTGTCTCGATCAGCTTCCTCGCATGATAGAGCTCCTCTTGATCATGCAGCTCCCGCTGAAAGATCCATGAGAGCGAATTTTCAGGTACCGGTTGTTCAGCATCTGAAACAAAGGTCCCATCACTGGGCTTTATAACTACCAAACCAACTAAGGAAAGTGCTCTCAGCGCTTCTCTGACTTGTCCTCTTGTGACCCCCAGTTGAAGCGATAAAGAACGCTCATTGGGCAGCTTCTCTCCCGGCTTTAGTTCCCCAGAGACGATCCTATCAGCAATTTGATTCATAATTTTTTCTGATTGCGTCATCTTTTTTTGTTTTTCCAAGTTGCTTACCACCTATCTTGATAAAAGGTTCTTATATGAGAACAAACTCTAGTTTATCATATTGTCCCAGAAATGAAAGCGGTAAATTTTTTTGTTTTTTAAGAAAAAAGAATTCTTAGTATATACGCCTGCAACAACACCCGCAGCTTCGTTAGCAAGCGTGCGGGTGCCATTTAATGCTTCTTATCATTTTTTTCTGAATTGCTTTTACTGCTTATTTCTCCCTAAACCCGGTACCGCAATCGATTGGCGAAAAGACACAGCGCAAAGATCCCCATATCCACACCAAAAGACTCGAGGTGCAGCGGGGGATCCCCCAGCTGATAGATCGCTAAGCCCGGTGTCACCACTAAATTGATATCCTGGCCAGTACGTTGAAAATGCACGATGCGGATAATCATTTGAATAATATGCAGCAGCATGACTAGGACAAAGCTCATCGCCATGGAATCAAAGACGATTTTTCTTACCAGCTCATCGTTCTTTTTGAAAATCTCTTTGTGTAAAAAATAGAGCGAAGAGCCCATGGCATACATCGATAATAATCCAAAAATCAGTAGGGCCCAACTTATAAAACTGTTGACTCCTGACACACGAAAAAATCCCACTTACTACCCCTTCCCTTCTTCTAAATAGAATATCTCATCAAACGGCATGTCAAAATAGGCTGCGATCTTCAACGAGAGCTCCAAGCTGGGATTGTACTTTCCTTTTTCGATCGCAGTCATTGTCTGACGCGAGACTTCCAGCGCCCTCGCCATTTCTTTTTGCGGTATCTTTTTTTCTTCTCTTATTTTTCGAATATGGTTTACAACGCTCAATTCTTTCGCTCCTAGTAAAGATAACTTTACTAAAGCATAATCCAAAGCCCCAAAAGAGTAAAGTCTATTCGTCATACTGCGGCTTTAAATTCTTTTATCGATAAGCTGTTGACGAACGTTATCTTATCAATGATAATTATTAGATGAAATTGAATGAAAAAAGGAAAAGGGTGGAGAAATGAAATATTGTCCCAATTGCGGCGCGGAATTACGAGCAGAGGCGAAGTTCTGTCCGAGCTGCGGTTATAACTTAGAACAAGAGGTGCCGAATGAAAATGGCAGCCAGGAACCCTTCGTTCAAGTAACTAGCAACGAACAGTTTGAATTAGAATTAGAAAAAGCTGAGGGCTTGAATGTCACACGAGCAGAGATCAAAAAGCACGCTCAAAAGAAATTATCCGGCAGATACGGCGAATGGTGCAAGACGATCCTTTTATTGATCGGTGCAAATATCGTTGCAGGCTTCATTTTCCGATTTGCGTATGTTCGCTTTTTTACCAACAGTCTATTGAACTTATTTAATCCTTACGATTACTCTGGCTATTACGACTATGGCTACAGCTACACTCGACCATTTTCTGGCGCTTCGCTCTTTTTATGGTTTTTAGTAATGATCGCGGCTTTAGTTCTGATGTTTTTAGTTGCAGCTTTATCTACCGCTGTTTTGCAGTGGTGTGCGATCCATACATTAAGAGGCAACCGCGCAGACGGCTTACAGATTTTTGCTTATTTCATCAAAGCGCAAAAAAATCGCGTGCTGAAAGCAAATATCCTGATCGCGATCTACACCTTCCTGTGGTCACTGCTTTTTGTCATCCCGGGTATCGTAAAAAGCGCTTCTTACGCCATGACCAACTATCTGTTGGAAAAGGATGACACCTTGAGCGCTTCAGATGCGATCCTGTTAAGCCGTCAAATCATGTATGGGTACAAAATGGAATTTTTGATTCTGCGTTATTCCTTCTTCTTCTGGAATTTGATCGCAGTCTTCCAACTGACAAATTTCTACATCATGCCTTACCAAAATGTGACCGAGATCCAATTCTTGGATACGCTGTACAATCACTACGTAGAGCAGCACAATGAAAACGAAGCAAAGACGCCAGCTGCAGCAGTTGACGCCAGTCTTTAAACAAAACAGGTTCCCATTTCAATAATTGAGATGGGAACCTGTTTTTTTACTTGTTCGTCTTTTCTTGTCTGCTCTGGTAGATCTGCTTGAAAACATAGACGGCGATAAACAAAGCGAACATACTCAATAAACCAAACAAAATGGTCTTCGTGCTGCCGGTCAAGTTACTGCCGACATAAGAATAAACGACTGTCGCCGGCAGCTGACCGATCCCTGTTGCGATCAGAAATGGCAGCGGCTTGATCGCCGTCAACCCTGCCGCATAGCTGATAAAATCAAAAGAGATAAACGGCAGCAGCCGACAAATCAAAATCGTATGCTTGCCATAACGGTCAAAATACGCATCCAATGTCTCTAGCGAAAAATTCTTATTCAAACGTTCCACCAGATCTCGTCCCGCGATCCGTGCGATATAAAAGCAGACCAATGCACCTGCCATCGCACTCGTCCAGGAAAGCAGCGCTCCTTGCCACCAGCCAAAAACTGCTGCGTTGGCAAATGTGATCAAAAAGGCAGGCAACGGAGCGATAATCGATTGAAACATCATCAGCAGAAAGGAAATCACTACTGCCCAAACACCAAAGGAACGCAAATAGCCGACGATACTATCCACACTCATGGAGCTAAACAGCATCATGACCTGTGTGACCTTTGAGCGGACTCCCGGAATAAAGTAAAAACCAATCACTGCCAGTAATAGAACCAGAAGTAATAGAAGACGAGCAAGTGTACGTTTATTTAATTTAGACATTATTTTTCAACATCCTCGACTTTTGCCCAACGATAATATGAGCCGTCATAATTTTTTACTTGCTTGAAGCCGCACATATCCATCACTAATTCCATATAAGCTGAACGGATTCCTGCGGTACAATATGTGACGATCTTATCCTCTTTGGCTAAACCAGCATCCTCAAAAAGCTTCGTCAGTTCTTTATTGCTCTTCAGCATACCATCCTTGTTAAACAAATCCGTAAAGCGAATGTGGATCGCATCAGGCAGGTGTCCGCCCTTAGCCTCTCCGTATAAAACATCGCCTTTGTATTCCTTGTCTTCACGAACATCGACGATTTTGTAGTCGTCATAATCTTTCTTCAATTCATCCGTCCGAATAATATGCTTCTGATCGATCGAATCGATTTTAACGTCTACAGGATCTAGCTTGGTACTTTCTACATCTGTTTTAAGACCCGCTTTTTTCAATGCCGCAAATCCGCCATCAACGATTTTGACATCCTTGTATCCAGCCGCTAACAGCTCCCAAGCGATTCGTCCATCATCGCCCCAGCCTTTTTGCGCACTGGCAAACAATACGACTTCTTTATCCTTCGCGATCCCTTTTTCGCCTAATCGTTTGCCCAGCTCAGCCGGCTCTAGAACCAAGCCCCACTTTTCATCACCTGAAGCGCCCTCTTCCACCGATGCCAATTGCTGCCAGCCGATCGCTGTTGCCCCTTTGACCGTACCTTTGCCTGCTTCTTCTTCGCCTCGTGCATCCACTAAAATAATATCATCCAAGTTTTTCTTCACATAATCTGCATTCACGATGTATTCACCAGTAAATGGGGTACTGTCCTTCTTCGCTGATTTGCTGGAATCAGTCGGTTCATCGCTGCTGCCGCAGCCAGCCAAACCTAAAGTGACCAAGGCTAATAAACCAATAATTATTTTCTTCATTGTTTTCTCCATTCATTTGTCATTTTTTGTCGACCCCAACATCCCTGTCGAAGCCCAGGATTCTCCATCTTTTTGCGCAGCAAAAAGAAACATACTCCCGTATGCTCTCAAACGACTTCACAGGTGAAAACAATCACAATTACAAGCAAAGAAGGTTCGTTGGAGAGGAGAATTTTGAATTCACATTCTTAGAGACTCTAAGGCAGAGTGTTGCTCATAATCACCGTTGAATAGTCAAAATACTCCCTCCCCTCTTTGTCGATCTTGCCCCTTACTAAAGTATATAAAACGCTTTATCTTTTTACAACAGGTCATTTGGCGATCGGCGCAAAATCACCTGCAGCTGACCGTCCGATTCCTCGATCTGAAAATCCTCCAATGCTTCAAAACGAAATCCCTTTAAACGAGATCCAGACGGTTGATGAGTAAAAAGCAGATCGATCTGCTCTGTTAAGGTCAGTTTTTGCCCCTTTGCTTCCTTTGGTAACAGCTCTTCAATCGTTTGCTGAAGCTCGTCCTCCGTATCCTCTTCTCTCGGCTCACTTTCTAAGCCAAAAATTACCGTTTCCGTGGTTTGGACAAAAGCGGCAGCAACGACTGTTTTAAAAATCTCAATGCCCGCTTCATCAAGGATAGCTAATTCGGTCAAGCGCTCCAACTCCTGTTGGATCACCCTAGGCGACTGATCGGAGCGCCACTCGCCGAAGCTCCATCTATGTGTCTTGTTTTCTCCGTTTTTAAATGTTCCTACTAATTGGGTCATCTTCCTCAACCTTTCCCTCTGCGTCCTATAATCTTGGTGAGTCTTCGTTCTTTCTTTCGTTCATCTCGCTCTTTTTCTATCTGTTCTATGCTTTTGCCAAAAGAGCTTTCTTTACTTTTTCGGCCCCCCATGGCGAATAGCTTCTGCCACGTATTTTGCGAGTCACCGCGAGGTGCTTTTTCTGGCGGCAAGTCCTGATCGGCCGACTCCGGTGCTTCTGAAACCTCTTCTAGAACTGTTTTGCCCCCTCTTCTCCGCTCCGGTGGAACACTGTCTTTCGTTAGCGGCAAATCAGACGAGGCTGTCGCTGGCAGTTCTTTGAGCTCATTATGTTTTACTTCTGGTACGTCCTTTTTAGCCTTTTTGACTGACTCTGCCGTCTGCGGCGCTTGCGGTGTATCCATCTTTTTATTCTCTGCTTTGGCTTCAGCTTTCACCGGAGCTTCCGCAACAGATTCCGCCTGCTCTTCCTGAACTTTTGCATAATGCAGATCAGGTATGTTGGCATAGCGGAGAAAATCAACGAACTCAGTAAATTTCCGCACCCCATTCGTCTCAAAAATGCTCAGCAAGGGAAGAATCTGCAATGCTCCCGCAATTTCTTCGAGATTCTTGGTTGGATGGGCATCCTTCAATAGCCATGTATGCTTTCGGCCATTCCCTCCTTTAAAAATTGATTTAAGGATGAATTGGTGATCAGCCAATCCGTCTGTTCTAGTCGGATCCTTATCCTCCAAGTACTTTCTATATAAACGAGCTTCCTCGGTAATGGCAAGGTAATCATCTTCATTTTTATAGAGTCTGGCAACGACTGCCGCCCACTCCTCTGATTCAAAATAGTCTTCAAAAAACACACTAAAACGACGCAGTGCAGCACAAGGAGCCGCGGTCAAGAACAGCTCTCTTATTAAATCCCGACACATAAAAGAAAAATCAGCGACCACCAAAGCATGCCTTACAAGAATCGCGACCGCGTATTCGATCACAGAGGAAACATCCCTCGTCTCGTTGTATTGCTTGATCATTCTTTTTTCAAGGTTGCCCCTCAGCATAGTGAACAGCTGTCTTTGTCCCAGTCTTTGAGTTTGCATATTCTCCACTCCATTTCCCGATAATAGGTTCCATTTATTTTTAAAAATCCGCTTTCATTTTCAAACCTGCTAAAACTTACAAATCAAAAATATAACTAAAATAGCAAAAAATCCATAGTATTTCCGTTATTTCTCTACCCAATTTACGACGTTTTGATTAAAGAAATGAGTAGTTCGTTTTTTTCCCTTGGAAATTTTGCAGAAAAAAAGAGGCAAGAAGAGTGACAGCATCATCTTCTTGCCCATTAATTCTATTCTTTGATCAGCGCAGCAAGGAGACGATATCCTTCTTCGCCGCACTTTTTGCCGGCAGCCAGCTAAAGACGATCCCGATCACAACTGACAAGCCAAAGGCCAGCGTCACTGTAAATAGATCTGGTCGCACCGACAGCGGGGTGAACATACTGATGGCAAAGCCTAGCAGCATCGCGATCAAATATCCGATCGTTCCGCCGACTAATGTCAATGAGATCCCCTCTAGTAAGAACTGCATCATAATATTGCCTTTAGTTCCGCCCATTGCACGTCTAACGCCGATTTCTTTAGTCCGTTCCGATACGGAGATGTAGATCATGTTCATGACTCCGATCCCTGAGATGAACAGAGAGATACCGCCGATCACTGAGATCAGCAAGGTGATGCTGGTCAGCAGCATCCGCAATTGATCCACCTGACCTGCCAAATCCTCCGTCTTATAACTGCCCAGCTCTTTCCAGGTACCATATTTCTTCAGTGTTTCCTCCGCTTCTTTTGAAACACTTTTTACATTTGCGGTTTGATTCATTTTCACCTGAATCATGTTGCGATCCTCAGAATTAAAATAATTTTCGAAAACATTTTCCGGTAATTCTGCGACCACATAATCCTCCTGCGTAGAAACGATCGAACCACCGTTACGGTCCTTCATAATTCCGACTACCTCAAACAAATGACCGCCAATTTTGATACTCTGACCAATCAAAGACTCTGGTTCTTCCTTCTTGATTGCTTTAGCTGCCGTTTGATCGATCACGACAACGGGATTTTCATTGTAGTAATCACTCGCCTGAATCCCCCGTCCATGAACGACAGAGCTGCCCTCAGACTTCATCAGCTTGAAGCAATTCCAACGGCCGTCACTGCCGATCGCATCAAAGGTTTGATCCGCATATTTGATACCATTGCGAGAATTGTCATAATAGCTAACCGATTGGACACCAGGAATACTTTCAATTGTATTGATATCTTCTTCGGTAAAGCCGCTTAGCCCATTTTCATAGAACTCATCGCTTTGCGGCGTATAAGTATACCCGACACTGCCATCAAATTGATCCAACCCAATAAATTCGGAGGCATAGTCTTCAAACGCCCGACCAATTGAAAAGACGGTGATCACGGCAGATACCCCGATGATCAAGCCGATCATGGTCAAAAAGCTCCGACGTTTATTTTTCCCGACTGCTCTAAAAGAAGTCTTCCATACTTCGCTAAACCGCATGCAAAACACCTTCTTCCAAGACTTCGCCATCCTTCACCGTGATGGTCCGCTGGCAGTAGGCCGCCGCCTCTGGGTCATGGGTCACCATCAGGATCGTGACCTTTTCTTCTTCATTTAACCGTTTGAATAAGGACATGATTTCTTCTGAAGTATGACTGTCTAACGCCCCGGTCGGTTCATCCGCCACGATAAACTTCGGATTCCCGACGATTGCCCGCGCGATCGCCACCCGCTGCTGCTGCCCGCCAGACAATTGCTTCGGCAGCTTATTGTATTTATCCGCGATCCCTACCTTCCGCAACGCCTCCATAACTAACGGCTTAGTCTGCTTTTGCTTCATCCCGCCATACAGCAGCGGCAGCGCCACATTTTCCAGCACCGTATTATTATCGATCAGCTGGAAGGCCTGAAAAACAAAGCCAACTGATTTATTTCGCAGAGCCGAAAGCTTCTCATCATTGAACCGATACGCATCCTGTCC
This sequence comes from Candidatus Enterococcus murrayae, assembly GCF_017315985.1. Classification (GTDB taxonomy): domain Bacteria; phylum Bacillota; class Bacilli; order Lactobacillales; family Enterococcaceae; genus Enterococcus_A; species Enterococcus_A murrayae. The sequence goes on along the minus strand of NZ_JAFLVR010000008.1, from coordinate 127,989 downwards.
TTCAAAGCGATAGTTTCCTTCAAAATCACCATCCAGAAAGCTGATCGTATTGATCAACGTCGATTTCCCTGAACCCGATGGCCCCATTACTGCCACAAACTCGTGCTCATCAATCGTCAAGCTGATGTCTTTTAAGACGTGGATTCGTTCTTGATCGGCGGTATAAAATTTGTTGATATTCTCCATTACAATCATTCAACCGTCACATCCATCCCATCCTTGACGCCTTTCGCATCTTTGACAATTTTGTCATTTTCATTCAGACCTTCACGTAAAATATAATAGCCGTTGCCTTTTTCCACAGTTACCGCCTGTTTTTCAGCCTTGCCTTTAGCAACTGTATAAACGTGGGATTCACCAGCCTTTTCCTCAACACTCTTCAAAGGCAGATGAATTTCATTACGAGGAATCAATAGCTCTACTGAATAGCCAACAGGGATGGCTTCATCTGGAACTGCTGTAAAGTTATAGGTTACTAAGCTCGTTTTTTCCTCTTTTGCCGGTTCATTGTTCATTTCCGCTAATGAGGTGATCTTGCCCTTCACTGTTTTCTCGTTGTTTGCATACTTGATATCGATCGGCTCATTCAAAGCGACCTTTGAACGATCGTATTCTGTTACCGTTCCCTTGATGGCAGATTCTTCGCTCTTCAAGACCATCAACGCCTGCTGCGGATCATTTTTTGCATCTTCGTTCAAAGCCGTTACGACGGAATCATTCGCTGCCCGAATGACCTCTCCCCAGCGATACGTTACTAGGATCGTTCCCTGAGTCACATGATCTCCTTCATTTACATGAATCGTTTGCACCTGCCCTTTTTCAGTATCCACTAGAACGGTTTGCTTTTTCGTTGATTGCACCTGTCCCTTTAAATGCAGCGGCGTCTGCTTAGCGACTTGGTACATCTCCACTGCGGTTTCGTCTTTTGCATTTGCTTGGGTGTTTTGATAGAGAAAAAAACCTGCCCCCGCAATCACCAACACACCAATACCAATAATTATTTTTTTCATTCTTAAGTCCATTCCTTCCCTGTCAAAAATTCGTACTCTTGTTGATTACATTTTAAATTTTAGAGGAAAACTCGGTCCACTACTTCCAACGAAAGTACAAAGTCTAGATACGACTTAAGACCGAAGAACATTCGTTTTTTTAATGCTTGGCTATAAAAAAATAAAAGCACTGCCAGCGAATCCGTTGGCAATGCTCCCAGTTATTTTCCTTTATTGATTTCCTTTGCAACACGTTCGTTCATTTTCCGCTTCAATTCATTAATTCGCGTCTTCGCTTGGATCTCATGGAGCATATTTTCCGCGAATTCTCCGACATCCTCGCCGACTAGCTCCAGCACTGGAATATTGTTGCCTGCCCCTTCTTGGAAGAAAGCCAACAGCTCATACATCGGCTGCAGCATATCCATGCCATCACCTGCTGTGAACTCCCATAAAAATTTTTGGATTTCTTTATAAACCACTTGATATTCCTGAGGCAAATCCTTTAGTTCGGCCATTTTTTTATTGTATTCTGCTTTATCTGTAAACATCTGTTTGAAATAGTTGTAAGGATTTTTATCTGTCATTCTTTTTTACTCTCCTTTAGCTTGTCCATTTGGCCAGAAATAAATGCCCAACGCTGCCAAAATAATTCTAGCTCTTTTTCTCCAGCCTCGTTCAATGAATAAAATTTACGCATTGGACCGACCGTTGATTTTTTCTTTGTGACGGTCACTAACTGTTTCTTCTCCAACCGCAGTAAAACCGTGTAGACCGTTCCTTCCACAATATCTTCAAATCCGTACTTCTGTAAGTTATTTGTGATCTCATAGCCGTAGGTCTCATGTTGATTAATGATCTCCAAAATCATCCCTTCCAGCACACCCTTCAGCATCTCCGTAATCCCGTTCACCGTTATCACCCTTCCCAATTGCTGCTAACGTAATTTTTTTCGATAGACATATATAGATAATACTTGGAAAATCACGATCGCGCCAATGCTCCATACAAAAGCAATCCAACTGTCTGATGGAATCACACCCTCCGTTAAAATTGAACGCAGAGTATTGATGATCGGTGTCATCGGCTGGTAGTCAGCAAAGCCTCTTAAAACCTTTGGCAGCGTTTCTGTCGGCACAAAACCGGAACTGATGAACAGCAAACCAATCAGCAAATAGGAAAAAGCGATCGCCGTCTCATTATTCTTAGCGATCAGGCCAAACAGCACCGCAATCCATGAAAGTGCATAGGTCGCAACCAGCAGCAGAAGGAGTGCCGCGAGCCACCCCAGAACATCCGCTTTTGGCCGAAACCCGATCAAAATACTGCTTACCAACACAATCATCGCAGAAATAAAATTGAACATTACACTAGTTACCACATGACTGTTCAATATGGCTGATTTGGCAATCGGCATCGAATGGAATCGTTCAAAAATCCCATTTTGAACATCCGTGTTTAACCGAAAAGCCGTATATCCAACACCGCTGGCAACCGTAAACAACAAAATTGCCGGCACGATAAAGCCTTTATAGGTCTCTTGCGGAATGGTCATCGCCCCGCCAAAAATATAGATAAATGCCAGCATCAGCATGATCGGCATTAGTACTACGGTCATGATCGTATCCACACTGCGAGTCATATGCTTCATCATTCGCCCAGTCAATACCATCGTATCTGAAAATACGTTCATTTTTCTTCCTCCTCTCGATTTTCTACAACCATAAAGAAAACATCATCCAATGACGCTTGCTTTTGCGTAAAGGTCAAAACCTCAAGCTTCGCTTCCTGCAATTGATTCAGGACCTGGGTGATTTTTTCAACATTGCTGTTCGTAGCGACATTGAGCGCCAACAGCTCCTTATTAATCTTTCCGCCAACAAGTCCTTCAGCAGCGGCTAATGTTTCCTCATCCGCGAAGGTCAACTCCAGCGTTTCCTTTGGCAAATGCTTCTTCACTTCGGCGACAGTCCCCTGAATCGCGATTTTCCCCTGATTCAAAATGGCTACTGTGTCCGCTAATTGTTCCGCTTCTTCTAAATACTGTGTCGTCAGAAAAATCGTCACACCCGCCTTTTTCAGTGCTCGAATCATTTGCCAAAGGGCCGCTCGCGCCTGCGGATCTAAGCCAGTCGTTGGTTCATCCAGGAAAAGAATCTTTGGCGGATCGATCAAACTCATCGCTAAATCCAGCTTGCGGCGCATTCCGCCAGAATAAGTTTGAGTCGGACGATCGGCTGCTTCTTGCAGATCAAACTCAGTTAACAGCTCATCGATCTTTTGCGAGTAATTTTTCATATGACGAAGCTTTGCGATTAAAACTAAATTTTCCCGTCCCGTTAATACCTCATCTACTGCAGCAAATTGGCCAGTCAAGCTAAATTCCTTTTGAACCTCCAGCGGCCGCTCCATAATATTTAAACCAGCGATCGTAATACTTCCTTTATCCGGCTTCAGTAAAGTAGTCATCATCTTAACGGTGGTGGTTTTCCCTGAGCCATTCGTTCCCAATAAAGCAAAAATACTTCCCGTTGGTACGTGAAAGCTGATTTTATCTAAAACCTTGTGATCAGAAAAAGCTTTTTCCAAATCAACAACATCAATTACATCCTGCATCTTGCTCACTCCCTTTTTATTTTCAAACCTATCATCGTTTTCCATTTGGCTAGCTCTCCAGTACTATGTATTATTAAGTACGACTATACTGTAAAACTAAGTAGCTATTTTGTCAACTACTTTGTTCTACTAGGTACCATTTTTTTCTTTACATCTCGTTAACCATCAAGTATACTTTCGTTAACCAAAATAAAATACATTGTTAACGAAAGAGTGAGTCTATTGAAATTAAGCAGTCGAGAAATTGTTTTAGCCGGATTATTTGCGGCAGTTATCAGCATTTTAGCCCAGTTCACCATTCCATTTGGGCCTATCCCACTAACCTTGCAGACCTTCGCTGTCGGCTTTGTTGTGACCATCCTAGGTAAAAAAACAGGAACCCTCGCGGTTGCGATCTATTTATTGATGGGAATGATCGGCTTGCCGGTCTTAGCCGGCGGTGCCGCTGGAATCGCCAACTACTTCGGACCCACAGGCGGATTTTTAGTCGGATTTATTTTCCAAGCCTATTTCACCGGCTTAATCATCGAAAGAACCCGTTTCAATTATTTTTGGTCGATCTTCGCGAACGTGATCGGCGCCTTCATTACCTTATTCTTCGGATCATTATGGCTAAAATTTGGCGGCAGTCTGCCGTGGAACGCGGCATTTTCAGCAGGCATGATCCCCTTTATCCTGCCGGGGCTGATCAAAGCGTTGGCTGCTGGGTACTTAGGTGTCCTGCTTGGTAAAAGATTGCCCTTTACCCATTTGGTGTATCGCTAAGTAACGAAGACAAAAAGAATCGCAGCCCTTCATTTACGAAAGACTGCGATTCTTTTTGTCTTCTAGTTCCTTTTGTGCCAGCAGCAGTGTCCCGATCACGCCGCTTTCATTCGGCAATCCCCAACGAATGATATATTCTTCGACTGGCGGAGTCTCCGTATAGCCCGCCATTAATTCAGTGAATTGCTGCTGGATTTTTTTAAGCAGATGATTCTGATTCATCACACCGCCGCCTAAGACAATGACCTCTGGTGCTAAAACTAAGGTATACGTCATCAACGCCTGAGCCAGATAGTTCGCCTGCAGGTCCCAAATCGGATGATCCAGCGGCAGGTCTTCTCCCTTGATTCCGCTTCTTGCTGCTAATGCTGGGCCGGCAGCTAGCCCCTCCAAGCAATCTTTGTGGTAGGGACAGGTTCCCTGATACGTGTCCTCTGGATCGCGCTTGATAAAAAGGTGCCCCATTTCAGGATGGCTGATGCCTTGAAAAACCGCTTCATCCATCACGACACCACCGCCGATCCCAGTACCGATCGTTAAATAAATACAGCTCCGTTTTCCCTGTGCCGCTCCGCGTTTTATCTCTCCAAAGGCTGCTGCGTTCACATCGGTTGTCCAACCGATAGGTACTTTGTAGCGCTGCTTCAGCTGGCCAAGAAGGTCCACATTCGTCCAGCCCTCTTTAGGCGTTGCTAAGATATGACCGTAATTTTCTTGGCTCGGCTGAATTCCGATTGGTCCAAAAGAACCGATTCCTAGCGCATCAATGGGATACTGGTCAAAAAAAGCAAACACTTGGTTGAAGGTCGTTTGCGGATCAGTTGTCGCTATACTGATTTTTTCTATTATGCGCAGCTTTTCGTCTGCCACAGCACAAATAAATTTTGTGCCGCCTGCTTCAATTCCTCCATACAATAGGTTTTCCTCCTAACAAAAAGCGCCAAGGGAAAATCCCTTGGCCCCATCGATTAATTTTGCTCTTGTCTCCAAGGCTGAACATTTTCTTTGCGATAAACCGCTGCTTGACCGATCGAGTTGAACAACTCCATCTTTTGTTTTACGACTGCTTTGGCTGCATCGATACATTCTGGATAGATCGCATTTGGGTCCCACAATTCCGTTGTTGAAAGAATCTCGCGACATTTTTTGTAGAAGGCATACTTGTAGTCGGAGGAAATATTGACCTTTTGAATCCCAATTTGGACCGCTTTGGCGATTTCTTCATCTGGATTGGCTGACCCGCCATGAAGAACCAATGGGATGTCGACTCTGCCTTTGATATCTTCCAATACGTCCATTTTCAACTCAGGCTTGATGTCTTTTGGATAAATTCCATGAGCTGTTCCGATCGCGACTGCCAATGTGTCGATTCCAGTTTTTTCGATAAATTCTGCCGCATCTTCTGGTTTTGTGTAGATGACTTCTGATACGCCGCCCTCAACGGAAGTTCCGGTATTGCCGATCGTTCCTAATTCCCCTTCGACTGAAACACCGATCTTGTGACAAACATCCACGACTTCTTTGGTGATCGCGATATTTTCTTCAAACGGCAGTAATGAACCGTCGATCATAACAGAGCTGAATCCGCAGTGGACAGCGCGCATGATGCTGGCTAAGCTGTCTCCGTGGTCCATGTGAATAACAAATGGCACGGAACTATTTTTCGCACGAGACACTGCGTATTGGAAAAATTCATCTTTCGTGAAATCTAATTCTGTTGGGTGAACCGCGATGATTGCCGGCGCATCATTTTCTTCTGCTGCTTCAATGACGACACGTAAGAAATTGCTGTCAGCGACATTGAAGGCTCCTACGGCGAATTTGTTTTCCTTGGCGATTTCTAACATTTGCTTCATATTAATTAACATTTGACTTGATCTCCATTCTTATGCTTTATTTTTAGAACCCGAAAGTTCGATATACCGTTTGACTACTTCTTTTCCTGCTGCCATCGTTTGATGAACAAGCGTTGGATAATCCACCTCTGGATTGTCCTTTAATTGCCTTTGGACTTCGGCCTTCTGAGCCTTCATAAAATCCGAACCAACATTGATTTTATTGATCCCTAACTCGATCGAACGGAGAATATTTTTCTCTCCAGCACCCGATCCGCCGTGCAACACGAGGGGCAGATTGGTCGCCGCCTTGATTTTTTCTACAATATCGAAACGAAAATCCGGTACGTACCCTTCTGGATAATCCCCATGACTTGAGCCATAAGACAGTGCCAGACAATCAACGCCAGTCTCTTGAATGAAGCGAATCGCATCATCCGGATCGGTGTACATCTCATCATTAGTAAAATGATCACCGGCTACAGCACCCATATCGCCTACCTCAGCTTCGACACTGGCACTATAAACCTGCGCTAATTCCACCATTGCCTTCGTGATCCGAATATTTTCTTCCAACGGATACATGGAGGCATCCATCATGACACTGGAAAACCCTTCATGCAGACACTGCTTAACAAACGCGACATCTTGACCGTGATCCAGGTTGATCGCGACATCGACTTTAGCATTATTCGCCATTCGGATGATCGGTTGGGTCAGATAACGAATAGCCAAATGATCCTGCAAATGATCCTGCAGCAGATCGACAATGATGGGAGATCGCATTTCTTCTGCCGCTTCAATCACAGCCTTAGCCGTTTCCAGATTGAAGCAGTTGATCGCCATCACGGCATACTTTTCACGATTGGCTTTTTGCAGCATTTCTTTCATCGAAACATACATCTAATGACTTCCTCCTAATCCAGTCCTATGAAATCTTGATTGAAGAAAAATCAACCTCTTCCTCTTCTTCATCGTCTTTGATATCATTTTCGACTGGTTCTCTCTTAAGTGCGAATAATAAAATCCCAGTCACTGCCGAACCAATCAATAGGGCTAGCGTGAATTTCAACGGATCCGTCATGGCTGGAATAATGAAGACTCCGCCTGAAGGAACCGGCGAACCGACACCCCATGACATGCTCAGGCCGCCACCAATCGCCGCACCTACCGTACACGATAGGATGACGCGTAACGGATCAACCGCCGCAATCGGAATGACACCCTCTGTGATCATACAAAGACCCATTGGGAAAGCAATTTTGATATTGTCCTGCTCTTCTTTTGAATATTTTGGTTTACGGAAGATTTTAGATAGAACCCAAGAGATCGTTACACCAAATGGCGGTACCATTGAAGCTAAAACCTTCACTGCTTCTGGTTCTTGCACACCTTCCAGCAACATACCATCGGCAAAGAGCGAAGCTACTTTGTTGACTGGCCCGCCAAAATCGAATGCCGCCATTCCACCCACAATCGAACCAAACAAGAACTTGCCTGAGCCCTGCAAGCCAACGAGGAAATCGGTCAAAGCTTCTGTTGCCCAAACAATCGGCACACCAATGACGAAGAACATCAATAACCCAATAATCAAAGTAGATAAGAGCGGTACGATCATCATCGGCATCAGGCCTTGTGCCCATTTTGGCACCTTCAAGTTTTTCACTAGGAACAGTACGAAGAAACCAACCAAATAACCACCTAACATCCCGCCTAAGAACCCAGCGCCGATGGAATTAGCGATCAACCCCATGAACAACCCTGGTCCAATCCCGGGACGATCTGCAATTGAATACGCGATCGCACCTGAAATTACTGGTGCCAGCAATCCCATGCCCAATACCCCAAGTGAGACTAACGCATCTGGAACCGAATAGGCGGCCTTGTAATCCTCAATGACCCCACCACCAGTCAAGTTTCCGATCGCGATCAACAACCCTGCCGTAACAACAACCGGTAACATGTACGAGATTGCCGTCAAAGCATGCTTTTTCAATTGAAGCTTCTTAAACATTTTATTCATCTCCTTATTCATTTTTAAGTATTCATTTTTCTAAAACCGAAAAATGAGTCTTATTTTCATGCCGTATACCATTCCTCTAAACTTCATTGCACATGATTCTGTGTTTCTTTGGATACTTATTTTTTTTCGAATCGAACTGGGAAAAGTGGAACTGGCATCCTTATTCATTTTTAAGTATTCATTTTTCTAAAACCGAAAAATGAGTCTTATTTTCATGCCGTATACCATTCCTCTATACTTCATTGCACATGATTCTGTGTTTCTTGGGATACTTATTTTTTTTCGAATCGAACTGGGAAAAGTGGAACTGGCATCCTTATTCATATTAAGGAATTAATTTTTCCTCAGAAAAATTAGTCCTATTTTCATGCCGTATACCATTCCTCTATACTTCATTGCACATAATTCTGTGTTTCTTTGGATACTTATTTTTTTCGAATCGAACTGGGAAAAGTGGAACTGGCATCCTTATTCATTTTTAAGTATTCATTTTTCTAAAACCGAAAAATGAGTCTTATTTTCATGCCGTATACCATTCCTCTAAACTTCATTGCACATAATTCTGTGTTGCTTTGGATACTTATTTTTAAACTTACTTCATTACTTCCTCCTCAATTTTGTTGATTAGGCCTTTGGGTGCCTTGATCACCATACTCGTTGGGATTTCCACCACCTTTTTGCCTTCAAAACGGTCCTTGCCGCCGATCTTGATATCCGCTGCAATAATGACGACATCGGCTGCCTTGATTTCTTCCATGGTTAGTTCATCTTCCGTACCGATCGTTCCCTGCGTTTCGATGTGGACAGTATGTCCCAATGCTTTGGCGGCCTTTTCCAACTTTTGCTTAGCGATGTACGTATGAGCGATTCCTGACGTACATGCCGCAACTCCAACTATTTTCATCATCTATTCCTCCATTTTCTTATTAATCTTCTTCCATTGGATCCTTTGATAACAATTCCATCATTTCTGCTTTTGTTTGAGCGTTGACCATATTTTCGATAAAGTCTTCATCGGCTAAAAGCATCGCGACTTTTTGCAGCAGCTTGATATGCATTGTGTTCGCATCGGTATTTTTAACCGCGAACAAGATAATCACTCGAACCGGCTCTTCATCCAGTGATTCCCATTCAATCGGTGTGCCCGCTTTCCCAACGACTAGCGAAGTCTTGATCACACTGTCTGATTTTCCATGAGGGATCGCGATACTGTTGCCAATGCCGGTCATCCCTTCTGCTTCTCGCTGGAACACATCAGCGGCAAATAGCTCTTCATCTTCTATGTCTCCATTCGCCATCAATAAGCGGGTTAGTTCGTGAATCGCTTCTTCTTTTGTTTTCGCTTTCATTTCTAGTTGAATCAACTCTTCAGTAATCACATCGGCGATACTGAAATCATCCATCATTTGCTCTGCTGTCATCTTATATCTCTCCTAACATCTCTTTCACTCTTTTTTCATCCTGTTTGGTAAATACTGAATTGACTAAAATCGTTGGGATCATCATTTCGATCGTCAAATTAACTGTCGTTAAAATCAGATCGATGTTCTGATAGTTCTCTGGTGCCTTGGTAAATTTCCGTGCCGATAAAACATCGACGATCTCTAATTCAGGAAAAGCCTTTCGCACCTTCACCTTCAGCAGCTCCGAAGTTCCTACACCGCTGCTGCACATGATCAGTACCCGTTTTTTTGAATGGATCATTTCCTTATACTTCACAAAATATAAGGTCAAAAAGCCGATCTCATCTTCAGAAATCTCATTTAAGTGATACTTTTCCTCCGCCGCTTGGCTGACCTGCTGGACCTGTTGAAAAACCTCTGGATATTCCAGCTTAATATCTCCCAGCAAATCATTTTTGACGATGATCTCATTTTTTAAGCGATACAATAATGGATCGATATGCTCATACAGATCTTGGCGATTCAGCTGTTGATCGACCTTCATTCCCATCAAACGACTCATTTCCGTTGCAAAAAAATCGGTGATCGCTAATGCCTCTTTGGATTTCCGATTCAATTTGATCGGTTCCTTTTCCATCCGCGAGGAAATCAAGTACTGGAATAGATAGAAGGTCTCGCTTTCTGGCAAAACGATCGCTAAGTAGCGGTTCAGCTTCGTAATCACCATTTTAGAAAGCTGATACAACTGGTCATACTGCGTGATCAATTCCTCCTCATCAGGGTCCAGTAATTCTGCGCAGGTATCCGCGTGGATCTCCCCTTCTCGCACCCGCTTGATCAAAATATAGATATGAGAGAAGATATTGCTGTTATAGGGATATGCGATCCCATTCTGCAATTTCCGCTCGATATACTCCAACAAGGACGTGATAAAGTTGATATCATAGGAGCTGATTTTTTCTTGCTGGGTGGAAAAGTCCTCTTCCCAGACCCGATTCGCACTGATCAAATGATTGACGGCCTTGCGAATATGCTTTTCCGTCCCTTCGATTGAGACCCTCTGCCCCTTGCGAATCAGCGCCAGCTGATAATCCAGCAGAAACTCCGTCATCCGTACCAAATCATTCGTAATCACAGTGGAGCTGACATAGTACTCTGCGAACAGCTCTTGGATCAGCACCTTTTTCGGCGATTTGAATAACAAGGTCAGCAAAATCGTATTTCTTCTTTCCAACGGACCTTGGACCGTATTTTCTCCGCGCTTGCGGACACTTTCTTTTAAATAATTGTCATAATCTAAACGAAACCCCTTGCCGACTTCTGCTAAAATCAGTTCCCCTACGTCCGAAGCTTCATTGATTTTTTTGATCGTTCGGTAGATCGTTTTCGTGGAAACATTGGCAAATTCAGCTAACTCTTGAGCGGTAAGTGTCATCCCATGTTTGATAAACAATTCGATCAATTGTGTTTCACGTTTGCTTAGCTGCATTTTGTCAACCTCCTTGTCCTTAATATAGCTCTTTTTAACTGTCGTACATTTTTTCTTATGTCCACTGAAATGGACATTTCTATAAAACGCTTTCAATAACTTCTTTAAACTTCTCTTGAAAATAACCCGCTCTTTAAAAACGCTGGGATTTTTTAACGCTATCAAAAATGCTTCAGACTAACCAATCCTCCTAACTATTTCTTTTCGCCTTCGCTGGATAAAAAAAACAGCGAAAAATTCGCTGTCCAGCTCATACTAATTATAAAAGATTAAAAATGTTCCCTAATTTTCCACCTGTGCAAAACTTGCTTGATTGGCTAATTGATAGATTGGTACCAATTGTCGATAGGTCTCAAGCATAAATGCTTGCGCTGCTTCAGGTGTTTTCCACATCGGATCTTCTTTTTTAATGATTCGCCCAATCTGAAACTCTCCCTTTTTCACATCACGAAATCTTTCCAACAGCCGCTCTGTGCTTTCTGGTGATAACTCCTCCACTTTAGGCTTCGTGTGATCACCGGATAAAACAAAATCTGGGGATAACCCAGTGAACACCTGCGGATTATCCAGCAGTGTTTGTGCGATCGCCTGCTCATTTTTCGGCTGATCAATGCAGGAAAGCCACATAAAAACATACTCCGGCCAGATTCCCAGCTGGAAGTGGGGTTCCATCTTATAGCCGCGTTTTTGCCGACTTAAGGCTGACCACGTATTTTCTGGTGGATAAGTTGTACGACGACGATGCTGAGCAATGTGGATAAACAATGACTCATCCAACAGCGGCTCCAGCATTTGTTGAAACACTTCATCTAATTGTTGAAAAGTCGGCTGAATCTCCTTGCGAATAGCAGCCATTCGCTCATCCAATCCGTCAACTTCAAAAACCTCAAAACTTTTTTCAGTGAACATGTTATTCCCCCTGCTTCTTTATTTTTTGCTCAATAAATCAATTCTACCTATCTTAGGTCAGGCTCACAAGCTAAGTGCAAATAATTTCTGCGTGAAACAGCTGCGACTTTTTCCTTCTTCTGCGCTTTTGACAAATAACTCGTTGAAATTTTGATAAAACCGCGGAGTTCTTTTGATATTTTAAAGAAATTATTTCCCTCTCTTTGTTAAATCAAGTATATTATAAGTAGCCATTTTATTATTGGATATTCAGAAAGTTATTTCTGAGGAGGGTAAAACGAATGATTTCAGACGCGATTGGGTTCGAGAAAAAATTTCGTTTAAAAGAAGACAAAAAATTTGAACACTACAAAATCATGCTCCCAAAATTACGGGAAAATGATGTCATGATAAAAATTTCCGCTATTTCTATCAGTACCTTAGACACTCAGATTCGCCAAACAATTAAAGGGTCGAAAAAGCCCTATATTTTAGGCTTCGGCGGCGTGGGAATCATTACACGCCTAGGCAGCAGCAACCCGCGATTAAATGTCGGTGATCGTGTATTGTACGTAAATAAAGTGGGAAAATACGGCAGCTACAGCAATTTCCAGATTGCGGATATTCGTTCCATCGTGAAATTACCGGACTCTTTCCCTACAGATGAGGCAGCTGCTTTTTCCTACAGCTTTTTCTTAGCCTTTGAAGTGCTGTTCAAGCAGCTGGAGTTAATACCAAAGCCCGGGAAAAACCAAGGGAATCTGCTGATTTTGAATACGTCTGACGGGCTGGGCGCCACCATCATCCAACTAGCTAAGTGGGCTGGCTTGAAGGTCGCGGCGACGATCAACAAAAACAATTCAGAAATTTGGATCAAAAATATGGGCGCCGATGTCGTATTCTCACAATCGACGCATCTATCAAGAGAACTGAACGGTGCTGAAATGACACCCGTTGACTACGTGATCAACTTGGATACCGAAAAGGAAAAAAGCTTCGACCACCTTGCTGAATTCAAGGATACTGCCAGTGTTTTACTCTTGCATTTCATTAAAAAGAAAAACAAGAATTTTGATCCAGACTATCTGAACTTTTACTGCGAAGAATTCTTGGAGACTTCCTTTGCCAGCGAAGAAGGCATTGAGTATTCACGAAAAATCATGGAGCTGCTGGTTTATTTATGGGAAAAGGATCAGTTAAAATCGATTTTGACAGCGCAGCTGAATGGTTTTTCAGATAAAAATTTCTATGGTGCGCATAAGCTGATTGAAAACAATCCAAACTTTCGCCACCTCGTGTTAATAAACTAGAAATCTCGTTCAATTGAACGGGATTTTTTTATGTTCAAACTCCTCAGAACAATCCTCTCCTGCTGTGAACTTCAGGATATGCAGATTTGTTTAATCACTTATTTTGCTAAAAATCAGTGTGAAGCTGCTTGAATAACCAGCGTTGTCATTTCTTATAGAAATTTTCCGCTTTTCTGAGGTTAACATTTGCTAATTACAAAGAATGGGCTTAAGATATAAAATGAAATTTTCATTTACATTTTCATTTCAATTATTCTTAGGAGGTTTTTATGGATTATTCACTGACTACTCGGTTAGCAGCTGAGTTCTTGGGGACTGCTTTGTTAGTAATGCTGGGAAATGGCGCAGTTGCCAATGTTGATTTAAGAGGAACAAAGGGTTACGGCAGTGACTGGATGTTGATTGCCGTAGGCTATGGATGCGGGGTCATGATTCCTGCAATGATTTTTGGCGGTATCAGCGGCAACCACATCAACCCGGCGTTTACAATTGGTTTAGCGGTTAGCGGCCTGTTCCCTTGGGCGGAAGTTTTGCCTTACATCGTCGTTCAATTTCTTGGCGCAATGGTTGGTCAACTAGTCGTAGTAGCCAGCTACAAACCTTATTACGATCAAACAGAAGACAAGCTGCATGTTTTAGGAACCTTTTCAACGATTAATAGTGTTGGTTCTAAATTCAACGGATTCGTAAATGAGTTCTTCGGCTCATTCATTTTATTCTTTGGTGCACTTGGCATTACCAAAGCCCCCTTCTTCCAAGATAATTTGGGAACAGCGCATTTAGCGTTAGGGTTTTTGGTTTGGACATTAGTCGCATCCTTTGGCGGACCAACTGGACCAGGTTTGAATCCTGCTCGTGATTTAGGCCCTCGGATCATGCATGCCTTATTGCCATTGAAAAACAAAGGCGATTCACAATGGAGCTATTCTTGGGTGCCGGTTTTAGCACCAATCATTGCTTCAATCGTAGCGATTGCACTCTATAAAGCATTATTTATTTAAACAAAAACACGACCGCAAAAATCATGCGATCGTGTTTTTTATACTAGCTTTAATGATCAGTCGACGATTACTCCTTTGTCCCGTCGCTTTTCCTTCATCAATAGGTCCTTTTCCAAATCGATCGAAACAGGTTTGGGTTCAGCGACTACGACCAGAATATCTTCATTGTTCTTATTCTTGATTTCTTTGATCCCGACATGTTGCTGTCTATCTTCAAGCGTAACGCTTTGCATCGCTTGCTGTTCATTTTTTACAGGATCGATAAAATCATTTGGCTGGATCGGCGGCACGATATCATGTTCATTCATTGCAACTACCTCCAAAAGAATTTTCTTATTAAGGTCATTTTACGCATATCTTTGGTGTCTTGCAACTTCCTTCGCAGGTCCCAGCACCTTTTTCCAGCCTTACTCGCTGCTAATCAGTCCCAATCTGTTGAACAAATTCCACTGGAAACATTGTTTTTTCAGCGGTCTCTTCCACTGACAGCCCTTGAGCTAAGAAGCGCTTCACGACACTTGCCATACTTTCGGAGACCTCCACAATATACTTGTCAAAATCATAAAATCGCATCACTCGTTGTCCCCAAGGATACTCTTTGCTGTGGTGCAGAAACTCGATGCCGTCGACTTTTGAAAGCGTCTCTTCCCACTTATCCAAATCCTCAACTTCAAAATAAAGCTGGAAATTATCCGGCTGCTCCTTTGGATTCAAGGGAACACCAAGCAGCCCTTCATAATCGGCCTGCAAAGAAAAGCCGCTCTCAAAGGATACATGGATATTATCCAAATCCATCGCTATTTTTTGTTCCATGACCCCTTCATAAAATTGCTTCGATTTTGTCATATCTTTCACTGCCAATAATATTCCGCTATAATTCATCGCTATCACCCGTCAGAGCCGTTACTCGACTCGCCTTTCTTTTTCTCAACTATACCTTTAGAACTTTGCGATTTCACTGTAAAAATCGGACATCTTTTGCTGATAGGCCTGCGGTGTATTTCCTGTTACCAGCTTAAAATCGCGATTGAAATGAGAAAAATCATAGTATCCAGCGGCTTCGTACGCCGTAGTAATATCTCCTTGCGGCTGATTCAGCAATCGAATCGTTTGATTAACCCGAACCAGCCGGGAGAAGGTTTTAGTACTCATTCCCAGATACTCATTGAACAGCCGTGTTAAATGCCGTTCACTGTAGAATGCGGTATTCGACAACTCCTTTAAAGAAACATTCCCAGTTTGACGGATGATCGTTTTTGTTGCAGCCTTTAATTCTGGCGGACAATCTGCTAAAATGGCCGGCAAAAATAAATGATCGATGCCAGTCAACAGCTCTTGAACGCTTCCTGTCGTTTCCAACAATTCCACTATTGCTCGATTCAGCTTGGGCTGGACTGCATCAAAGGAGAAGTTCTGATCAACAATTTCATTTTGCTTAAAACCTAAAAAGGAATATAGCCCAGCCGGTTGAAATTCCACGATAACTATTTGATCAAATGTCCCTGCTTGGTCGCCCACACACGCTGTCCTGGTCGCCGGACCAAATAGCCGACTGCTGAATACGTGATTTTTCAGAGCAACGGTCAACGTTGCACAGCCATGAGGAATGATCGTGTATTCTTCTGAAATCGTCTGTTTCTTCGGAAAAGTCAGCGTGTAGTTAGAGATATACTGCTGCAATGCCGCATGCGGCTTCACATACAAACAATCCCTATTCCGAAAAATGACCCGCTGATTTTGCGGATACAAAAACAGCGCTCTCTGATCAATCATCCTCTCACCTCTTTCATAGTAATGGTTCAATTTTAGTTAAAATCGATTGATTTTCATTCCGGATACCATTTTACTAATCTACTGAAGTCGAAAGTAAAACTGGTAACCTCTTTCGTATTAATGACTCTATTCTCATCATATCAATCCTTTTTTGAGTTGCAACTAGATAATCATAACTTCCTTAAATAGTTATAACATGTTATAATTTCGTAAAAAGAGGTGATCTGAATGGGAAAAATCAAAGTACGAAAGATTGGAAATTCCGTTGGGGGAATTTTTCCTAAAGAATGGGGATTACATGAAGGAGATATCTTGGATGTTAAAAAAGAGGGAAATTATTTCATCTTAGATGCCCAAGAAGTCGCAAAAAAGAAAGATCGTGCGTTAATCGAAGAGAGTTTTGCGGAGTTTAAAACAAATAATACTGTTTCTGAAGAAGAAATGACTACGCTCTTTGGCAAATATGGTTGGGGTGAATGATGGAGTCTTATCAGCTCGTTTATTCCGTCTCTTTTAAAGATAGTTTGATACAGCTTATTTCAGAATGGGAAAACGATCTTTTTCTTTCAGAAGAAAAAATCAAACACTTCGTTCAATTAATTTATCGCTCACTAGAATTATTAAAACTATTTCCTAAAATGCATGAAGATATTTCTCCTTTATATAGTTTTGATATTCCGACGTATCGAATCTTAATTGGTCAAAGCTATGCACTCTTTTATCGAATTGATGAAGTGAACCATTCAATTCTAATTGGAAAAATCTTTAAACAGAAACAAATGCATCTGAAATTTTAAAGTCTAATGACTGGCAAAAAAACTGCGACTCTCAACGAGAATCGCAGTTTTTTACTTTATTTATTCAAAAAAGCCAATGCATTGTCGATCAAATGCTGCACGGTATCCTTCGGCATTACTGATAGAATATCTGTGATTTGCGGTGCAGATTTGCTGTCGGTGAATACGACATTCAATGGCATGTACAGCTTGCGTCCTTTTTGTTCAGTCGATTTTTGAACAGCGGATATAATTGCTGAATAGTCCACGGGTGCTGTCGCATTTTTCAACTCTGCTGACATTGCAGTCAAAATTTGTTTGACACTTTCGCTATCAAATTCTGCCAAGTCGGTATAAGTGAAGGTCACTTGGTTGGCATTTTTGATAAACAAGATTTTTTCCATAAATGTCATCAAAGTCTTGGCTTCTGTATGATAGATATCCACGACTTTTTTTACAAAATCAAGGTCATTTTCGATCCCGATGGCTTTTAATTGTTCTGCTACTTCTGTTTCTGCGGCATCAACTAACAGCATGATCCGTCTTGTTAATTCTTCTACAGAAGTTTTTTTGATGTATTCAGCATTTGTCCAATCGAGTTTCTTTTGGTCGAAGTAAGCAGGCGATGCTGACATTCGGTTGATATCATAGGCTTCGATCAATTCATCTCGAGTGAACAGTTCTTTTTCTCCAACTGGTGACCAGCCAAGAAAGGCAATAAAGTTCAGCAGCGCTTCATTCAAATAGCCGTATTTACGGTATTGGCTGATGAATTGCAGCGTATTCTTGTCCCGTTTACTTAATTTTTTATGGGTATCCAAGCTATAGATCAGTGTGATATGACCAAATAGCGGTTGTGGGATACCTAGTGCTTCGTATACGGCGATTTGTTTTGGGGTATTCGCAATATGGTCATCCCCTCGTAAAACATGTGTCATCTTCATTAGGTAGTCGTCGATCACTACGGCAAAATTATAAGTGGCCATGCCGTTGCTTTTTTCAATGATAAAATCTCCACCGATATTGTCTGAGTTAAATTCCACGCGACCTTTGATCATGTCGTCCCAACCATACACGTGGTTTTCAGGCAAATGCAGACGAACCGTAGATTTACGCCCTTCTGCTTCGGCTTGTTTGATTTGTTCTTCTGTCGCGCCATACCAGCGTCCATCATAATGAGGGGCGATTTTGGCTTCGATTTGTTGGTCATGTAATTCTTTCAATTCTTCTTCAGTCGCATAGTCGCGGTACGCAAGACCTGCGTCTAGTAATTGCTGTACGTATTTGTGATACAAGTTCACACGATCTTTTTGGTGGTAAGGGGCAAATTCAACTTTCGGTTTATCCGGACCTTCGTCCCAGTCGATACCTAACCAATGAAGATTCTCCATCTGGCTTTCTTCACCATGCGGAACATTTCTTTTCAAGTCAGTATCTTCGATTCGCAAAACCCAAGTGCCGTTATAATGCTTAGCAAACAGGTAGTTGAATAACGCTGATTGCGCATTTCCTAAATGTAAAAAACCTGTTGGACTTGGTGCGTATCTCACTCGTACATCGCCGGTAACTTCTACTTTGTCTTTTTTCAATTTGATTCCCTCCAGTTTAAAAGCCCTAATAAAAAGGGTACTTTATCAGGGCTTTAATAACAGATGCTATTATAGGTTAAGATGCGTGATGAATCAAATGATTACTATTTAGATCGTCAATTGCACGATGTAAATCATCGATGAAATCATCACAGATAGCCATAGTCATAGCTGGGCGAACGACGATCCGACTGATGGTAACATCGTCAAGATCTTTTGGAAGTGGATAAGCAGGCACTTGCCAGCCATATTCTTTCAACTTGTCTTCTAAATCGTATAAATTCCAAGTTAATTCGATATTATCCGCAATTTTCCAGCAGTTGATTGGTAATTTTGACCCATCGTTAATGATATCAAAAATACCTAGCGCTTTTAATTCAGTATTGATTCGTTTTGATACTTCTCTTACATTGTTCATAATAGCTGTGAATCCTTCACGGCCAAAACGAATCAAATTGTAGTACTGCGCAACAATGTGTGCACCGCTATGAGAGAAGTTAATAGCGATTGAATCTACGCTGCTGCCAAGGTAAGGCACAGCAAAACGCATTTCTGATGGTAAGTATTCTTCCGTATTTTCACGCCAAACAATCCAGCCAATCCCAGGATAAACCATCCCGTATTTATGCCCTGAAACATTGATTGATGCTACATTTTTCAAACGGAAGTCCCATGGTTTGAAACCATCAACAAATGGTGCGAAGAAGCCGCCAAATGCTGCGTCGACATGAATCTTAATTGGTAGTTGTGCCGTTTTGTTGTATTCAGAAACAAGTTCATCTAGTTTTTGAATATCATCTACTTCGCCGGTGTAAGTAATCCCTTGGATTCCTACGATACCAATGGTGTTTTCATCCACATAATCCATAACGATGTCCGTATTTAATGACATATGGTTTTCATCCATTGGAACTTCCCGCATCTCGACATTCCAGTACGTACAGAATTTTTCCCATACAACTTGGAATGCAGACATGATAACTAAGTTGGGTTTGTGTTCATGCAAGTTGTCGATATCTAGACCTGCTGCTTTGGCACGGTGTTTCCAGCTGTGTAATAAAGCAAGACCGCCTAGCATACAACCTTCTGAAGAACCGACTGTTGAAGTTCCGATGAAGTCTTTGTATAATTCTTTGCCTTCGCCAATATTCCACATATGTGCAATCATACTAATTGAATAGTTTTCCATTGCTGTGGTTTTTGGATATTCTGATTTGTCAATCGCATTCGTTTCAAGTGATCCAAGCATTAAGCGGTCCGCTTGTGGTTCCATTTGAGTGGTACAAAATGTTGCCAAGTTTTGATCGGCCTTTGCTTCATTTAAACGAATATGATTGACGAGCGTCTCGGCTGTGTCTGGGTTCATACCCTCATCAGGCAACACTTGTTTAGGCATGCTGCGAGCAGCTTCTTTACTTCCTAAAAATGAACTTTCTAAATAATCTGTATGCATATTGATAATCCCCTTGTAATTTTATCTGACTATTGTTAATGAGCTTGGTGATGTAAATCTCCAGATTTATCATGATGATGAAGTGTCCAGTTTCCATGGAATTGATACATGATCAATGGAATGAAGAAAACAACAACAAACGCGGTCAACAACAATGTTAGGTACGTATGTTTTTGCTGTGCACTGTAAGCAGCTGGCGGGAAGAATGTTACGATAAACCCGAAAGCTGATAAAACGAGACCTAAAACACCCATGATGACACGCATTACTTTTGATTTTGCGGCACGGAATGTCCGATTCAAATCGTCATGTTTGAATACTAAAACCAAATAAGTAACGAACATCAGCATATACATTAAGGTATACAATGCAACGGTCAAACTCATCGCTGTTTGGAATGAAAGATTTGATTTATCGCCGCCAGCACCGAAAGTCAATAGTGCAGCCATGATCGAAACGATCACACCTTGCAAGACCATAACATTCGTTTCAACGCCGTAAGCATTCGTTTTTGCGAAACGTTCTGGCAAATACCCCTCTTTAGCCGCTTCATACATCCCAGCATTTGGTCCAACGACCCAGCTGCTGATTTCGCCGATGATTCCGATCGCAAGTAATAGCCCAATTAAACGTTCAATAAAGACAACATTGATCCATGGAAATTGTTGGACCAAAGCCCCATAAGCATAAACAATCCCTGTACTTAATTGGATTTTAGCGTTTGGAATCGTGGCTCCGATTGAGATTGTTCCGATAATATCAGATGCAATCGCACAAATCGCCAAAGCCATCATGACTTTCGGATAAACAGAAGGTTTCTTTAAATCTTTTACGTGAGTCGCTGATCCTTCAGCACCCGCAAAGGCTAAGATAAATGGAACAAATCCAACTAATACATTACCGCTCCAGCTTGATGGCAGGATCGTATGCGGATTGATTTTGATCAGCATTGGATTGCCCTTAACCAAATAAGTGATCGTTAAAAACAATAATAGAAAGACTGGAATAATGACACCAATCGTAAAACTCCATTGCGCGATTTTCCCTGTGATCTTTGTTCCTCGTTGTTGTGCGAAGATCAAGCCCCACAAAATGACCATCATAATGATGAATTTGAACAATGGATTCGTATTGATAACTGGAACATTGAACGTGATTGATAAACAACCAATGATGAAATACATCATGGTACACATACCAACAGTAATATGGATCCATTGATAAAATAGTGCTGACCAACCAAGACGTTCCCCTAACATGTGACGTCCCCAAGTAAAGATCCCGCCTTTGCTCCAACCATCGATCGAAGCCATTTCACCAGCGGAACGTGTTACGGGAATAAACCATAGAATACCTGCTAAAAATAGGAAGAACAAAGCTGTTGGTCCTTGTTTAGCAAAAGCCGCAAACCCGTAGACAGTCATGACCATTGAAGTAGTCATTGAGAACAATTGAACACCTGTAAGCTGGTTATGATCGCTTAAAGAGGTGGTCTTCTCTTCGTTATTCATTTGTGACACATCCTTTAAATTCATTGCAATCGAAGTGCGCACTTCCGAACTACAGCCATCATATTAGCCTTATATAAATCAAAGTCAAACCGTGTTTCAGCCCTCTATTAGAAGGTTTATTAAAAGAAATACTCCCATCATAATGGCAGAAACCCTTTATTCATCGCCACTTTCTCTCGTCTTTTCTCACAATATAAAAACGCTTTTTAAGAAAAAAAGAAAAAGGTCTGAATTGTGCAGCAAATCACCGCAAATTTTTGGAACAAACCGTCCCTTTTTTTGCAGCAAATGATAGACCTCACAAATAAAGCCTAAAAAAAAGAGAATCCTCGCAGACATCTCTAAATCAACTTTCACATAGTCCTTAGTCCTCCTTTAATGCTGTCCCCTTATACTGTTGAACTTGGAGGATGCCAATCGGTCCGTTTTCGCCTGTGAAGAAAATGGTATGCGGCATGAAAATCAGACGAGTTCTATCTATTAAAAATGAATCCCTATTATGAAAAAGGAGTGTTCATTCATGAGCATTGATGTATTATTGGATTTTGAAAGTCAGGCGCTTTTCGCTATTTTCACCTATTTAAAAGAGAATCCCGGCTTCCACGATATCAATGAAATCTCAGAGCAGGTCGGCTTTGAGAAACGAACGACATTAAAATATTTGGACCGCTTAACGGTACTGTCCGATGAGGTGGGCAAACGAATCGGCTCTGCCCCTCTTGTTCTCTCAGATCGAAGCTACCAAATCATTCAAAGCAGCTACGCTGAAAATAAAGAATTATCCTTAGCCATCTATCATATTTCCATCAAGATCGACCTGCTTGAAGGTCTGCTGCTAAACAAAGAAAATACCATGGATTCTTTGATGGATACCTATAATTTAAGCTATTCGACCTTGAAAAAGGATGTGTATGAGGTCCGGGATTTCCTTAAAGAAGCGAATATCGATCTTCATATCCGAAATGGCGAGCTAGTATTATCCGGGCTGGAGCCAACCATTCGCCTGTTCTTTTTGAGTTTCTTTTGGCAGCTGTACGGCGGTTATGGTCACCCCTTCAATATTGAAAACTCACCAGAGAAAAATTTTATTTTTGAGAAGCTTAGTTTTTTATTAGCTGATCAAATCGATCCCATCACCAAGGTTCAATATGACTATCTAGTAGACATTACACTGATTCGCTATTTAGCTGATCAAAAGATCAAAAACAATGAACTGCCGATCGAGTCGATCCTCATTGGGAACGAATTCGTCCAGCATTTCGATTTTATTACTGAAGAAAATGTGCTGGCCTATCCAAATTTCAAAGATGAATTGTGCTTTATGCTATTATTCCTACAATCAAAAATGGTCTTTTATCGAAACAATAAATTCTATCAAGCGCTTAAAAAGTACCACAAAGAAATCGACTCCAATATTTATCAAGCCAATCAATTTTTCTTTCAGAATATTGGCCTGCTCTTTAACCACTTCCAATTTGACTATGAGGAGTTGGAAAAGGAACTGTATGTCATTCACACACGACTATTATTCAAAAGCTTTTACAACTATGTACCGATCGGTGAGCATTACAATCTTTATCCCGAGGACATGGCAATCGTCCAAGAAAACCTACGCCTGCGTTTTGAATCCATTTGTCCGCGAAATAGTTTGATCTATTCCCAGCTTGACTACGCGATCTTTCTTTACGCGGCCTTGAGCATCGCCAATGAATTTATGACAGAATACGAATTATCGATCTTCATCGACGATTCAAAGGGCGAGTTCAATTCTATTTGGCTAAAAAAATTCTTTACGAAAAGTACTGGCGGTCTAGTCAAATTGAACTTTGTTGATCCTAATCGTTTTTTACTGGCAGATGAATCCGTCGATTTGATCATCAGTACCAATAAATTCTTCCCAGTCCAAAATAGTAAAAACAAGCCGATCCTCTTTTTGGAGTGCAAAGACAAGTATGAAGACTTGAAAAATTTTCAAGCGATGGTTCGAAAAATCATGATTCAAAAAAATAAACAGCCGCAATTAAACTAAAATTACGCACAGTTTCAGAGCATAAATCTAACTTTTTGTTCATTTCAGAGAATGAGCCGGCTAAACTGCCGCTTGGCCGATAAATGTCCTCGAAAGTAAAAACTGCTTTTATGCTATACTGTCCTCAGTTAGTTTCTCTTTCCAAAATTAAAAACTAACTGACAAAGACGATCGACCGACATATTCGATCGTCTTTTTTTTTGCCAGTTTTTCTTCATACTTTAGCGTGATTAGAAAAATGGTAGGCGTACGAAAATAAATTTTTTTGGTTCTAAAAAATCTCCTCTATACTGAGCTAGCTGCCAGTTCTGCTTTTTGTAATGTATTGCATTTGAGCAGAATCCTTTATTTTTGAACAAGATGTTTAGCAGAATAGTAGATATGAAAAAACCCCTCTTAGAATAAATTCTAAGAGGGGTTCACCAGTATCAAAAATTTGATAGAAAGGTTCTTCGTCCACTAAGCTTCTTTCCGACACCCTGAAATCCGACAGGTGACTTGCGTCATTGTGCCTCTGGTATCGAAGGATCATTTTTCAGATCCACTCGACTCGTCGCATGAGACAAACTATAGCACATCCATGTAGCCTTTGACAATCACTTTTGATTGTTTTTATAGATTGCTTTTATAGATTGCTTCAGTCATCGCTACTGTTTTTAAGGTCAGCTCCTTTGTGACAACTGGACTTTCTAGCCGTCCTTGCTTCAAACACGCATTCACATGATCCACTTCAAAAACAAATTCGCTGTTCTGGCTGCTGTGCAATGTTTCCCGCTGGCCATCCCGATACTCAATCTCAGCAGTGTCCGTCTTCCAAAAATCAGGAACAATGATTTTGCCCTTGTCCCCATAAATAATCATCTGTTTGGGTAAATCTAAATCAACCGTCAAAAAGATGGTGCCCAACACGCCATTGGGAAAGCTCAATGTTACTTGTGCCTGAGCATCCGATTGCCCTTCTGGAAAAGTCAATGTTCCCTTGAACTCAGCTGGCGAGGCCTTTAGTAAATGCTGCATGTATTCTAACGGATAGGTTCCCGCACCGCGAAAGATACCGCCACCCGCACTCAGATCACGAAACCAAGAAATATGATCAATGTTGGGATACGCCGTTACCGAGTCCAACCATCGAACGGCACCGATTTTTCCCGCTTGAATGATTTGCTGAATTTGATGGGTGATTGGCAAAAAAAGAGCTTTTTGAGCTTCCATCAAGAACAGCTTGCGTTCTTCGGCGATCGCAAATAGCTCTTCTGCTTGTGCAAGCGTCATAGTAAAAGGCTTTTCCAACAAAACATGCTTATGATTCAATAATGCCAATTTTGCCGCTTCATAATGTGCCTTATTATAGACCGCCACATACACGATATCGACATCTTCGCTTTGACACAGCTCTTCATAGCTGCCAAAAGCATTGGGAATATCTAATTCCTGCGCCATTTTTTGGGCCTTTTCGATTCCTCGCGAGGCGATCGCTGAAACGATGCCTTCCTTACTCTCTTTTACTCCCGCCACAAAACGCGGAACCACTTGTGCGGTACTTAAAATCCCATAACGAATCATGCTATTTCCTCCCAAACACTATAATAAAGAACTGATTTAAAAAAAATCAGTTCTCTTTCTTGATTATTCTACATACCAGTCAACGTTTTGTTCAAGACAAACAGACAGAAGTAGCCATATGCTCCCACAGACCAAAGCTTAAATAGCAAAATGATCTTCAGGTACTCCCGAAAAGAAAGATCGGTCATTCCCGCCACCAGACACGTCAGGTCGTCTGGTAAGAATGGAAAAATGAAGCAGATGATCAACAATTTCTTGATGTCCTGTGTATGCCCCTGTAAAGTCGCTTCAAATTTTTGAAAATTCTTCTCAGACAAAACAAGACGGGCAAACTTTGGACCAAAGCGTCGTACCAATAAGAACAGGCCGATTTCTCCTATCACCAGTCCAATATAACTATATATAATCCCAGGAATATTGCCAAACATCAGCATTCCAACAATCGTCGCAATCCCACCAGGCAGAAAAGGAATGATCGGCTGGATCGCTTGCACGACGATGAAGGCTGCAATAGCAAAGTTACCAAAATTCCTGATAAAATGTTGCAGATCCGCTACCGAGCTAAACATCCCGGAGCGTCGTGTGTAGATCAATATAAAAACAAACGCCGCTAAACCAATGACAGGCAGTATTTGGATTACCTTCTGCTGCCATGGTGCGCGTGAACGTGATTTTTGTGCCATCCTTCCCCTCCTATCAAGTGTATTGCTCCTAACATGAAGCAGTCATTACTGGTAAAACTCCCCGATTTGATCAACATACGGGAGCGATTCTTTCAATGGGTAAACGACAAAATCATGCATCATGCCTTCTACCACTTCCAAATGCATGGTTGTTTTCTGACTGCGCTTGATCCGATCCTTTAGACGTAATACATCCGGATACAGAATTTCATCTGTTCCTGCCACTACCAATAATTCACCCAAATCATCGAAATTTCCGTAGATAGGTGAAACCATTGGGTCTGTTAAAGGCAGCTCGCCGGCATAGTTCTCGCCTGCTTCAGCTAACAGATCTTTTTCCAACAGGACGTCCTTTTCTTGAAGCTCCTGTGAACGCGGGTCGCTTAAGGAAGCATCCAGCCAGGGTGACGCCAATGCCATTTTTTTTGGGCGTTTCGGCAGAGCAATATTGCGCAGATGCTGAGCCAAACTCATTGCCAAGCCGCCGCCTGCGGAATCACCAAACAAGAAAAAGCAGTCATCCGGATACAAATAAGTTAATTGTCTAAAGGCCATCTCCGTTAAAGGCACGGTTTTCTCCGCCGTATTTTCCGGTGCCAGAGGATAATCAAAGTAACTAACTTTTAGATTATAGCGCTTAACGAACCGTTCTTGGATCTCTTTATGAAACGGGGAAGCCTCTAATGCATAACCGCCCCCATGCAGATAGAACACATGGCGCTTCGTCGGGTGTCCGGGAAATAACGTGATCAACTGATGCCCATCGATCTCTGTGATTTTTTGTGGGATATCCGTTTGAGAAAGCTGACGAGTAATTAGGCGTCGCCGCTTTGGCGGAGCGACCATCGTTGCCCCTACAAGTTTTTTCATATTGATCACTTTAAAAACATTTTTGACAAATTTCGCTGAATAGCGCATCGCTGTATCCTCCAAATAATTCCAAGATAATCCCATAGAACTCGACTTTTCATGCTACAATAGACAAAGTAGACCATCATAGTCTGCTTCTTAAGCATAACGGAATCTGAAGGAGGTGTCCACAATCACAAAACCGAATCGCGAATACCTTTTCGACAATATTCGGGGAATCTTGATTTTGCTCGTGGTCTTAGGACACGCATTGGAATATTTTCGTTTAGATAACAAGATCGGAGAGTTTCTCTACGTCTTTATCTACCTATTCCATATGCCCGTTTTTATCTTTATTTCTGGTTATTTCTCAAAAAAATTAGCCAAAGGCCGCTCCACTGCGGTGGAAACCTTCCTAGTGCCTTATCTGCTGTTAAATCTAATTTTAACGCTGATCATGCTGGCTATCGGTAAAATCGATCAATTCATGATCCTGAGTCCGGGTTGGACCCTTTGGTACTTATATTGTATGTTTATCTGGCGTTTATTGCTACCAGACCTCGTAAAAGTACGAAGAATCTTAATTTTAAGCTTTATTGTCGGGATTTTTTCGGGTTTCCTGACTGAGTTTGGAACGTATATGGCAATGGCTCGAACCTTGGGCTTCCTGCCCTATTTCTTAGCCGGCTATTTCACCACACCAGATCATGTTGCCCGCATCCGCAAGGTTCCTTTTAGAAAGGCTATCAGCTTTGGCATCATTATCTTTGGGATCGTGAATGCCTATTTTTGGACAAAAAACAATTTGCCGCCGGAGCTTTTATGGCGGGATCGGGCTTATGCTTTCTTTCCTGTTCCTTTACTGCAAAACCTGTTAACGATTATCTTTTTATACGTGATAGGATTTGCGTTTATCTTTGTTTTTCTGGCCCTGGTCAACAACAAGCCGCATTTTTTCACAAAATGGGGACAGCGGACCTTGGCGATCTATCTGCTCCATGTCTATCTAGTGTCGCCCTTAGTAGAATTCACACAATTCGAAAAAAATCCGGCACTTCATTTGGCTCTCTTAGTGGCTGGCAGCGTCTTTATCACTTATCTTCTGTCCCATCCAAAAGTTTCAGAGATCCTGCAAAAAACACTTGCTCGGATTTTACATTTTATTATGCCAAATAAAAACGGCGACTCGTCATGAGTCGCCGTTCTGTTATTCAAAAGTGCTTTCTGTCAGACACGCTGTATAGATTTCTTTGACTGCTGCTTCGTCCAACGGAACAAAGGCATCCGTTTTGATCGTGCTGTGATCAACGGCTTGCTTCGCCATTGCGTCAAATTTTTCCTCATCAATGCCGACTTCAGGCAACGTCATCGGAATACCGCAAGCTTTAAAATAGTCGTATAATTTTTGGATACCGATGCGGGCCGCCAGCATCGGAACTTTCTCTTCAACATTCCAGACATTCCATGCGAAGTTTGCGAATTTATCGACTGTCTCATCATTTAAGGCATATTCCATCCAACGCGGTGTCAAGATCGCCAAACCGACACCATGAGTAATATCGTAAAAAGCACTTAACTCATGCTCCATCGGATGACACGACCAAGCACCTGGCTTGCCGTTTCCAGTCAAGCCATTTAAGGCCAGCGTACTAGCCCACATCAAGTTGGCACGAGCATCATAATCTTCCGGATAGTTCAATGCGATCGGACAATTTTTGATTACGGAACGCATCAAGCCTTCCGACACAGAATCCTGTACGTCTGTTCCTTCTGTGCGTTTGAAATAGTTTTCGATCAAATGGCTCATGATATCCGCAGAGCCTGCAGCAGTTTGATATTTATTGACACTGAAGGTATTTTGCGGATCTAAGAAAGAAACTTTAGGCAGCATCGCTTTACTGCCGGTCCCTAATTTTTGATGTGTTGAAAGATTGGAAATCACAGCCCCACTGTTCATTTCACTGCCGGTTGCAGCAAGAGTCAAGATCGTCACTAATGGCAATGCCCCGCCTTGATATTTACGACGTTGCAGTACTAAATCCCAAGCATCCCCATCAAATTTTGTAGCCGCCGCTACGACCTTCGCACAATCGATCGTTGAACCGCCGCCGACTGCTAAAACCACATCGACATTTTCTTTCCGGCAAATCTCAGCACCGCGACGCACCGTTTCAATCCGCGGATTTGGTTCCACGCCAGCTAGTTCAAAGACTTCATTGCCATTCGCCTTCAGCTGCTCCATCACCTTATCGTATAAACCGATCTTCTTAATGCTTCCGCCGCCATAAACGATCAGCACTCGTTTGCCAAATTGGTTCAATACTTCCGGCAGCTCAGCCAAACGATCTTTCCCAAAGCGGATATCTGTCGTGACATGAAAATCAAAATTCTCCATTAAAAATTTCCTCCCTGTTCTCTTCTATTCATTTATCATAAGCCAAATTTTTATAGAATGAAACCAACTTCACTTGATTTTGCCAGATTTGACCGATTAGTAGACGGTTTCCTTCAAAAGAATCAGTTCCGCAAATGATCTGCAAAAAATTCCGTGATCTGATCCATCGTAGCGATCTGGACGAAATGTCGTTCCTCCGCACTGATGAAAGTAATATTATCCTGCTGGTTCGCTTCGACAAAGTCAGACGTGTGCTGGTAAGGAACCTTTTCATCCTTTGTCCCATGCCAGAAAAATAATGGGCGTCCCGCTACTTTTTTCGGTGTTAACGATAGGTCATAGTTCTCCAGCCAGGAAGTCAGCTGATGATAATCCTTTGGTAAATAAAAACCTAACTCGCCAGCATGCATACTGATTCGGTCCCGATAACTGATTGGTGCGGGAGACCCCATCACACAAGCAGCGACATTAATCTCCGGATGCTGCGTCAACAGCATGCAGGTCGTGATTCCCCCCATTGAGATCCCCCCGACGCCAATTTGTCCCATCACCAATCCAAGATTTTCAAAATAATCGATCAGATAACCAAACTCGTATAGATTTGTTTGGATGCTATCCCAAAAAGTCAGCGAAGGAATCTCCGAAGTTTTCGTTTTACGTTCGCCGTGATTCGCCGCGTCTGGCAACAAGACCCGAAAATTCTTTGCCGCCAGCTTCCGCCCTTGTGTCAGCACCAACTCCTTAGCCATTTGCCAGCCATGATAATAAATGATTAAGGGCAGCGGTTCATAAATTTTATCTTCCGCAACAACCTCCAGCAAAGGAATATTCCCTACCATGCGTTTTCGTACAACAAGTTTCATTTTTGAGCCTCCATCGTCTATTCTTCTAGCTCATTGTAACGAATAAAGAATCAAGAGGTAAATAAACACGCTTAAACTATTAGTACTAGCATTCTTTTTTCAAATTAAAAAGGAGCGTTAATTCTTTAGCTAACTCGTCAAAATGTTGGATTTCTTTATCATATATTTCTGCTCCTCCTTTAGGGATTTTTCTTTGCTGATGATTAAACCACCATGTCTGCCATCCCGCTTGCTTCGCTCCGAGCACATCGTTTTTATAACTATCTCCGATGTAGAGAAGCTCTTTCGGTTCATTTTTTAATATTTGAGCCATTTGATCAAATAGCCGTCGATCCGGTTTTTCGATACCTACATTTTCCGAAATTAGGATATTTTCGAATGGGATAATCTTGTTAATTTCAAGTGCGTTCAACTTCAAATTTTGTCGTTTGGTGTAACCATTCGTAATAATACCTAGTTCATAATTCTCCGCCATATCCTGTAAAACACTTTTCAGCGAGTCAGTTAAACAAATCTGCTGTAATTGCTGAGTATATTCTGCTTCAAAAGAATCAACCAACGACTCAGTTAACTGAATCCTAAAGATTTCCTCCATCGCTTTTGATAACCGCTGATAGTTCAATGCCCGCACAGTTTCAGCATCTTTTTGTTTCGTCTGCTCATAGAGATGATCGCTGATTGTCCGAAACAATTTAAAAAGATCAGTCAAATCTTCCTTTATAAATTGTGGGAATACTTTTTTTATCGCTTTAGTAAAAGGAACTTCTTGTTGATATAAGGTATCATCCAAATCAAACACAACCGCTTTAATCATTTTGCCCTCCTGTTTATTTCATTTTTTATAGACTAGGTGCCCTTCACTACACGTACGGATATCCTAATCTAAAAAAGCATCCAGCGATATCACTGAATGCTCCCTTTTATGCGCCTAACGATTCACCAATCGCCCCACCTGGATGCCAAGCGACATAATCACTAGGACTTAACTTCCGTTCATTTTGCAGGAGGATCGACAAGCTCTGCAGTAGCAAAGTCTGCTTAATAATCGAGGCACGCGGTGGCTTGTTTAAATCATCGCCCTCTTCTTTAGTACTTGTACATAAGCAAACATCTGACAACTGACTTAATGAAGATCCCCGACTTTTAGATACACCGATGATTTTCGCACCGTTCGCTCTTACGGTTCGAATTGTATATAATAGTTCTTCTGTCTCTCCACTATTAGAGATTGCAATTACTACATCTCCTGCTTTGACTTGTCCACTTGAACCGTGCACAGCTTCTGTTCCATCAAGAAAATAGGCTGGCGTACCTGTAGATGAAAGCAACGAGGCAATATATCCTGATACATATGACGGTTTGCCGATTCCTGTTACATGGACACGACCTCCTTCTTTTTCAGAAGTCAGAATCATCGTCTTTCCATCATTTAATGCTTGATAATCCAATGTATCGAACAGTTCGGTGACTTCATTCTTTATCGTTTGTTCAAATTTTTCTATCATAGTTAACCATCTTTCTTTATTTGTTTGAAGATAGAATAGTCTTTTGAATCATACGGAGCAGTTTGCAAGAAAAACTTGGTGCCTTTACTCTGTACATATCGAATCGTCTCAATCTCTTCAGAACTATAGTAAGCATCCAATTGCTTAATCATTACTCTGCTGGCAGGGTACGGAATCTGTACCTCTGCCGTCTCGAACCCTTTATCGATCGCCTCTTTTAATACTTCCAAATCCTTAAAAATGATCATTAAATTGCATTTTTCTTCCCGATCTTTTTGTAAAAATTCAATCAATTGATCAACTGAAAAAATTCCGACGCCTTTCTTTTTTGGGAAACTAAGCTGTAAAACCTTTGCAAGAAACGGATCATCGACATGAGTAGGATCAACTACAGCGATGAAGTTGGCATTCACAAAGCTATTCCAATTCAAAGCTACTGTTGCATGCAGCAATCGATTATCTACACGAACTAATTTGATTTTCACACCCATCACTTTTCACCTACTTGCTTTCTACTTTGACTTTTTAAGAAAGTCGCCAAACAATAAACCATCATTTTCCCTTGGAAGCTTCCTCGAATATCTAAATTGAATAATTCTTCATAACGTTTTATTTTGTACAACAGTGTATTTTTGTGCAAAAACAATCGTTCAGAGGTTTTTTTCACACTAAAATCATTCACGTAAAGCTGGTCAACGACTTGAATAAATTCATCAACATCCAACTGCTTTGCTTTTATTTTATAATAATCAAAAACATTCGCCGTCAGTCTTCTTGAAGTGTTTGTTGTAAAGTACGAAAATAAGTGGTCTTCAAAATAGACTGGCTTGTCCTTTATTAAAGAAACATTATCCCGCAGCCATAGACAATTCTGATAGCTGAAATTGTACAAATCAGCATCTACTTGAAGTGTTCCCACAGCATAATAACAATCAGACAACCCCCACTCGACCATTTCGTGTATAAACTCATTCAAATCCGCTGTAGTGCTTTTCTCATTTCTCTCAACTATCGATTTATAAATCAGCAGACTTTTGGGATTCAATAAAGAATAGATTGTATTTTTATCATTGATTTTATATTTCAAGCCAGTGATTTCTTCCTTATCAAACTTCTCATCACTAAAAATATAAATCGGTATGCGTGGAAGTGAACGGTCAAAGTTGATCTTCGCCATCAGCTCTTCCATGTATCTGTAGTTGGCTTGTTCCCCGTTCAAAAATTCCTTGATTAATTTATCATCCACAGATAAAATTTCTTTTGCGGATTTTTGATTTAGCTCGTACTGGATACGGGTCTTCAAGGAATCAAAAAGCAATTTACCTACCATATCAATGGCCTGAGTTGGGCCACTTATCCACAAATAACCATACTGATGATTGGACACAACGATTTTATATGTTCGATGATCTGGAGCTTTTTCATCGATTGACACGAATTCATTAATCTTTTCTTCTAAACTGCAAGAGATTATCCTACCTTTTTCGTTCAGTAACCCAATGATGTAGTCGGGGTTTTCTTGAACTACATGGATGAACTCTTTAAAAATTTTCCCTAGTTTCATTTTGATCACCAAAAATTCTATTTTGATCTAAATATACCATATAATTTTTTAGTCACATTCATTGTCCAAAACCCAGCTCAACTACATTCTTTTTACAAGTGATAATACGAAAGCATCTTTTTGATTTTTACTTCTGTCTGTTCGTTGACTTCATTTACTGGTAATTTAGCAGGTCCTACTTCAGCGATTCTCGCTAATTCTATTGCCCGTTTTAGTACTGAAGGTACTGTCCCTAAAGGCAATACTTTTCTTAATTCCTCGATGTCCTGCTGGAACTTTTGAGCTTCTTCCAGTTTGCCTGAACGATAAGCCTTATCTAATCCGACAAGTGTTTCTGTAATTACATTACTGGTTCCCGCAATGGCTCCTGTCGCTCCCATCTGGTAACCAGCCAAGATTTTTGAATCTGATCCGACTAGTACGGTTACATTTGTTCCCTTTGTCACTTCAATGTAGCTTCGAAGATTATCTAAATCACCGCTGCTATCCTTAATTCCTCTAATATTTTCAACCTCGATCAATGCCTTCAATACATCCGCAGAAATATTCACGCCTGTAGCCTTTGGAATGTTATACAAGATTATTGGAATCTGTACACTTTCAGCCACCTGAGTATAGTGCTGAATCAATTCTTCATCTGTTGGCTTTAAAAAATAAGGTGTTATGACTGATAAGGCATCAGCACCTAAAGACTCCGCGTGCTTTGATAGGCGGATGGTCTCTTTCGTCGAACAGGCGCCTGTTCCAATATATACCGGGACTCTTTTATTAACATGATCAATCACTGCTTTAGAAAAAGTCATTTTTTCTTCATCGGCTAAAACATGAAATTCACCATTGCTTCCCAAAGGAAAAATGCCAGAAACGCCCTTTTCAATCAAATGGTCAACTAACTGTTTCATTGCTTCAATATTTAAGCTCTCATATGCGTCCCTTTTAATAGGAGTTACAATGGGAGTTATGATGCCTTCAAACATTCCTTTTCCGCCTACTTTCTCTCTATACTTCTAATCGCTCATTGGTCAAAATCATACTCTCATTAAATACTTTAAACTCTTCTTGAATGATCGTTTCCAACTCGATTCGCTCCAAAGTCATCGCTTTCATATATAGATCAATAAGAACAGGCAAATTTACACCGCTCAATACCTTATGATCATAGTGCCTAGTCAGAGCCGTTAAAACATTCGATGGTGTTCCACCAAATAAATCGACCAATCCGATTGTCGGCCCTTCAATTTTTTCAAACAACTCTTTTGCTTCTTGCAGAAAATCTTCAAATGACTTCTCAGGAAGCAAGGACAGATTATAAATATTCTCAGTCGGACCAATGATCATTTCTGCTGATTTGACCAGCTCTTCACCAAAACGTCCATGTGTCGCTACAATAATATTTAGTTTAGACATTATTCGTTTCCTCTTTTCCTTCAGCTACTGTACCTGCAGCTGTTCCATAATAATCCTTGCAGAATACTCGCAGGTTCTTTTTTCCGACTCCACCGTTCGCGCGCCAGTGTGTGATGTCAGTAAGAAGTTATCCAGCGCCAATAGCGGCTCGTCTTCCGCTGGTGGTTCCATGCTAAAAACATCAAAACATGCTGATCGGATTTCCTTATTTTTCAGCGCCTGATATAAGGCTTGCTCCTCCACAATGCCGCCTCTAGCAGCATTCAATAGACACGCGCTATTTTTCATTTTTTTAAATTCTTTTGTTGAGATCATATTTTTGGTATCATTAATTAATGGTAGGTGTAGCGAGATATAATCAGAACTTTCCAGCAAATGTCCCAATTCGACTTTTTCAACTTGGTACTCGTCTAATACTTCTGTTGGAATATCGAACACATCATTTACTTGGACAGTCATTCCTACGCCTACTGCTTGTTTGGCAAGATATTTCCCAATCGCGCCAAAGCCAATAATCCCCAATACCTTTTCACGTACTTCTAAACCAGTCGGTTTTTCCCATCCATGATTTTTCACATTACGAATCGTCGGCCATAGATTTTTTGACTCACAATAGATTAGGCTCATCACATGCTCCGCTACTGCATTCGAATTAGAACCCACCGTTCTTCCTACGAAAATATTTTTATTTTCAGCGTACGTGACATCTATATTGTCTGTCCCTACACCAAATTTACAGATTGCTTTTAGCTTCGGACATTGGTCAATCAATACCTGATCCATTTTATCTACACCAACAATAATGGCGTCCGCATCCTTCGCTAACCTAGCAAATTCTTCTGGTGTATAAGCCAAGCCTGTATCGTTGTAATGAACTTCTAAACCAGCTTCGCGCATTTTTTCTATTTGATCTAACCCATAAGAAGCAAATCCTCGTGGGGTTATCAGCACCTTCATCTAATTCCCCCTTTAAATGATCTTTAAGAACGTCAGTAAGATCGCAACAGCCATCGTTACCAGAATAATGTTCAAATACTTTGGACCTTTTTTGATGATGTAGAAATACATCGCCATCACTAAACAGAAAGGCAAAAGGTTTGGCAGCATCCCATTTAAAATTTCCTGTACAGAAACTTTTTCCGTGTTGTTGGCAAACTCCAAAATCGTTTCGAATTTTACATACGCCGCCGACAAACAGCCAATCATGAATAAACCAACGATACTAGCAATATCGATGACTTTTTTGATCGCACCCGATTGCAGAATTGTCATAACTGAGTTTTTACCTAATGAATAGCCTTTGTTAAATAAGAACCAAGACCAGCCATAGGACCAAACAAGATAAATCAAACCTGGAATAAAAGCTGCTAGCACAGATCCCTCTAACGCCATTGGAACAAAAATCGCTAATGGAATAGTTGCGACGATTCCTTGATCCACGCTATCACCGATCCCAGCTAATGGTCCCATCAAACCGATTTTTAGCGACTCCATCATTTCAGGCGTGATCTCTTCATTCCCCATCGCTCGCTGTTCTTCTAATGAAATAATAATCCCGTGAATCACACTTCCCCAGTCACAGTTGGTATTGAACATTTGAACATGACGCTTCATCGACTCCTGCATTTCATCAGGATCATCCTTGTAGATTTTTTGCAAAATTTTATTCAATGAATAGCTGAAAGCCAATGCTTGCATACGGTCAAAACTTACGGGAACTTCTACTGCTAACGTCCATTTCCACCAGGCCTTAAACAAGTCCATCCTGGTAACTTTTTTTTCTGAAACTGCGCTTACTTCGCTCATGCGTATTCCTCCTCATCAGAAGTTTGTTTATATAGAGAGCTGATCATTGCAATACATACAGCAAAGACTGCTCCTGTCAGCATGGAGAAACCCATAACTGAATATGCAAAGAAACCTAAAACAAAGAATGGTAAATATTGCTTTTTACCCATTACAACTAATGTCAAGGCAAAACCTAAAGCCGGAAGCATCGCGCCAGCATTAGAAAGTCCGTTCATCAACCACTCAGGAATAACATTAATAAAGGCTTTAACGACATTGGCGCCAAATAAAGTGGAAATAAATACTGGCGTAAAATACAAGACACCATTAGTCAACCACGGAATCAAGAAGGAGTACAAGGAAAGCTGATCATATTTACCTTCTTCAATTAATTTATCCGCACGTGTATTGTAAAAAGAGTTGAACGTACGGCGGACATTGTTGATCAAAACCCCAAGTACACCAAACGGAACAGCTAAAGCTACGGCCGCATTTGCGTCCAAATTACTTAGCAAAGCCGCGGGAATAGCGATACAGGCAGCTAAGGCTTGGTCACTCGGAATATTTCCTCCAGCTTCAATCCCCCCCATGTAAATCAATTGAATCGTTGCACCATACAAAAGACCTTGTTGAACATCACCAAATACCAACCCGATAAATACACCTAAAACAACCGGTTTTCGAAAAGCAAAGGAAAAGAAGTACTGCGCCCTTCCCATTGCAATCCAATAGATTAAACCTACTAACGCTGATTGAATAACCATAATAATCTCCTTTTCATTTTATAGTTTTGCCACCGCATTCTGTAACGTTTCCGATGGATAGTCTGGAGTCGTTTGGAAATAAACTTTGATTCCCTTGTTCTCCAATTCCAGAAGCTGATCCGCATCTGCACGATCCAAAGTAATGGCATTGTTAACTGCTTTCCTTCCTGGACCTCCACCTAATCCGCCAATTTGGATTTCCTCCAATTTCAGCCCTTTACTCACTGTTTCGTGAAGCTCTTTGACACTTTTGAACAACATCAACACGCGATTTTTATCTAACCCTCCTTTTTGTTGTAACTCAACGGCAGCATCTGAAGATAAAACACTGATTTTCACACCTTTTGGAGCTGCCATTTTGAATACGTCCTGCATAAAAGCGTCCTTGCTTAATTCTGTATCTACAGTTACGATCTCATTGATATCGCATTGTTTAAGCCACCGTGTAATTACTTGTCCATGAATCAATCGAAAATCCACTCTAGTTAATGCAATCATTTTCTTCCCTCTTTCTATCGATATTCTGAAATAATTTCCGAAATTCTTTTTGCGTTGTATTCGATCTCTTTTGACGTTCCCTTAGTAAGTAATGAGCCAAAACCACAAATATCTGTCCCATTTTTCATCCATTGATCTAAATTGTCTAAAGTGATTCCACCACTAGCCAGGATCGGCATATCTGGAATCGGCGTCTTAAAGACTTTCACCAATTGGTTGCCATAAAAATCTGAAATTGGAAAAGCTTTGATGAATGCTGCGCCTGCACTTAACGCTTCTACAGCTTCAGAGATACTCGTACATCCCGGTGCATACGGTATTTGATAGCGGTTACATACTTGTGCAACACCTAAATCAAAATTTGGAGAAATAATAAAGTCTGCACCTTTCATGACTGCATACCGCGCAGTTTCGGAATCTAATACCGTGCCCGCTCCCACACACAATGAGACACCGTATTTTTCTTTCAACTGTTGAATAATCTCACCTGCATTGTTCAAAGTGAAGCTCATTTCCATTATGGGAACTCCCCCTGCAATACAACCCTCAGCAATTTCTGATGCCCGTTCAAATGTTTCCGTTCTTACGATCGCTAATGCTCCGATGTCATACATAAATTTGGTTGTTTTGATTTTTTTCAAATAGCTCATCTCCTTTGATCATATTCTTACATGATCTGAAAAATATTGATATGGTCCGCAAAAACAAAAAAAATGATGATATTTTGTTTTTGCGGACCATACCCCCGATGAATGAACTTTTTAAATACAAAAAGACCTTTCCCATGCTCCGACGCTGAGCGTTTTTCATAGGAAAGGCATTCTTATGATATAAAAAAATCAGGGCCGCAGCCCTGATTTCTTAAGCAATAAGCGTTTCTAATCCAACATACATCATGTCTTTAAACGTATTTTGGCGTTCTTCCGAAGTTGTTTCTTCGCCAGTCACCATATGGTCGCTGACTGTCATGATGCCTAGTGCTTGAACATTGAATTTCGCACCCAAGTAATATAGGATCGCTGCTTCCATTTCAACACCTAAGACACCGTATTCCGCTAATTTGAAGGTTGGTGCTAAATCATCCTTGTAGAAGGTATCTTCTGACAACACATTTCCAACATGAGTGATAAAGTCTTTTTCCTTCGCCACTTCATAGGCCTTCATCATCAGATCAAAATCAGCGATCGGTGCAAAGTGGAAGTCTGGGAAATGTTTCTTCACCATTGATGAACTTGTCACTGCACCTTGAGCAATAATCAAGTCACGAACATGCACGTCCTCTGACAACGCTCCGCAAGTTCCTACACGAATCAATTTTTTCACACCATAAGATTGGATCAGCTCTTGTGCATAGATCCCAGCAGATGGCATCCCCATTCCTGTACCTTGAACGGAAACGCGCTCACCTTTATAAGTTCCTGTATAACCTAACATCCCGCGCACGTTGTTATAGCATTTCGCATCCTCTAAAAAATTCTCCGCGATAAATTTTGCCCGCAACGGATCTCCCGGCAGCAAAATTTTATCTGCGATCTCCCCTTGTTTCGCTTCGATATGAACGCTCATTGTATTCCTCCTCATAATAGTGGATTGATTTTCATTACGTTTATTATAGTAATAAACTTTCTATAAAACTGCCAATGTTTCTTTGATCAATTTTTTGAAGTCTTCCTTAACACGTTCCGTCGTTTCCACCACTTCTGCATGATTCAAATTCGCCTGCATGCCAGCGGCTAAGTTGGTAATACAAGAAACGCCTAAAACATTCATTCCGCTATGTGCCGCTACGATTACTTCAGGAACAGTTGACATGCCTACAGCATCAGCACCCATCGCACGAGCCATGCGAATCTCTGCTGGTGTTTCATACGTTGGGCCAGTGAAGCCCATATAAACACCTTCTTGCAAACCGATTGCTAGTTTTCCAGCAACCTCCCGTGCTTTTTCCTGATAGTCCTTCGTATACGCCGCACTCATATCTGGGAAGCGTGGCCCCATATTTTCATCATTTGGTCCAATCAAAGGATTCGTTCCCATGAAATTAATATGGTCTGTGATCAGCATTAAATTCCCTGGTTGGAAGCCTTCATTCACACCGCCAGCCGCATTTGTCACAACCACTGAATGGATACCCAGCGCAGCCATGACACGAACCGGGTAAGTCACTGTCTCCATCGTATTTCCTTCATAGTAATGGAAACGACCTTGCATCGCCAAAACATTTTTACCAGCCAAGCGGCCATAAACTAATTGTCCAGCATGACCAACCACTGTTGAAACGGGGAAATGTGGAATCTCATTGTACGGGATCACTACAGGGTTTTCAATCTCTTCAGCCAATTCGCCCAAGCCAGATCCTAAGATCAAACCAAACGCAGCGTCTGCAACTCCTTTGTCCTGGATGTAACTAGCCGTCTGTTGAATTTTTTCTTGTAAGTCTGTCATAAAATCCTCCTATTTCTTATTAATAAATCTAATTCTCGCCATATATATTATCAAACTATCCTCTTTTAACATTGTTCCAGAAAATGGTCGGCTAAGCGACTTGCCTCAAATGAACAATAAAAAGCTGGACGTGCTTCCTTTTTTTGGTGTCTGATTATTCCCTGTTTCTTACTTTAATAATTTTAGGAAGCTTTCACCGTTTTCAGTTGCAGGCACGTCGAAGTTTTCCGCAATCGTCGCCGCAATATCTGAATAATAGCCCTGCGGCAGTTTTCCTTGTGCCGCCATTTTTTTACTATAAACCAAAAATGGGACATATTCACGCGTATGGTCAGTTCCTGTAAATGTTGGATCATTCCCATGATCGGCAGTAATCATCAATAAATCGTCATCCTGCATTGCTTCCAAGATTTCTGGAGTCCGCAAATCAAATTCTTCGATCGCATGAGCATAGCCCACCACATCGCGGCGATGACCAAACAAAGCATCAAAATCAACCAAGTTCGTAAAGCTCAAGCCGGTGAAGTCCTTCTTCATTACATCCAATAATTTATCAACACCGTCCATATTGCTCTTCGTGCGAACGGCATCTGTGATTCCTTGTCCGTTGAAAATATCATTGATCTTACCGACAGCGATCACATCTTTACCGTTGTCCTTCAATGAATCCAAGACCGTTTTTCCAAATGGATCAAGTGCGTAGTCATGTCGATTGCTGGTACGAGTGAAGTTGCCAGGTTCGCCTAAGTAAGGACGAGCAATAATTCGTCCAATCATATAAGGATCATCCTTCGTGATATCACGGACATACTGACAAATCTTATACAATTCTTCTAACGGAATAATCTCTTCATGAGCGGCGATCTGCAATACAGGATCTGCAGAAGTATAGATAATCAAGTCGCCAGTCTTCATTTGTTCTTCACCAAAATCAGCAATAACTTCCGTTCCGCTGTATGGTTTGTTAGCACCCATGATAATCCCGCGGCCGGAAAACTCAGAGATTTTATCTAACAATTCTTGCGGGAAGCCCTCTGGGAACACGCGGAAAGGTGTTTGGATGTTCAAACCGGCAATTTCCCAATGGCCAGTCATCGTATCTTTCCCTACAGAGATTTCTTCTAATTTTGTCGCATAGCCATCATGATCTGCGACAGCCTCTACGCCTTTTAATGGACGGATCGTCCCCAAGCCAAGCTGCTCCAAATGCGGAATAGTCAATCCAGCTTTTTCAGCAATATGACCTAATGTATCTGAACCAACATCTCCAAATTTTTCAGCATCTGGTGCTTCTCCGATACCAACAGAATCCATAACGACTAAGTGAATGCGCTTAAACATTTCTATTCCCTCTTTCTATTGATTTATATCTAAATAAGCAAGACAAAGTCTACTTATTCATTTAACAAAGTGCCTATCTTACTAAAATGAACAACTTTGCTTCAGTATATGGGGTTCTTAATGTTCCGTAAACTGAAAGCAATTATTACCAAACTTAGAATGGTATCAGATACCAAGCTCGTACTTTTTCACAAGCTTAAGATATTGAACTCGCAGCTAATTCGTTTTAAGGTATCGATTTTTTCAAAAACCAAAAAAATCAGTTTGATCCTCATTACGCCTACCATCCAACTAAAGCGCAAGTATCAATATATAGTTCTAAACCTTCATTTTGCCAGTCCGACTTTGAGTAACTGCGAAAAGTTGGACTGGCAGCTATCTCGGTTTAATGTACTCATTTTTCGAAAACCGCGAAAAATAAATTCGATTCTCACTACGCATACGATTCCACTAATCGCGCTGAAGCACGAAGTGGAACTCGCAAAAAAGGGCGTGACTAAGAAACATTGTCCCATAGCCCCGCCCTGTAAAAACAAAAGAATTATTTTGATTTGATGTAATTGACACCATCGGCTTTTGGTGCAGCTGATTTTCCTAAGAAGAGAACCAGTACAATGATGGTCAATACATATGGTGCTGATTGCAGATATACATCTGGGATTTGTGAAATGATCGGTAGATTCGAACCTGCGATACTCAAGTTTTGCGCGAAGCCGAAGAAAATCGCGGCTCCCATCGCACCTAACGGATTCCATTTACCAAAGATCATCGCTGCTAATGAGATAAACCCTTGTCCTGCGATTGTTGTTGCAGCGAAACGTCCTGCGATTGATTGCGCGAAGACTGCCCCACCCATTCCGCCTAAGAAGCCTGAAAGCAGCACTCCTGAATAACGCAATGCGTATACATTGATTCCTAGTGTGTCTGCCGCTTGCGGATTTTCACCAACAGAGCGTAAACGCAGACCAAAACGTGTTTTAAAAATGACAAACCATGAAATTACAGCGACTAGAATCGCGAAATATGCAGGTAAACTAGTATTTTTAAAGAATAGTTCCCCAATCACTGGAATCTTGCTTAATCCAGGAAAATCAAAGTAGCCAAATTGTTGCTGGATCGTATCTGTTTGCCCTTTTCCATAAATTACCTTGATCAAGAAGATCGCTAATGGAGGAGCTAACAGATTCATTACGGTACCACTGATAATGTGGTCTGCGCGGAAACTAACTGTCGCCACTGCATGAAGCAGAGAGAACGCCATTCCTGCTAAACCGCCGACTAAAACGCCAAGCCACGGTGTCAGCGCACCGAACTGATCGGCAAAAGCTAGATTGAATACGACAGAGCTGAAGGCACCTGCTACCATGATTCCTTCTAAACCAACGTTAACAATCCCGCTTCGTTCAGAAAACACCCCGCCAAGCGCAGTTAAAATCAATGGTGCAGAATACACAAGTGTCTGAGCAATAATTGACGCTAATAAATCCATATTCATTAGACTTTGCCCCCTTTTTCAGATTCTTCGTTCGGAGCACTCTCTATTTCTTGGACAGTCTCAACTTCTTTTTTACCACCCATTACTTTTGCTAGACCCACACGCACGATATAGTTGATCGCTACGAAGAAGATGATCAATGGAATCACACTATTGGCTAATTCACTAGGAATACCTGAGAACTGCATTCCCTGACCGCCAAGCTTTAAAATACTGAACAACAGTGCGGATAATAAAATTCCGACAGAGCTGCCGTTTCCTAGTAGAGAAACCGCCATACCGTCAAAGCCGATGCTGACAGATGTTCCTTGAACAAAGTAGTTCATAAATGTTCCTAAACCATAAACCACACCGCCCAAGCCGGCTAAAGCCCCGGAAATAATCATTGAAATCACGATTGTCCGTTTACTGCTCATCCCTGCATACTCAGACGCGAAAGGATTCAAACCAACTGAACGGATTTCAAAACCTAGTGTTGTACGTTTCATCAAGAACCAAACAACCACTAAGAAAATCAATGCTAAAAGAAAGCCCATGTTCACTCGTGAACCGCCAAAAATATTTGTCAACCAAGGTTCGCGCAGTGAAGCATTCAGCCCGACTGCTTTTGTGACCCCTTTGTTAGAAATAATATCTGGTGACATTACATGGTTTACGATATGGTTTGCGGTATACAAAATCACATAGTTCATCATGATCGTAACAATAACTTCACTGGTTCCAAAGAACGCCCGTAGGAAACCAGGTATCGCGGCAGCTACAGCTCCTGCCAACGCGCCAACAATAATTGCTAATGGGACCACAACGACTTTCGGTGAATCCGGCATGCTTAGCGCTACCCAAATACTTGCGACCCAGCCGCATAAAGCCTGACCAGAGAGCCCGACATTAAAGAATCCAGCTGAATTGGCAACGGAAAATCCTAATGCTGTAAAAATCAACGGTCCGGCACCAACTAAGATTTCACCGAAGGACATTTTACTTTGGAACGCCGAACTGAACATCGCGTTGTAGCCTTCGATTGGATTGAACCCAAATACTAACATCAAAATAGCACCAAGAATAAATCCTAAAATAACTGAGATAATCGGTACTAAAATATTTCTAATTTTTTCTGAGCGATCATTCATTTGTCTCACCAGCCTTTGCTAATTCTGCTCGCGCTTCTTCTAAACTATAGCCGGCCATCAATAATCCCAGCTCATTTTCAGAAGTTTCTTTCGGATCTACGATACCAACGATCTCC
This sequence comes from Candidatus Enterococcus murrayae, assembly GCF_017315985.1. GTDB lineage: Bacteria > Bacillota > Bacilli > Lactobacillales > Enterococcaceae > Enterococcus_A > Enterococcus_A murrayae. The sequence continues at coordinate 84,133 of NZ_JAFLVR010000008.1, read as the reverse complement.
CCTGCGTGAATAACCGCGATACGGTCAGAGACATTCAAAATTTCATCTAACTCAAAACTTACTAACAGTACCCCTTTTTGCTTATCACGTTGCTCGACTAAGCGCTTATGAATATATTCGATCGCTCCTACATCGAGTCCGCGAGTTGGCTGCGAGACAATCAATAGGTCCGGATCGCGGTCGACCTCGCGAGCAATGATTGCTTTTTGCTGGTTCCCACCTGAAAGCGAAGCAGCCGGAGCTTTTTCACCCGTGGTCCGTACATCATATTCTTCAATCAAGCGTTTTGCATACCGATCAATCTCACCATAATTTAAAATACCATTTTTACTAAATGGCGCATGATAATAAGACTGCAAAGCGATATTTTCTGATAAAGGAAGCGGCAAGATCAAGCCATATTTATGCCGGTCTTCCGGTACATGACCCACACCTGTCTCAGTGATTTGACGCGGTGCTTTGCTTGTCACATCTTTTCCATTGATTGTTACTGTTCCGCTTTCGACTTTTCGCAGACCCGTTAATGCTTGGATCAATTCAGTCTGTCCGTTGCCGTCGATTCCGGCAATCCCAACGACCTCACCACGATGAACATCCAGCGATAAGCTCTTCACTGCTTCTAATCCACGGCTTTCTTTTACAACTAAATCTTTAATTGAAAGAACCACTTCACCTGGTTTTGCTGCAATTTTGTCTGTCTTAAATGAAACAGAGCGTCCGACCATCATATCGGCTAATTGCTGTGAGCTGACATCTTTCACGTCGACCGTTCCTATGTATTGCCCACGACGAATAACTGAACAACGATCCGCAACCTTTTTGATCTCATCTAGCTTATGAGTAATCAGAATAATTGATTTGCCTTCTTTAATCAGGCCTTCCATAATCATGATCAACTCATCGATTTCCTGCGGTGTCAATACAGCGGTCGGTTCATCAAAGATTAGAACATTCGCACCGCGGTACAATGTTTTCAAAATCTCGACCCGTTGCTGCATCCCTACTGAAATATCACGAATGTACGCATCTGGATCAACCTTCAATCCATATTCTTCAGACAATCGGACAATTTCAGCTTTGGCTTTCTTTTGGTCCAGCATGCCATTTTTCTTTGGCTCGCTGCCTAAAATAATGTTTTCTGTGACGGTAAAGGCATCAACTAACATGAAATGCTGATGGACCATCCCAATCCCTAATTGATTGGCTTTAGTTGGACTTGAGATATCCACCTTTTGACCATCCATCAAAATTTCACCAGAAGTTGGCTGCAATAACCCCGACAAAACATTCATCAGTGTAGATTTACCGGCGCCGTTTTCTCCTAAAAGTGCATGGATCTCGCCTTTTCGAACCTGTAGATTGATGTTGTCATTTGCTTTAAACGTGCCAAATTGCTTGGTGATATTGCGCATCTCAATGACATTTTGTTCTTCTGTCACTTTCTTTTCACATCCTATCGCTTTTTCAAACCTGACAAAACATTGCAACGTTAAGGGCGTTCTTCCCTTAGCCAAATCCAACACAGGTTGAGACTTGGCTAAAAAAAGAAGACTTAGCTTTAAAAAAAGAGACCATAGCCTCGTTTGGCCGGAGGCTATGGTCACCTCAATGATTATTTTTCTGGTGTTTCTGGAACTTTGATGTCGCCGTCAGAAACTTGTGTTTTCGCTTCTTTAACCGCTGCTTTTGCATCGTCTGAAAGGAATCCGTCAGTTAAATCAACACCGCCGTCTTTCAAACCATATGATAAGTGTTCGCCACCAGGGAATTTATCTTTTAATGCACGAGTAGAGATATCTTGAACTGCTGCGCCTACACCTTTAAGTGTTGATGTTAAACAGAAGTTGCTTTCTTTACCGTCTTTAGATTTGTATTTACCTTCTTTTTGTTGGTCGCTATCAACACCGATAACCCAAAGCTTGTCAGCTTCATCTAATTTTTCATTACGCGCTTTAGCTTCTGAGAAGACCCCTTGGCCTGTACCGCCTGAAGCATGATAGATAATGTCGATTCCGCTGTTGTACATGTTTGCTGCAAGAGCTTTCCCTTTAGCTGGGTCACCAAATGAAGCAGCATATTCAACCTTAACAGAGATATCTTTGTCTAATTTTTTAGCAGTATCTTCTACACCCTTAACGAAACCAGCTTCAAAGCGGTCGATAACGGCACCTTCTTCACCACCAACAAAACCGACTTTGTTAGATTTTGTTGTTTCAGCTGCTGCTACACCTGCTAGGTAAGCTGCCTCTTGGTCTTTAAATGTTGCCGAAGCGACATTGTCTTTACCGTCGATAACTGAGTCGATGATAACAAAGTTTGTATCTGCATTTTGATCAGCTGCTGCTGAGATTGGATCAGCTAATAGATAACCTACACCGAAGACTGTTTTGAATCCGTTAGTAACAGCTTGTGAGATATTTTGTTCATATTCAGAAGCATCGTTTGATTGGATATAGTTATATCCGCCATTACCTTTTTTGATGTCATGTTTTTTACCCCAAGCTTGAAGACCTTCCCAAGCACTTTGGTTAAACGAACGGTCATCCACTCCGCCAATGTCTGTTACGATTGCAACACTGTGTTTTGAATCTTCTTTAGCCGCTCCGCCTGAAGAATCAGTTTTTCCGCCGCCACCGCCGCCGCATGCTCCTAAAGCTAGCAATGCTGCCATCGCCACGGTACCTAGGCTAAATAATTTTGCTTTTTTCATTTCTGTAAAGCCCCCTAAATATGAATTTTTTTCAACAGTCCTGCGACTGAATGAACATGGTTTATAAATCTTTATCAGTGAAGGAATATGGCAGTAAGCCTTCAACGGTCATTTCTTTGACTACACCGTTGTCACCGACTAAGGTTACTGGCATTGCTGGGTCACAAAATTCTGCCATGACTTGGCGGCAAGCGCCGCATGGAGAGATAGGTTCTGGTGTGTGACCGGCAATGACTAAGTGACTAAATTCTCTTTCACCCTCTGAAACAGCTTTGAAAAAGGCTGTACGTTCTGCACAATTTGATAAGCCGTAAGAAGCATTTTCAATATTAATGCCTTGATAGGCTTTGCCTTCCTTTGTTACAAGACAGGCGCCTACTGGAAATTTTGAATATGGGACATACGCTTTGTCCAGTGCTTCGACAGCGATATTGATCCATTCTTGTTTATCCATGAAATGTCTCCTCCGATCTTAATACCCTGTACCGGAAAGTCCGTTCATAATAGCAACACCTGAGCTGGCACCTAAACGTGTTGCGCCTGCTTCGATCATTGCTTCCGCTTCTTTGGCATTGTGGATCCCGCCAGAAGCTTTAACGCCCATTTCAGGTCCCACTGTTTCGCGCATCAAGCGGACATCCTCAACAGTGGCTCCCCCGGTTGAAAAACCAGTCGACGTTTTAACAAAATCTGCGCCTGCTGCTTTCGCAAGTTCACACGCTTTGATTTTTTCATCGTTCGTCAATAAGGAGGTTTCAATAATAACCTTAACTAACGCTTTATCCTTAGCCGCAGCTACAACGGCTTCAATGTCTTTTTGCACTTTTTCATCGTTGCCGCCTTTTAGTTCGCCAATATTGATAACCATATCGACTTCATCAGCACCATTTGCAATTGCATTCGCTGCTTCGAAAGCCTTAGTTTCAGTTGTATTCGCTCCAAGCGGGAAGCCGATCACCGTACAAACAGCGACAGGTTCACCTTGTAATTCTTTTGCTGCAAGCGCGACCCAAGTAGGGTTGATGCAAACTGAATAAAATCGGTATTTTTTTGCCTCTTCAATAATTTTCATTACAGCTTCTTTTTCCGCATCTGCTTTTAAAATTGTGTGGTCGATCATTCGATTTATTTCCATTTCTGACCCTCGCTTCTTTCATTATAATCTATTTTTAATTGCTATAAAAAAGTTTTAAATACTTATTCTGTAATAACATCGTGAATCAAAATAGGCTCTTGGGGAATACTGCCAATAGAAATATTCTGATAAAGTAATTTCTTTACATCATCAATTTCATTAGAATTCGCATAAATCGTCAACAACGACTCTCCTTCAGTCACTTCGTCACCGATTTTCTTATGAAGTTTGATACCTACCGCATGATCGATATCTTCTTCTTTAGTTTTGCGCCCGGCTCCCAGCAACATCGCTGCAATCCCGATTTCATTAGCAACCAGCTTCGTTACATAGCCAGAGGTTTTAGCGGGCAGTTCGATCGCATACTCAGCCGTTAAGATTTTTTCCGTTTGATCGATCACGGCTGCATCGCCGCCCTGATCTTTGACCATTTCACGGAATTTCTCCAACGCTTTGCCGGAATGAAGCGCTTCTTCCAGCATCCCACGTGCCTCTTCTAATGTTTCCGCTTTTCCTGCCAATACAACCATTTGACTGCCTAATACATAGCACATTTCCGTAAGATCTGCAGGACCGTTGCCTTTCAATGTATCGATCGCTTCAACGATTTCTAAGCTGTTGCCGATCGCTTCACCCAACGGCTCAGACATATCCGAAATGACGGCCATTGTTTGACGACCTGCCAGTTTTCCGATTCGAACCATTGTCTTCGCTAATCGCTTCGCGTCCTCGATGTCCTTCATAAAGGCGCCATCGCCAGTCGTTACATCTAACACGATCGCATCAGCACCAGCCGCAATTTTTTTACTCATGATCGAACTGGCGATCAATGGGATAGAATCTACTGTTGCTGTCACATCCCGCAGTGCATAAAGCTTCTTATCAGCTGGAGCCAGGTTACCTGACTGACCGATCACTGCCACCTTGCTCTTGTTTACGATATCAATAAACTCTTGATCGGATAATTCGATCTTAAATCCCGGGATTGATTCAAACTTATCTAAGGTACCTCCTGTAAACCCAAGTCCTCGTCCAGACATTTTTGCTACAGGTACACCCACACTTGCTACGAGTGGAGCTAATACCAAAGTTGTCGTATCACCGACACCACCAGTAGAATGTTTATCTACCTTAATCCCCTCGATAGAAGATAAATCGATGATGTCACCCGAATTTGCCATCGCTAACGTTAAGTGTGAAATCTCTTCATCTGTCATGTCCTGATAAAAAATCGCCATCAGTAACGCACTCATTTGATAATCTGGAATACTGCCGTCTGTGTAACCATCAATAATAAAATCGATTTCTTCTTTTGATAGAACATTTCCGTCTCTCTTTTTCTCTATCAAATCTACCATTCTCATAGATTTTCCTCCAAGCGTCAAAAGATATTATACAATAAAATGGCGAAAGGTAAACCACTTTAGTAAAACAGTTTACTAATCGAAGAAGCGCTTTCTGTTAGCGCTACCATTGCTACTATAACGAGTCTGAAACCCGTTGTCAACCCTGAACTATTTCTTTTATACTCTCACGAATAATTAATTTAGTTTGAAAGATTTTATTCGGGATTCGCTGAGAAGGAAAATTGATCGCATCAACCAAAAATTTTGCTGCAGAAAATCCGATTTCACGGCTCGGTTGGAAAACAGTGGTCAACGGAGGAACCATATACTTGCTGACCTCTAGCCCGTCAAAGCCCACGACCGATATATCCTCAGGAATTTTTAAGCCCGCTTCATAAATTGCTTGATAACAGCCAATCGCCATCTCATCGTTGCCGCAGAAAATCGCTGTAATCTTTTTATTTTTTAGTACTTCCTTTGCCGCATGATAACCGCCTGCTATCGTCAACTGGCCTGAACAAATGTAGCTTTCCTCAAAAGGCAATTGATATTCGAAGATGACTTGACGGTAAGCCTTCACACGCTCTGTCAATTGATAATAGCCTTGACTTTCCTTCAGCATCCCGATGTGTCGATGTCCCTTTTCTACCAGTACCCGCAGAACTTCCTGCGCACCTGCGTATTCCTCAACTAAAAGCTGACCCCAATCACGATCATTCAAGCCTCGATCAATCAGGACAATCGGATGCTTACGATAGAAATCGCTGTCCAGCTTATGCTCATCCTCTAGATGATTCGGTGTAGCCATTAAAATCCCATCCACCGAGCGATGTGAAAGCTCATTTAAATAACGTTTTTCCTGTTCAATATCATGGCGTGAATTGCACAAAATAATCATGTAGCCTAAGGGATTTAAATAACTTTCTACTCCCTCGATCACTTTTGAAAAGAAAAAGTCTGTCACATCCGGCACAATCATTCCAATCGTTTTAGAATGACGATTGATCAAATTTGCCGCAAAAAAATCCGGTTTATATTGATATTCTTCAACGATCGCCAAGACTTTTTTTCGTGTCTGCTCGCTGAATCGACTGCCCTTATTGTTTAGAATCTGCGATACAGTTGTTACCGAAACACCTGCCATTTCAGCGATCTCTTTGATAGTAACCTTCATCATGGACCTTCTCTCTGTATTTTTTTTAAGTGTAGCAAAGGAAAATTTAGAAAGAAAGCCTTTTTCATAAAAAGGCAGGACTTCTTACTTGCCCTGTAGAAAAAAGAGCGTAGATTAGAGTCTGTATAGAGCTTCTATGAAGAAAAAAAGGAGTGCGGTAAGATGATCAAAGATTATGTATACGATGAAAAAAATCAATTAACATTAGATATCTATGAACCGAAAAAAATCGAGGCAGCGATTATCCTGATTCACGGCGGCGGTTGGTTCCGTGGCGACAAAAAGAAAGAGGCTGCTTTGGCAGAACGTTTAGCAGCGGATGATTTTCTCGTTATCGCACCTAACTATCGTTTAGCGCCAGACTATATCTTTCCAGCTGCAATGGATGATTTGCTGAAGGTCTACGATTGGTTAGCAGCAAGTGAATATCCTGTAAAAGGAAAAATCACCGCACTTGGCTCATCGGCCGGCGGTAATTTGTCGATCGAATTAGCTCTGCAAAAAGGAATTCCCGCCGCTTCTTGGTCCGGCATTAACGATCTCTATGACTGGGTACAGCGACACCCTGAAGTGGTACCCGCTATGAACCAAAAACCTGATTTCGACAAGCAAGCTAGCGGTAAAATCGACCAAGACGGCAAGAATGATGCCTTCTATAAATGGTTTATCTTAAATTATGTAGCGCAAGACTTGGAGCGTTTGCAACAAGCCGATCCGTTATCACGAGTCTCAAATAACAGCGGACCACTTTTTATCGCGAATTCACTAAATGAATTGGTTCCTTTATCAGGTGTCTATAAATTACAAACAGCACTCGCTGAAAAAGGGATTCCCAGTGAGACTAAATTAATTAGCGGTACGATCCACGGTGAAGGGTATGCTGACATCGCCTATCAAGCAACCGTTCAATTCTTAAAGGAAAACCTATAAAAAAGATCGTCGCAGATCATAAAACGCTGCGGCGATCTTTAGCTATTTTCACTTTAAAACACGAACAATGGAAAATGTGACTAACACTAGAAAAACGATTAATTCATTTACTTTATAAAATATTAAATATTTGGATAATTTTTTAAGACATAATTTTCAGCCTTTTTACTCCAAATACCGCCTGTTTCTGCCAAGATTTTCCCTAGTTCAGATTCTTGTTCGATTTCTGACAATTTACTCAATTCCGATTGCTTATGGGTATAAACTAATTTTTTCCCGCCGCCGATTGCTGGTTGATTCAAGGTAGTCTCCCCCACTGCATCCAAGCCTAGAATGTGAGTAACGACATTCGCCACCTTGACCTGTTTGTTTTCAATCAACTTGACTGCTTTGCGCATGTCTTCTGTGTTTCCGCCTGACGTTCCAACGAAATGAGTAAATGAATAATGCACATCATAGAAGTTCACATTAGCTGAAAATTCTTTGTTTTGAGGTCCTGCAAAGAAATTTAGACATCCATCTGGATTCAGCATCGCTGCTGCCTCACTAACAACCGAATCTACAGGAACCATGACAAAGATATCATCGAACCCGCCGTCGACGGTCTCTTTCAAGAGATTGACCTGGTCCGTTACCTCTGCGACATTTACATAGGAAACGTCGATACCATTTTGACTTGGATAAAGTTTGGCTGCCCGTGCCAATTTTTCTGCGTCGCGATCTGTTACTACTAATTTTTTTGGTTTGATCGGACCATGCAGTGCATAATCGATTGCCAATAAGCCCATCGGTCCAGTACCGCCCATGATCAGCAGGTTGCCATCCGATTTGATTCCCATCTTGTGTTCATAAGAACCTTCTTTCAAATGATAATTCGCTTCAAAGGCACCAATCACACAAGATAACGGTTCAATCAATGAACCTTCGAAATATGTTTCTCCCTTATAAGGGATCAAACAATCCTGGTTCATGACATCTTCAGAGATTACGATATAAGTAGCGTCACCGCCTGTATAGGGATACGAATAGCCGGGACAATCCGGACGATCCGGTAATTGCAGGTTTGCCTGCAAAACGTATCGTTCACCCTTTTTGTATTTGTGCGCCCATTTTCCACCCACTTCTAAAAGTTCGCCACAAAACTCATGACCGATGATAATAGGATTATCTGCAAGATCGTTTGGCGCTTTCTTATGATCCGCTCCTTGATTCGCTAATTTCCATGTCGACATACAAATACTGTCGGTAATCACAGAAGCTAAAATCTCATTTTCTTTAATTTCTGGTAATTCGAATTCCTCCAAGCGCAAATCTTTCTTACCATATAAACGCACTGCCTTTGTTTTCACTGCTATTCCCCCTAGTTTCTATTAACACATTCATTTTTCTCACGCACACTGACAAGACGAACGCTTAGTTGAGCGATCATCATTGCCCAGTCCTTTCCGCTGATCTAGCAGAGTGGACATATTAAGCTAAAATACCCAACCAATAACCGATGATCCCTACCGCAAATAATACAAAGATCAAGACGATCGGACTGACTTTTTTCTTTAACAAATACATCATCAACAGAGTCAATCCTAGCGCAGGCAGCCCAGGAACCAAATCGTCCAAAACATTCTGCACTGTAGTGATAACTGTTTTTCCATCTGCTCCCGGTGTTTTTGATACGATCAATGGAATGTTGACTGTCGTCCATTTTGTCACTAAGACACCCATGATGAACAAGCCTAAAATGGTCGCGCCTTCGGTTAGTTTTTGCAGCAAGTTGCCAGATAGATCTTTGACGATGTCCATCCCTTTACTAAAACCATAGGTCAACCCAAACCATTTCATCGCTAACCGAATCGCATTAAACGCGACAAAGAATAAGATTGGTCCCATCACATTGCCGGATAAAGCCAATGAAGCGCCTAAAGCTGCTGTAATCGGTCGCAGGGTTCCCCAAACAAGCGGATCACCCACACCAGCTAAAGGTCCCATCAAACCAACCTTCAAGCTGTTGATCGTTCCATCATCTATATCTGCACCGCTCGCCCGTGCTTCCTCCATCGCCATTGTTACGCCGATCACTGGCCCGCAAACTGCTGGTGTCGTATTGAAGAATGTCATATGGCGTTTCAATGCTTCCGCCTGCTCTTCTTTTGTTTTATAGACCCTGCGAATCGTTGGGATCATATCCACACAAAATGCCAAAGCATGGATTCTTTCAAAGTTAAAAGATGCCTGCTGGAAGTTTGAAAAAACAAAAGTGGTCATCAAATCCTTTTTGGTCAATTGCGATTGCGCATAAATATCTTTTTTGCTTTCTACCGTTGAAGTATTTTCCATTTTTTTGCCTCCTAATCCTCTAACTCATCATCCGCCAATTCACCAGCAACAACTGCCGCCACCTGATTGCCTTGAACGTCATTTTTCTTAAAGTTTGGATTTAACTGGACGTAAACTAACGCCGTGATCAATCCAACGATACCGAAAGCTAATAGACTAAAGTCTAAATAACCGCCCATGACAAATCCTAGATAGAAGAACGGCATCAGATACGCCACGCTCATCATGTTCAAAACCATCGCGTATCCGACAACGACGATAAATCCACCAGCAACAGCCAGTCCCCCTGTAATCACATCCGGGATCATATCCAGCATCTTCGTCACCATCTCTGCGCTGACAAATGCTGCTACGATTGTTGCTGGAATCGCTACACGTAAAGCTTGAATGAACAACGCACTAAAATGCAGGAAGATAATTTTGTTGAAATTCGCTTTTTCCGCTTCGCGGTCCGCCGCATGCTGAAAAGCTACCGTGATTGTCCGAGCGATAACCGTCAATACCTGTCCTGCCGCTGCAACAGGCAAAGCAATCGCGATGCCAGATTGAATATCCTGCTGTCCAACGACTACTAATATAGTAGAAATCACACTTGCTAAAGCCGAATCCGGCGATTGCGCCGCGCCAATGTTCATCCAGCCTAAAGCAATCAGCTCCAATGTTCCGCCTAAAATAATCCCCGTCGTCACATCTCCCAAAATCAAACCAACCATTGTACACGCAATCAGTGGTCGATGCGTTTGAAACTCATCCAATACGCTGCCCATCCCGCACACACATGAAAAAAGAAAAATAAGTACAATCTGCAAAGCTGATAATTCCATTTTTGTGTCCTCCTATTTCCTAATTATCGATAATTAAAAACCTGCTTCTTTCAATTTTTCTTCAAAATTTCCTTTGGGATCGGTCGCAATTACTCGCAGATCCAACTCCACTCCAGATGCTTCTAATTTACGGAAAGCATCAGCTTCTGTCTGATCGACTGAGACCGCCTTTGTGATTTGTGTCCGTCCGGTTTTGAATTGCATCCCACCAATATTGATTGATTTGATCGGCACCTGCATCTCAACTAATTCCAGTACCTCCATCGGATTGGTAAATAGATAAAAAACTGTTTCATCCGCATACTTCGGATTGTTGTAGACCTTCACTGCTTTTTCCGGATCAACGATGTTCACTTTAATGCCTGGCGGTGCTGCTTGTTTCACCAAAGTCTTACGAATCTCGTCGTTAGCGACTTCTTTACTGACAACGATGATTCGTTTTGCACCTGCTTCCTTCGCCCATACGGTTGCTACTTGCCCATGGATCAATCGGTCATCAATTCGTGCTAATTTGATTTGCATCTTAAAAATCCTCCTCTTCTTCAATCACTTGCTGTTTAAACGCTTTCACTGTATCGCAAGGAATACTTGTTGCATGATTCACAATATCCTGCAAATTATTGCCCAACATACTCGCCACCTCCAACACGATCGGCAGCGACATTCCCGAAACGACTTCGATCTCCCGTTCAGGATTCTTCATAGCTACTGCACAGCTGGCATTGTAAGGTGTCCCGCAAAATAAATCGGTTAAGATCAGATAGGATGCGTCCTTCTCATCCATCGCAGCGGAGATTTTTTCTTGAATCGTATCCAGTCCTTCTTCTTTTAAGAACGCTATTGATTCAAAATCTGGCAGCGCGCCAAAGATCATTTCCGCCGAATTTTTCATTTCATGCGCCAGCTTCCCATGTGCCACTAAAATTACTTTGTTCATAAGCCCTCCTCCTGTTTTATCTGTCAATCAGCTGAACGCCCCGTTTGCTGCGAACAGCTGATTTGAACACTAACCTCTAGTTTTTCCACCAGCGACATTTACAGTCACACCATCTACATAGCTTGAACGTGCAGAGACAAAGTAAGCAACCAAATCGGCAACTTCACTTAATTTCCCATCACGACCTAGCGGAATAGTCTTGGTATTACTGTATCCAGCCCGTAATTGCTCAACTGTAATTCCGCGGGTATAAGCCAAAGCTGTTTCGTATTCGAGCGTGCGTAATCCCGTTTCCTCCATGATGCCTGGTGCTATCCCTACAACTCTTACCCCTTTTTTTCCTAACTCTTTTGCCCATGAGCGAGTAAAACTATTCACCGCAGCCTTCGTTGCAGCGTAAACACTTTGACCTTCGGAGCCTTCCAGACCGCACTCCGATGACATGTTGATGATGACTCCATAACCCTGCTTGACCATCACACGACCAACAGCTTGTCCCATCAAGTAGACGCCCTTTTGATTGATGTCGATCATCTTGTTAAAAATTCGTTCATTGATTTGAAATTTTCCGTCTTCAGTCATTTCTTCATCGACTAATAAAGCTGGAATATTAATTCCTGCATTATTGACTACCGCATCGATCGTTTGAAATGTTTCTACCGCAATTGCGACTGTTTGCTCTACAGATTCAGGTGAAGTGACATCTGTTTGGCTGAATAATAGATTTTTATGAGTAAAAGTTCCTTCTCTCAAATCAGCATTCACCACATTGATCCCTAATTCACATAATTCTTTGACAATAGCCGCACCAATTCCTGATGAACCTCCTGTGACAATCACTGTTTTTCCCTGCACATCTAACCAATCCATTGCAAACGCCCCTTTAACATTTGTGATTTGTTTTTAACATTTGTTGCAACCTTATAGTAACTTCACAAGAAAACGTTGTCAACAACTTTTTCAACTTTTTTAAAACTAAATCACAAAAGTGCAAAAAAAAAGACGTGCATTCCAAAAATGAAAGACACGCCTCTTTTACGAAATTTCCGATTTATTACTAAACGCTATATATGGAAGTTCTTTCCATCCTTTGCCAATCTACAAAAAATACACTCATTCAGGATTTTAACTGTGGAAAGGTTATCCTTTCCTACAAACGACTCAAAAAAAAGACAAGCTTCTCAACTTGTCTTAATGGATAACTCGCTTATTCGTATACTAGTTCTAAAATTGTTTCCTGTTGTTCTTCTGGAATTTCCTCATCGCTTAAATAATATTCATAGCCTGTACCAATAAATTTTCCACCAATGTTTTTAATTTCAGCCATCATCGCAAAATACGTATTCGCCATCTCATCATACTTACCCACATAAAGTGTGGACAAGGCTTTGTACGATGGCTGATGATAACAAGCTGCTTCGACTTCCGCAGCATTTTGTACTTCTTCCGCGATTGGGAATCCCACTTCCATTTGGATTGCCTGTTCGTCTAGTCCGCCAGTTTCATCCATGCCTTTATAAGATACGAAAGGCGTACTTAAAATCTGAATCCCCTGTGTTTGAATAAATCCTCCTAGCTTCATAAAGGTTGGTCCAATTACTTGGGGAATCTCTTCCACCTTCACCGTAAAGCTCTGTGAAAGAATCCATTGATCTGGTTTTACGATTTGTTCGAATTGCATAGCTCTTCCCTCCTATTTCATGTTGTATACCAGCCAACTAAGCCTCACACTTTTTCCTGAAGACATTTCTCTTACTTAAGCTAGACTGATACCTTTGTTTACTCTAGTTTAATAGAACAAAGTGCCAGAACATGTCATATTAAAAATGATTATCGTAAAAAGCAGACACATAATTCAAAACCTTTTCTCGAATCCATGGAGGTGAAAGAAGCTCAACATTTTTTCCTAAAGGCAACAAAAATCGATAAAGATCATCAAATTCTGTGAATGTCAAAGAAGCTTCAAAGCTGCTGTCAGGATTATCCTGCCAATCCAAGTCGGCAAACTCAGCGTATTTTTTATAGGCAATCCGTTTACTGAAACGCAAACGTACTGTCAACTGAGGAAACGTTAGGACCTCTTCTGGAAATGAATAGCAAATCGGTTCAGTTAAAACAACCTCTCTGATTTGTTTTATCGGCAGCAGCAACCATTCCTTTTTGGACATTTCCCACGCCAGCAAATACCATGTTTGATACTTGTATAATACTCGTTTAGGCGCTAATGACAGCAAGCGGGTCTGACCATATTCAGTGTGATAAATACAGGTGATCTCACAATGATTGAATAACGCCTTTTTTATCTGCTCAAAGGTCCTGCTCGCGATTTCAGTTTGACTGAGGTCAACCGCCAGCCATTCACTCCAATCATAGACCGTCCCCATTTTTTTCAACAGCTTCTTGGTATCTGCGAGCCCAACCGATTGGAGTAAATGCAGCGCTAAAAATAAATCATCCTGCTCCTCTTTTTCAATTAAAGCATTGCTGACATGATACGAGTCGTCTAAGAATATCCCGCCATTGCGCCCTTTATTCGCATATACAGGCACCCCTGCTAAACTCAATGCATCAACATCACGATAAATCGTACGGGTGGAAACTTGAAAACGTTCCGCTAATTCCTTCGCCGTCACCTGCTTGCGGCTCAGTAAAATCAATGTCGTTTGAAGCAAACGAATAACCTGCATAGCTCCTCCTTTGGTAAGCTTTGACTCCCATCAACGCAGCCATTTTTCCCTTTGATCTCTTCAATTCCAGATAGGGCTACCTTTTCAATACTTCCTGCGCCGTTTCTTCTGTTGTGACCAATACATTAATATAACGACCTTTCAATGCACTAGCGATTGCATCTGCTTTATCAACAGCCTCAGCCACACCGATTCGATACGGAGCCCGTTTTAAATCAGAGATATCGATCCCGATCAAACGATCATCTAACGTATTATCAATATGTTCGCCCTCGATATTATAAAAACGCGACACAACATCACCAACCACTTTTTTACCTTCCAAATAAGCCAATACATCTTCTCCGTAGAACTGCTTCCAGCTCTCGCTCGCTTTCAAGGTCGGAGAGCCAATGCCTAGAATAGCAATATCGATCTTACGCCAATAATCAATTAATTCTTGATTAAACTCATTTTCCATCAACGCTTTCTTCAAGCTCACTGTTTCTGGAAAGGCCGGCGAATCGATTAATAATGCCCGACCATTTAATTTTTTTGACGCCTCGTACGTGATCGTATTTACGTGATAATCACTGATCAGACGGCCAGAAGGCCCGCCAATCATTGGGACACATAAAATATTTTCTACCTCATAGTTGGTCAAACCTTCTGGGATCGCAGACATCGTTTCCCCCCACGAAAAACCAAAGATCATATCATCCCTGATGATCTCCGTCAGATATTCTCCCACTCCCTGCGCCAATAATTTATCCTTTTGCGTACGGCTCAAATCGGTTCCAGCTTGTACGATGATCGCCTTTTCCAATTCAAATTTCTCCTGCAGCTCCTTTTCAATACTATAGGTCCCTGCCTTGTCATAATTGATAGAAATGTTGACGATCCCCTCATTGCGCGAACGCTTCAGTAATCTGCTGATCGTGCTACGATGAATATTTAATTCCTTAGAAATCTGACTTTGATTTTTATCTTCTTGGTAATACATTTCGGCTATGCGAACCAATAATTTATCTTCTTCTTTTTGCATAAACTCGCCCTCCTCTATCACATTTGTGAAAATAATGAGTCATTGTGATTATAGCGTTTCTTCAACTAGACTTGCAAGCCTTTTCCTTTACGAAAAAATCCCGTCAGTTCAAAAACAGAACTAACGGGATTTTTTTATTCCTTGGTGCTGCGAATAATGTAATAGCCTTTATCTTTCGCAACGATCTCTGCGTTTCCAAATACGTCCTCCATCTTGCTTTTTGCACTCGGAGCTCCCTGTTTCTTTTGGATCACGATAGTCAATGTACCGCCGATCTTTAACAATGGCTCCGCCTCACTCAAGATTTGATGAACGACTTTTTTTCCCGCTCGGATCGGCGGGTTGCTGATGATGGCCGCATACTCTTCTTGATGCAGCGTCTCGTAAATATTGGATTGATGAATGTCTGCTTCAATACCGTTATGCTTCGCGTTGCCTTGCGCCAGCTCTACCGCTCGATTGTTCACATCGATCATTTCAACCGGACGACCTGTTTGATAGGCCAATGCCATGCCAATCGGACCGTAGCCGCAGCCCACATCCAGCAATGTTCCATCCGGTAGATTTTCAGCATCGAAATGGTCAATCAACGCGCGCGATCCATAATCTACTGTATCTCGAGAAAAAACACCACTGTCAGTAACAAACTGAAATGTTTTCCCTGCTAGTTCAAACGACCATTGGTGAAGATCGTGAGCTGTCTCGGGATTTTCCGAATAATAATGATTTGCCATAAACTTACCCTTCTGCTAATAATTTTTCTTTAATATCTCGTGCGATCAAAGCCCCTAAGAAATGGTAGCCTTCATTTGAAGGATGGATCCCATCAAATGTTTGCACAAACTCATTTGGTTTTGGATAAACGGTCATGTGATGATACAGATCGATCACATTGACTCCAACCTCTTCAGCGATTTGTTTCGCTTTTTCAACATATACCTGCTGGCGATCATTGTCACCGATCGGCAAAATCTCTGTGTTGATATAGCCCGTCGTCAATAATATCACCTTTGATGCATCAAAGGACTCGATGATCTCTTTGATATTCTCACCAAACGCCTCAACCGTATTTTTTTGCTTCAATGAATCATTGGTTCCAAAAGAGATTACCACAAAATCGCCTTCTGCTTCCACCGCTTCATTGACCCGTGCCAAGCCATCAGAAGAAGATTCGCCGCGTTTCCCCAGCTTTACTAATTCGTAACCAGGAAAGCCCATTCCTGTCAGCTCATCAAGAATATATTTATCTAAAATATTGCTCGTTTCACCATTCATCACACCAGCCAATAAGCTGTCGCCAAATAAAACGATTTTTTTCATGATTGTCACCCCTTCTTACTAATTGTCCTTCTTATCATAGCACGAAATATAGAATTTATTTAACCGAATAGCGCGGACCAAACTCTTGTCGGGCCTTCTGACTATATTTCCTAACAAAATCAGTTTTTGCATCCGTATACGCATCGCGATTATGCTCATATCTCGCCTTCAACGAAAGCTTCAGCTCTTCATACTGTCGTGCGGCTTCCGAATATTTACACAAATAATCTTTGAAATAAAGCTCATCCCAATCGCCTAATACTTTTATATGCAGATGATAAACCTTCTCCGCAAATCCTGCCGGAGTATACCCCTTATTCAAATCCAGTGTCTGTTTTTTCTCATCGCTCATCATTAAAAGCCAACCAGATTTCTGCAGCAGCTCCGAAACTCGGTTAAGCTCATAACCATCCGGTAATTCTAGCAAAATATCTACGATTGGTTTAGCAATCAACCCTTCAACTGAAGTACTGCCGATATGATTCATTCGCTGAATCTCGAAGTCAGCCAGCAGCTTTGTCAGCTTTTCCTTTTCTTCCTCATACCACCTAGCATAATCGTCACTGTGTTCCCTTAAGATAATTGGAAATAATCGCCACAGCTCTTCCAAACTCATTTCTTCTAGTTTTTTCAATTCAGCACCCTGCTTCCATAAACCTGTTACTACTATTATGATACACTTTTTAAAGCCGATTCTTAACATCTCGCTAGTTTTTCCTGCCGCAACTAAAAAAACAATGAAACTCCTATCATTACGATAGATTTTTAGGGTTTTTTTCGGCTAAAATGATAGTTAACGTTTTACGACAGGAAATTATTCGGATTTCTTGAAGACGGAGCACTTTCTAATAGGATTTTTATGGTAGAATAAGCGCAGTTGCCAGTCCTGCTTCTTACTAATAACTAGAGCTGCAGAATGGCATGTATACAAGAAAAATTCATAGTTGAATGGCATATACTATGAAATCAGAAAACATTTTTTGAAAATAAATGCCTTAGTATGAATAAGGAGGTTATTATGAACGAAAGAGGGAACTATTTCCGGATCGCCCGTGACCAGTGGCAGGATTTCTATACCCCGGGAAACACACCGTTGACGCAAGCAGAGCTTGATAGCATCAAGAGTTTGAACGACCAAATCTCGATGAAAGATGTGACCGATGTCTATGTACCCTTATGTCACCTGATCCATCTTTATATGAAAGATTTTGAGTCACTCACTTTAAGCAAAGGGTTATTTCTGCATCGCTATGTGAAGATGCCGCCCTTTATCATCGGAATCGCGGGAAGTGTAGCTGTCGGAAAAAGTACCACCGCTCGTTTATTGCAGACCCTATTGGACCGCTTATTCAAACACCAAACCGTGCAATTAATCACTACAGACGGTTTCTTATATCCGAACGCTGTTTTGGAGGAACGAGGAATCATGGATCGCAAAGGATTTCCTGAAAGCTATGACATGGAGAATTTAATTGATGTCTTGAATGAAGTGAAATCCGGCAAGGAAAATATTCCGATCCCAAAATATTCCCATGATGTGTACGATATCGTGGAGGGAGAATATGAAATGATCGATTCTCCAGATATTT
This sequence comes from Candidatus Enterococcus murrayae, assembly GCF_017315985.1. GTDB lineage: Bacteria > Bacillota > Bacilli > Lactobacillales > Enterococcaceae > Enterococcus_A > Enterococcus_A murrayae. The sequence goes on along the minus strand of NZ_JAFLVR010000008.1, from coordinate 66,123 downwards.
TGATCGTGGAAGGAATCAATACACTGCAGCTGCCAGCCAACCAGCAAATCTATGTCAGCGACTTTTTTGATTTGTCGATTTATGTAGATGCTGATCCTAAAATGGTCGAAAGATGGTATTTGGAACGGTTTGAGTCCTTGCTGGATACAGCCTTTAAAGATCCAGATAACTACTATTACGACTATGCCATCGGCGATCGTAAAGAAGCATTGGCTATGGCCGAGGATGTCTGGAAAAATGTCAACTTGAAGAATTTGGAAGAGTATATCTTGCCAACAAGAGGTCGAGCTGATATTATCTTGCACAAGGCAAAGCATCATATCATTGATGAAATCTATTTGCGTAAATACTAGCTTATAAAGAAAGCTTGCTTTCTTTTATAATAAAACTTGAAAAGGGGTAATAATTGTGACAAATGTTTCTACCGAAATGACAAACGTAGAAAAAATCATTGTACTTGATTATGGTAGTCAGTATAACCAATTAATCACTCGTCGTATTCGTGAATTCGGTGTTTTCTCAGAACTTATGAGCCACCGCATCACTGCAGAAGAAGTCAAAGCCATGAATCCAAAAGGGATCATCTTATCAGGTGGCCCAAACAGTGTTTATGACGAAGGAGCCTTCTCCATCGATCCAAAAATCTTTGAATTGGGGATTCCAGTCTTAGGTATTTGCTACGGCATGCAGCTGATCACATATAACTTAGGCGGAAAAGTAGAACCCGCTAAAAACCGTGAATACGGTCAAGCAACCTTAGAAGTCCTTTCTGACGATGCTGTCCTATTCGCCGGAACGCCAAAAGAACAAACTGTTTGGATGAGCCACGGCGACCTGGTTACACAGGTTCCTGAAGGCTTTGAAAAAGTTGGCACCAGCAAAGACTGCCCAATCGCAGCGATCCAAGATACCAATCGCAACTTCTACGGAATTCAATTCCACGCAGAAGTGCGTCATTCAGAATACGGCAATGAATTATTACGTCACTTTGCCCTAGATGTGTGTCAATGCAAAGGCGACTGGAGCATGGATAACTTCATCGACATGCAAGTCGCAAAAATCCGTGAACAAGTCGGCGACAAAAAAGTTCTGCTAGGCCTATCAGGCGGTGTAGACTCCAGTGTCGTTGGTGTGCTTTTACAAAAAGCCATCGGTGATCAATTAACTTCGATCTTCGTAGACCACGGTCTATTACGTAAAGACGAAGGCGAACAAGTAATGGAAGCTCTAGGCGGAAAATTCGGCTTGAACATCATCAAAGTTGATGCCAAAGACCGTTTCTTAAATAAATTAGCCGGCGTTTCTGATCCTGAACAAAAACGTAAAATTATTGGTAACGAATTTGTTTACGTCTTTGACGACGAAGCGACAAAACTTGCTGGTAAAGAAGGTATTTCCTTCTTAGCCCAAGGTACCCTTTATACTGATGTGATCGAATCTGGTACAGAAACAGCACAAACCATCAAATCTCACCACAATGTTGGTGGATTACCAGAAGACATGCAGTTTGAGTTGATCGAACCTTTAAATACCCTATTCAAAGATGAAGTACGAGAATTAGGAACACAGCTTGGCATGCCTGACTCCATCGTTTGGCGCCAACCATTCCCAGGACCAGGTCTAGGTATCCGTGTCCTTGGCGAGCTTACTGAAGAAAAATTGGAAATCGTCCGCGAATCAGACGCAATCCTGCGTGAAGAAATCGCCAACGCTGGTCTTGACCGCGATATCTGGCAATACTTCACTGTCCTACCAGGCATCCGTTCAGTCGGTGTCATGGGCGACGGCCGTACCTACGACTACACAGTCGGTATCCGTGCGGTAACTTCAATCGATGGTATGACTGCTGACTTTGCACGTATCCCTTGGGATGTTCTGCAAAAAATCTCAGTGCGGATCGTCAATGAAGTCGCTCATGTCAATCGGATCGTGTATGATATTACGAGCAAGCCGCCTGCGACTGTAGAGTGGGAATAATTGATATGCTTCGTTTGATATCAAAACGTTGATTTAACGGGCTTTTGACACTCGAAGAAACGGGTAAAAACCATATAAACTGACAAAGTTGTCCGCCAAAATTCCGCCAGGGATTTTAAGATAACAAAGTCTGGTTTACTTGAAGAGATATCGTCTTAGATGATATCTCTTTTTTATATTCTACATTCCATAAATTTGTTGATTCAAAATCTTCTAGATTCATTTTTACTATCTAAGTCTTTGTTATACTTATTTTGACTATGTAAAAATGTAAAGGAGAATACTATGGGGTTATTTAATTTTTTTAAAAAGGATAACAATTCTAATAAGCAAAAGAAACATAGAGGAAATAAGATAGCAGTTTATACAAACTCAATACCTTCAGATGTAAAAGATTTGCTGTTCATTTCTGATAAACCTACAGTTTGGAACAAAACTCAAAATGGTCCCATCTCTTTTGAGTTGAGTAGTGATTTTGAACCATCAGAAATCACTACCTCTTTACCTGTTCGGCAAGGAAACGAAATTCCTTTAGGTTACTACCCTTCCTATTCTGAAATGTCACCTGAACAACGTTTCAAATACTTATCATTTTTAACAGACATTACTAATCCTATTGATATCGGTTACGTTTTTGTTTTTTACTACGGATTGGAAAGAAACATTTATATGAATCGAAAATTTGCTGAATCAATTGATATGATTGTTAAACTCCAGCATTATCATACAAATAAATCCTTTTTGAGTTACTCAAACGATGCTCTGATTTTTGCAGCAATGAAAACGAAAGATCCTTCAATTTTGTACAAAATTAATCTTAATTATCTTAAACCTGAACTTTTATTTTTAGTAAAAGGATCATTCATTGGTAGTTTTAGTCCCGAAGATTTAATGGTGATGGCAAAAGCGGTTGGTTTCTCGAACCAAAGATATATTAAATCTGATCCAGAATTGTTCAGTAATAATCTTAAAAAGTTATTGCAAAAAAAGTATGGACGAGATGAATATATCTTGGATAAAGCTATTAAAATAGACACTAAGGAATTGATTAGGTTGATGTTAGCCAATACCTCTATTCCAGAGCGAGAATTTCAATATCCTAATTTGATTCTTTCTTCCAAAATACATTCAGATTTTTACTTATTAATAAAGGAAGCCCACGAAAAAACTAAAGTCGAACTAGCTGAACTTAGAAAAAAGAAGCCAAATAAACACCCGAAAAAAGAAGCAAAAGATACTAAAAAGAAGGATGAAATATATACTCCAAATGATGGATTATCATTAAAGGAGCGGATACTATTATCCAAAGAGGCAATTTCCGATGGTTTTGATGAAGAAATGAGAGGAATAGAATTATATAAAGAAGGAAATTTGAAAGATGCAGAAGAATGGTTACTGCGTTCAGTAAAGGCAAATTTTGATGCACCAGCTCTCTATGAAAAACTAGGGATTCTTTATCGAAAACAAAAGCGTTTCTCGGATGAAGTTGAAATCTTAAAAATAGGAATCAAGAATGCTGGGAATATTCCCAAGCTAACTGAGCGACTAGCAAAAGCTATTGAATTGAATGAAAAAGACAAATTGGAGAATAAGATGAAATAATTGTTACAATTAGTTGCGTTAATTCAATTCATCGAGCCCTCAGCTCGGCGCTGCACCTTAGTGCTAAGCGGCGAGCTGAGAAGCTCGTCTTTGTGGCGCGCGTAGCGCGTCACAAAGTATTAACCCCCAGTATCTAACTAGGGGGGTAGTAACTACTAAATTTATACTTGATTAATCTCTATAATCGTTGAAATTTCAACGTTTCTCTCCTGTTTTTCTTATGGGAAATAAATAAATTTTTTTCCCATTTCTAACAAATTGCCAGCACTGATGAAAAACAAATTTGTCCATTATTTAGTTCAGTAAACAATTTGTATTTTAAAATGAAAATTGTTGATCATTTTTATAAATTGAGAATTTCTTTGAACTCAAGTCTGCAATTAACTTTACACTTTCAGTTTTTGCATGGTTTTTACGTTCAATCTCGATTGTGTGCTCAGACGGTGTATTTACTTCGATTGATCCATTCAAATCAAAAGCTAGCTCCTTATTCCGAAATTCTAACAGTTCCAGCAACTTCTTCACCACTGGGCGCTGAACTTCTTCTGCAATCTCTTCAATATCATAATAATGACGATTGATGTTCCGCCCCTCCTTTGTTTCCTCTAATAACTGAATATCATTTCTTCCTGCAAGCAATCCGACATAATAAATCTGAGGAATACCTGGTGCAAAAATTTGTAGGACACGTGCGAGTAAATAACTGTCATCCTGTTCACCCAAAGCGCTGTAGTAAGTACTGTTGATTTGATAAATGTCCAAATTGTTATAGCTAGCAGATGAATATATTTTTTTGACATTCGCTCCAACTTCATAAAGCTTTTCAGAAGTAAAGTCTAACTCTTGATCTGTCAATAAATCTTTAGCATCCACGACTCCAATTCCATCATGAGTATCTAGTGTAGTGAATTGCTTCATAGGACTTTGTTTTAGCCAAGCTGCAAGCTGCTCTGTTTTTCCGCTATATAGTGCATGTAGCATAATCATCGGCAACGCAAAATCATAGATAAAGTAGTCATGATCAGCGATTTTGAATTGGATCGAATAATGCTCATGGATCTCCGGCAGCAATTCAATCGCATACTTCTCAGCTTCCATGCGAACTTCATCTAACAGTTCCCAGATGTTCGGTTCAATGAAAAAATCATTCGTATCTAATTTCTTGATAGCATAAGCAAAGGCATCCAAACGGATCAATGAACAACCATGTGCAGCCATATCCTTGATCGTATTACGAATAAACTCCTTCGTAACTGCTTTAGTGACATCTAAATCAATTTGTTCCTCTCCAAAAGTATTCCAGACTTTTTCGGTACATCCATTAGCGAAACAAACTTCTTGAAAAGGGGCCTTGTCTTTACGTTTGTAGATAAGATCAATATCTTCTGGGCTTGGTCGATTTTCTGGAAAGAATTGATTGATTCGAATGAACATTTCTTTATACTTTGACTCATCGTGTTTTTGCTTAAAATCTTGGAAAAAGAACGACTCGCGAGAAATATGATTGATCATAAAATCAAACATTAAATAGTACTTTTCTCCTAGATCTTCCACTTCTTTCCATGTACCAAATGCAGGATCGACAACCGAATAATCTTTAGGGGCAAAACCTCTATCACCTGTTGAAGGAAAGAAGGGCAACAAATGTACACCACCTACCGCTTGACTAAAATGGTTTTCCATCACTTGGGTTAACTCTTTTAAGTTTTTCCCCAAGCTGTCTGCATACGTAATTAGCATCGCTTTATTCTCAATTGTCATTCCATTGACTCCTTTGCAGTTCGCTATCATCGTTATTCAAGCGCTTTTTTGAATTAAAACATTTGGTCATTCCTAGTACGAAATCACATCTTCCGAGTCTTTATCAAAAAAGCTAGCTTTGCTAACATTAAAAGCAAGTTTTATCGTTTCTCCTGGCTTGTGATAGTCCCGTGCAGAAACTTTGGAGATAAACTCTGTATTACCAATCGTTGAATAGAGCATCGACTCATGCCCTAAAAGCTCGGAAACAATTACTTGTGCTTCGACTGTACTATCCATATAGGTATCAATCGCTAATGCCTCAGAATTAATATCTTCTGGACGAATACCAAATACTATTTCTTCTCCGACATATCCTTTCTCTTTCAGTAATTTTGCTTGACCTTCAGGTACTTTCAAATCTAAACCTTGTCTATTTGAGATTTGCTCACCATCAAATGTCACAGTAAAGAAATTCATTGCTGGACTCCCGATAAATCCAGCAACAAACTTATTAGCCGGATGATTATATAATTCCTGCGGTGTTCCTACTTGTTGAATTTTTCCATCGTTCATAATAACGATTCTACTTGCCAATGTCATTGCTTCGGTCTGATCATGTGTCACATAAACAGTCGTTGCTCCGATGCGTTGATGAATCTTTGCGATCTCCGCACGCATCTGAACACGCAATTTTGCATCTAAATTGGAAAGTGGTTCATCCATCAAGAACACTTTTGCATCACGAACAATCGCCCGTCCCATTGCTACGCGCTGGCGTTGTCCCCCTGACATATCAGCAGGTTTTCGTTCTAATAGATTAGTTAATCCTAAAATCTCTGCCGCTTCCTCTACCCGTCTTTTGATCTCTTCTTTTGGATATTTACGAAGTTTTAGCCCAAAAGCCATATTCTGGAACACCGTCATATGTGGATATAACGCATAATTTTGGAAGACCATAGCAATATCTCGATCCTTTGGCGGCGTATCATTCATCACAGCTTCGTTTATCCTGAACTCTCCTTCTGTAATATCTTCAAGGCCTGCAATCATCCTTAAAGTCGTTGATTTCCCACAACCTGACGGTCCTACAAATACGATGAACTCACCATCTGAAATCTCTAAATTGAAATCATCGACAGAATAATTCTCGTTTTTCGGGTATTTTTTATAGATATGCGACAGAGTCATTGTAGTCATTTTTATCCCTCATTTTCTAATATTTATTCGATAATGATATGCTTCTTTTCTCCTTGAATCGTTATCGTAAACTTCATTGATTTTATTTCTTTAGGTAAATTATTATTAGTCTTGATCTCCCCATTTTCGTATGAAAGTCCTGCAAAACCATAAATTAGTCCTAACCATGAACCGCCCATGTTTGCAGCATGAATTCCATGACTCGCATTTCCTTGAGAATCTTCCAAATCCATTATGGCAGCTTCTTTGAAAAATCTATAAGCCAACTCACTACGTCCAAGTTTACTAGCGACAACACCATAAACGGTTCTCGATAATGAACTATCATGTGTAGTCAAAGGTTCATAAAAAGCAAAATCCCGATTAACTTGTTCTTGCGACTCATCAAATAACATGTGAGCTAAGATCGTATCTGCTTGCTTCAATACTTGATGTTTATATATCTTCATTGGATGATAATGTAGCAACAATGGATACTTCTCTTTTGGCGTATTCACAAAGTCCCACGGTTCTTTAGTTAAGAAGCTATCATCCTGTTGAATAATCTGTAATTCCTGATCAAAACCAAAATACATATTTTCAGCAGCATTAAACCAATATTTCGCTTCATCTTCATTTGACTTTAATCGATTAGCTAGTCTTGCTGCATAGAAAAGATTATTTTGTGCCATTTTATTTGTATAGTAATTGTTGTTCACTAAAGCAGTATATTCATCAGGTCCTGTGACCTCGTGGATCTCAAATCCCCGTTTAGAGTAAAAACCGTAATCCAACCAAAATCTAGCTGTTTCAAAGATCAAAGTACTATTTTCCTCAATGAAATCTGTATCTCCAGTAACTTTCTCAAATAACTCAAAGCCATATGCGATGTCAGCATTGATATGAACTTGTGCAGTTCCTGCTGGATAATAGGCGGATGTTTCCTCTCCATTAATCGTCCGCCAAGCGAAAAGTGCTCCTTGAAACCCTAACTCTTTTGCCCTAGCTTGTGCTTTTGGCAAAATACTCACTCGATAGCTTAATAAACTTTTTGCTATTTCTGGTTGTGTATAGATAAAAAAGGGCAGTAAGTACATCTCAGTGTCCCAAAAGTAGTGTCCTTCATATCCTTCACCAGTTAAGCCTTTGGCAGAAAAATTACTAGCTCCATCACGTCCAGCAGAGTTGAATAGATGATACATATTGAAACGAATTCCTTTTTGCAAACGAGTGTTTCCTTCAATTTCAATATCTGAACTCTTCCAGAAATTAGCAAATATCTCGACCTGTTTATTTTTTAACTCATCATAACTGAGTGAAGAAAAATGATTTTCACGAGAAATGTGATAAAGCTGAGTAAAAGAAATCGACTCTCCTTCATTCAGTCTACGTTCTTCTGAAAGAGAATCAAATTTCACATAGATACTTAGCCTACTATTTTGCGTAGTATATTTATTTCCTTCTTGAATCAACTCAGTGCTCGAATTTTTAATACGGGGATCAAACGCCTCTCCTTTTTTAACAGAGACCGGCCGTCCTTTTTTGACCAGCTTAACTACTCCTGAAAAGTTGAGTGCCTTTATTTGAATTTTTTGAGCATACACGCTTCGTTCAGAGTGACTAGCAAAACTCTCAAGCAGATATTCAAATTTTTTTCCATCACCAGTTTCATAAATATAACTCTCAAACAATAGTCCTTTTTCCATATCTAATACAACTGATTGATCACTCAACAAAAACTCACTTTTACCATCAATCATTAACTCGATGCTTCGCAAATCAAATAGATTTACCATCGTTTGATGTTGCTTTGCATAGCCGTAGGCATTCTCACCATAAACAATGTCGTGACTCTCATAAAAGGCATTCAAAAATGTCCCAGGTGTACTTTCTCCTGTTCGAATAGGAAGACTTGCACGTACTCCTAAAGTTCCGTTTGCTTGAGCAAATAGCGTCTCGATGTTTTGAACGGATTTATTTCCTATGTCGTCTAGCGTTAAAATAAAATCTTTCATAGTCTGTCTGCTTCTCCTATTTCTCTCCGTCCATTCGGACACCTTGTAGGAAATATTTATTAAATATGATATACAAAATAATGATCGGTACAATGGAGATAATACTAGCTGGCATGATTTGATCCCAACGTTGTCCAGCATTTTGTGATTTAAAGGTTTGAAGTCCCAACGTCAACGTGTACTTTGACGGTGTCGTCATATACAACATGGGTTTTAAGAATTCATTCCAAAAGCTCATGAAAACAAATACTGCCTGTGTAGAAATACTTGGCTTAGCTAATGGCATAACGATTCTGAAAAAAGTTCCTGTTCGTGAAAGTCCATCGATTGTTGCCGCTTCTTCCACATCTTTTGGAAAACTCAAAAAGAACTGACGCATCATAAAGATATTCCCGATATTGATCGCCGCTGGTAAAATCAACGCTGCAAATGTATCCTTCATCCCTAAACTGGATATAATTAAATAATTCGGAATTAATAATACTTGGGCTGGCACCATTAGCATGGCTAACATCCCCCAGTAGATTCGTTCGCGTCCTGGGAAATTAATCCGCGCCAACGCATAACCTGCCATCGTATTCAAAAATAAATTTATTGCAGTCCCAATGATCGATACGATTAATGAGTTCATAAACCAACGTGGAAAGTTTTCACTTCGACCTAAAATATACTCATAATTGGCAAGTGTGAAATCACCTCCAAAAATACTCATTCCTCCAGAAACGATTTCTTTTAATGGTTTGAAACTTGCGGCAACTGCCCAAATGAATGGATAAAAAGTGATCAGCGCGTACGAGATCATAATGACATAAAGTAAAATCTTCAAAAATTTTTGTTTACCCGTCTTTTTCATTAGTTCCCTCCATTCAATTTCTCAGCAATTCGGCTGACCATAAAAATGATAATTGATAAAATTACTGCCAAAGCCGCTGCAAATCCCATAGTAGGCATCTGACCAAAAGCATTCTGATAGATCAAAAGACTAAGTGTCAATGTTGAATTATTCGGACCACCACTACCGTTACTGAAAATATAAGCTTGATCAAACATCTGGAAAGTTCCGATAATCCCTGTCAATAAAACATAAGTCGTAATTGGACGAAGATACGGAATAGTAATGAATCTTAGTTTCTCCAACGCATTGGCTCCATCAATTTCTGCTGCTTCATACAATGAATAGGGTAGATCAACTAAAGAAGCTAAATAAATCGTCATAAAATATGGAACAGTCGACCAAATATTCATCGCCATGATCACCTTTAAAGCGTAAGTAGGTTCTTGTAAGAAGTTTATCGGTGTCTGATACAATCCAAGATTCATCAGAAAATTGTTAATTGGCCCATTGATGTTGAAGAGGAACATGAAAATGATTGTCAACGCGCTTGAGCTGGTCAAAGTCGGTAGAAAATATACCATTCTAAAAACTTTCTTTCCTTTGACATCACGACTTGCTAACACATAAGCCATTACAAGAGCAATAATTGTTTGGATTGGTACAACGAATAACGCAAAGGTCGCTGTATTTTTTAATGCGATGATACTTCGAGGATCTTTAAAAATATTGACATAGTTCTCAAAATTATTCCATGTGTATTCTCCAGTAAATAAATCCACCTTATTGAATGATAAATAGATAGCAAAAACAATCGAAATAACAAAAAATACCAATAGCACTAAAATTGCTGGCGTAATAAATGCATACCCCTGCAACATCTCATTGATCTCTCTTTTAGACTTTCTTACCTTTGTTGCCATGTCATCCTCCTTTGGACCGCCTATTTTATTCCAACTATCATCCGCTTGTTTAAATAAATAGTAGGCAGAGGAATTGAACCCCTGCCTATTCAATTATTCTGATTTTTCGATATCGTCAATTGCTTGTTTATCAGCTTTTTTCATAGCGTCCTCTAAACTAGATTTTCCTGAAGAAACTTCTGGCCAGTAATTTTGATACGCTTTATTGATTGTTGCTAAGCTGGTACCATTCTGCCAAACAGTTGAATAATCGACCGCATTTAAGTGAACTTTTAAGTCTTCATTTTTACTAATTTTAGCAGTAGTAGCTACGTCTTCCCGTGTAGGTAAAGTACCTGTTCCATCGACCCATTTAGTCATTGCTTTTTTTCCAGTTGCGAACTTAATCCATTCATCTGCTAAAGCTGAACTCTTCGTACCAGCATATTTTCCCCAACCAACAGTGAACATCATACCGCCTTCTTTACCTTTATAAGTAGGCATTGGTGAAACGGAGAACTGAATATCACTGAACTCGTCTTTCAAAGTTTGATATACCCAGTTGCCTTCATCCATCATCGCGATTTTTCCTGTTCCAAAAGCTTCACCGTTCCAGCCTGCACCTAATTCTTGTGGTGTTGCAACAGCGTTAGTATCAATTAATTTTTTCAAGATCGAAAGATTATCAACTACTTTTTTATTTTCAAGATCTGGTCTGCCGTTGTTTTTAATTGGCTTTGCCCCAGCGCGTGCTGCCAAGTGATACGAACGAGATAGTTCATCTGTATAGCTCATCGCTTTGACTTTTCCCACACCATATTTGGCATCCAATTTTTCTTGGAAGCTTGGCAGCCAAGTGGTTAATTCTTCATAAGATGTCGGAACTGATTCAGGATCGACTCCCACGTCTTCAAACATTTTTGTATTTTTATATAATGCTAATGTCGAAAAATCCTTAGGTATTCCGTATAATTCTCCATCATCCGTAAAAGCATCTGTCAAGTTTTTATAATACTCATCAGAAGAAAACGTCTTTTTATCTAACGGTGCAAGCGCGCCTTTACTAGCCAAAAATGGAAAATAAGAGGAGTCTACATAAAAAGCATCTGGTGCAGTTTTCCCGATTAGATCAGTCTGTATTTGCGTGTTATAGTCTGTATACGTTTTTAATTTGACGCTTGCTCCAGTTTCTTTTTCAAAATCAGCGATCAAAGATTTTAATGTCTTTTCTTCTGATTCATTTCCGCCCCATACACCTAATTTCAACGTTTTATCTTTGAAATCAGTCTCATCTGCGCCATTGTCCGTTTTATTTCCACAAGCCACCAAAGTAATTGATGCAAGTGTCAATGCTCCTAATGTTAATACCTTTTTCCATTTCTTCATCTGAATTTCCTCCTATAAAATTGACAGCTTATTTTTTAATGTATATGCTTCTCCATTTGAGAAAAACACCACATCGTTTCCATTATCTTCTTTGGTTAACTCAAAGCCTTCCTTCATAACAACAACAGTGATAGATTCGCCATGATAATCAAATCCATAAGTCAATTTATTCCATGCTTTCGGCAAATGCGGTTCGATACGTAGTTTTCCATCGATCATACGAACACCGCCATATCCAAAGACAATCATCTGCCAGATTCCTCCAAGACTTCCAGCATGTATTCCATCATCTGAAGACTTCATGTATTCACCCATATCAATGTTACAAGCCTTTTCGAAAAACTCATATGATTCATCTAATTTTCCAAGATCCGCTGATAGAATCGCATGCGTCGATAAACTCAGTGAACTATCGTGAGTCGTCTTCGGTTCATAGTATTCAAAGTTTTTTAATTTCATTTCTCGAGGAAAAAGACCTTCAAACAAATATAAGAGCAATAATACATCCGCTTGTTTCGTGATTTGCATTTCATTTACTTGTTCTAAATTGTAATCGTGAAATAGCCCATCAACGCCATCTTTTGATTTATATTTCGTAAGATCAATAGTTTTCTTTGATAAATAAGAATCGTCTTGAGGAATAATCCCTTCATCCGTTGGTTGTGGGAGAAAAATTTTATCCACCTTTCTCGCTAAATCTGCTAGGACATTATCTAATTCTAGTTTTTGATTCAGTCGTTCAAAAGTTTCTGGATCGTGTTCCTTAAGCTCTTTCGCCAGGTTCAACGCATAAGTAACATTCCAGTGGGCGGTATAATTTGTATAGGCATTATTATTTACGTGTTCTTTGTATTCGTCTGGTCCAATTACATCTTTGATTTCATAATAATCTTTTTCAGTATTATATTCTAAACGGCTGCCCCAGAACTTTGCAGTATCAAATAAAATTTCATATGCCTTTTGTTCAGTGAACTCTTGATCTCCAGTCACATCAATATATTGCTTTACTCCAAAGGTCACATCACTGGTGATATGTTGTTCAATAAAACCTGACCAAATTTTTGTCGATTGCCCAGTAACAATATCTGCCGCACCCCAAACAGGTGTTACTTCGCCATCTGTTGGATTTGCTGCTTCCCATGGATATTGAGCACCTTCATAACCGTTATTTCTTGCCTTTTTATGTGCACCGTCCAGACCTAAGTAACGATAAGTAACTAAGCTCTTCGCGATCTCTGGATGAGTGAAGTTAAAGTAGGGTAACATAAAGATTTCTGTATCCCAGAAAGTGTGCCCTTTATATCCCTCGCCACTTAAACCTTTCGCACCAATATTCATGTGTTCATTATGAGCAGGTGTCATTATGTGTAAATGGTATTTAGCAAAGTGAATAGCTAACTGATCTTTAAAATTCTCCGTTTCAATCTCGATGGGATGCTTCTCCCATATCTCGCTCCACTTTTCAGCTGATTCTTGCAATAACTCTTCAAAAGAAAAGACTTCAAGCGCTTCCATTTCTGATATTGCTGTTTCCCGGATTTCAGAAATTTCATGATCTGAAATGTCGTTATCAATAGAAGTATACACACTCATTCGCTTTTCAATAGTCGCTGAATTATTCGACGGGAGATCAAAGAAATAATTCATAAAAATTTGACGACGTCCCATTTCAATACGTTCACTGACATTTTTAGCATTGAGTCGATGCCCGATTGTAAAAACAAAATCAATCTCACTTTCATTCGTTTGTGGCATCATTTGAATATACTTTCCATTTACTAGTCCCTTTTCTCCTTCATGAAAATGTTGACTGCCTGAATTTGTCACTTGTCCGTCGATACCAGAACGAATTTGAATACTGATTGGTATATCTGTTAAATTTTCAACTGTTACAAAACTCGATAAATAATGCCGGCGTGCTTTGGAAACAAATCTACGGAAAGTAAAATGCAATTTTATTGTAGCAAACTCCCAATCAAACTCTCGGATCAATTCGCCATTTTTTAGATTCAATCGCTTGCTGAAGTTGCTCGTTATTCCTTTTTCTAATGAAAAAATTTCACCATTAATAATAAAATCCATCCACCACATATCAGGTATATTCGGCAGTTCACTCACTTCATTTTCAGCAAATTTATTAAATGTACCAGCTACAAAAGTATCTCGACGCTCTGTTGTATAATGCTCTTCCGTAGCACTCCGACTACCAAGATAACCATTTCCTAGTGCCATGATACTTTCTGTTTTTCCTAAATAGCGACTATCAAAACCTACTTCTTCAATTTGCCAAAGATTTTCTTTAACATAATTCATTTTCGTCAAATCTTGTCCCTCTTTCTACCTTGTATTCCATGCATTTTTTAAATATTCTAAAGTTAATTCACTGGTATCCTTAACAATTGATAAATCATTTCCCAATACTTCTGGATCACCTACTCCAATCGGTAAAATACCCGCAGCTTTTATTGCTTGGATTCCCGCGTGAGCATCTTCTATACCAATTGCGTACTCAGCTCCTACACCAACTCCGTTTGCTGCTGCAAGAAAAATGTCTGGTGCCGGTTTTCCTGCCGCTACTTTAGAAGGATCAGCAACAACATCAAAATAGCTTGTCAATTCCATTCTTTCCAAAAGGAATGGACCGTTTTTGGACGCTGAAGCAAGAGCAATTTTTATATTAATCGCTTTTAAATCCTGTAATAATTTTAAAATGCCTGGATAAACGTCTTTTGAAGAAACTTTTTGAATCATTTCAACATAATTATCGTTTTTACGATTTGCCAAAGTGGTAATTTCTTTCGGTGAAAAATCATGCTCCCTATACCCAAAGGCTAGAATGCGTTGTAAGGACTCCTCTCTTGAGACTCCCTTTAATTGTTCATTAAATTCTCTGTTGATTGATATACCCAGCTCTTCACCTAACTTTTTCCAAGCTAGAAAATGGTATTCCGCTGTATCCGTAATGACACCGTCTAAATCAAATAGAACTGCTTTAAACATAGAAAAACTCCTTTTGCTTTTTCCTAAAACGTTTTAGGAGAACTGTAAAAAAAATTACTGGTTAAAATAGGTACTATTTCTAAAGATTAAGATGATTCCGCCAAAGAGGTAAATACCGACAATTAAGATAAAATTTAGATGTAAAAAATATCCTAAAATACTTAAAGGGAGCGCATAAACAAGATAGGCGATCAGCATCTTTTGAGGATTGTAATGATTCCGATAAAACCACGCAACGAAATAGCTAATCGCAACTGTAACAAGTACGGTTGAGAGAAGCGAGAGTGTTGGAATTTCACCCAAGAATAACCACCTCGCTTTTCCCTATAATGTCATGCAGAAAACTTCCACGAATAAAATAGCAGGATAAGCTTAATACACCCGTTATAACCCCTAACAACGGCAAGAAATACAGAAGCTTTATCACTTCACGTATACTATCTTCCATAATACTTCTTCCCACATCTTTTACTCTGATCTTTGCAAAATACTTACCAATCGTCTGGCCTTGAAAGGAATGAATAGCTAAAACATTATAAATCACGAAAAGTGTAGCAGTCAGAATCCCAGGGGTAAAGAAACCTTTTACCATGATGTTCACCAAGAAATACACCGGTATATAGATAACAATCAAGTCTATAAAAGTTGCCAAAACCCTTTGAATAAGAATCAGTAATTTCACTTTTATCACCCCTAAAACGTTTTAGGTATATTCGGATTATATTTTGAACCGCTTCCAATGTCAACCACTTTTAAAAAATTTTTGCGCTTTCTCTTTCAATTAACTCAAAATCTACTAGTGAATGCTTAGCTATACCTGTTTCTATATGTTCGATTACATTCTCTGCAGCTACTTGAGCTATTTTTAAAACATCTTGTCGAACCGTGGTCAACGTCGGTGTTGTATAAGAAGCTAATGTAATATCATCAAAACCTACTAGTGCTATTTGATTAATCAGATTTAATTCCTTTAATGCTTTCAAACATCCAATAGCCATTAAATCACTGGCAGCAAAAACTACATCATACTTAAGAAGCTCTTTAGACTCATACAAATCGAATACCAAATCAAAAGCTTTTTTTTCACTATAATCAGCATACACAACCGAGGGTTTTTTTATAGCTTTTCTATACCCTAATTCTCGTTCATGGGATACAGATGCTTTGGGATCACCATTCAAAAACAAAATATTTTGATAACCTTTACCAAGAAGAACGTTGGTCATTTCATAGGTAGCTCGCTCATTGTCAACACTAACAATTCCTATTGACTCATTATCAAAATGCAAATCAATCGCCACTACAGGAAGATTGAAATGCTTTAATTCTTCATAATAAGGATCAGTAGTCCTTAAACCTTGTATTATCACGCCTGAAATATTATGTTCATTACAAAATTGGCTTAAAGTTTTTTCCTTCTGTTTCTTCAAGTTCGTGGAATAGAAAACGAACTCATACTCAGTATCATCCAAATAATCACTGACACCAGAGATTATTTCCAAAGGCATTGCCACACCTCTGGCAATAACATTAATATCACTTAAAATAAGTGCAACAGTTTTCAACTGCTTACTAGACAAACTACGTGCCGCAGAATTTGGTACATAGCCCAACTCTTTTGATGCCTCGTATACTTTCTTTTTTGTCTCTTCACTAATATCATCATAATGATTAAAAACGTGTGAGACACTACTCACTGAGACATTTGCTAATTTAGCAACATCTCGAATCGTTATTTTTTTCAAGTTATCTTACTCCTTACTCATTTTTAAATTTTGTAATAGCAGATCCATTCAATCTATTTTTTTTCTGATAGTAGTATACACAGGCCTAGTGAACTTGATAATTGTATTCTATAGAGAAAAAAAAAAAAATCAAATTTTTTTGAATCTATTTGAAAATCTCTCAATGCTATTTCACTTTTAATAACTTCATACATCAAGTTTTTTTCTAATCACTAGTGATTTTCAATTCATTAATCAGTCTCCCTATCAGGTATGACACATAGCCCAAACTGATCATGTTTTTGCATTCAGATAGCTTTTATACATATCTAATCTAAATATTCCTTTAAGGAATTTGGTAATGGTTTCAAAAATGAGCCGTTCAAGTTTGTTTATATACGAAGATAAAATTTAGTTCTTTGACAATCAAATACTCATTTTTGGACAACATTGTTAGTTGATCGAGTTATCAGACAGATACGCCAAGAAGCTTCCGCTGAGCGAACAGATATCTGATCTTAGTCTTGATTTGGAGAATCAAGACACCATGACATCAACTTACTATAATGATACTCACACTCAAAACGTGTCTCGCTGCTAACTACAGGGAGAGGTTAAATTCCTGTGTGCCGATTCCAAGGCAGTTCAAAAATGACGAAACAACTTAAATTACTAAAGGAGAATCAAACGATGATATGTATTGCAACTAATGCTATAGATGTAAAGGAATTAGTCTTAATAGGAGGAAATCATAATAAAAGAGATGATTACGAAGAATGATTTGATGGAAATTGGCTTCTCCAAGCACACTGCCATGGTGCTTATTAGACAAGGGAAAAGAATTATGGTACAAAAAGGGTACCCGTTTTATAATAATAAGCGTTTAGGACGAGTGCCAAAAGAGATCGTTGAATCAATTCTAGGCTGTGAACTAGAATTGGAGGAAAACACTCTTGGCAAAAACTAAATATGCAGGTGTTTATGTCGATAAAAATGGACAATTTTATTATGAAGTCTATTTAGGAAAAGATCGAATTACAGGAAAAAAGATTCGAAAAAAAGGACGAAAAAATCAACAAGGTAAGAAATTCACTTCTGCCCAACAAGCACATAAAGAACTGATCCGAGTCAAAAATGAATCCCTCTCAACAAATGGTTATGCGGATTATCACATGACGTACGGTCGTTTTATGGATGCTGTCTACATTCCCTATTATGAAACAGATGTAGAAGAAAGTACCTTTTATGTACGCAAAAAAACGCTGGAAAACATGCGAGATCGCTTTGGTCATTTAGAACTCCGAGAAATCTCTATTGCAGATGTTCAACAATTTCGAACATGGTTACTTTCAGCAAAAGGGGCTGGTTACTCGCAAGCTTATGCCAGTCTCGTTTTCGGGATGTTTCGGAAGAGTCTAGATATGGCAGTTGAGATGCAATTTTTAGAGGCGAATATTTCGAAGCGTGTAAAGGCTATTCCAAAAGGGAAAGCAGTCGTACCCTATTGGACGAAAAAAGACTTTGAAAAAGTGATTGCGGAAATTTGTATTGATGATTTTTACGAACACCTATGTTTTATAATGCTTTGGGTCTATTTTATGACTGGTATTCGAGTCAGTGAAGGAACTGCTTTATGGTGGGACGATATTGATTTTAAAAATAAACGTCTCCGAGTTCACCACACCCTTTTTATCCGAAGCAAAAATGATTGGACGCGTAAAAATTACACCAAAACCGCCGATGGTAAACGAATCATTTCTCTAGATGATGACACGATCCAGATTTTAAAAGACTGGAAAAAGCGACAAAATGAAATGGGTATTCATGATTTTATTTTTAGCTACGATGGCATGCCAATGATCAAATCAACAATCTCAAGAATCGTTGAGCGTTACTCAACATTTGCTAATGTTCCAAGAATCCAAGCAAAAGGGCTACGCCATTCTCATGCCTCTTACTTAATCAATGAATTTAATGTCTCTGTTTTAATTTTGTCAAAACGCATGGGGCATTCAAGTCCTGATATTACCTTGAAGCACTATTCGCACATGTGGTCAGGTATTGATGAAACCATTGCTGATGTCATGTCTGGCAATATCCAGATACAAACCGCTCCAAAAACAAGAATAAATTTCAACGGAAATCATGCAGTAAAAAAATAAGTTCCGCCAGAATTCCGCCGAGCTTGTTAGATATAGCCAAAACCCTTGATATGAAAGGGTTTATGATCACTAGCAAACTTAGAGCGGGAATAAAAGCACAAAATACCTTTATTCCCAAAAGACTGATTTACCAGTCTTTCTTCGCATTATTGACTGAATTGTATCCACCAAAGACCCCGCCAAGAATTTTCTTAGCGGGGTTCATTTTACTAGAGTCATTTTATGAAAATCTAACTATTCTCTTCACCTTTCAACAGCCAATCCACTATATACTCAATTTTTATTTCATCTATAAACTTAATGATTTGATCTAAGTAAAATGGTCGCTTAAACATTGGTCGCCTCCTTCATCATTTTCTTCAATCATACTAAATTTGAACTTAACTTCAAATTCAGTCGAAAAAAATAGAAAAATGAAGTTAAGTTCAATTCCTGGCGTTCTGATCAAAACTAAAAATAAATTGAATTAATGAAGAAAACTTAAGACTTCTCAACTTTTTTATCCTCAGTCTGTTTGATACACTTAGTTTAAAATCTCACGTTAGAAAGGCGGGAGCCAATGAGACGAAAGCTAAGTATCTTCTCCTTTATTTTATTGAGTGTCGCTCTGATCATCGGGCTGTATTTTCTCTTTATTCGAACCAACCTGCATCATACGATTCTTGATGGTTTTTATAATGTCCTGATTCAGTCGACTGCTGATGAAGAGGGCTATCGACAGCAATATATCGACTGGCCGACAGTAAAATTATTCCTGATTCTCTTTGCCCTTACGATTATTTTTATCGTCTCACTTGCCAGCTACCTGATTTATCGGAACCAAATGGCTAAGAATACTCACCTGCTTGCTGGGAAGATCGCTCAATTTTTTTCAGACCCTTCCGCTGCTTCGACAGGTGAGGTCGTGATCGACAATGAATTGCTGAAGATCAAATCGGATATTGAAAACAATGAACTGCTGCTGAAACGCGAGACGCAACGAACAAAGGACCTGATCACTTATCTTGCTCACGATTTGAGGACTCCTTTAGTGTCTGTGATTGGGTATCTTAATTTGATGATCGATTCGGAGGATTTGACCGAGGAACAAAAGAAGCATTTTTTAGCCATCACACTGGAAAAATCGACCCGATTGGAACACTTGATTGATGACTTTTTTGATATCACGCGCTTTAATCTTCATGATATCCAGCTGTATAAAGAGAAGCTGGACTTTGTCTTTCTATTGAATCAGATGGTGGATGAGTTCTATCCTTTATTGAAGGAAAAGAATCAGTCGCTGACCTACGATGGTCCTGAATCATTTACTCTCTTAGCAGACAATGAGCAATTGGCTCGTGTCTTGAATAACCTGCTGAAAAATGCGATGAACTATGGAACAACAAACTCAACGATTCATTTGAGGCTCTCAAGCGATGCCGAGAATATGATCTTTAGTATTTCAAATGAAGGAATCACCATTCCAGAAAATCAATTGGCGAATATTTTTGAAAAATTCTATCGTCTAGACAAATCTCGTTCAACAAAAACAGGTGGCGCAGGCTTAGGCTTGGCGATCGCTAAAGAAATCATCTTGGCTCATCAAGGCACGATTACAGCCGCCAGCGACAATGGACTCACTAAATTCACGATCACCTTGCCGTTAGAAAGCGCGTAGAAAATTCTGCGCGCTTTTTTGGATTGGAAACAATAATGATGCTGCCCAATTAGTTTATGCTGTTATACAACTGACGGCTCTCGACCACATTGAACTGTTTAGATTCCTCGTTGCCTTTGCAGCCGGCGATGATCAGCAGATACTCCTTGCCGTCAATTTCGGCTAAGCTCGCCAGACACAGACCCGCTTTTGAGGTGTAGCCGGTCTTCCCGCCAATAATCCTTCCATTGGAAAGCTCCAGACTCTCGCCACGACTAATCATACTGCTGGTGAAATAATTGCCTTCTGGATGCAAGTTCGTCGTTTGCCCCTGATAATTCAATGAGGTGAATAGCTGATAAAAAGATTCATTTTTTAACGCGTACTCTAAAAGAATCATCATATCCCAGACCGTCGAATAATGATTGGCTTCATCTAAGCCCGTTGGATTCGTAAAATGTGTGTCGGTCATCCCAAGTTGCGCGGCTTTTTCATTCATCAATTCCACAAAGGATTCTTCATCGCCGCAAAGGGATAAAGCTGCGGTCATTACCGCGTCTGAACCCGACGGCAACATAATGCCATGCAATAAATCCCAATAATTGATTTCCTCGCCAGAAATCAGACCAGCCGTGGCTAGATTATTCTGTTCAATCTCAAAAAAGATACTTTGAGGTACAGTAGTGATCTCTTCAAAATCATCGACGTTTTCGATAATACAGATGGCGGTCATGATTTTCGTCAGCGAAGCGATTGAAATCCTTTGCCTTTCACCTTTCCGATAGATTTCCGATCCATTTCTCTCTTTCAATAAATAATGCTTCGATGAAATTCTTGCATCTGGTTTTGAAACTCCAGCGACACCCATCGTTTTTCCTGCTCGTTGTAAAAGTACACCACCGAGCACGAAAAATAGTAGTAAAAGAAAGACCATCCACATTCTAAACTGTTTTCTCATAAAAAAAGACCTCCCTATAGCTACATTTAAGCATCTATAGAAAAGCCAGTTTTTAATATTCACTTATTTCTATCTTAAGTTCTCTTAAGGAGTTAGATTTTGTATCCAATGCCCCAGGCCGTTTGAATGTACTTATACTTTTCACCGGTGTCCTGCATCTTTTCCCTTAAATGGCGGATGTGTACCATAATCGTATTATTAGAATTGACGTAGTATTTTTCGCCCCAAACTTCCTTAAAGATTTCCTCTGAGCTCACCACTTGATCCTGCCGCTCCATCAATAAACGCAGAATCGAAAATTCGATTGGTGTCAGATACAGCTCCTGCTCATTGAGAAAAACCTTTCGCTTATCAACATCCAGCTCTATCCCTTTTACCGTTAAAACATTCCGACCCAAATTACTATACTGAGTCGCCCTTCTCAGCTGCGCCTTCACCCGAGCAACCAGCTCCAATGGCCGAAATGGCTTAGTGATATAATCATCCGCTCCAAGAGTCAGACCTGTGATCTTGTCGATCTCTTCCCCTTTTGCTGTCAGCATAATGATTGGATAAGTATATTTCTTACGAATCTCCTGACAAATATCAAAACCGCTAATGTCCGGCAGCATCACATCTAAAATCGCCATCGAGAACTCCTGTGTGCGAATCTTTTCCAAAGCTTCCTGTCCATTAGTACAAGAAATCACTTCATAGTTCTCATTTTTCAAATAGAAAACAACCAGCTCACTGATTTCCTGCTCGTCTTCAACCATTAATATCTTCACCATAGGCTCACCCGTTCCTAGATAGTTTATCCATGCCCTATAAATATATCATGAAAAATCTAGGATTGTTTTAAGACGGGGGAAATTCAAGGGCGGGGCGATGACTTATTTTATAGTCTCATCTTTTACATTTCATTCCATTAAGAATTTTCGAGCCCGCTTATATTTTTCCAGTCTTTCAAAGTCTTTTTCACTTGGATTCTCAAGTCTAGAAATATCCGAATTGTGCTTTAGATCCGCTAGTTTGACTTCTCTTGCTAAGTCATTTTGCTTCACCTTTTTTAAGTAATCAAAATAGGGCTCGTCCTTCTTATGGGTTAGCAACACAACAGCCTCGACAACCTCCTCAGAAATTCCAGCTTTCCGAAAATCTTCCACAGTTGTTTCGGTGTCCTCTAACACATCATGAAGATAAGCCACCGCCTTCTCCATGTCAGTCTCAACAAAACTTGCAACCTTTTCTGGATGTAAATAATACGGCTGCCCCGCTTTATCAAATTGATTTTGATGCGCGTTTTTTGATAGTTCTTTGGCAATATCGATTAATCCCAAGATACACACCTACCTTCAAATATTTTACGAAAATCTTTGATCAAACCATAGAATTAGAATCTATAAAGCAATTATACACAAATCTGATCCTTAACTTCATGTAGTAAAATTGAATGATTTTAAACTTTCACCCTATTCAAAAAAAATGTATACTTTTCCTTTTGTGGGCTTAGTCATTGCGCCAGTCAATCACTGACTGAGCAGGTGCTGGTTGGGTCTATTTAGTATTTGGGCGAAGTCCCTAAATGCAGGAATCCCGAATCAAGCAAAATTTTCTGATGATAAGCCTACCTTTCAAACTTCATCGTAATCCCATTCGGATCAACGACCCACAAGCTGCCGGTTTCATCTTTGGTATATTCTATCTGATTTTTCCAGTGATTTTCTAAGCGATCCAACTCTGCTTGATTTGGCACAGAGAAACTAAAATAATCTAATCCTAAATCCTTATCAGTCATCGCCGGAATGTTTTTTCCTAACCAGATATTGGAACCGATATGATGGTGATACTCACCGGTAGCGAAGAATTTGGCTTGATTGCCAAAATTATTTTTCAAGGACAGGCCTAAAACTTCGGTAAAAAATTTCTCCGTTTGTGGTAGATCGGCTACCTTCAAGTGAACGTGTCCAACGCTTGATCCTATTGGAAATCCTGTCCATGTCCGATCACCTGCAGCGAGCACTCCTTCGGCATCCATTTCGAGAGTCACACCAACTATCTCGCCATCTTCACGAATATCCCACTCATTTTGAGGCTTGTCATGATAGACTTCGATACCATTGCCTTCTGGATCATTTAGATACAAGGCTTCACTATAGCCGTGATCGCTAGCACCAATCAAAGGAGCCTTAACATTTAAATAGTGAAACAGGGCATTTCCTAAATCCTTTCGACTTGGTAATAAAAAGGCTACGTGGTACAACCCTGTTTTAGGCGTCACTGGTAGAGGATTCTGTACCTTATGTAATTCTAGTAATACCGTCTCTCCGACTCCTAAGGTGCTTTTGACTGCGCTTTGATCTATTACTTGTAACCCGATCACTTCTTGATAAAACCGAGTCATTTTTTTTAAATTGGCTACTTTCAAAGCCACGTTGCCAATGTGCGTAGCAGCGCTTAATTGAAAAGTTGGAATAATAACTGTCATGGTAACTCCTCCTGAATAAACGATATCAATCGAATAATTTTTATTGCTTCCTTGAGTTCACATTAACACCTTACTATTTGTAAGTAAAATTCCATGCTCAGCGTTTTCATTATTCTGATTTCCTTTAGCCAAGAGTCACTTATGCTTTTGGAAATAGAAGTCGCTTGGCTTGTCTAACGATCATACTTCACCTATACTAATAAAAAGTAAGTAAAAGAAGGTGGCTTTATGTCGTCATTTCATCATATTTCATTATTGACCAAGGATCGGCATGAAAATGTCCGGTTCTATACGGAAATCCTAGGTTTGCGATTTGTGAAAAATACAGTCAATCAAGAAAATCATCGGATGCTCCATTACTATTACGGAGATTATCAAGGCACTCCCGGCAGTGTCGTTACGTTTTTTATCGTGCCGCACTTGGGGCATCGCTATGAGAAGCAACATTTTATTTCAACAATTGGTCTGAAGCTGCCTCGCAATAGTTTGTCCTATTGGAAAGAACGCCTGAAGCATTATCAAGTACCCTTCACCTCAATGGATCGGCAATTGCGCTTTTTCGATGCGGATCAAGTAGATATCCTTTTGACGGAAACGGATCAGCCGCCATTAGCACTGTCCTACCAAGTTGCCAATGAGATTCCCGCTGAGAAGCAGATCTTAGGGCTGAATTCTAGTCAGATCCACGTTCGGGAGCCTAAATTAACGAGTACTTTTTTTGAGACCTTTCTTGGATGGAAGACAGTTGATCAGCGTATCCATCTGAATGGGACCGACTTTTTCGAGATTTTGCCTACCGAATCTGATGAGCCATCGCGAATGGGGCGCGGCAGTGCCGATCATATCGCTTTTGCAGTCGCGAATGAGACGGAGTTAAATGAGCTTTATCATAGAGCGGAGAAACAAGGCTGGCAAATCGAAAAAATGGTCTCTCGTGGGTACTTCAAGAGTCTTTATATTCGTGAACCAGGCGGAAATCGGATAGAGTTCGCTACTCTTTCCCCTGGTTTTACGATCGATGAGCCATTAGACAGCTTAGGGAAAGGCTTTGTACTGCCGCCATTTTTAGCGGAGCAACGTACAGAGATCGAGGCTGCACTCTATCCAGATAGTTAACAGCAAATAAAGCATGGAACGACGCAATTTTCGGTCGTTCCATGCTTTTTTGATGTCTTACTAGTGTATCGCTCAAATAAATAACCAACGTTATAAATATTATCCCCAATCAAATAAAACATTTGAATCCCGATCCACCGACCATTGACAACGCAAAAAAATATTAGTATATATGATATTAAATGTGTTTAATAGTTTGTATATAAAGCGTCAAATACTGAATTGTTGTTGAAAAAAACTACCGAACTAATTTTTTTATAATAAATATTTTTTCTACAAAACGATCAAAGGAGGCAATGATTATAAAGAATACCAAGGAACGGATATGGCAAGAGGCCTTAACACTCTTTTCTGAACATGGGTTTGATGGCGTATCGGTGAAGGAAATCGCGCATGCAGTAGGAATCAAAGATAGTTCGCTGTATAACCATTACAAGAGCAAGCAAGAAATCTTTGATACTATCTTATTTGAGGTGTGTGACATTTTAAAAGAAGCAAACAACACCTTCGCTTTACCCTTAGCTGGTGATGCGGGAGACATCTACACAAACAGCTCTGTAGAGGACTTGACCAAAATGTATGTGGATGCCTTTAAGTTTTATTTGAGAAATGAAACAGCCTCTAAATTCCGAAAATTGCTGATCACTGAACAGCATATGCATCAGCATGTTGGGGATTTGTATAATGAATTGTTCTTCGATTCTCCAATGAAATACCTGACTGCCTTATTTACTGATTTAATTCAGCGAGGAACCTTCATCAAAGCGGATCCTTATACTACTGCGATGCATTTCTATGCTCCGCTTAATTCTCTCATTCGGCGCAGCGATATTCGGCCTGATTTAGAGGAAGAAAACATTGTCTATTTAGAACATCACATCAAACAATTTGATCAGATTTATCGCGCTGATTCTAAGTAAAGCAAAACAGAAGAAGCACCGACAGTTTTGTCGAGACTTCTTCTGTTTTTGCTATCTTTTTCTTCTTTTTAGAACAAACAGACAGGTGCCTAAACTGAACATCAAAGTGACGCCAGCTAAGGTCATCGCATGAGAGAGCGTTGTATCTGCACCCGTATTGGGAAGGTTTTTACCATACCCGCCATGGATCGTATTGATTGAATGGACAACTGTTGTGCCGCTGTTGCCTCCAGTGTTCGTCACACCACCTGTGGCAGCAGATGTCTTTTTATAGATATAAATGACTTCCTGTGCTTGGTCTGTGAATTTCCCAGCGGCATTTCCTTTCACCTCTTTAAAGGTGAAGCCAGCGATTTCTTTTTGTTCCGTTTTATAATCTTCTCCAGCATTTCCGGTCAACACAACATCATCAGAAATACGTTTACCGTCTTCATCTTGATATTTAGCTGTCACTGTTGCGGCTTTTTCTGCTGATCGGCTGTATACATAAGTAACCGTCTGCGCCTGTGGGGTAAATGTTCCTGCTGCATTCCCCCGCACTTCTTTAAATGTATAGCCAGCAATTTTCTTTTGTTCAGAGGTATATTTTTCTCCTATTTTTCCTGACAGTGTAACTGTGTCAGCAATCGGCTTACCAGCTTCATCCTGATAATTTACAGTCACGCTTGATTCTTCAGCTGTGTTTTTCGTATATACATAGGTGACTGTTTGGGGCTGAGCTGTAAATGGGCCGGTGGCGTTTCCTTGAACCTCTTTAAAGGTATAACCATCAATTACCTTTTGTTCAGAGACATATTCTTCTCCGATAGTTCCCGTCAATATTTCTTCATCTGCAATCGGATTGCCTTCTGTGTCTTGGTATTTTACAGTCACATCTCCTGCTTGTACTGGATTCTTCGTATATACGTAAGTGACTGTTTGAGGCTGAGCTGTGAATGGACCCGTGGGATTTCCTTGAACCTCTTTAAAGGTGTAACCGCCAATTACCTTTTGTTCAGAGATATATTCTTCTCCGATATTTCCCGTTAATATCTCTTCATCAGCAATCTGCTCGCCAGCCTCGTCATGATACCTTACTGTCACATCGGCTGCCGGTTGGAACCTTGTTATTGGGACTAATGCCCTTAGCGTATAGGTCGCATAGGTTAAAGCCCTTGTATTGATGCTGTTGGATAAAGCAGTAGGAAGCTGCATGAATTCAACCAAAACATAAGCAGCCTCTTCTGGAATAGCCTCAAAAACCATCCCCTCCTCTGTGTAATCAACAGAAGGATACTCAATCTCTTCCTTATTCTCATTCAAAAACCAGACCATCCCTGGTGCTGAATGCGTTGCAGCTGAAAGTAGGGAATTCCCCATGAAATCCTTGAGGGTCTCCTGCTTGTATTGAACCTCACCAGTATGACCTTGCTCCACCCTTAATTCTGGCAGCTGTAATTGTGATTGCGTCACAAATTCGGCACTCCAAATCTCGGTCAGGGCCTCCGACTGAATACCAATCGCTGAAAAATCAGCCATGTCTTTTGAAAAAATACGCAGATAATTCGTTGGATTCAATCGATGAATGTATTCACCTAATCCGACAAGTTCACTTGCTGGAACACCTTCTCCATACCTGGTGCCAATTTGAAGCTGCGCAACATTACCGGAGTTTTCCAGCTTTTTTAGCACATTCGGCATCACATAGACAAAGGAATCTTCGGCCACCTTAATAGTGGGCACATTTTCAGCAATGATATACGTACTATCCAAGGCCAACAGCTCCCCGGCATACTCAAGACCTGTAAAATCAACGACCGTACCTTCAGGTATATCTAAGGTATATTGATCAAAGGTCAGCATATCCAGATCAGCTATTGCTTCTTTGGTTATATCATTGGGATCGATCTGACCCAAATAATAAGCAACGGCTTTTCTTAGATTGGGATCCGGCATCCATGTTTCGACCGATTCACTCGCTCTGCTATTGCTCTCGACAGCGGATACGCTTAGAATCGGCCCCCATCCGCCCACTGCAACATTACAGCAAAATAATAGCACTACCAACTTCATACCTAACTTTTTCATGTATTCTCTCCTTGAGTATCGTATTTTTGTTTACGTTGTTTCCTCATGAGGTGCTTCAACATGCGTTGAAATAGCAGAAAAATGTTTATCAAAATCATTGTTTTTTAGAAAGGAAAGAAATGGTGCTTGGAGGAAGTACCCTTGTCCCCAACTAGAGCCCATCCCTTCAGTATCAATACCCGCGGCCAGCATTTTCAGCTTCAGACGTTTCGCGATAGCAGACAGGTTGGAAAAACCAGCATGAGACATCTCTGTTTTCCACATTTTTTGACAAAGCAGTTCTCTCGAGATGGTTTCGCCGTTTGCTTCATAGAGATATACCAACAGCTGCAGCTCTCTTTTAGATAAGCGATTAATAAAGTTTGAATAATTCTGACCCGTGAACCCCTCTTCCTTCGAAGGCCGTCCTGGTTGCGGCTTGTAAAAACTTGCTCTGGCAATTTTATCGATAATCTCTGAATCGCTGTCGCCAGGCTCGATCCAATAGTCGATATCATCGTCCAGCCATGAAAACTCTGTTGCGTTAATTTGTTTTTTGTTTCCCATTCTAAAAATCGGGATGCCACAGCTCTTTATTCCTTTGATATACTGGGTCAGCTCAACGTTGGAAATCGTGTCGCAAACAATTACCAGTGAAAAATACTGTATGACCTGAGCCTGTTCCTTTGCTTGATAAAATAGACTTGAAGAACAATAGAACTCGGCATTTACACGTTGCAAAATATTCTGAAGATTAGATTCAATCATATGATTTTTGCTTAGCAGCAACACTTTTGTCATTGCTTGATTCCTCCCTTAATTTTTCCTTTTTTAGATGTTCTTATTTCAGACAAACACTTGGGTATAAGAAGCCGTTCGCTTACACCGTTCAAAAGTCCCTATTGAAATAAAACACCGCACAAGTGTCATTTGTGCTTTTTCATACATTTTATTTTTGGTTTATATTTAAACCAAAAGTTAACTAATATATAAACTAGCGCTCACTAGTTTATTTATATATACTAGTAAACAATAGTTTTGTCAAGATTATTTCTAGTTAAAAATCACTTTAGAATATAACGATCGTATAAAAATATTCTTATTTTTATATTTTCGATCTTTTAGCACGATAATCAAAAAAGAATTGAATTTTTTCTTAATCAACTTCTCTGACAACATTCTGCTTTTACATTACGAGAAAAAAAGGAACCAACCCGACAAAAATCAGGTTGGTTCCTCTTCA
Organism: Candidatus Enterococcus murrayae; assembly: GCF_017315985.1. Classification (GTDB taxonomy): domain Bacteria; phylum Bacillota; class Bacilli; order Lactobacillales; family Enterococcaceae; genus Enterococcus_A; species Enterococcus_A murrayae. The sequence goes on along the minus strand of NZ_JAFLVR010000008.1, from coordinate 37,218 downwards.
TTTCCTATTTTTTTCCTCTTGTTCACATTTGTATGGAGCTTAGTCATTTGATTTGGCCAAGCTCCGTGCAAATGTTTTCTGATGACGGTCATACTTTCAACTCTACTTTGGCTCCCCACCAATCTGAGACCTCTTGCGTGACTTGGTACCCTTTACCCCATATAGTGCCAATACACTCTTTGTCAAAGCCAATTAGTTCAAGCTTCTTCTTTAGCTTACTAACTAAAAAGGACAAATGGGATAAATTGGAGTTCGTTGCATCGCTTTCCCACAATTTGTGGCATAGTTCATTTCTTGAGACCGTCTGCTTGGGACTCTGGCACAAGATATCGATCAACAAGCGTTCCAATCTGGAAAAGCTTGGCCCATCGTGAACACTCAATAGTCTGCTTTGGTAATTTTTTTGTCTGTTCTCTTCTATATAATCTAAATTGCTAAGCAGCTCTCGAACTTCGCTTTTGGTTGTTTCTGCATGTATCCAACCCTTCAAGCCATAGGCTGACCATTCCTCCATTATCTTCTTTGTCGGACTAAGATTGTCCTTCCTTACTACTGGTAAAGAATACTGCTGAAGGTTCTTTAAAAGAAACATCGCTTCCTTATCTGAAATCGTATCGCTCAAAAGAATGATTTCATAGCAGGTGCTGATACCAAGATTATCAAATGAGGAGGTATTATCTAACAACTTCTCTAATAAGAGGCTTGAACAGAAGACTTCAAAGTTTAATTGCTGCAGCTCATTTTGAAATTTCTGATCGACAAGAATATTTTTGGTTAAGAATAGAATTTTTTTCACTTAGGTTCGCCCCTTGTTTATTTTATACTTACACAGCAAATGAACAGAATGCGGGAATACGTCACGTTTCGCTACTGTGATTCATTCCGTACAGTAGCTGAGCGGTAAGCCCCTCTTCACTTTCTAAATAACTCGTATTCAGTTTTCTATGTAGTCATCTAGAACCGCTAACGGCTCTAGATGACAGATCTTTTATTCATCAGTGGTTAGTTCGTTACTCCAGCTTCAACTGTCCAAGCAATCGTTGATTGATAGGTTTTCCCAGCTTTGCCTTGACCTTTTGGAACCTTCAATTTCACTTGGTTTTTCTTCCAAACATAGGTGGATTCATCCTTAGAGTTCTCACCATCGCCTTTGAAAACAGAAGAGGGGGTTGAGGTCAACGCAACTTCACCATTAGAAATCAACCCGCTTGGATTCATAGCTGCTGCTGTTTTTTTGTTGTACATATCACCGCTAGGCAGTATCAGCGTAGCACCGTTCAGCTGATCTGCGCCTGAAACAAAGGATGTGGCTGCTGCTTTTAATGTCCAGCCCGTCGTTGCAGGCCGCTCATCCGCAACCTGCACCCACTGATCGGATGTTCCTTTTGCTTGATACTCTGTGTCTTTCCATTGAACTTCTTTCGTTCCGATATCGAACGCCGATGGAACATAGTCTAAACGAAGCTCACCGTGTGCACCTGTCCCCTCGTTTTCTTTGTCACTTGGGTCCGATACAGAAGGATCTCTCGGTTCAACTAAGTTCAGTATTATAGTCAAATTCACGTTTTTTTTCAAGTCAGAAGGTAATTTATTTACTCCGGTCGCCCGAACCACAAAGCTCACAACATAAGGACCGCCTGCTGTATTCGGAATGGAAGCACTATTATCTACTTCAACTTCCAGGTCAATCAAATCACCGTCAATGATTGTTTGCGCCTTAGCACCCATGACCCTTTTTAAATAGTCTGCATAATTCGTTGAACCGACAGTAAAGCCTGAAACATCGCTCCAGCGAACAGTCAAATCATTCGCTAAAATAGTGTCGATCGTGTCCGCCTTATGGACGACCAGCTTCACATCTACTGGATCAGAATCATTTCCGCGAGTATCATCAACGATTACTTGCTCAGTATATTCTTGCATATCCTGACCATTCGTAATCGCTGCTGTCCCACCTGAAGCAATCCCATTACCAACATAGGTATAGCCAAATTTGTCTTTATCCGTTTCCAAAGCATTCGTATCTTCAACATTCGCAATGAAATCTTTGACAGGAGGGATCTCATCTCCCTCCACAACATGAATCGTTCGACCTTTCCCTGTAGGCTTCGTTACGTCTGCTACGACTGTCTTAAAATACTTATCTGGATGACCGACATAGCTTGCTTTGATGGTTTCTCCCCAATAAAACGGTCGGGACAGATTGCCCTTCCATTCATAGCTTCCATCCGCTTGAACCACTACCTGTCTCTGATCAGCCGGTAGAAAATCCAACGGTCCGCCGGATACTTCCACTTTTCCACCGGGCGGCTCCGCAGTTCCAACAACCCTATACTCTGTTTTCGCTTCATTGGTAAGATCATCAATCGTCTTCACATCAAATACGACCGGATCAACGATTAACCTCTGTGCATTAGACGTATATTTAGTATTAAATTCACTAACAGTCCCGTTATCGACAAAGCCAACTGCTAAACTTGTTGTTTTCGATCCTAGCGTTGTTCTACTATACGTAATCTTGGTATTGTCTAACGGATGGAAGCTATTAGATGGAGTTGCTTCATCAAACTCACCGTTATCCCACAAACGAATTCGATGCACATAGCCATTTGTTGCGGGAATGCTCAACGTACCATTTAGTGAGAACAAGGGATCGTTTGATGGACGAGTAAATCCAATGTCAAAGGTGGCTTGGTCCGCAATATTGATCGCTGAACCCGCGGTAGTCATCTTTAAAAGACCGTCGGCATTGCCGCTGGCACTTTGTAATTTGAACATCGATCCTTCGGCTAACTCAAGATTAGCTCCACCAACAAAAGAAATAGCGTCACCTACCGCTTTAGATGGATCATTCGTTTCACCAATTTTCAAATCAAAGGCTGCATTTTTTCCAAGCCTGATTGACCCTGAACTACTGAAATAGATCGGTGTTTCGTCTTCACCACTCGGTGCCGTAGTCTCATCTACCATTCCCGTAAAACTTGCATTTTCGCCTAATTCAATCGTACCGCCAGCTCTCTCCACTTGAAGTACCGTCGCATGATCTCTTCTAGGCGCGCCGTTATGAATCTCTACCTCTGTGTTATCGCCAAAATAGATACTATCTTCTCTCCCTATTAATGAAGCAGGACGATAGTTACTCGGCCAAGTATTCGTACTGCTTGCCAGATTTGAAACAAGCGAAATACTTCCTGGCGCATAATCATTTGTACTCCAAGGTCCCGTTTTAGTCGGTGTTTTCAAATTACTCAATGTGATTTTCGTGCCTGCACCGTCTTCCGCATAGAAGTTTCCTTTAGGATAGAAAACGAAATTCGCTCCTAAGCGACCGTTATCCACCATAATATTGGAACCCGCCTTAACGTAGATTTCCCCAACCGCAACATTGGCACTTCCGCCAGTGTAGCGCTTGTCGATGGTAATATCATTCCCATCAATCGGAGAGATATAAGATTCTGTCGGTGAGCTTTCCAGCGACGTATCCCCAGAAAGAATCAGCTTCCCTCTGGCACCTTCAAAAGCCTGAGCGCCATATTGCGTATAATTATGAACCGTTACTATCGTTTTTTGGCCGGGATTCCACATATCGGCAACTCCCCAGTCATTTCCGTTGTAAACCGTCACGTTTTGGAAAACGACGTCCCAGTCACTTGAATTAAAATAGAAGGTGATGTCGCGAAAATCAATGGTTTGATTGTTTCCATTAACGACCAGTTTTTTATCACTGCGGTTCGTACGAATATCCGCGGTACTCGCGCCGCTTGTTTTATCGGTCATTTTAAAGCTGTCCGTGAGATTGATGTAGGTTATCTCTGTCTTATTGTTGTTGTTACCTGCATTTGTGGCGCTGACACCAACAGACAATGCCGCATCCCATTCAGCCCGAGAGCCTACATCAAAATAGCTCACATTATCAAATTGTCCATCCGTTAATTGAGCGACAGGCAATGTTCTTGTCGTTGGAATACCCAGGTCCAACGCTGCTCGTGTCGTACGTTTTTCTGAAGGCTTTTCCTCTTCAGCTTCGGATGCTGCATCCACTTCTTTATCTTCTTCTACGGCGGATGGCGCTTCTTCTTTTGTATCTTCTGTTGCTGCTTCATCCGCTTCCGTTACAACCTCTTTTTCAATTTGCAAAGCCTCAGTTTTGCCAATCACTTGATCATTTACCGCATGCGTCCCTTCTATTGATGTTTGATTGGATAAAGTATCAAAATCAATATCAAGCATTAAGTTCACGCTGTTTAACTTCTGCAAATCAAGCTCCAACACTTTCGTCTGTTCATCAACGATGATCGCTTCTTTTGCATGCTGATTTTTTTCTTCCGAGTAGGATATCCCTTTTGGAAGCTCAAGCTGTAAACGATCTTTTTGACGCTCCTGCTGATCTAATTCGACAGGGGTGTAATGAATTTCCAAGGAAAGCTGCTCAGTTTTCACATCGAGTGATACATTAGAACCACCATCCACTAATAATTGTACCTGCGGGTCGATGACAGCCGGATCGCTCTCTGCTGCAACTGCACTACCAAAAGGAAGGAGAACGTTTAGCACTAAGATTAAGCTGAAAAATAGGCTAGAAATTTTGTGCTTCATTCGTTTCCTCCTCACTTCGTTTTTTAAAGACGAAAAATAGTATGCCTAAAACAAGGACCATTCCCGAAAGGAACAGTTTACTGCTTAGCAGCTCTCCTGTTTTCGGTAATACTTTTCCTAATAAAGTAGAGCGTGAGCCGCCGGTTTTAGGAAGATTGGCAGTGTTTGAACCACTTGCTTCATTATTTTTCGTATCCTCCGCCTCATCTCCCCAACCAGATAGCTGGATCGTCGTTTCTGATTCAGCATTAGATGTCGAAGCCTTTGCCGGAACAGGAGAAGCTGCTAAAAGAAACCCCAGTAAAGCTAAACTGACGATTACTGAAAGACGTTTCATCGCTTGATCTTCCTCCCATTTGATTCATCATTTTTCCTTCTTCTTACGAAATAGAACCACGAGTAATAAAATCACCAATAAGCCAATGATCGCTATCAAAAGATAGATCAAATAGTTCGGCTCAGGTTCTGAATCATTGATCGCTTCTTCATTCAACTTGTCCGCTTCTTCTCTTGTGATCGTAAAATCCTTGGTCCACTGCCACGTCTTTTTCTCCCACTTAGAATCCGTAGTCGTTGCTTTCAAATGAAGCGTATAGTTCCCCGCTTTTAATGGTTCCTTTCCTAAGAAAAATGGCACATTAAAGTTGGAATTAGGCGCCATTTTACGATCCTTCAATTGCCCTGTAATCAACGCACGGGAACTGCCTTTTTTGGTTACTTTTCCAGTGAAATTCAGGTTTGAAATAATCGCGGGCTGGTCATTTTGAACATTGGCGTTGATAACCTTCTGATAATTGTTCAAATCAGGAGAGACCTTTAACAAGTTTATATTTGGAGCGGCTATTTCGTTTTGAACCGTTAATTTAACAGCCATCGCATAAGCAAAGCGATTCTCAATATTGATCCCTGTCTTTTTCTTTTCCTCTTTTTTAGGATCAGAAGAAGCTTGATCCTCCTTTTCAAAATACCATGACCCTAAAATGACACCCTCCGGCGCATCCTGCGGAACATTTATTTTCATCGCAACAACTTTTTTCTCCCCTGGTGAAAGCGTCTCGGCAGACGCTCCTTTGATTTCTGCAATATCGGAAAAAGGAATCTTTAGACTTTTGTCCTTTTTCTTCTTTGCTAAAGGCGCCGAGTAATTTATCTCGCCATTAGAATTTGTATAGGTCGTATAGTCGCCCATTTTAATTTTTGCCTCAGAAGAACTATGATTCGTCACCTCTGCTTGAATCTCGATTTCATCCCCAGGCTTGACTAACAAATCATAAAATGAACTAGCTTCATCTACTTGGGGAGTGGTTGGCGCTACTTTAGCGACACTATATCCGGCACTTTCACCTTCTTCTTCCGCAAATGCTGTGGCAGCAGGCGTCACTGTAAGAATGAACGCCAGCGTAAAAAAAAGTTGACTTAAACGTTTCACAAATGCTCTTCCTTTCCAACTACTATATTCACTATTGTGATACTAACTTTTATGGCGCAGCAGTCACAGTCCAAGTGATCGTTGACGTGAATGTTCCAATAGCAGCCGTACCTGGTGCTACAGTCAATGATGCTGGCGTTGTTTCTGCAATGTTGCTAGTTGTATTACCTTTACCGATCAGGTCATTTCTTTTCACTGTTTTCAATACTTCAACAGTTGAACCTGTTAGAGGAATAGTTGCTGCAGTCGCTAAAATTGTGTCATCAGCGATTGCATCGGTTGTTGCTGTATTTCCTTGTGTCGCATTTGCAATACTGTTACGTACGACCCCTTTTGGCAACGCTAAAGCTGAACCCGTTAACGATTTTGATCCGCTAGTAAATTCTGTGCGGCTTGCCGTTACAGACCAGCCGTTCATTCCAGCATCACGGTTATCACGAACCTCAAGATAGTTCGTTACCGTTTCAGTATCATCGTAAGTACCGCCCGCTTGGTTTACTTCATGAGAACCAAAGTCGAAGATCGGAACAACCTTCAAGATCAAAGGACCTACCTCAGGTGTCGGCTTAACTGGATCTGGATTTTTTTCATCTGGTTCTTCCGGATCACTTGGATCGCCTCCGCCTTTATTCTCAGTAAATTCGATCGTACCCGTTGACTCTGTCGCAAATGCTGAAGAGACTCCTCCTAAAAGCATTGTGCTAATCATTAAACCTGCAACCATTAATTTCGTCTTTTTCATAATAAAAATAAATTCTCCTTTTTTAATTAGTTGGACCGCCATCAGTTAGTATCCAATATATTTTGTTTGAATAATTACCAGCTCTCGCTGTATCTTTCGGGATGTTGAGAGACACACTTTGAGACTGCCAAGAATTCGTTGATGTGGATTTCCCTGCCTTTTTTGCCGAGTCACTCGGAGCGCTAAAGACAACCTTTTCTTCATTGCCTACTTCAACACCGTAAGTGACTAAATCAAACACAAGCTCAGTCGAGCCGGCTCCATTGTTTCTATTCCTTGCTTCCCCTGCAGGAAGTGTCAAGGTAGCACCCTTTAATTCATAATTCGTCTTCTCATCCCGCAAGTAGCCGTCCTGCCGAACCTTCAACGTCCACCCATAGGTTTCAGCCTCTCGATTATCCGTCACCTGCAAATACTGCCTGTGATCAGCGAGACCCTCTGCCTTATACTCATGAGCTGCATGATACATCTTCTGTGTACCAAAGTAGAAGCCTTTTGGAGCAGCATCGATTGATAACGGCCCCTTCTCATTTGTTGGTGGATTGTTTGGGTCTGCAGGCTCTTGCGGCTTCGAAGGATCTAATGGATCTTTAGGTGCCGTCGGAGATTTATTCTCCACTAAGTTGATTTCTCCATCAGAGCTTACTGCCGCATACCCTAAAGCATTAAAACCGACACTTATTCCGACAAGCCCTACAAAGAACATCTTTCCAAACATCCTTTTTTTCATTCAGTTCACCTCCTTAAGCAACACATAATTTTTTTATTAGCGAGAAAGGAAACATTCCCTAGATTTAATTGTTCAAAAAGAAATTAAATTATAAAAAAATTATTTTATTTGCATTTTTGATGAATTAGTTACAAAAATAGTGTAACAATAAAAGTATATTACTGTAAATATTTGTTTTATCAATTAAATTAACGATAATCACGGTTTTTTTAGTAGTTTTCTATTTTCGAAACGTTGAAATAACAGACTTCTTTTTATAATAAGTCTAAAGTAGCTAGTTTTTTTATTACTTATTGGTCAAATAATAGTTAAAAAATGAAAAAAGATTTATTCTCATTAATAAAACACTTTGTTATTATGAACGAACCAATAATACACTTTTAAGGAGAAATGGATGAAATCAATATTATTAAGTGACGAATCAAAGAAAAAATTGGAGATTTTCTTTGAAATGAATAAATTGGAGGACGGCAGGTATCCTATTAGCTCTGTCATCAAACTGTTCCGGTTTTCAAAAAATACCGTCTATCAACTGTTGGAGAAAATTGCCGCAGACTTAGAATCACTCTTTGGTTACGAGCTGTTTGATAAGAATGGAAAGATCATTTGGTCGAAAAAAGCATTTGATATGAATCGCTACAATCAATTTTTATTGCGTAAATCACTTCCCTACAATTTCATTCTATTTATCTTGCTGCATCCCGGAAAAACACTGGATGATTTTTGTAGCGCCAATTTCATCAGCACGTCGACCATCCGAAGAACGCTGCAGCCATTTTTAACCTTTTTAAAAAAATTTGAGATAAAAATAAATTTATCCTCTATGAGGCTTGAAGGAAATGAGTACGAAATTAGGATGATGTTTCACACAATCCTTTGGGCCTGTTCGTTAGGCCAAGGAATACTGGAGGTAGAAGAGGTCACGCAAAAAGAAGCAGCGGTCTTGAAACAGCTGGGGATTGCCGATTGTTCTTACATCAATAATGACGATATTCTGACGATTCTTCTAATCGCAAAGCTTAGAATACAGGGCGGCTTTCCTGAAAAGAGCTCCCTACCGGTTGATGATTTTATCCCTAGCAAAACCATCAATATATTAACTGACTATTTAAGTAATTTTGTCCCTTCGAATACCTATCTAGAGACAGAAGTGAGAAGCTTAGCCTTTCAGCTTTATTTTTCGAACCTCTATTATCATAAAGATGATGTTCGAGTAAAAGATCTTTCATCCTACTATCTGGAAAAGAAAGGGGACGGTAAATTTATCCCTATAATAGATCGATTATTTAAACGAGTGGATCTGAAGGTCCAGCAAGACACGATGCTTCCGCTAGTCAATCTGATATCGATCTTTTTTAGCTTCTCGCTCAATCATAGACCGCTGCCTTGGATGAAGGAATTTTCGAACTATGAGGTGTTGTTTCCAAATTTCACCCCCAGACGATCGTGCCTGTGGAAACCTTTTTCTCGAAAATTTCAACCAAGGAAGGATTTGAGTGGCTTTCTGATTATCCTTACGAGTTCTATAAATACGTTTACCATGTCTTACAGGCTTATGTAGTGAAGAAATCAGCGAATGTTAAAGTCGCTATCGTGCCCATCCCAAATCAGAGGATAATGTCCGAACTACAAGAATTCTTAGCCCTCTTTTCGTTCGTGGATGTTTCCTTTAGCAATCAACCAGATTCGGAGATTGATCTATTCATCAGCACATTCGAATCCTTGATCCCAGACCATACATCTGCCTTCTTTTTAGTCGGCACGAATGAGATCTCCCATGAAGCAAAGAACGATTTGTTTTCTGTCCTGTATAACCTCTACACCGATAAAATCACCAAACAATAAACGATAGTATGAAAAGCAAAAGAAGAAGCGAACTAGACATTTTGTCCATTTCGCTTCTTCTTGTTTGATCTATTTATTAATCACACTTAATCATTTTTAGCTAAATTTTCATAGAAAGCCGATTTCGTTACCTGAATGTACGGCGATAGCCATAAATACCCTAAACCTAACGTTGCAATAGAAAGAATGTGCCAACCGATAAAAGAAAGATCCAATAAGAATAATTTTCCCTTATAGCCATTCATCATTTTTCGACTAGCCGTAATCGCATCTAAGGCACTAAGCCCTTCTTTCTCGTTCAAAGTACTATCGTAATAAATATAGTAGCTTTGAGAATAAGAATAAGATTTTACAATACCTGGAATAATTAGCAGAAGTCCCCATAATCCGCTAAATAAATTAACTAGTACAGCTAAAATGGCAACCGTTACCAACGTTTTCCCATTAAACGCCCGCAGCGCATCCTTCAGTGGAGAAATCTCACTTCGAGTCCCTCTGATTAGATCAAGGTAAGTCCACGAAATCCCACTTGTAAATAGCGCACCAACTACCATAGAAAAGAAACTGCTGACGGTTCCGTAATTGCCCGTACCAGCCGTAGCCGCATAATCATAGTAGCCGTTGTTCATGCTCATCACTGTAATGACTTGAGAGACGACAACAGGTACTATAAATACCAACGAGAATCCAATAATTATCAGACTCGGTATGACATTCAATAGAACTGCTTTACCCCATCTTCCCTGCAAGATCATTCTAGCTTCTTGTTTTAACTCCTTTGATGTTTTCATTTTTTCACCCCCCATTTTCTTATTATAGCAATATACGAAAATCCTTTCAATAACAAAAATAATTACACTTTTGTCTATTTAACAGAGCTTGAACATCCTTAAAATTACAGTTTATAATATTATTTACTTTGATTTTAAAGATTTTCTTATTCATTTTCATGAAAACCTTTCTTTCGAAAAGAGAGCATCCTTATTATTATTTAATAAACTGAACAAATAAATATTATTTCGTCTTTCACTTTTCGCTATTATTCCTCTTCGTTCACTAAATAGAAAAGTCATGCAAAAAAATTTCATTGACTGACTCAGACAGACATAACACCACACGAAAAAAGCCTTGCGAACTGCTATTAAGCACATTCACAAAGCCCTTCCTAATTATCCCAAAAAAATCAAAACCTCGATGGCAATAAAAATTCCGATCAGCAGCACCTTGCCTAACGGATGATACGGGTTGATCGCCCAACCAACACCAAATGATTTCGGAATAATCAAAGGCGCCTGCATTCCGCTGACGGCATCCTCTTTGGGGATGACTATAAAAAAGCGCACGATCGAAAAGATGAACACTACGCCCACCACCAGCATCGGCCACAGTTTTTGATCAGCAACCTCAGGTAGGCGGCTCACTACAAAAGCGAAAAGAACCGTCAGCAGCAACAGCCCGACAAATACTCCATCAAAAATCTTCCGCCGCTTGGTCCGTTTGACCAGCTCCGCATCCTTCTTCATTTTCTCCATGAATCCTTCATCGCCTTTCAACAATTCATCTAAGGAGATGTGGTAATAATCACTAATCGAAATGATCATGGGAATATCAGGGAAATTTCTCCCCACCTCCCAATTCGAGACCGTCTGCCGCGATACATGCAGATGCTCCGCGACCTCCTGTTGAGTCAATCCCAAAGACAGCCGCTGTGCTTTTAATTTTTCTCCTAGCAATTGAACATTCCCCCTACATCAAAACTAACCGTTGAAAAGCTACTCTACAAGCAACGTACCAAAGCATCGCAAAAAAGACAAGCTCGAATTGCAAGCATTGTTGATGTGGCGGCGTTTCTAGATAATTATTCATTCCAAAAAAGCTGGCCCATTTCTGAGCCAGCTCGCAACATTTAAACTATTCTGCTTAAGGTTTTAAATCCGGATACAACCTAATTAAATTCTCTGCTGTTTGTGCAATCTGACTATTCGTCGCATTTCCAGCACTCGCCTCTAATAATACATCATCCGGAATTGACGCTAAAACATCTGCATCCAATCCTTGGTTCTTCTCCATAATATCTCTGAGCATCTCCGCTGCTTCATGACTTGACGGAGTATTTCCTTCAGTAGCAGAAGTTGCTTGTTTTTCTTTATTGACCATACTAGTATCCAAATATTCCTTCGATACTACGATCCAACCTTTATCAGGCATACTTTGGAAATAGCCTGACTCTTCAAGAAAACCATCGCTGCTAATTCTAAAGGAATCTAAGGTATCAATCTGTTGAGTGGTCGACTCCACAGTTGCATACAGCAACCCATCCTCTTTTGTTTCTAAAAGAATATCAAAATCAGGATTCTTAAACGGATCGATGTTCTTTCTTTTGACCCAAATGGATGCTACCCATTCTTTGACTTGATCGGCACTCAAATTTTTCGTGTCTACTTTGTCCTCTTCTTTCGCTTGGCTAGACGAGCTTGAAGCCATACTATTAGAAGTTGCTTGAGTATCCTCAGATGAACTTGAACTTTTTGTCGTTGAAGACACTTGGACCTTTACTGATGAAGAACTGTGAGTAGCCTCTGTACTTTGTCCATTATCTTTCCCGCAACTAGCTAGAAAAAATGGTGTAGATAGGATAAAGAATAGTAATGCGAGCTTTTTCATAAATAAGCCTCCCTTTAAAAGAGTGAACCCTTTAATTTATATTTTTAACTAAACATATTTATTTATGATTTCATTGCCAACTTCTATTAACTCAGATGCATAATCCAATAAAGCTAGTGTTAATTCAGCTATGTCCTTTGAGCTAATCTCATAACATTGACAGTACTCCGAGACTCTATATGAATAAAGCACTAATAAATTAGAAATTATTCTCACCGCGTGCCCAAGATTTAACTCACCATTTTTTTCAGCTTCAAAGTATGAGGAACTTATTTGCTGTTGTCGCATAGATAAACCTGTCCAGTCATAATGTATTAAATGACTAGAGAAAGAATAAGCATATAGAGAAGCTAGTTGGCTTTCATATTCTTTATTTTTACTTGCCATATCTTTAAGTAGATATTGATAGCTCCATTTTCTATTAATTTTCCTTTGATATTCCTTTGGATATTTTTCGTTCAGATTATCTAATTCTTGTCGACTCAACAAGCTAAGTTCAATTGTTTTTGTGCTGTTAGTAGAAAATTCTTTTAGGATTGAGATGCTTCTTTTCGCTTTATTATGATCAGATATTTTTTGTATCTCCGTTAAATGAATTTTATATTCTTCATAATTCAATTTTCTTTGTTCATCATTACCTGAAATAAGAAAACAGTACTTAATAGTTCCTTCCATTACTGTCCTTAATAAAATATCCGCATCCCAAATTCCAGTACCATGATACAACAATGATAGAATACTTTCACCGGTTGTGTGCAAGGATGTGAACAACGAAATAGTAACATCTTGCCATTCGTCAGAGCCTTTTTTATACAGAGGACTTAATAACTCTATAGTCTCTTTCATAAACTTATCAGCAAGAAATATATATTCTGGAATTATTTCTTCATAATTGATAATTAAGCCCTCCTACCTTCATTCATTTTATAGCGATCGTTATCTAAAACTTTCTGATATTTTTAATATCAATTAAGAATTTATCCTTTTCTATTATTCTTGATAACTCTATTTCTTTTCCATCGAGGCATGAGATAGTTATCGGAGAATCATCTAAAGTAATAATACGATTATTTTCTGTCAATACACAATCATCAACCCCTAGTCCACGGCCTTTCATATTATTTATTGTGTTCTGTAGATCTTCTATAGAAATTAACCACTCACGCTTTCCTATCTTGCTATTTTTCTTTCTCTCAGAAGACAAAACGGTACCAAATGGTAGAGTGATTTCTCTACACTGATTAACTAGTGCAGTAAAACTGTATTGTCTAGTTAAATTAATAGTGTTAAAAGGGTGTCTCCCACGATAATCTAAATATAATTTATTCAAATATAATACGTAGTCTTTATTAATCCTGCAAATTCTTCGCAAATCATATTTGAGTACTGGATCACTGAAGTCATATTGATTAAGATTTATTTGCCTAGGATTAATTTTACTATCAAGTATTGTCAAAAAAGCTGACTCATTAACATTAATCATATCATGAACTGCGTTAAAGAATTTTTGCATATTTTTATATTCTTCAATTAAATGTTCTTCCAATAAATCTGAGATATTGCTAGTCAACTCATTTTTTAAATCAATCTTGCACTCTCCATACTCATTAAATATGACTAGTTTAATAATTGGGTTATCAATAAACCTTCTGTCACTACAGCTAATTTTCAAGGTAAATGTTTCTTTATCACTGAAGTCCTTCTTAAAATTATCAATACGTACTTCTTGTTGGTCAGTTATTATTTTTTCAATACCAGTATGTGGTTTTATCTCTGCTTTTAGAAACTCCATAACTCCATTTTTTTCTTTTCTTCCTTTGCCCATCATGAGATCACAATTTTGTCCTATTAAGACATAGTATGATCCCTCACCATCAATAAAGACATCTCCTGGCGCAGGCGGCTCATGGTAGTTATTTATATCATAATCAAAAGCCTCATAAGTATTCAATGCTGCTAGTTCTTCAGAGTAATTCTCATCGTCATCTAAAAAATTAATCACTTTAGCCAATTTAATCATTTCTTTAATTTGCTTATTCGTACTCAAATTGTAATTAAATAACAATTGAATCCAATTTGATATTACTTTATAATTTGTTACACCTTCAAAAGTTGCCATCTCCGACAGATATGATGCAATTCCACTATTAGTAATTATCTTTTCGAAAGATTTTTCCATAGAGTCTTTATAAAGGTATTGAAGATTTCTTAGGACACAACTATAAGCACTTTTTGCTAATGCCCCTTTTAAATCTTGATCAATATTTTTAGAATCCTTATCTACTACCTGAATATAAACATTGGTTAATTTATCATTTTTTAAATTCTTGTTGTTAGATGTAAGGATCGTTGAAATGATTTCCATTTTTTCACTAGTTTTACTTATTTCTTCAATTATTTCGTTTGCTCTATAGTTATTGTCTAGTCTATTATCTATTATACAAATTACTCTAGATGATGTATTTGAAATCCTCGTTAAATCAGCTTTAAATCTTTCTTTTGTCTCAGAATTATAGTTTTTATATATTTTAAATTTTTTCCATTCTGATTCTTGATATATAAAGCTCTTAAAAATTTCCTCATAAACTGAAGAAGGTGTCATTCCTAATCCATAGTATGAAAAATATTTATGATACTGTTTACCTATCTCTATATCTTCGAAAAGACTAACTATCTTTCTGATTTCTGGCTCATCATTATTCTTTAATTCTTGATCTAAAAATGATTTAATATCCTGTTCAGGGACTTCATCCCCCCAAGAAATATCACAATATTTATCTTTAAAACATTGATAAAAGTCCGTTAATTTAGCGATATCCATTGCTTTAATATCATTTAAAAAACTTTCTTTTAGATCCTGATTCATCCGAAGAAAACCATACATTAGAGCAGTTTTTTTATCATCAAAAGAAAAGTCATCTTCAAAAAAGATAATTTCTTCACAATCTAGCACACGTGCAAAATCATTATAATCCATTAATCCCACCGCCTTCTAATATATCTTCAGGATCATAAGTGATAATAAATTTATATGGGTTCCCTAAAAAGTTCTGTTCATCCATTAATTCGATATTTGCTCCAAAAGAGTTTAATATCTTTTTGACAATATATAACCCCATCCCACGCCCTTCTCCTATTGGTTTTCCAGACTGCAGTGGTTCAAAGAGTATATCTTTCATCTCAGAAACAATCCCAGTTCCTGTATCATAAACAATAAAAGAGCTTTCATTTTTATATTCAACAACTATTTTATCCAAATCATCCGTTAAATATAATTTGTCATTACTTGCAAACTCATTACGCTTATCAATCCAATAAATTGAATTGTGAAATAGATTATAAAACACATGTAACAATACACCTTTCGGTACTGACCAAATTAAACTGTCCAAATCGCATTCAATAGATATTCTATTATCTTCCAACGATCTCAGTAAATTTTCTTTTACCTGATAAACCGTCTCAGCAATATTTTGTTCATAAAAATCTTCATATGTTCCTTTCTTAATAAAGGTATTTTCTAGAAAAGAGTACAGATTACCAACATTTTCTATTTTATTAGAAATGATAGAATAACTATTTTTTATTGGCTGGACATGTTTGTTAAACATTTGAACTTGTCTATTTTCTAAAAAATATTTTTTCAAATCATCAAAATGGCAATCTGCATCCTTATCAATTGCTGTTTTACTAACTGAATGTAACTCATGTGTTATTGCTTCTGTTATGATCCCATTAGCCATCAATTTGTAGTTATTGTACGCTTCAACCTCTATCGCCTTCAATTGGTCGTTAGCTTCGTCTAGTAACACCGTTGCATCCTTTTTTGTCGCCTCATCAATTTGTAAGAAATTTACAGTTTCATTAAGGACTTGATTAAGGGTTCCAAAGACTGATTTGTCCATTGGAATAAACTCAGCATCTTCTTTAATATCTGTAGGCAATTCTGACTTTAATTTTTCAAGAGACATTAAAAGCTTATCGGTATTTTGTAGGGATTTTTTTAACCCACCTGTTTTCTTTTTCAATTGCTTTTCATAATTTTCAATAAGCAATCCGTTCTCAGCCAATAAAACTTTTACGATAGCGTTTACTCTTCTATTTAACTCATAAAATAAGCTATTGAATACAATATTAAGGATACTTTTTAAAGCTTTTGATACCGGATCTTGATGATTGATATCTAACCGTGAACTAATTTCTTTAATATATTTTTGTTTGGGATCATTTATAGAAATGTATCCCAATGTATTTCCCAGATCAAATCTGAAAAATTGTTGTCCCCTAGTTCTGTATTGCTGAAGCTTCAACCAATCACTTTCTTGATCACCTAAAAAACCAATTCTATAACTACCTCTATAAAGTTTGATTCCATTATAATCATTAAGAAAACTCTTTAGTGTCTTCAAATCAATGTCATTACTTATTAAATTTTCTTCTTTAGCGGAATTAATGATTATATCTGAACCAACTGCACTATTTTGCTTAAAAGAATAAACAGACCCCTTTATAGGGTTTATTTTTTTTACTTGATTAATTAGGTCGTTGGCTATTAATTTTGAATAGTCTGCCCGATCATTCTCATCTATTATTGTACGTGAGTATGTCTTATTAAACTCCTCAATGAGAGAATACATTATTTCAGATTCTTTAACAGTTAATCTAGCTACATCGTTAATTCTTTCTTGATTTTCTTCTAAAAGTTCTTTGTAGTAGCTATGTGATTTTCTTAGTCTTTTAAAAGGTTCTGCCTTGGCTATAACTCTATGCATTCGCTCTAAAAACCAAGGTCTCAGATTAATACCACATTCTAAGTTGAGTTCATTTTCATCATTTTTAGTTAATTTAAAATAATGTTCACTCTCAGCTAAATAAAGCATCTCTGTAGGAAAAGAAATATCTAGATCAGCACCGTTATATGATATTTTAACTTCTGACTTTTGCTCATTTTTTTCATAAGGTGAAATCAAAAAAGATATTGCTGATCTAAGTTCGCTAATGACCGGAATATCTATGTCGACTAGTCCGAGACTCATTTGCTCAGGAACTTCCAAAAAATCTGAAATTCGTATTCCAAAAATCCACAACCTAGTATAATGTTCAGCTCTTTTTTCAAATTGACGATAAGGAACAAAATACTTGTTTTCTCCTATGTTATTTGATGCAACAATGTTTTCCCAATCAATAAAAACTGCTGAACCAATTCTTTCAGATTTCGCTGTGGTCTCAACTAATAAGCTACAACCCAATCTTTGTGTTGCAAGTCTGCCTATTCCTTTCTCACCTAAAGTATCATTTGCATAATCATTAAGCTTAATATCTGTACCAATCTCTAGAAAACCATTTTCTAATGTGTAGTTATCCATTCCTTGACCATTATCTTCTACAATACAAAAAGGCTTATTGAGTAACTCTCTAGGAACCATATCAAGAATTTCACTATTTCCTTCTAGAGTTTTTTCTTTTTGAAACTCCTCAAAATTATCATATAATAAAATATTGATCGTTTTTGCTTTAGCATCAATAGAATTTTTTATCAACTCCGTTAGCGCTACACTGGATGTAGTAATCAAGTCAGTTCCCAGATGCTTAATTATCCTAGAATTCATTTTCAGTTCTTTTTGATTATCCATATTTATCCTCCTTAACTTTCTCAATCTCAGATACTATTTCATACAAAGTTTTTGCTATACTTTCAGCCATTAAATAAGGCACGCCATTACCAATCATTTTAAATTTTTTTGTTAATGATATTGAATCTGGTAAATAAAAGTCTTTGGGTAAAGATTGAATTGCCATTGCTTCAGCTACGGACAACCTTCTTTTTAAATAAGGATGGAGATGAACTTCATTATTTCCATAAGCAGCAGTAGGTGAGTACCTCCATCTGTGCAGTCTCTTAAATGATTTCCTTCTTACATCTCCTTCAGCAATCGCACTCATTTTCGTGATTCCTGTTCGTACTTTGAATTGATCTAAACCATTTGGATGTTCTGAAATCTTATTTTTATCAAACCAATAATTTACAGTTAATTGTATAGGAACTTTATAATTGAATTCTCTCTTACTATTTTCAATGAAACTATCTTGAGAAGGCCAGTCCATCGAAAGAATATCTGCAGGTTCATATTTTTGATATTTTTCCCATGGAAAATTGAATATTCCTTCTTTGGTTATACCAAACTTATGAATACTTTTTAACTCATTTTCTAAAATCCCTACCATTAATATTCTCTCTCTGTGTTGCGGGACTCCATAACTTAATGAATTAAGTAGTCTATCAGATATTGCATAACCAGATTTTGTCATTAACTCTCTCATTTTTAGGTAGAAAACCTTATGTTTTTCTGTTTTGATTAGCCCTTTTACATTTTCAAATAGGAAAAAATCAGGTTTACACTCCTTGATTAAGCTAAAATATGTATTAGTTAATACGCCGTTTTCGCCGTCAACCCCTCTATTCTTACCACCAACAGAAAAATCCGGACAAGGAGGACCACCTACAAATCCAACCATGTTCCCTTTTTTCTTTTCGTTCAAAACCATTTGAAAGAGGTTCTTTGTCTCATCTTTTTGCAAAAAATCTGATGCACTTCTATTAATATATCCGTAAAAAGGATCTCTAACATTGGAATTTCTTCTAATATATGAATATGACTCCAAAAAGTTTCGTTCGTATTCGTTAACAAAAACTACTTCGTAATTGTTATTTTCAAATGCTAAATCGAGCATTCCTACTCCTGAAAAAAAGGAAAATAAAACTATTTTCGCCATTAAAAAAACCTCTACTCTAATTTAATTAGTCTTACTAGACTTCTATATTATCAATTATTAAAACTATTTGACAGATATTTTTACAACCCGCCATCCTTACCATAACACATATTCTCAATAGGAAATCTTGTGTATGTTACTAAACACGTTGAAATGCTTAACAATATGAATAACATACTTTTTTTAAAATTACATTTTATATCCTACTTTTGTTTAAAACAAAGCACCCTCCTATCCTCATTCTTCCAAGGTCAGGCTGGGTGCTTTACTTTGTAATTGTCTATTCATTTCCATACTTTAACTCATTTGTATCTACACATATCTGCTCATTCACTGTCTCATGCAGCCGATACCCTCGTCCCCAACAGGTTTCAATGATCGGACCGGTAATGCCTTTACTCGCAAGCTTGGCTTTTAAGTGTTTGACCATCACCGAGAGCTGCGACATGCTGGAATTGCTCTTGCCTCTATTCCACATCCGCAGGCAGAGTTCTTCGCGGGGGATGGTTTGGTTTTTCTGCTCGTAAAGAATGACGAATAGTTTTAATTCACCACTGCTCAATGCCAATCTAGCTAGGGAAAGCTTTTCCTTGGTCTTTGGTAAAAAGACGATCTTACTTTCGTTGGTTAGTTTGTCGCAGCTGAGCTTTTCTCTTAGTGATTCAATGCTCGGGCGACTTTCGATCCACTCGGTGATCCCGAGCTTCTGCCATTCTTCCAGCTGGGCTTCATCGACGGGCTCGTCGGATTTTCGGAAGATCGGGATCGTGTAGTTGTTTAGGGTCTTCACGAGCTCCTTTACTTCGACATTGGCGATGGTTTCGCTGAGAATGATTTGGTGGAAGATTTGGATAAAGTCGTGATTGGCAGTATCCAACAGACACAGCTCCACCAGCTCTTTTGTCGTGAACACTTCATGACCCAGCTGTCTTAGGCGGTCTTCAAAAACTTGTTCGTTCAAGGGGTTTTTGGTAAATAATAGAATCTGACTCATTCATATTCCTACTCTCTGATTTTTTTAGTGCTGCTGGTTTTGGAATTCGCCTTTCATCAGGCAATTGTAAAAGTACGTATTCAGCTGATAGCCTTCGCCCCAAAGGGTATGGATCGCATCTTCTATTCCATAGGCATCGGCAACTTTTTTGCGGATTCTCGTGATCGCTGAGGATAGCTGACTCAGCTTGGAGTTTTGATTTTTCGAGCGCCAGCCGTGACAGAGCTCGTCACGGGCCAAGGATAGATTGTCCGCCTCCATCAGGTGCTGGATGATCTCTTTCTCCATCTTTGTAAAATGAATATCTGAAAAATATAAGGGAAAGGCCTTTTTCTGATAGTCGGAAAAACGAGGGCTAGAACTCAGTGGATCAACGCTGAAATCAACCCGCTGCAGCAGTGACTTATAGAGCAGCTTTTCTCTCAGCCTTTCTAGCGAGGTATTCGCTTCGACCCAATCAAACACATGCCAGCTGCGCCAGTTGGCCAAAGCCGCTTCATCGGGTTCTTCTCCGACGATCCGCACCAGACAATCGGTGGTGACTTGTTCTCCGAACTCCTTTGCTTCGTTATCTGTGAGCGTCTCGCTCAAGAAGATCCACTGAAAAGACTTCATCAAATGATCCACCCGCCGCGCGTTCGCCCACAGCTCCCAAATCGACACCGAAACCAGCACTTCGTAATTCAGTTTTTGGAGCTGCAGCTGCAGGGATGTTTCTACTGAAATATTTTTTGTTAAGATCAATATGCGCGTCATTTTCCACCTCTTCCCCCTTGTTCTTGCATTTCTATGTACAAGCCGCTCGATAGAACTCGAGCGGCCTTTTTTTAAGCAGTTAACTGGTTCTGGATCAGAACATATAAGCTGATTCCCAGACCAATCCAGACGATCGCTAAGAGGAACATCCCCCAGTTCGCCAGCAGATAGGTCAGTTTTTTCTGTTGTGTCCGCTCGCAATAAGCCAGATCCTTCACTAGGAAAAAGATGGCTAGGATAAGGGAGAGAACCCCCATTCCCGCAGACAGCCAGACAAAATTGTACATCGGTACCACTCCTTGTTCGTTTATCTTTTCCTTACGGTGCTGTAGTCAATGTCCAATCCATGTCAGCCTCGTATTTCAAACCTGCGATTCCAGAATGCGCCAGTAACTCTAGTTCTACATCATTAAATGCGTAGTCTATTTGGTAAACACCTTGCGTAGCACTATTGGTCAACGCGACTGTCGTACCGTCAGAAGGAATCTGCTTTGTTCCTACAGAAGTAATAGACGATAATGATTCGTTATGCTTATTGTAATTTTGAACTTCTTTCAGATCCCCATTTTTTAAACGAAGAGTTGTTGTTGTAGGCAAGCTATGTGCTCCGCTCGTAAACTGACTTAAATTCACGGTCAGATCCCAGCCAAAGGTACTTTCCTGATCCATAAAACGGATATACGGATCATACGTCCCTTGATATTTAGTCGCATCCAACCCTTTTGTTTGAGCAAACGGTTTTACTTCTGTTTCTCCAAAACGGAAGTCAGGAATATTGAGTAATCCGGCATTTCCCGTTGGTAGTAAGTTCGGTTCGTTTGGATCATCAATACGGACAAAATTCTCCGCAGTCATTGGACTTGCCATGTTCCCATCAATTTCAATCTCCGCAGGAAGCACTTGATTGACCGCACCTGTCGCAGTGTCCGTAAAAGTAATGTCTGCGTAGTTGTTCGGTCCACCGTTTGGAATACTGATACCTGCTAGACTAAAGCCACCAACCCAATCCGCAGGCGATACCGTAATGTCAACAGGCACGCCAACCGCAGGAGTTACTGTTACTTTTGTAGGGGCGGATAAGCCCGCAGCCCAATTAGTGGTTGCTTTTAGTTTCAGATCCTTCAAAGCAGTCAAGCCTGTATTGGTCAGCCTAGTGGACCAACTGACAGTATTGCCGCTTCCTACTACTTGAGGCGTTGGCGTCAAATCCAGCGTTGCCGTGGTCTTCTTCAAGCGATAATGATACTTAATTTCTTTATTTCCTTTTACATTGGTGATCGAAACAGGTATAGTGACTAGATTCACAGTACCTGGTGCATCTGTAACATTTTCCCAACCCACATACTCCCAATCATCACCTGAAGTATCCGTCAATGAAGACGCAGGTGTTTGAGTATAAGTATCTGCGTCATCCGTAGTCACAGAATTTGGATTTGGTGAAACACCAAGTAAAGTAGTACCATCAGCACTATCAACGAATTTCTCTGTTAATGTATGCTGCTTCTTTCTGTAGACATATTGAATGATTGTATTGGTATTTATGACCTGAGAAACAGGGGTCGTTTTAGGTCGCATACCGGCCATTGGTTCTGTCGACAATTTCCAACCTAAGTACTCCCAGTCTGCACCACTTGAATGCGTCTTAGGATCAGCAGGAGTTTGAGTAAAGGTGGACCCTGTTGGCACGGATACCGTGCCGTTCCAAGTTGGATCGACAAAGGCACTACTTTCATCAATATACTGTTCTGTAACAACCCGAGCCGCCTTTACATCATAAACAATGTGCACTTCATCTTTTGCATCATCGAACTCCGCTCCAAAAGAAATATTAGGAGGATATGAACTATCTATGCTACTTTTGTTCCCAGCTCCCTTATACCAGCCTTGATACGTATAAATATTTGAACCAATTACATAAGTTTTAGGTAATGTGTTACCACCAGACATCGTATACGTAAAGGGATCAGAAGTGACATCAGATAACTTATTTTGAGTGTAGCCAGAAGGTGCTGGTATTGCTGTTCCAGCAGTGTTTTCAAAAATTTCTTTTACTTGTTGGTAATTGGCATAATAATAATTTGTATCTCCTTGATTACTATAAATAAAAAAATCCCTGTCAATGATCGCGCTATAACTTCGACTAATTTCCTGCACTAATGACGAGCCAAGCCATAGACTATAGTATTGTAAACCGTCAATAATACCAAATGGGGGAATATTAAGCAAATACGTATCATCAGCTTGCTTAATGAAAGAATAATTATCAATAACAGGCGGTACTGCTTGAATAACAGGCGGATCACTATTTCGTTGAATCTCACCATAAACAGAAACAATATTGCCTGCTTTATAGTCAAATGATTTGATATACCGACTATTTACACCGGTTATTTTCATATTTGTGAGATGTCTCTTGATAGACCGGGTACCGTTCACAGCTCCAAATGTAATGCTCCGATTGTATGCAGGAAGCTTAATTGAAAATTCATTGACTAACGGGCTTGGCTTGCTTATATCGGCTGACGCACTTGAATATAGCGAATATGGCGGGCTAGCATAAGAAGTGTACAATATTTCAGTCAAATCTCCTGAAACATTTAAAGGGACAGATAATTCTGAACCATCCTTTGCTAGAA
Source organism: Candidatus Enterococcus murrayae (assembly GCF_017315985.1). Lineage (GTDB taxonomy): Bacteria > Bacillota > Bacilli > Lactobacillales > Enterococcaceae > Enterococcus_A > Enterococcus_A murrayae. Next base: position 14,052 of record NZ_JAFLVR010000008.1, on the reverse strand, counting down.
GTTTTATTCCAACATCTTTCTCAGGTACGTTTACCGTTGCAGTAGCATTCGCTTCCGGCCCTACAACTATTCCTAGAATGATTCCTAGAGCAATCACGAGCTGCATACTCGTTTTAAATACTTTATTCATGGATTTTTCTCCTCCCTTGTTTCAGATAGAAGAAAATCAACATTATCAGAAAGACCCCCGCAAATGGCAACACCAAATGAACGAGTTCACCTGTACTAGGCAAGAGCTTGTCATCGGAGTAATAATGAGTCGTTCCACCTGTTCTCCCATCGTTATTACCCCACCATAAAAAGCCGCCCTTTTTTTGATCGGTATCTGGCAACGAAGACTCGCTTTGTACCTTACTGCTTGAACTAGACGAGCTGGAACTTGATGTTGAACTACTTGTAGAACTCGTTGAACTGCTGGAACTACTTGATGATGTCGTACTAGTGCTCGTTGATCCTACAAAGCGGACACCCACATCATTTTGCACATCATAACTTGCCGCATAAACGGATGCACCACTTGCACACAGACAAAATAGGGCTACCAACAGATACAATCCTTTATTCTTCTTCACGTTTTTCCCTCCCTTTCGTTCGTTTGACAAAGCGAATGACGAGCCAAGCAGTCACGACTGCCGTTGCGGTTCCCATGACGTAGAAACTAGTAGTCCACCAACTCGGGATAAAGATACGAAAGGCCGTTTGTTGATTCATTTTCTTCGCTATTTCGCGAGTAATCGTGAAATCTTCCTTAAAATTCCAGGTCTTCGTTTCCCCTTTGACTTTCCCGATAAAGGTGTATTCTCCTGCTGAGACCTCCTGCATGCCCCAATCAATCTGGAAAGGAAAGACAGAATTTGGCGCGATTTTCACCTTTTCCTGTTTGTTCTTCGCGATAGCTTTTTCTTGTCCTTTGCGAACAATCTTTCCTTCTGCCGTTAAGTTTTGCATGGCTTCTGGATACGGATTTTGAATACTGGCCTCTAAGACCTTACTGCCGTAATCGATCTCTGGTTGCAGCTTTGTCAGTTTCAACTCCGTTTCGCCATAAATCGGCGCAAAGTCTTGTTCTGTCAGAACCAAACCAATCGCATAGCCGTAAGTATTTTTTACCGCCATTCCCTGACTTTCTTCTTCCTCGTCATCTGATTTCAGCGAAATGCGAACACCGCCTAATAGAATCCCTTGAAAAGCGTCTTTCGGAAGGTGAATATCAATTTCCGCTTTTCCTTCTGAATAGGCTTCGACAGACACTTCTTTATTTTTCGGCTTTGCTACTTCATTGATCGGCAGTGTCATACTCTTATCCGGCTTTTTGTCTCGCTCATCGTATGTAATCAAGCCGTTCTTATTTGTTGCCGCATTGATCACTTCGACTTTGTAGGTTTGTTTATCGGCTGAGCTGTTCATAATTTTCACTTCAATCGTCTGCTTCTGCTCAGGCTGCATCAATAAATGATAGAAGCTCACACGATCGTTGATCTGATTTTCAGGCAAGACCGCTTGTACCGTGAAGCCGGCACGCTTTTCATTTTCTGTGATTTCCATTGATTCCTTCGTGTCTTTCGCAAATCCTGCGCTTGGGAAAAGAATCATTACTACTAAACTTAAAATCAGGAGTAGTCGTTTCATAATTGGCTCCTTTAGACAAGACAGGTTGAAGACAACTTCTCTCTTCAACCTATCATTTCTTCTTACTTTCCTATTTAAATCGAATCGGTTAATGTCCAGTCAATGGTTCCAGAATACTGTTCACCATCCAAAACCTTATTCATTGCAGCTGCTGGAATGTTCAGTTCAATATTAGTAAATTCACCTTCCCAGTACCCTTCACCACGACCATCCGCATTGCCCGGTCCTGATTCCTCATCAGCACTCATAATCAAAGTACTTGTCGTAGAAAGAGAGACTTGCGTACCAGCTGCGAAACCAGTTACAACATCTGGCGTATTCGCAGTAGCACCTGGTGTTGTTGCAGTTGAAATCCATGGAGCTGGTGCTGTAGTCGGTGTTAATTCATTGATTCCTTGTTTCATCGTAATTGTCGCTCCATCCAATTTCTTGGTTGGAGAAACGGCTAGATCGTCGGTTAATTTCGCTTCCAATTTCCAACCAGAGGCACGTTTACCACGAACATCGCCCACTCCAAAATGTTTTGTTGTTGGGTTTGAACCAACCGGTGAGCCGGTTTCTGTTGCGGGACTGCCTTCCCAATTAGTACCAATTGGAACGACAGTAGTTGAAGTTACAACGGTAGTTGGAACAGTGGTCTCCGCAAAGTTAAATTCTTTGGGTACATAAAGCAAACCAAAGTCTGTCCCTGGTGGTGGTGTTACTGGGGGTGTGATCGGTGGCGTGATTGGTGGGGTTACTAATTGCCCTTTTTTGAATGTTACAGAGCCGGTTGATTGCTTGCCATATGTCGCCGCATCTGCCGGCAATGCTGTGGTCACCAATACTCCACCTAGGAATGCTGCACTTAACAAACCTGTTACTAACTTTTTCTTATTCATCTCTTTTTCTCTCCTTAAATGTTCATTTTTCTATATCTAAAATGTACAAACTGGTACATTTGATACTAAAATAGAGTGATGCCTTTTCGCTATGTTTTGATTATTTTTTTCTATGTTTATCCAAAACTAGGATTATGCTTATAAACGCTGATACAATAATGTTTATGGAAGTTTTTTGACGGAAGGTGACGGCGGATGGTTGTCTGTGAACTCACAAATACTCTTTTTTTTAACGAAAAGTTAAAGAAAAAAATTAATAGATAAATCTTTTTAATAGTAAGCGCTTACTTCCTTTAGACAAAAGGAAGAGGCCAGTAAATGAGGGAAATCATTTTTTTGAAAACGTTATCTACCATTTGATATTTTTAGCACATGGCGGCTTCCATGCGGTAAATCACTTCTAATCGTTGTTCAGTCATAGAATCTGCATAGGTATCTAGGGTCAACTTGGTGGAGTTGTGCCCTAAGAGTGCACTGACAGATAGAATATCGCTTTGTGCTTCTAAACAGCGGGTCGCGAATGTATGGCGTAATTGATGGAAATGGATTTCTTCTAACCCGCATTTCTTTCGAATCCGATGGAAATGATAGGTCAACAATCGTGGTTCCATCGGGTGGTTCTTTGTTGAAAAGACAAACGTGCCATTGGCTTGTCGGTGATGCTTTAAGAGTTGTTTCCGCAACGATTGGCTCATAGGGATGGATCGTGTGCCTGATTCTGTTTTGGTCGAACCAATGAGTAGCTGCGTTTTTTGTTCGCCTATTCCTAAAGCGATCCGTTGATAGGTTTGATTCACTGTAATCATATTCCGTTCAAAATCAATATCATTCCATCGCAGAGCGGCAATCTCACCGATTCGCAGTCCGGTATGCAGGGCTAAATAGGTAGGTATGCCGGTCTGATTTTTTTCAGCTAAGGCAACTTTCTCCAACTTTCGTTGTTCCTGTTTATTCAAGGAGCGAATTGTTTTTTTGGGTTTCTTTGGCAGCTTTAAGGAGAGAAAGGGATGCTCTTTTAAGTAGCCTCTTTGTTTGGCGGCTGTTAAACATTGAACGGTGATTCTTAAAATGACCTGCATGGTAGAGACTTCCAACCCTTTCGTTCGCCAGAGCTGGATCAAGTGCTTCCCTGTTTCTTCGGTGAGCTCGTTTAGATACGTTTCGCCAATATAAGGGAACACGTATTTTTTTAGTTTATAGTCATAAGAACTGTAGGTGGCGGGTTTTACTTCCTGCTGGATGTCTTTTAACCACGTCTTTCCCCATTCTTCTAAAGGGATACAGGCATCCCCATACAGTTCTTGTTGGGTAAGATAGTAAGCCTTCATTGAATAGAGCTTTGTCCGTACGTCATTGAATGTTCGTCCATAGATGTAGCCATATTTGATTTTTCGATTGGCTGTATAGCCCTTTTTATAGCGTCCTTCCCAACGACCATCTTTTCTTTTATAGATATTTTCTCCTCTGCGCATCATTCTTCTCCTCCTGACGGCTTATTTGACGGTAAATAATCAAGAATTAATTTCATTCGACCTTACTTCTAATTGATTTTCACAAAAACACGTGTTCTAAAAACATTACAATTATTCTTTTTTCGTGATTTTAATAAAAGATATTGATTATTCTTTCTCTATATTTTATAATTAATTCAAATCAATTCATTTTTTTGCTAAATTATTCGTAGTATGAAATAAAATTGTTCTTAGTTTTGGATAAACCATGTAATAAGTTATCCAAAATTAACAACTTAATCAACCATCTACATAGACAAAAACAAGAGGCATCTTCTTACATTCATTAAGAAGTTGTCTCTTTTTATTCATTTAACAGTGTTTATTCCTTACAAAAAGATGAAAATACAGCCTTTCTTATTTCCTTAATATATAACACCATTTTTGCATTTTTTCGATTTTCTATTCTGAAAATAAAGAATTTCAACATACCTGATTTCTTGTTTTATCGTATATTCTTAGTGGAACCATAAAAAATAAAGCGCTTTATTTTATAGAGGAGGAGTTACAATGACGAAGAGTTACTATGGAGAAATACTGGATTTCCGGTCAAGAGGACAGATATGGGAGGAGTATCGCAGGGCTTCTGAACCCTTTGATCCATTGGAAGTGGAGGAAATTGATTGTATTCTTCCGATGCCGGATCGATCAGGAGTGTTGATCATTACAGAAGACGACATCCTCATCAGTGAGCAGAGTCCGCTAACGACGTTGCAGGCGTTTTCCTTTGCTCACTGCTTTCCTGATCATAAGATTCTTTCTTCCGCCCTACAGGATATCGGTCACTTCGGCAAATATAAGTTTCCTTGGGCATGCCCTTATTTTTCTTTGTGTCCGATGGAAGGCGGCAGTAACAGTGTGTGGGTCAATCCACTAAAGATCGAGAACGTCCATGCCTATGGTGGGCTCCATTATGTCGAACTGCTCAATGGGATAAAGGTGGCGATTCCTATCCAACGGTACTATGCATTGGTCCGATCAGAGATTGCCTGTGGGATCCTGGCGGCGATTCGGCAAGACCACTTCCACTTTTCAATGTATGGCGATCAGCCCATGGATTACTTGGACCTGCCGGATACTTCGTTTGGCCGCAGTCTGAAAAAACGCCCGCTCCTCAAAACCTTCGTCACCCGAAAGTATGAAGTCCACCGCCGCTATCAACGCGCACGCTTTCTCCATTATTATCAAGAATTGGCGGAGGCGCCCCAAGAGATTGATTGGGAGAATTGGCACTAAATCCCCTTTATTGACTGGATGAGTTCTTCATCCAGTCTTTTTCTCTTGAATCCAAGGGTACGAGACAAAATTCTTTAGTCTACTCCTTTTGAGCTACCAATGTCAAACCCCAATTTCGTTTTGACCCCCTCAATTTCGAATGTTTTCAACGGTGAATCAACGTTTCGATACCCAAAACATTCGAAATTGGGGGGGCGCCATCGAAATTGCGGTTCGCATTCTTTTTTGAAATCAGCTATCTTGTAGTCACCGGCCGGTACAAAAAATTCAAAACACACGGAGGACACGAAAAATGATCCAAAAACTAAGTACAAAATTACAAGTGCAGCTCGCTGTACCTGGTGTAGAGAAATTAAAGAAAGTGACATTCCTAAATGTCGTAGACGAACCTAAGGAAACAGAAATCATCGAATTAGGTGAGATCATGCGAGCGCTTGACCACGAAGACACGTTGTTGGACGGCGTGATTATCACTAGTCAATCACGAGTAACGAAATAGGAGGAAAACGTAAATGAAAAAATTAGTAGCGATCTTTAAAACCAGCGGCGGACGTTCCCAAACATGGAGCTTCCCAACACCCGGCGAAGGAAAAGCGCCTGAAGAAATTCGAGGATTTTTGGAACGGTTAACGATGTTAAGTCTATTCAAGAAAGATGACGAGAAGCTTTTCAACCAAGTCGTCAGCGCAAAATACGTCGAAACCGTTGAAACGATTATTTTCTAAGCATAGAAAATTGAGGAGCAGCGGTGATTTCGCCACTCTCCTCCACTAAAGGAGGACACGATCCATGAATGAACAAACACTAACTTGCCGACAATTGTTCAATTTAACACCAAAGACCTTAGAAAAACGAATTACTGAATACTATTACCAAACTCAAAATAGCAGCCTAACGATCAAATATATTTTGACGTTACGCGTGCGTTTTCAACTCGGTGCGGAGGAGTTTGCCTTCATTCTGAAGGATCTTGTCCGTGAGATTTTTATGAATACCAAAGCCACTCGCACCATGAAGCGCTTCTTTTATTACTTTCAAGATTACTTCATGGCACCTGAATGGCGCTCATTAGCTGCAAGAGTATTCCCTGTCCGTAACTTTGGCGAAAAGGCCATCTCACTTGTCCGTTCTCTTATTGCAAAAGTTCGTCCTAACGAAACCAACGAACCTTGATAAAAAAACTACCTACGCAGAATAAAAAAATGAAAGGAAAGCAGAACAATGACCCATGATTTAGTCACGACCTTTACCAATGGTCTAGGCAAAGAACACGACTGGACCTATAAAAATGTGAATGCCGATTTGCCTGTAGAACAGATCAAAGAAGCTTGCGAACTACTGACTCAATTGGATATTTTTGAAAAAAATGGCGTAAAACTATTTGATACTGTCGTCACAGCAAAGTTCGTCACCACATACGAAACCGATATTTTTGATGTGGAGAATGATCCGGCAGCTCCTTCTTAACAACCGTGTAAAGAAGCTGCACCAAAAAATGATGGAGAGGATTCATCTAAAGAATCGAGTAAGGAGGAAAAAATGTCTACCTCTTCAATTAAGCTGGAGGATTCTTCATTCACTCCTGTCAAAGCAGGAAGAAGCTATGACTATTTGTACAATTCCTCAAGAAATGCGCTTGAGCAGGCATTGAAAGGACCCGCAGAATCGAGGAGTAATCACCCTTCATTAATACTAAAAAATCAAACAAGTGGATTAAAGCACACAATCGATGATAATGATTTTTCTGCCAGTGTCCCTACACCTTCTGCAACAGCGCAAACTGAGGAAAAGGAACAACTCAGCACACGAAAAAGGTTTCTTGCCTGGCTCCGGCGAAGGAAAAATCGAAACAAGGATGACCCAGGTAGCCAGCCACATAAGCTAGAATAGCTTAGTCAACTTCTGTCCTTTCACAATTGAATACCTTTTGCGTAGGTATACCCGCTCATGTCTGTCGTCGGCCTCCACTTTTGAGAGGAGGTGATGCACCTTGAGCGAGCTGATTCGATATGTCCTCGCTCCGCTCTTTGTGGGGCTGATCATCGCCCTCGTCAACCATTGGTTGAGTGGGCGTGATCCATGACGACTGAAAAATAGGCTCTCTGCGATTTTCCAATTGCAGGGAGTTTCAGATCAATTCATTTACTGATGGTTCCAGAAAAAATACATAATTTCCCACTCCAAGCTGTTAAACAGACCATACATCTTGATTTGAACATGACCTGCATCAATGCTGTAAATAACTAGCAAGTATGAAGCTAAGAAATGAGTGCTGACTTGTCAACACTGTAACCTGAGATGTCTAAGAGTCATTCCTATAAATAGAATCTGTGGTTGATCAATCCCCTATTATCCACATCTTACTAAAAAACCTGTGGATAATGTGGAAAAACCTGAGGAAAACTATTTATTTCTACTTATTCTTGTGGATAACCCAGTGGATACCGAATCAACTTTCGTTTATAAATGAATAAGACCCTATATGGCTATATCCTCACATTCGCAGACGATTGAGCTCGCTGTTAAATTCTGCCCTTCTCAAACTAAATACACTCACGTCATCAGCCTCCACTTTGAAAGTGAGGGATTCGATACGTTCTTTGTGGGGTTGATCGTTGCCCTTGTCAATCATTGGCTAAGCGGGCGCGATCCTTGACGACTGAACACAAATACACCTGCGGCGATTGCCGCAGGTGTTTAAATTGATCGCCTACTTCTTAAAAAAAGATCGGACGATGAGCTTTCAGTTTCTTCCTATTCCCCTGAATAGGTTGCCATCATTCGCTGAATGCGGCGTTTTAATTCTGTCTTCACAAATTCAGGGGCTATGCATTTGCAACGGGTACCGAAGCCTAATAATAAGTGATAGCCGAATTCATCAGGGATAAAGGGAAACTGGACCGAGAAGCGCTGTGAGTTCTCGATCGGAATAAAGTTCAGCTGCCCAAAGCGGTCGGTTAATTGATCTTTGACAAAGAAATCTACCTCTAAATGGATGGTAATAAATTGATGAGCAACGTCCTTACCTAAGTCTGCCTCTGGAACTTTTTTCGCATCAAATCGCTGCTGGAGCACGTGTAAATTTTCCATTCGAATCAATTTGAAGATTCGAAAGTCTTTTTTCTCGTGGCAGTAACCCTGTATATACCAGCTGATTTCTTTCAAAATGAGTCGATAGGGTTCAATGATTCGCGTTGTCTTTTGACCAGAGCGGTTCGCATATTCGAAGGAAACGAGCTGCCGTTGATGAATGGCTTCCTGTAGTTCTTTGAAAAAGGGCGGCGAGCTTTCTGTGCTGGTCCAAGGAGACAAATCAACAATCAGCTGAGAGGATCGATCATTGATTTCCTGCTCTGCTTCATTGGGAATTAGGGTTTTCAGCTTTTCCAAAGTGAATTTGGCCTGCTTAGAAATTTGCTCTGAAGGAATGCTGTTCAATCCAATCAGTAAAGATATCAAATCCGCAGAAGTAAAAAAGCTTTGATCGATTTTATAGTTCTCCATGATCCGAATCCCGCCTTTACTTCCAGGCAGAGCTGTGACTGGGATGCCTGCTTGGCTGAGGGAGTCGATATCTCGGTAAATCGTGCGGACAGAAACTTCAAATATTTCGGCTAAAGCAGGAGCGCTAATCTGTTTCTTTTCTATCAAAAGCATCGTAATGGCTAGTAATCGTTCTGTTTTCATTTTTTCTCCTTTACAAAAGCATAGAACCCTGACAGATAGCTGTCAAGGTTCTATTGCTAAACTAGTGTTTGTAATACAAAATTAGGAGGAATCACTATGACAAATATGAATCAAGCTTTTCACACAATGATGGAGGAACAATTGGAAATCGCTCTGGCGACAAGCGTGGCGAATCAGCCGAATGTTCGAATCGTAAACTTTTTATATGATGAGAAAGCCAACTGTCTTTATTTTTCAACATTTAAAGGCAATGACAAGGTAAAAGAATTCTCTCAAAATCCTCAGGTTGCCTTTACCACAGTACCAAAAGGACAAGAAACAGGTCATGTCCGTGCTCAAGGTACCGTTGCTAAGAGTGCAAAGTCCCTTTATGATCTAGCTGAACCCTGGGTCAAAAAAATCCCTTCTTTTCAGCAAAATATTGATCAGGCCGGTGCTATGCTGGATGTCTATGAGATCACCTTTGACCAAGCTCAGGTAATCCTAGATATGGAAAATCAGACGGTCATTGAGCTGTAAGGGGGGAACAGATGAAGTATTGGATTGGTGTCGCTTCTGAGGAGCATGTGCGGATCGGTGTGACAGGCGGCTTTAGTCAGTTATGTCATGGCAAGAGCGCCCAGCTGAAACGGATGAAACCTGACGATTGGCTGATCTATTATGCGCCAAAGGTCCAGTTAAAGGGATCAGAGGTTTGTCAAAAATTTGTGGCGATCGGTCAAGTCATTTCTGATGAGGTCTATCAAGTGGAGATGTTTCCTGGTTTCTTCCCTTATCGAAAGAATGTGCAGTATTTAAAAGATGCTGAAAGCTGTACGCTGCAGAAGGTCAGTCAATTTCCCATGTGGGCTGAGTATCGTCCACGTTTGCGTTTTGGCCATTTTGAGATCCCAGAGGAGCTGTTTCAACAAATTGCTTTTTTAATGAATGTGCAATTTTAAAGAATTGGCTGAAATACAGTGACACCCGCGATGTTGTTCGCGGGTGTTTGTCTAAAGTTTCTTTGCATGATGTTGAAACGGAGGAATCATAAATGCTAATTTCTATCCATTAGAAACAATTCTGTTGATCGCTTCATTATTTTGAATGCGATCCAACAGCTCTGGGTTGAGCCGATACCCTTTTCCCCACAGGGTTTGGATGGCTTTATTCGCCAGACTCGTGTTTTCAAACTTAGATTTAATGCGAGTGATCGTACTAGAAAGGGAGGCGAGATGGGATTTATTGACCTCTTCATTCCAGATTTGATGACAGATCGTCTCGCGTGTCACCACACTGCTGCCCGCATGGATCAGGATCGATAGAATCTTCATTTCTGTTTGCGATAAATGATGGATGACTTCTAAATATTGATAATTCTCTTCTGGGTTCGGTCGTTTCTCCCGCAGCGCACTTGGCCGAATAAGCGAGACCTTATCGGATAATTGGATAAACTTTCTATTCTCAAAGGTATCATCGGTTTGCTGAGTCGTGCGTTTCAAGGCAAACAAGCATTCTCGCAGCTCATCAATCGAATCCTCATTTGAAATGATCGCCTGTATGAGATTGTCTTCTAAATACTGATGATCCAACTCGGTCACTTTGGCTTCTACTTTACGAATCACCTGAACCGATTGCTGCTGCAGAATCGGCAATAATTCGGTGACTTCTGATTCACAGATCGATTCACTTAAGATGACGTATTGAAAAAAACGGAAAAATTCGAGTGTTTGGCTCTGCTGCGTACATTGTTCAAAGAAACTAGCCGAACAATACACTTCATAATTTAGTAACTGTAATTTTTGTTGAATGTCCTGCTCAGTCAGAATATTTCTTGTCAGAATCAAGACCTGATTCATAGTTATCTCCCCTTCTTGTTTAAACCCTAAAGATATAATGTTTCATCTCGTTTACTGAAGCACTATGTACGAGAACAACGCAGCCCATCTGCGAAGGACTCCGTATTCTCTTCGGTTCTTTCTATTGGTCTTTTCGTGATAAAACGGAAACCTTTGGATACTCATAACGGCCTTTGATCTCTTCTAAATCCGGCACATTGCTCTGGGCCAATTGATCGACACGCGCCTTCAGCTCTTCATAAATACTCAAGATCGTCTGACGTGATTCGTCGACTTCGCACGAGATTTCCTTCGCTCGATCATGGATCGTCTGTAATTCTGCCTCTGAATCTTTGACGATGCGCTGCGCGTCCATCTTCGCCTTTTCCACCATTCGATTGGCCTGGCGGCGAGCGGAGATCAGGACTTCCCCGATTTCATGCTGCGACTCAACAGCCTCTTGTTTGAGCTGCTCATTTTCATGCTGCAGATGGGTGATCTGGTGCTGCAATTGTGTGATAAACTCGCTTTCGGCAATAGAATCCTGTTGCTTTTGTTCCTCGATCATTTGCTGAACAAGGCTTTCTTTTTCCAAAATCAACTGATCCTTTTCTGCGATCCTTTGATCCAATTGAGCGACCAGCTCATCTTTTCCCTCCAGCTCATGAAGCACACGAGTCATTTCTCGTTCAACTTTCTCTAGGGTTTCTTGGTACTGCGATTCTTCCTCTTTTTGCCCCATCATAAATTCATGGATCTGCTGCTTCGCCTCTTTCAGCTCCTCTTCAACCGTCTGTTGGTCTGCCAAGGCGGCTTTCAAAGTGGCTACCTCTTCTTCTGCCTGATCCAATTGCTCCTTCAGATACCCTGTTTCTTTATTTTCCTGCAGTCGTTGGATCTCTTGACGATTCCGACGAGTCTCAGCCTCCAAGTCTTGGATTTGTCGACGATTCTCGGCTTTCTCTTCTCCCGTTCGCAAAAGGGCCTGCTTGTATTTGTCATTCTCTTTCATCAAGCGCTGCTTCTCCACTTGGGTTTCCTTTTCTAAACGATCATAAAGATCGTTCTTTTCCGAAAGCATCCGTTTCAATTCAGTGATTTCGTCGGTTTGTTTCTTCGCGGGTTTTTCTACAGGACTGGGGCGTTCTTCGATCATGATCTCTTCTTCTGGGACAGAATTGATCTCGTCGATGATATTCTTATTGAAAAACCAGCCATTTTTCTTTTGTTGTGCATTCATGCTAAACTCCCTCTTTTCTTTACTCGTCTTCTTGGATCAATGAAAATTCTTCGTCGGCTTTCTCACGAGAAAATGTACAGCTATAGGTCTTTTTCTTGTTCTTGTCGTTCATCAGATTCATCTGGAAAGTGATCTGAGTCAGCTTTGAAACATCCTTGGCTTCTTTGGCAAATGCCTTAATGTTGTCTTTGATTTGTTGGCGATTCTCCTCACTGCCAGAATCACCAGCCAACGCGATATTCAGTGTCTGTGTCGGAATATCCAACACGATCAAGGTGGTAGACAACCCAAAATACGGGCTCACCTTCGTGGACAGATCACTCTCGATCTCGTATTGCTTCTCACGATTTTCGTCAGAAAACAATTCCTCCCACGGATAGTCCTTCAGCCCAATTCCTTTTTGAGGATAGGCTTTGATAGGTAATTTATTGATGATTTGCTTTTGTTCTTTTTTTAGCGTATACAGCTCGTCTTTTAACTGATTGGTTCGTTCCGTAACGACATGCAGCTGATCTTCTACTTGAAACAAGCCATAGGTAGTCAACAGTAACCCTATTGCCAAGAAGATCGACAGGAATAATAAGGCCGATACGTGCTTTTCCTGTTCGGCGTGTTTGACAACCTCCAGCTTTCTCTGAAAGGATAACGGCGTATTCGGTGGTAGCTGAAGCCGCTGTAATTGTACCTTGATGATCATTCGTCGAAACCAAACAATGAGTATCAGTATGACCAGCGCGACGCTCATCCAATTTATGATCAAAATATGTTTATCCTCTTTTCTGTACCAGGTTTAGTTTCGGGTGGACTCAAAATAATCGGATACTTTCTGATCCTGCTTCTGTTTCTTTATTTCTTTTAACAGTGTCCCGTTCGATAGGGCCTCGACCTTGAATTCCAGATCATCGTAGATCGAAAGCACATTCTTTCGTGATTCCGAGACCTCAATCAGAATTTTTTTCGCCCGGTTGCTGATATTTTCTAATTCCAATTCTGCGGAACTAATGAGATGCTTCGCTTCTGTTTGTGCCTCTTCAATCGTTCGATTTGCCTGCTTCTTCGCTGAGATCAACACTTCCCCGATTTCCTGTTGGGATTGCAGGACTTCCTTTTTGAGCTGCTCATTTTTTTCCATCAACGCATCGACCTGTTTCTTGACTTGGATCAGCTCAAGACTTTCTTCGTCGGCCTTTTGTTCTCGCAGCTTGCTTAATTC
>NZ_JAFLVR010000008.1:0-706 GCF_017315985.1 Candidatus Enterococcus murrayae | reverse complement strand
CTTTAGCTGTTGAATCGTCTGCCGGTACTTGGCATTGTCTTCTCTGAGACGTGTCAGCTCAACATCGATTTCTTGTTCCTTTTCCTCCAACAGTTCAAGCAAGGTGTCATTCTCCTCGCGAAGCTCGCTTAGTTTCGTTTCGCTCTTTTGATTGATGGTATGTAACTGTTGATAGTCTTTTTCCAATTCGCTGTATTGCTTCTTCTGATGATCAAGCGCTTCTTTCGTCTCCACAGCTTCCTTGTGGAGCTGCTTCAACTTTTTTTCTTTTTCACGATTCTCTTCTTGTGATTCTTGATAACTCTTTTTGTATTCCTTGAGCTGTTGCGTCAGCTCCTTCAGATTCACTGTTGCAGTTTCTTTTTCTGCTTCTTCATTTCTGATTCGCTCCACCGTTGATTCGAATTCTTTTTCTTTCTCTTCTAATTGTTGCTGGAGCTGAACAATCGTTGATTCGGTTTCTTTCTTTTCCTCATGGAGTTCGGCAAGCTTTGTCTGCCACTCCTCGTCTCGTTCGCTCAATTCCTCTGACCGTCTCGTCTGTTCCAAGGCAAGCTTTTCTTCCAACGCTTCCTTTTCAGCCTCTAATTGATGAATGCTGGTTTGCGCTGCTTCCTTTAACCGTGCTAGTTCTTCCTGCATCTGCTGTAGCGCTTGATGCGCAAGCATTTCTTCCGCTTCTTGTTGCTGCTCTTGTTCATCTGCG
>NZ_JAFLVR010000079.1 GCF_017315985.1 Candidatus Enterococcus murrayae | reverse complement strand
AGTTTAGTTGACAAACCCGAACCGTCAAAAGGGCTAGTTGCCTCTTTGGCGGTTCTTTATTGATTCAATCCTGTGACATTACTCAGAGAGAAAAGGATCTTTTCCATCCTACTTTTAATGCTAAGCTGAATGGGTTCTTTTTTAATGGAGAACTAACATTGCAGAATCTATCGATAGATCTCCTCAAAAAAACCTGCGGAGTCAACCGCAGGTTTGCTTAAGCATTAATCATCCGTTTCACTTTCTAATACCTCTCCAGATTGGGCATTGATTTTAACTTCGGTTTCTTTATGACCATCCAAAACTTTAACTTCCCAATAAGTGGTACCCATTTCTTTGTCTAAGCTCCAGTCCGTCGCTTTCCCGCTGCCAACTTGTTTTGTGGCAATATCGGAAACTTCTTCAATACTTAACAGATTTTCTAAATCCAGCTTGTCTTCTTTTCTTTTCACGCCATCTTTGTCTTCCATGTCCAGATTTTCTTCACGCTCTTTAGAAACATCCTTCGTATCGGCATCTACTCGTACTTCATATTCCTTATTATCATCGACACCTTCAATTTTGTATAAATACTTGCCGAAAGAAGTTTCTAAATCAATAGAAGTGATATCGCTATCAGGATACGCTTCTTGATAAGACTTGATTGCATCGTCTACACTCACTTTGAAATTAGTGCTTGTCTCGCTGCTCGATTGGCTTTGGCTCGTTTGACTGCTCTTTTGTGAACTGGCGCTTGAGCTATTTGAATCAGCTGGTTTTTCGCTGCAGCCTGCCAGCCCTGCTAGTAATGCAACAGATAAACCTAAAACAACTATTTTCTTCATAATGTTTTCCCCTTTTAACTTTATTTATACCATTTTATAACTTTGGATACAACTTTCCATCCGACTTTAGCCCTAAAACTTAACTAAAGTATCTCATTCCCCCTGTAATTTGTAAAACTTATAAGTTATTTCTCTGGAAACTATCAGCTTTTTTGGTCTAGTTGAGTCTACAAACCATGATATATTCTTCAGCCGTCTCAGTAATAATCTCAAAACCTACTTTTGTATACATTCTGAATACATAATTCTCTTTTTGGACAGCTAAAGAGACCTGAGCGTACCTTTTCTCTTTTAATCGTTTCAACATCTCTCTCATCAAGGCAGTCCCAATACCATACCCTCGATACTGAGGAAGAAGGGAAATGGCAAACTCAGGGGTCTGATCATCAATTGAACCAAATCCATCGATATTTCTGACCCACACCGCACCAACAACTTTCCTGTCAAATTCAGCGCAGAGGCAAAAATCCTCTTGATAACTGCCAAAGTTTTTAATATAAATGTTGAGAGCCGGCTCCTCGATTACACGACGCGAGATAGGATGCTCCTCGTCCTTTTGGAAAATGGCTTGATATAGAAACTCGGCCAGCAGCGGATATTCTGATGCCTCTAACTCTCGAATAAAATACTCCATCTTTTCCTCCATATCCTAAATCAAGAAACGAATCAACGCTAATACAGCTAAATGCAATGGATAAAAACCATAAAACCCCCATTTTACCCATTTTGGCGAGTATCCTCTTTCTCCGTTATAGGCAAATAGTAAAGGAATCACCAGCAACATACCTAGACCGGTAAACACTTGATAAAGCGGGATTGCTTGAGGAGCCGCCGAATGCATCATTAACAACATCACCGTTAAAAAAAATGTGGTATAAAGAATCGGCCACCAAACACCAATTTTACTGTTTTTCCATTTATAAAAGCCATAAATTAAAAACACACCGATCAACGACCAATCAGAAGTTATCGTCAGCACTGCAAAGAAAAAGGCAAGTACTTTTCTCAACAACGGTGATTTTACTCTCTCACAGCATACCATCAAC
Organism: Candidatus Enterococcus murrayae; assembly: GCF_017315985.1. Taxonomy (GTDB): domain Bacteria; phylum Bacillota; class Bacilli; order Lactobacillales; family Enterococcaceae; genus Enterococcus_A; species Enterococcus_A murrayae. The sequence goes on along the minus strand of NZ_JAFLVR010000079.1, from coordinate 24,360 downwards.
AATAAACCCATCAAGAGTGTAAAAAAGATATTATTTACCAGTTCAAAAAGTCTAAAAGGATGATTACCTCCAAATAATAGATGGAAGGGATAGATAGAGAGCAGCCAGAAAAATGCCATCCTCCCTGCATATTTCTTTCTGTCATGTGTGTAATAGAAGCCTTCCACTAACAGATAAGCCATGATTGGAAAAGTCAATTTGCCAATGAATTCTGTAAAGAAAAAAACAGCAGCAGACTGTTCATTAAGGCTAAATCCGCTGCCGATATGATTTAGCAGCATCGCAATAATTGCAATCATTTTTAATTTGAATCCGTCAATTGATCGATTCATTTCACTCTTTCACTCCTTTATCATTCCTACTATGTTAAGTATGCCACAATCTCTGATTCGATTCCTGCTATGTCTGTAAAATTTATTATAAAATACTTTGCATATTAACTATCTTTATTATTTTCACTTAAGATTTTTTCCTATATACTAGAAGTATCAATCGATTGAAAGAAGGTCTACCATGAGACATGCCTTATCTTCTACCCAAAATCGTCAAATCGAATTAATCGAACTTCTCCGAACAGCCAATAACTATGTTTCTGTAAAGCATCTGGCTGAAAAGGTCGATGCAGTACCCAAAACTATTATGAATGATTGTTTAGAAATTGAGGATCAATGGGGCGACATCGTTCAAATTGAAAAAAACACTTCGGGAGACCTGCACCTGACTGAAAAAGATAATCATACGGTACGTGAGATTTTTTCGGATATCCTTAAAGAATCACCGACCTTCCAACTATTGGAAATTCTTTTTTTTCAACCAGGAAAATTACGGACGGACTTAGAAAAAGAATTATTTCTCAGCTCTTCAAGCTTATATCGGCGGATCGTCAAGCTCAATGAAGGCTTAGAGATGCGCGGTTTACAGGTTGATCGAAATAATTTGACCCTTGTCGGCAAAGACGAACTTCAAGTGCGATTATTTATGGCGGGATATTTTTTGGAAGTCTACGATGTTTATGGCTGGCCATTTCAACTCGATCAAAAGAAGATTCTTGGAGCAATCAATCACTTAAATGATCAATTTAACCTGAAGCTTAATTTTCTCCAGAAAACGGAATACTCCTTCTTGATAGCTGTCAGTCTTCTACGACAAGAACAGGGCTTCCTTAACTCTAACAAACAAAATGTCCAATCGGTAGAAAAATTGAAGCACTTTGCAGAGCCTATCAATAGGATTATGGCTCATTTTTCATTACTGCTTACGAAACAGCACCAAAATGATCTGATCCAGACAATCTTTTGGTATGATCACGCTTGGGACAATGTCGAAGAAGAAATGAGAATTGAGCGTCTTTGTCATACAACCCTTTCTTTGGTCACTCAAGCATTGGGAATTACCTTTTCTGAAGATAGTCGTGAACATTGCATCGCCTTATTGAAATCCGTTTATTGTTCCTATAAAGTGTACCCTTACGAAACATATATCGCCTACAACCGTGAGCTCTATAATAGTTTGACGGTTCAAAGGGACTTCGCTGTTTTTAGTAAGGTTTTAGAGAAAACTTTGAAAGATCAAGAAGCGAGAACCCGCTTCCCCTGGTATTCGATGTATTATCATTTGATTTTGTTCAAGCTGTTTATTTACTGGGACGATCTGCCAGAGCAATTGGATGCTCTGCGGAAGCCTGTTTCAACAGAAGTGTGCAGCGATTTAGGAGCAAAGCATGCCATGCTTTTAGCTTATTACTTAGACAAAAATTATCATGGAAAGCTTTTATTGAATATCCAATCAGATAAAATCTATTCTGAATCGGCTCCAAAATCCTTGATCTCCGATCTTTATGTAACCAATTTTTCGACTCCTGCGATTCCTGAAGAGCGACTATTTGTTTTAGAGGATGTTCCTTCAGCGAAAAGCTTAGCTGCTTTAGGCCGGAAAATTGAGGACTATCGGATGACTACTCTAATCAACCAGTTGACCTATTTGAACTAATAAAAGAAAAGAATTGAACGGCATTCCGTTCAATCCTTTTCTTTCATTAATGACTTCAGTCAGTTTCGCTCGTGTTAGCGAGTGAAACAAAAAAACCGCGCGTTTCTACGCGTGGACGAAAGAGCTTTAGCGTTAAAAACTCCTTTCGATAGACTACTAAGTGGCTACCAACCGCTCATTTTATCGAAAGGAGTTTTTCTATGCCATCAAATGACGACAAAAGTTTATCACATACACGCTGGAATTGTAAGTACCACATCGTGTTCACACCAAAATACAGAAGGAAAGTAATTTATGGTGAGTTAAGAAAAGATATCGGAAGAATTTTGCGTAAACTTTGTGAGATGAAAGAAGTAGAAATCATCGAAGCTCATGCACTGCCAGATCATATCCACATGTTAGTAAGAGTTCCACCGAAAATAAGCATTTCTCAGTTCATGGGATTTTTAAAAGGCAGAAGTGCGACTCTGATCCATGAGCAGCATGGAAACTTAGTCTATAAATATGGGAATAAAAGTTTCTGGTCTAGAGGATATTACGTAAGTACAGTGGGGTTGAATCAAAAGACAATCGCAAAATATATAAGAGAGCAGGAATCAGATGATCGTATTCGAGATAGTATAAGTAAACGAGAATACGTTGATCCATTCAAAAGTAAGAAAAAGAAATAAAGTAGCGAGCGCCGAGCGGTTGGCGGTCTTTTAGGAAGCTCCATTTATGGAGTACGTGAGTGGGGACCTCTTCTAGAGGTGTTAAAAAGCCACCCGTTTTCACGGGTGGATGGGTTACTTTGTCTTAACTATCGATCATTAGTTTTAGCTGTTGCAGCAGTGTTCTCTCAGTTGTTGCCATTTCTGAAATTTGTTTACTTAACGGTTGCAGCATTTTTGAATCTCCTGTTTCCCCCAAGTACCATAAATCAGCAGCAAGAATATCCCATTGGTCTCCTAAATGTATGAACCCTGCTGCAAGCTCAGCGATTCCTTTATTAGGCAGAATAGCATCCACCTCTAGTAAAAATTCGCCATACATTTTACGAAAGATCCCGCCTCCAGTTCCCCCATCCTGACTGATTTGGAAATAATTCGTTATTCCGGCTATTTTCAACTTGTCCTGAGAAAAATGCTGCCATTTTAGAATTTCCTGCGAAAATTTTACTATTCCATTAATTCCAAGCAGTTTTGCGGGAGGATTCAACATACTTTCACAAGTATCCTTTATGGCAGCGATGATACTTGTCGTCAGACGTTCTGTATAAGTCGAAAAATCAAATTCAAAGTATTTGTTTTTTGCAGGAAATGGTCTGAAACTGCTGCTTCGCGCCTGTTCAATTTCTTGATAGCTTACCAGATGATAATCACTGGCAATTTCCCCTCTAGGTGTATGAATCGGATAGTCAGAATTATCCCGATCACTCACATAAAACAAACGTTTCTCCTCATCAAATCCAAACAAGACTACAGCATGTCCGCCAAAGTGGCTGGACGGAGCCATTTCTAAATACTTCATGAACGGCATATCAACATAAATGAGAACTGGATGATTTTGCTGAATCAGCTTTATCGTCTTTACGAGACAATTCTCATAGTTTTTAGGCTTACGACATTTGGCTTTAATAGTTAGACGTTCTGCAAGCTTCTCTTCAAATTCGATAGGTTTCGTTCTGCCGGATATCATCGGTGAATTGGCTAAGTTTATATACGTAAAAGCCAACCCAGAACCAAGTCCAAACAGCATCGCCTCAGACAGTGGATGGTCATAGTAATCAAACACTTGCTTCAAAGCGTTCGTGATGCAATGTTTTCCACCTGACGGGGTGAAGTCTTCAATTATATATTCCATAAAATGACTCCTTTCAATCAAAAAGCAGTCACTTATTCGTACCACATAAATGACTGCTAGTTGAACTTGTAAAATTATTTTGAAACGACAAAACCCGATTCAGTCACCCAATTTTCAGGATTTGGATCTTCACCAGGTGAGACATGACCAATGTTGATCATTGGACCGACGATTTTATACTCATTTGCCTCTAACCATTCAGCAATTGTTTGAGTGACTTGCGGCATTTGTTCAAAGCTCCCGCTGAAAGTTACTGAGGCCATGATAAAGCCTGGTGCCTTCTTAAATGTGCTCGCAGCTGCTTCTGGGTACTCACCCACGACGCTTGTCTGGACTTCCACGTCTGCATTTTTTTCTACATATTCTACATCGTGGAAAAGAGTCATATTTAACGGCGGTTGCTTCAGCTTCGCATTCGTCTCACTTACGCCCTGCTGCAGTTTTTGCCACAGCTCCCCTTCCAAGGTGTAATCTGCGATAACACCACGTACACTAAGAACATTTCTTTCTGGAATCTCTTTTACTACTACATTGTATTGAGTCATATTTTTTCCCTCTTTCATGTTTTGCTTAAGGAGCGAGACCATGCGCTGCTTTGTCAGCAGCTCCTCCAAATCCTCTTGCAATTTCTCCTCCTGAAGATTGTAATGCTGCTCTAAAAAGTCTAAATCATTGGTATCAATAATCTCTTTGATTGTTTTCAACGGTAATCCTGTTTGCTGCAGCAATTTGATCTGGTTCAACTGGGACAGCTGATCAGCTGAGTAATAACGATAATTTGTTTGATCATCTATTTCCTTTGGTTTTAACAGCCCTAATGCGGCATAATGATCCAGTGTTCGAACAGTTGTATTTGATATTTTTGAGAATTCTCCAATTTTAAACATTTTTTAATCTCCTTTTTTTCCATCTCGCTAGCTTACTTATAGTATAGAATCACACGTAACGTGGGAGTCAATCATAAATCAAAATTTTTTAAAAAAAGAGTAATCTTTGTCTTTAAAGTTTATACGCGGCATTGTCAGCGCAACAAAAAAGGAGCAGATCGCTCCTATCTAACATGTAGTAAAACAGACTGTCCTCCAACTATGCCGCTGATTTACTTTATTTTCTACTTTAACGCCATTCAAAAAATACTTCGTACATGCCTCTAATGTCCTTCTCAATCAAGGCCTTGGCCTGATCGGCAAAACCTAATTTTATCGCATTTAGTATCGCTCGATGATTTCTAGCTGATTTATCAAGGATCGGCCGCAACTGTTTTCTCCCAATTTCCCCGATCAGGCAATGGCGATAGTGACGTAAACGCAGCTCCATGGTTTCGTACATGCGGGAAATATGCGGATTTTCCGCTGCCTCAATCACTATATTATGAAAAGCGTGATCACATTCCGCGTACTGCCAGCTGCCGTCTTCTAGATCAACTTGTTCGTATTCTACCGTTAATTCCTCTAAGCGCTTTATTTGCTCTGGAGTGATTTTGCTCGTTGCTAAGAATACAGCATAGCCCTCGATCGCGATCCGCGCTTCACATAATAATAGGCTTTCTGATTTACTCATACTGGCAACAGTGTAAAGCTTGCCTTTTTTTTCTACTAAAAATTCTTCCAATAATTTATCCAGTGCTTTACGAACAGGTGTCCGGCTGATTTTAAGTTCATTGGCGATTCGACTTTCATTGAGTTTTTCATTTGGTCGCAGATGCAGATGAATGATTTCTTCTTGGAGAAATAGATAGACTAAATCAGTAATTGAAAAAAATGGATGCTCTCTTTTTGACACCTCAAACTTTTCTACATTGATCAAATACCTCGCCCCATTCCTTAACATGATACACCAGTATAATTCACTGTCTTTATTTTTGCAACCGTTTTCACAATAGGTAGTTTTTTACGTTTTATAGCCATTATTGTTTCATTTAAAAACCTAAAGTTCTCCCAAAATCGGTCATCGTACTTATTTAGACACCCTTCCCACCTATTTATTAAACTAAAGGTATCAAATAAACGTTTCAGGAAGGTGATATTGATGGAAAAAGCATTTCCGATCGAAGAAGTCAGAGAATTATTTCCCGCTTTAAAACGAACTCACAATGGACAAACAGTAGCCTATTTCGATGGTCCTGGCGGATCACAATTTTTAGACAGCGCAATCACAGCGATCAGTGATTATATGCGCAATGGCGCAGCCAACCTGCATGGTAATTTTCCTACTAGTCACGAAACTGAAGCCTTGATTCAAAAAGCCAAAGAAGATATTGCTGTCTTATTCAATGCTCATTCTTCAGAGATTGCTTTTGGACCGAACGCTACTACGATGATGTTCCATACTAGTCGAGCCTTGGCAAACCAGTGGGAAGCAGGTGATGAAATTATTTTAACTGAGCTTGAGCATCATTCTAATATTGATTCCTGGCGCAGAGCTGCAGAAGATCGCGGCGTTATTGTAAAGTATATCCCATTAAATACAACTACTTTAGAACTGGAGTTGAATAAATTAGATGAATTGATTAGTCCAAAAACGAAGCTGATCGCCGTAGGGCATGCCTCAAACTGCGTCGGAACAATCACGGACATCAAGGCTGTCTCAGCAAAAGCCAGAGAAGTAGGGGCCTTAGTCGCGGTGGATTCTGTACACAGCATCCCTCACATCTATGTTGATATGCAGGAGCTGGGAATCGATATGCTGTTCTCTTCTGCTTACAAATTTTTCGCGTCTCACGTCGGTATGGCGGTCATCCGTAAAGAACTGTTTGATAGTCTTGAAATTTATAAAGTCGTTCCTGCTCCCAATAATGTTCCTGACCGATTAGAAATTGGAACCCAAAATCACGAAGGTATTCCAGCAGTTTCGGAAGCAATCCACTTTATCGCTAGTTTAGGTGAAGGCGAATCCTTGAAAGAGCAATTGGTCAGTGGCTATCATGCGATTGAGCATTATGAAAACATGCTTGCTGAACAAATTCGCCAAGGCTTAGCAGAAATTCCAGGCATTAAGCTTTATCAAAGCAAACAAGCAAAAACACCGACGATCGCGTTTCGCGCTGAAGGTATTTCTCCTATTGAATTTTGTACACGAATGTGCGAAGACTATGGTATTTTTATCGCAGAAGGACATTTTTACGCACTTACTCTTGTAGAGCGCTTGGGAATCGATCAAACTGGCGGCTTTATTCGAGCGGGTATTGCTCCATATAATACAATTGAAGAAGTCGAGCGATTTTTAAATGGCGTTAAGCAAATCATGGCTTAGAAAGGCGGAATAAATAATGAGTAACAATCTGTGGAAGCTGCTGGATACTATAAAATCACCTACCTATCAATGGGTTGATTTGAGTCATCCGGTCAATGAAAAAACACCGCATTATGCTGGATATAATACACTTGAAATGTCAGAAGTATTTACCTACGATGAGCATACTGTTTGCGCCAGTGAGTATAAGCTGGTCAGTCAATATGGGACCCACATTGATCCCCCATCTCATTTTGTTGAAGGTGGACGAACACTTGATCAAATCACACTGAAGGAAACCGTGCTGCCGCTTTGTGTTGTAGACCTGACAGCAAAAGTTACAAACGATATCGATTATGCGATAACTGTTGATGATCTAACCGCTTGGGAGGAAAAATATGGACAATTCCCTGACGATTGCTTCGTTGCGGTTCGAACAGACTGGTCAAAGCGTCAAGGGGAAGATTTCTTTGCACCTGATGAGACTGGCCAGCCTCACTATCCTGGATGGTCATTGGAAGCACTAAAATTTTTGAGTGAAGAACGAACGATCACCGCAATTGGCCATGAAACACCCGATACAGATCCCGCTGTTGCTAATTTAGTTGTTCCTTGGCAAGGAGAGCGTTATCTGCTCGAGCAAGATAAATATCAAATTGAGATGCTTTGCAACCTTGATCAGCTGCCAGCTACTGGTGCAATCATCGCTTGCAGTTTTCCAAATGTTTCAAATGCTCCGGGCTATACCGCGCGGTGTATCGCTATATACCAAAAATAAATGAACAGCGGCCGAGTAATCGGTCGCTGCTCTGCTTTCTACCTCAACATTTTTGCCACAATTTTCGGCGACATGAACGTTTTTTCGGCAAGTTGTTCAATGGATAAGCCCGTTTCATACAGCCGCTTCATCATAACCTTCATATCCTCACCAATCTCAATAATGTGCTTATCTGGATCATAAAGACGAAGAACTCTCTGACCCCAAGGCATTTCCATTTCCTCGCCTACGCGCTCGACCTCTAACGTTGAAATTTTCTTGAGAAACCCGTCAAAGTCTTCTTCTTCAAAATACATTTCTGCGACATTGCCCTGATAAGTAAAAAAATCACTAGTACACTTTGTGAACGTTGCCCAGGAGCTTTCGGTCTGCAAAGCCAGCCCTCCTGTCAAAGTGGCATTTTCTCCAAAATCAGCAATCACCCGTACACCGATTACTTCGGTATAAAATCTCTTTGCAATTTCAATATCCTTCACGACTAGCATTGGTCCTTTGAATTTCATTCTTTTGCCTCTCTTCAACTTTTCTGGCTTTCAGTTTAGCACGAGAGGACTTGAAAATACTCGCAAAAATTGCCGTAATATGCGAGTATTCGCCCATTACTTTGTAAACCCCATTCTTTGTTTTACTTCAAATGTGTTCTCTTTACTTGTCAATTTTTCTAATAAGCGAAAGGCTACATCCAATGCTGTTTCTGGTGAAGAGGAAGTAATGATGTTTTGATCCTCCACGATCCGTTCAGTCGATAGTACTTGAACACCCAGTTGTCTCATTTGCATTTGCCGTGGATTGTTTTTGAAACGATAGGTCGTTCCAGTGCGGCCACTTAACACACCACTCTTGGCAACTGCCAGTCCAGCAACGCAAATGGCCGCAATCGGTTTGTTCTGCTGATCAAATTCTCGAATGACCTCCAAAAATTCCTCACTAAATGCATCTTCATAGAAGTTTGCTTCCTCAAAACCCCCAGGAATCGCCAGCGCATCGAAATCTCCCAGCTCAATTTCCTGCAATTGATGCATAGGAATACACGAATAGCCCCAGGTGCATTCCAAAACAGAGTGCAATCCAACAGAAACCAGTTCTGTTGTTCGATCGCCTTCATAAAGATTCCAGCCAAACACGTCAGTAAACACACTCGCTTCATAGGATTCAAAACCATTAGCCAATAGCAATAAAATTCTTTTCATCTAAATTCCTCCTTCTTATTTTATTTATGATAAGGTATAGCTATTACGACCTACAGTACGGTTTTAAAGTCTTTAGAGCTATTTGCTTTAATAAATAAAGAATTTAGCCCACTTCACTTAACAAAAGAAAGACAAACTATATTGAGTCAAGTACAAAATGAAAATGATTGAATAACACTGTGTATTTGAAATTTTAAACAACACAAATAAGCCTCAAAAATTGAATATTTTTGAGGCAGTCAATTAACAACCATTTTTACCTCATCATAAGATTCGTTATACATTAGGACACGAAAAATAATTCGAACGAGTTTTCTGACAACATGACTAATTACGACATTATAATGTTTCCCTTCAGAGCGCTTTTTCTGGTAATACTCGCGCATGGATGGCGACCAAATAGACATGAGTCTAGCTGCTTCGTGTAAGGCCCATCTGAGTTGAGAAGATCCCCGCTTAACCATGTACCCAGATTCTGTTTGATTCATTCCAGAGGTCGAGACAGAGGGTTCTGCACCAGCATATGCAAGTAGTTGATTAGGTGAACGGAAGTTTTTAATGGTGCGAATCTCCGCCAAAATAACGCTTCCTAAAGCTGGCCCAATTCCAGGGATAGTCAAAATAGGCGAATCAATTTCGACCATCAAACGATTCACTTCCTTTTCAGCAGCTATCCGCATAGAGGCAAAATAGCGAATGATATCTATGGTTTGAAGCAATTCAAATTCTAAAGCAGAAGACTCTTGACCAATTGATGACTGAGCTAATTCTTTTAGCTGAATAGCTTGTTCTTTCCCAAGACGTCCTTTTGAGTGTTGTGAAACAAGGTTTGTCAACTTGGTCAAATGTGCATTTCCTAGTTTGTTGGCAGATGGATATTCTTTTAAAACTGCGTAGACATAGGATTGATGTTTCGCAGAAGGAGCTCCTAGGAAGGAAGCTAACTCGGGAAATATAATATCTAAAATACGGGTATAGTTTACTTTTTTACGTGTACAGTCTTCTTTGATTCTTGAAACATGTCTCGTCGCATACTTTAACTCAATCATGATTGTCTCTGTATCAAAAAGCTGTTTATCAATATCTTCTCGTAATTTACGAGCAATTGTCATAGCATCTTTTTTATCCGTTTTGGTTTTTCGTAAACTTTGATTTTTAGCAAACTCTTTGATTAAAAAGGGATTATAGCTAAATGTCGGATAGCCCTGAGTCCGAAGGAATCGCAGAATGTTAAAACAATAGTGACCAGTATCTTCTAAGGCAATTTGAATCTCTTCACCCGTCGTTTTTTGGAGGTTGGATAAAGTCATTTGAAGTTTTAAGAACCCTTCGCGATTATTTCTAATTTGAAGATGGCGAATGAAAATGGTCCCATCACTATCAAGTACTGCAAGATCATGTTTGTGTTTAGCAACATCAATTCCGACGTATAGCATGAGGTAGCACTCCTAACATTCATATAGTTACGCTGTGTTCCACGTACTCTTTGCCTATGTAACCTTGCGATCAATCAAGCGTCATAATCAGATGTCATGCGCTAACAAACTTATTAACAATGTGACAAAGAGCTGTGGCTAGAGCCTTTCTGAAACAGTATTCCAAAGGAATCTGGTGATTGATTTACTAGTCCACAGCGTCTAACTCAATTATATAAAAAAACGACTGAATAAAACGGAACTGTCGAAATAATTGAGTAATCTAAATATACAAGGTTGATTCATAATGGACGAAACAGATAGAAAAATATTGAATCTTTTAAAGAAAAATGCGCGTGCCTCCTATAGTGAAATTGCTCAGCAAGTCTCCCTTACTTCCCCAGCTGTGAAGGAGCGGATTATTAAGATGGAAGATACAGGGATTATCGAAAAATACACCATAAATATCGATTACCAAAAAATGGGGAAAAGTATCACAGCCTTTATCATGTTTGAAACGGTCAATTGTAAAGCGTTCCGCGAATTTTGTTCGAAGCAGCCAATGGTATTAAAGTATTATCGTATTGCCGGATACTATAGCTATCTGGTCAAAGTCGTTGCTGAAGATATGGAGCTTTTAGAAGCATTCATTGATGAAACGATGCGCTTTGGCACACCGTCCACGCATATCGTTTTCTCCTCAGCTGTAAATGATTCAATCTAAAAGAAGAAGCTGATCTCCAAAAAATAGAGAAGCAAGGATAACCTTTTGACAAAGGGAAGAATCCGGCCTCCTTTCGTAAAACAAAAAACCGAACGACCTTGTACTATCAGTCAGGATAGCGGTAAAGTCGTTCGGCTTTTATATTCTGATTCATTGCTCAAGGGGCCTTTGAGTCAGCCTCTATTAACCAATTTTAAACGGTGGATGCTTCAATGCTTTTTCTGCTAAACTCATCAATAGCTTCTGATTATCATCAGCAGCAACACGATTAGTTTTTAATGTGCCACAATCGCGACAACGATGAATGATTGCCCATTCGCCATCTGTCTTTGACCAAATACTGATGGGCTCCATTCGCCCTTTACACATCGAAGCACGATCTCCCGGTCGATTGTCTACATGGATACTGACTAAACAATGTGGACAGTGGTTGCGATGCTGGCTTCCAGCACTTTCTGGATTCGTCGGCATTCCACATTCTTGGCAAATAAAGCTTTCTATACACGCCGTATGTTGATACTTATTTTTTATTTGTCTAGCAAACTTGCTGATGTCTTTTAACCAAATTTCTTTTTCCTTTAAATATGCCGTTTTATCGTTGGTATATTTAGCTTCAGCATGAAGCTTCAGATAGCTTTCCCATCGTTCTGTCGATAATTCTCCATTGCGCAGCGCTTCCTTGACTGCACAATTCGGCTCGCTTTGATGACGACAATCCTTAAATCTGCATCTGCCAAAATATGCTTCTACATCTGCAAAGCTTTCCTCTAGACCTTCGCTGACATCCCACATTCCAACTTCGCGCATTCCCGGTGTGTCGATCAGCTTCCCGCCATTTTTCAATCTGAATAATTGACGGTGACTGGTTGTGTGACGGCCGCGACCATCTTTTTCACGAATCTCACGTGTTTCCATGACCTCTGTTCCTAATAATCGATTGATCAAAGTAGATTTTCCAACACCCGAGGAACCAACTAAAACAACGGTCTTATCTGGCTGCAGGTATTGCGACAGCCCTTCCATACCTTCGCCTGTTTGTGCGCTTATCGCATGGACTTCTGCTCCCAATGCGATAGCTTGAGCTGCTACAAATTGATCAGAATAGTTTCCTGCCTGATCTGTTTTTGTTAATAGAACAATCGGTATCGCTCCCGATTGCCAAGCCATCGTCAAATATCGTTCTAAACGGCGCAGGTTAAAGTCATGATTTAGTGACTGTAAGATCATGACATAATCAAAATTAGCGGCAATCAGCTGCTCTTTGCCGTTAAAGGAATCCATTCGTGATAAACGTGACGTTCGCGGCAGTGTACGATAAATGATACTTTGATCTGTCCCTTGCCAATCAACAGCGACATAATCGCCAGTGGCAGGATAAACGCCTTGTTTATCATCATAATGACCGCGTTTTACTCTAGCCAATCCGACTCCTTTATCAGTCATAATCTCAAATAAATCTTTATAGACAGCAGTAACTTGTGCGATTGTTTCAGTTTGGTGGTTTCCGGTATTTATTGTATTCATAAGTTTGTTTTTCTCCTGTTATCATATTCTTTCTCCTTCCTAGTGAAACCTCTATTTCCGATAGCATACATCATTCTCCTTTTTCATTTTTCTATTCAGTGATATCTGCCTCGAAAATAAATTCTCACCTAAAATTATGAAAGAATACAGTCAACGAAGCAGCAAAGATTTTGCTGAATATCATCTGACTCATTGATAATTAAGCAAACTGTATAAAGCTGGGAGGACAAAAAAAGACGATAGTCATACTATCGCCTTGAGAATACAATACTCCCATTCATTCGACAGATACCACTTCTACAAGCACACCAAATAAACCTAGGCTTATTCGGCTATTCAGCTTATTGATTAGATATCTGTGACACTCACAAAACATACTCCATTCGTTAATAGGTGGTTGATTTATTTTCAAAGACAGTATAGCAAATCAGCAGAAGATAAATCAACTTAAACTTATTTTTTATTTATACGCTAGTTCTTCCAACAGCTTCAAAATTTTTCGAGCAAGAGGATAGAGAACTGATCCGCCGCCAATTACCGTCATCTTCACTACTTCCATTACTTCTTCTCGTGTGACACCGTTTTTTTGACATTCTTCCAAATGATAAAGAATACACTCTTCGCATTTTGACATAATTGAAATGGTTAGTCCAATCAATTCCTTTTGCCGCTTATCAAGAACACTGGCTTGATATGTTTCAGTATCCAGTGCACTAAACTTCTTAAAAAAATCATCCGCTTGCGCCAGTCGCTCATTGTATTGTCTTCTTTCGCTGCTCTTTTCCATAGTTACTCCCCACCTTTCACCATCTGCTTCTTAAGCATAAAGAGATTTGCTTGCTTTTTCAAACAAAAAAATGGCAGCAGTCGCTTCTTCAACTGCTGCTTAGATATTCTAGTCGGTTGTAAGCTCAATCAAGTTCCCCTCTGGATCTTGAATGACTGCTTCATAATAACCGTCGCCTGTCGTTCTTGGCCCATTCAATAGCGGGAATCCATCAGTTAAAAATTTTTCGACATACGCATCTACATCTGCTTTAGTACCAACTGAAATCGCCAGATGAGTATAACCCAAACTATCAGCCACTCGATTAGAAAGATGCTGCTTTGAGGTCAGCTCCAAGCGGCTGCCTGAATCAAAGCTGACAAAATAAGACTTAAAACCTGTTTTTTTATTATGATAAAGTTCCGTGCTGCTGACGTTAAAGTACTTTTCATAAAACGCCTTCATCTTCTCTAAATCCTTTGTCCAAATCGCTACGTGTTCAATATGCATGTTTTTTCTTTCCTTTCCCCTGTCTATCTCTTAATAAACTTCGGTTCCATAGCAATATTCACTGTTGCTTGATCCGATAAAATATAATCAATCACCTTTGAACCAATTTCGTCCGGTAGAAAATCAATCGTAGAAAAGTTCAAAAGCTTGCTATAAGGTAAATTTCCTTCACCGATGATTTGATAATCCTTCCCATGACTAAACCCTAGTTCCTGCAACCCGCTAATAATACCAGCCGCCGTGTCATCGGCATTGGCGTAAATCACTTCAGGAATCGGCTGTTCTTCATAAGTTTTCTTCGCCCAAAAATACCCTCTGTCATAGCCTTCAATTCCTGTGAAGAAGTTTTCTCCTTCTATTACTTCCCCCAAAAATTTCTGATAACATTCTACCTTATCTCTGGCACTAGTACTTTGAGAAAGTGAACGCTTGTTGGTAAAAACAACTTTAGAGACCCCTTGTTGAACAAGCTGTTTGAATAATTGCTCATAAGTTTTTTTTCGATCCGGATAGATCATCGGAATTTTTGGATCAGCGACCTTTTCCGTAGAAACGATTCGTCCTCTCGATTTGAGTTTCGTCCAATCATTCAAATTCCTTGCTCGGGAAACCAAGATCAAACCATCGATCATTCTTTTTTCAAGTAATGAATAGTACTCGCTTTCCGTTTCTTCATCATAATAAGTAGGTAAAAGCAATACTTGATACCCTTTTTCCTTGGCGTGAAACAATAAACTATTTACTAGTCGATCGTAACAGGAATTATTATAAGGCAAGGTCACACCTAACGTATAATTTTTTCCGTTACTCAGCTTCACCGCATTACCATTGACCACATATCCCGTCTTTTCGATGGCCGCTTGAACTTTTTCTCGAATCTCCTCTGAAACATACTGATGATTATTAATCACTCGCGAGACGGTAGTTTTAGAGACTCCTGCTATTTTAGCGATATCGCGAATATTGGCCAATTGACTCACCTCCAATTTATAGCCTATATTAACTCTCTACTATGAATATAAACTATGGGACGCGTCCCATGTCAACACTTAATTTTATCTACAAAAAAGTCCAATTGTTTTTTGGTTTTCCCATTAATGAAAAAAAGAGTGGATTTCTCCACTCAAAGGAACCTATGTTATTCAGTATTGAGAAATTTATTGACTTTTTCAAGGAGTTCCTCGTAATGAACACTAGAAAAATCAGTCACATCTAATTCAATCAACCTTCCAAGTGAAAACTCACCATACCCTCTGGTTTTGCAGCGCTTCATAAATTCATCATACTCCAACAAATTATCTGCCTTTTCATGGTTTACCATTCTATCCTCTTTTTGATAGCTCAATAATAGATGCCCCAAATGTCTTGAATGATCTAAATCTCGAACTTTTTGTCGTTCATAAAGAACTGATAGTTCTGCTACCAGGCGAATAGTCAATACTTGATAAGCATATTTCTTAGTTAACTGCTGTAAGCATTCCTTTTGCTTTTCACTGAAGGGATAATCAGAAATCATGCTAACACCTTGTTTAAATTGCATTTCCAGTTCATGATAGTAGTCTTTCCAGCTTCTTTGAATCAATAGTTCCTTTTCACTCAAATTCTTAAATCCATATTGATCCCAATTTTTTTCTTTTATTTCATCTGGCGAAAGAAAACCAATATTGGGAAATTTTACTAAAATCAAATTAGCTAAATAGGTTTTGCCTGTTCCAGGATATCCTGCTAATAAAATCAAGGATTTCTTCAAATCTGTTCATTCCTTTATATCGTTAATTCTATTTCAAGATGATATTCATCAGCCAAATAGTAGCTGTCTACATATTCACGCGGATTATCCATTACATCATAAGAGATTCTTTTGATATGCAGCAATGGGGTTCCTTCTTCAACTTTCAAAAGATCAGCGATAGTACCTGCAGCGATAATCGAATAGATTTTCTGACTAGCATAAGACCATTGAATGTTGTAGGTTTTATCAAGAAAAACACGCAATGATTCCTCAGAAAAGTTTCGATTCAGCATTTCCGGAACATACGCTTTCTCAAAATAATTGATCTCCAAATAGTAAGGTTTTTTGTCCCCATAACGTACACGATTCAAACAAATTATCTCAGTATCTACTTTCAAATTCAACGCTTCATAAATCTCCTCAGAGGCTTTCATCACACTCAAGTTGTTAACTTTTTTATTTGTTATAACATCCTCAAACCGCTTTCTTCTTGAATATTTGGCTACTCGTTGAGGGGAATGTTTTGGATGTGTAGAAATAACGACTGTTCCAAGTCCTCGCTGCTTCTTTACAAAGCCGTCGTTGGCAAGCATTTCCATTGAACGTCTGGCAGTTGCGCGGCTCACTTGGTATGTCTTCATTAGTTCACTTTCAGAGGGAATACACTCTCCGATAGTATAGGTACCATTGATAATTTTCTGGAACAAGCGGTCGTACAGCTGATAATACAGTTGTTCTCTGCCACTGAAATCCAACGAAGTCATTCTACAACATCCTCCCACTCTTTTAATCCATCCATTCTCCACCGGCAAGATTTATAGATTGTCCTGTCAGGTAGCTAGAACTTTCTGTCAATAAAAATACTGCGGCATTAATCACATCCTGCATATCTACTAAGCGATGCATCGGAATATTCCCTTTGAAATAATCCATCACTTCTTCAGGATCAATGTTTCGTTTTCTAGCGTATTCATATTTCAGTTTTTCCCACATTTCGGTATAAACGATACCGGGACAAATCGAATTAATTCGAATATTTTGATCCGCGAACTCCTTTGCAATTGATTGCGTCAATCCTTGTACCCCAAACTTGCTGGCACAATAAATCGTCTGCCATGAACTAGCCTTTTTACCAGATAGAGAAGACATATTCAGAATCTCGCCACCACCATGCTCTATCATTCGTCTAATAGCAACTTGACAACATAAAAAGGTCGCCTTCAAATTGACATTCATTGTTGTATCCCATAACTCTTCACTGCTTTCAAGAAATGGCACCATTTTAGAAATACCAGCTGAGTTGATTAATGTAGTCAATGGTCCATATTTTTCTTCAACAGCGGCTACTCCTTTTTCAATTTCTAATTTTGAGGTGACGTCGATTTTGTAATAAGTGGCCATTTCACCTATTTCAGCTGCCAATGTTTTCCCTTTTGCTTCATTCAGATCAAAAATCGCAACCTTTGCTCCTCGTGAAATAAAATCCCTCGCCATTGCCGCTCCCATTCCACTGCTTCCACCTGTGATGATTATGACTTTTCCATCCATTTTTTCCATTTACGTTCGTTCCCCTATTTCAGATATTTTTCCACACCGACAGGCTTGTCTTGCGGCATCACCTGAATGAATACGTTTACGTTTTTATCGAGCAAGGCTTTGAATTGCTGATTCTCATCCTGACTAGTTGAAATATTCTTGTATAAAACACTGCGATCCGATCTTGTTCCCATACCGCCTATATCCACTTCTTTAATATTAATTCCATTATCAACCAAATAGTTGATAGCTTCTGGTCCCTTTACTAAAAGAATCGTTGGTTCAGCTAATCCCTGACTAAAAAATTGAACCCCCTCTTCTTTGGTGAAAATGCCGATCGCGATTTCCTCTGGAATTGCCATCTCCAGAACTTCGATCATGTATTCATCGTTAGCAGTCTCATCGTCGACAATCACTACCTGATTGGCTCCTTTGTTTTTGATCCAGGCAGTCATTACCTGTCCATGAATCAAACGGTCATCAACTCTTGTTAATACTAAGTTTTGCACGCTTTTTCCGCTCCTCTCTGCCAAATAACCTGCTTTGAATCCCAACGCAATCTCCTGTGGTTGCCTTTTCTATCAGAGTTTCTATCGTATCTTCATCTGTTCTCCCAAGTGCCAGCGATAATAGCATCGGCATATTCATACCAGATATAAGACCGATTTTAAAATCCTTTGACAAATAGGCGGCACTTTGGAAGGGAGTTCCTCCAGCGATATCCGAAAAAATAATAGAACCACTTTCCTTATCTTCAAACCCTGATAATACTGCTGCTAATTTTTTGCGATAACTCTCAGGTGATTCGCCAGGAATCAGAGGGACTGCTTTTACCCCAAAGGTGTCTCCAGCAATCATTTCTAAACTGTCTAATAGCCCCTCGCAAAACGCTCCATGACTTATTACAACCAAGTTAACCATTCGTTCACCTCATTTTTTATGCCGCATAACCTAGTATACCCAAGTAATATGCGAGAATTCCAACTACAAAAATCGCAATGATGATGTACAGCGTATTAATCTTTTTCTTCAGCATCCACCAAACCAATAATGTCAGTCCTAATGGAATTAACCCTGGAGCAAGAGAATCCAAAACTTCTTGAAGCTTTGTCGACCCTTGTCCGATTTTAAATGCTAACGGGGTATTTACTGTTACACGACTTGCCGCCATTGAACCTACTACCATAAGACCAACAATACTAAATGAATGAATAATTTTATCGATCGTTCCATTTTTTAAGATTTTCAATAATGAGCTCTTGCCTTGATTGTATCCTGTCATAAACATGAAATAGCCACACCCAAAAATTAAGGCTTCAAAAACTACAAATGACAATATTGGGCCTAAATAACTTCCTTCCAAAGCAAGCGAACAACCAATCCCAAAAAGAATTGGGAACAAGATTCCTTGCATAACTGTATCACCAATTCCGGCAACTGGCCCCATTAATCCAGTACGCACTGCGTTAATATCTTTTGCTTCAATATCCTCTCCATTTGCACGCGCTTCCTCCATTGAACAAGCAATCCCATTAATAATCGGGCCTATCGTAAATACTTCTGAATTATAAAAGACCATGTACTTCTTTAATTCTTCTACACGTTTTTCATTAGTATCGTACAATTCACGAATCGGTGTAATCATCAGGTTAGCCGCTCCAAGGGCCTGCAAACGCTCATAGTTATAACAAGCTTCCGTACTCGTCGTCCACAGCCATGTTTTGATAAGAGTCTTTTTAGTCAGTTTTTTATTATATTCAACGATTGGTGCATCTGTACTAAGCCGATTATTATCGTTTGCTACTTCTACAGAATTTACCTTTTGGTTGACGGATAAACGTTTGATTTTTTTCTTTTCTACTTTTTCTTCTGATTTATTATTCCCATTTAAATACATTACCAATGCGATAATTGCCGAAAAAATCGAGATTGCTGTCATTCCAAGTCCTGAATAAACGGTTAGGAAGAATCCGGCAAAAAACCACGGAATCAATTTTCTCTTCCCTAAATAATTTAGCAGCATTGCTATTCCTAATGCTGGCATAATTCCGCCAACCACTTCTAAAGCACTAATCACGTGCTTTGGAACCATATCAATTAATTGTTGTGCCCATCCACTTCCTGAGTAAACCAATAAAAATGCAGGAATACCATACAAAACAAATGCCATACATGCCGAAGGTACAAAATTCATTAAGCGGACTCCTCTTAGATTGCCTTTTTCAAGCAGTTTGTCAGCCTGATGGATCCAAGCAGCATTCACTGTCATATATACTTGATTTAAAAGCAACCCTAACATACTGAATGGAATAGCAAAGGTAACTGCCATTTTTGCATCAGCACCAGATAAAATCGTCATTGCTGTACCAAATACACCAGCTACAATCGTATTACTTGGCATTGTTCCTCCTGCAGAGATCCACCCCAAATAAATCAACTGAATGTTTGCACCAGCCATCATACCTAGCATCGGGTCACCCATGAACACTCCTACCAATGTACCCGTAGTCAATGGATAAACTAAACATTTTGTCACAGGACCAAAGAACCACCACTGCCCCATTGTTGCTAATATTGCAACTAAAATTGCTGATAATACCATTTTCTTTCCTCCCTAATGTTCTTTACTTAAATAAACCATCACTTTCCCTTTTCGTGAATAAACTAACTCACTTAATTCGTCACCGACTTCTTCTATACTCAATTCAGCGCTTATAATACTTTTCGTATCAAGCAACCCGCTTTCCAAAAGTTTGACGGCCCTTTCAGATGTATACGGATTTAAATATGAGGTATAGATACTTAGTTCCTTGGTGTAGGCCTCAAACTGGTTGAAAGAAACAGGCTGATCAGGTTCCCCTAATCCAAAAAGCAAAACTTTGCTGTTCTTTCCTGCAATCTTGATTGCTTGTTCCATCGTTTGTGTTAATCCGATGCATTCGACAACATAATCAATATTTCTTTCTTTTGAAATAGCTTCGACTTCTTGATCCGTCACTGCTATCGTTGCTCCAAGCATCAAAGCAAGCTCTCTTTTTTCTTTTTCTCGTTCAATAACAATAATCTCAGCAGCACCGCTGTATTTGATCAGTTGCAACATCAAGGAACCGATTGCCCCCATTCCGTACATAGCAACCGTCCTTCCACTTTCTATTTGGATCAAATCTAATCCGTGAATCACGCACGACAAAGGCTCTGTGAACGCTGCTGTTTCCAGATCTAAAGAATCAGAAATCGGATAGACATTTTGTTCGGGTGGATAAACATATTCTGAAAAACCTTTTGCCACACCATGACGTTCTAGGCAAAAATTGGGAAAACCTTGTTGACACCAACTACATTTCCCGCAGCCATAACTGGGATCGCAGGCTACTCGATCTCCTGTTTTGAAATATTTGCACTCAGGTCCAACTGCTGTTACTACTCCTGAGCACTCATGTCCTAAAATAATTGGTGGTACGACCACACTTGCTCCATTTTTTCCTTGGAATTTGTGAACATCCGTCCCGCATAATCCGCACCAAGCGACTCGAATCTTCACCTCGTCATTTATTGGTTCCTTTTCAGGAATATCTCGAACTTCATACCTATAATCGCCCACATAATATCCAGCTTTCATTTTAACTCCTCTCATTCACTAATATTTTTGAATAAGTTGATTTTTTGTGTCACAATCATTTCAATTGTCTCTAAACAAGGAACAACATTCTCTCGGTTTGAAACATTTTCTTTCTGCTGATCGTAGCATTCTTTTGATTTTCGATTCCATCCAACCAATAACTCTGTGCCTACATTAAACTTGCGGATTCCAAGATCGATGACTTTTTTTACATCAGCATCTTTTACACCAGTACCACCGTGAATCACTAAGGGGATAGTTACCGCTTCTTTGATTTTCTTCAGCCGTTCAAAACTAATATCTGTTTTCGACATGTATTGCCCATGATTGGTGCCAATCGCAACAGCTAAAGCGTCAATTCCTGTTTCAGCGATGAATTCAACCGCGTCTCTTGGCTCTGTATAAAAAACTTTTTCTTGGCTGACAACCACGCCGTCTTCGGTTCCTCCAACAATTCCCAACTCTGCTTCAACGCTTACTCCATATTCTTTCGCGAATTTGACCACTTGCTTAGTTCCCAGAATGTTTTCTTTAAATGGTAAGGACGAACCATCAAACATGACAGAGCTGTATCCTGCTCGAATCGCTTTGCGAATTTCATCAAAATCCTTGGCGTGATCTAGATGTAGCACAACATCCACTCCATACTCTTCAGCCATTGATTTACATATCGCAACTAAATTTCGATGACCAACATAATTTGCTGTCCCACAGCTTGTTTGAATGATAACGGGCATTTTCTGCTTTACTGCGGCCCTGATAATTGCCGGCAACATTTCTAAGTTATGTGTGTTGAACGCTCCAATCGCGATATTCAATCGATCTGCATCTTTCAATACTTCTTTTAAAGTAACGTACATCAAAACTCCTCCTAAGCATTATCTGAATCTCTAACAAAAAGATGGCCATCCTTTTATATTTTCTACAAATATAAAAATGTTAGAATATACGTACGTTTGATTCACCCTAATCATATAATGTCCAATTTACAAAAGCCATGCACCAACAAAGAAAACCCTTACAGGTTTTTGATGATTTTCGGGAATCTTGAAAATCCATTCATGATAAACTATGAGAAAATGAGTTGGGAGGAAGATTATGATTATTGATATAAAGAAAGATGTTTATCAACAGTTGTCAGAGTCAGAAAAGAAAGTGATTGATTTCTTGAACCGCAATGAGCAGCTCATTCCTGAATTATCGATCACTAAGATCGCAGAAAAAACCTTTACCTCTTCTGCAACGATCTCAAGAACCATTCAAAAATGTGGCTTTTCCGGAATCAATGAACTGCGTTATAAGATTTCTCAACAAAAGGAAGCCGCAGAATCAGTCAATGCCCCCTATGTAGTTAATAATATTTTGGCAAAGTCTTATCGCGAATGCACAGAGACAATCAATTCAATCAGTTCTACAGACATTTATCAAAGCATTGAATTTCTAAAAAATGCAGATCGTATTTTTATTTGTGCTCGCGGATTCACTGCGTTGATTGCTGATGAATTGCAGATGTATTTGCAGCTTTTAGGGTATAACGCAATCATTGTTAAAGATGTTATGTGGATGAAGAAATTTCATCGTATTATCACATCGAAAGATGCATTAATCATCCTCTCTCTAAAAAACAGCACACCTGAGTTGGCAATAACGGCTAAAGCTGCTCATAATTGCAACGCTAAAGTAATTACTATTTGTTGTAAAACGCCAACTGAACTTGAAAAATATTCAAATATTACATTAATCGGACATTCTGAAAAAATTATGGAAGCCAGTGAGCAAATCGTCTACTCACGAATCCCACTGTTAGTTATCACACGCACAATTATTGAATATATCGGATTATAATTTCATTTTGTGAAAGGAGAAAAAATGAGTATTTTATGCATTGGTCAGGCTGTTTATGATTTAACTTTCCCAGTGAATGAACCATTAATAGAAAACCAAAAATATCGAATTCCTGATCGCCATGAATGTATGGGAGCCCCAGCCGCAAATGCTGCCTATTTATGTGGTACTTGGGGAGCCGAGACCAGTTTAATCGCTCGGATCGGCAATGATCTATTTGGCCAGGAAATACTCCAAACATTAAAAACTGGAAAAGTCGACATCTCTTCACTGTACGTTGACCATAAACAGGCTACGAGTATTAGTTGTATTGTTGTCAACGAACAAAACGGACATCGAACGATCCTGAACTCACCAATGAAGGAACAGAAATTCCCGATTGTTTTGCCTCAAAGATCTCCTGATGTGTTACTTGTAGATGGTCATGAATTGAATGTTGGTCTAGAGGCAATTACAAAGTACCCTAATGCCGTGTCAATAATGGATGCTGGAACATATAAACCAGAATTGAAAGAGTTGATCCAAGCTGTTGATTACTTGGTTTGCTCTGAAGACTTTGCTTATCAAGCTACTGGAATCAGAATTAGACTGGAAGAAATAAAGCTGTTGAAGGAGGTTTTCAAACAATTACGTATACTTAACAAAAACCAAATAGTGATCACGATTGGCGATCAAGGATGTATTTGGCAAGACAAGAAATTAATTTACCACTTCCCAGCATTTAAGGTAACGCCGGTGGACACCACGGGTGCAGGTGATATTTTCCATGGAGCCTTCGCTTTTTGTACTGATCAAAGACGACCTCTCGAAGATTCGGTTGTTTTTTCCTCTGCTGCCTCAGCGTTATCTGTCAAAAAAATTGGTGGTCAAACTTCGATTACAACTTTGAAAGAAGTCAATTTCTTTATTGCACAAGAAAAACGCTTAAAAGCCAACTTATTGAACGAAGCATAAAAAGATAGAAGAATAAATAAAAGGCCAAACGATCATTCACTTTCATAATTGATGGAAAAATGATTGTTTACTTTAAATTTGTTAAGTATTTTAAAAAAATACTTTTGGTTCAGTCACATTTCAATAGCTATTTCTTACTAACTTTAGAACATTTTTTAGCTGCTACAAACAATCTCCTAGCCTTGCTTAGCCAATCTTTTTAAATACTAAAAAGGGCCTGTAATTTTAATCGATTATTTTCATAGTGGTTAATCTTGCTCAACAGTATTTTGAAATTTTTTAGTCTCTCATCAATAATAGGACCCTATCCCAAAATATTGGCACTGATTTTGTTTTAGCTTGTCATTTTATTTAGCTATCCGCTCTCCTTTTTTTGAAAATATAAACATACAACTAGAATGATTATTAATACAAACTAAAACGATTATCTTCTAAAAAAAAGACTCATCTTAAGTACAATAGAAGGCGCCTTTCAATGTGAATATTAAACAACACATACAAAATTTGAATGCTTTAAATATTCGCTATTTTATCTTCGCAATATAGATTTTAGAATAACAGATTAATGCTAACTAAAACCTTGCTCCTATTATTTCAACCCATTTCCTTTATCTATACTTTTATTCTTCAAATCCACGAGAACAGTTCTCATTCTCAGTTGAATAATTAATCACAAAGTTGTTTCTGTTTTTGATATACTTATTC
>NZ_JAFLVR010000078.1 GCF_017315985.1 Candidatus Enterococcus murrayae | reverse complement strand
AGTTTAGTGATAGTCATTAATCTAGAGCTTTCCATATTCTTAAATTAATAAAATAATATTTAATAAGGAAAGAAAAGAGGTATCAGATGAAAAAATATGAGATGAGTTCGCAACAAAAGAGAATGTTTAGTTTGCAGATTGCGATGAACGGGATAGGTTCACAATACAATATTCCAAGTTTATATAAACTTGATGGAAATATTGATATCGATATTCTGGAAAAAAGTATTCAAACTTTAATAAAAAGACATGAAGTTTTGAGAACGAGTTTTCACTATGAAAAAGGAGTATTTGTACAGGCAGTGCACGATACGAAAAAATTCAAGATAGGATACTTTAATTGGAATGAAGATGCTATCTCAAAGAGAGAATTGTTTCAGAATTTAGTAAAGCCGTTCAATTTAAGCAAACCTGGTCCTTTTCGAGTGCGATTGATTGAAACTTTAAAAACTGATCAATCATATTTATTTTTTGATTTTCATCATATTATTTTTGATGGAATTTCTGGGAGTATCTTTTTTCAGGAGTTGGATCATTTAATGCGAGGAATTTCGTTAGAGAAGTTTGAAACTCAATATAAAGATTATGCTTATTATCTAAATAATAAGGATTATACAGAAGAAAGAGAGTTTTGGACCAATACTTATAAAGAGGGGTTTTTATCTAATAATTTTCGAGCAGATCTTTTAGTAACTCCGAACGTTCAAAATCTGGGTGCAAGTTTCATAAAGTCATTAGATAAGAAGCTACAGAATGAGACAAAACGTTTTTCAAGAAAACTAGGAACTACTGAATTTATTGTACTGTTAGCATGTTATGCAATGACGATCAAGACCATTAGTTTGGAAAACGAAATGATTGTAGGAGTGCCAGTTTCAGGTCGTACAGTTCCAAATATTCAAGGATTGATCGGATTGTTCGTAAATACTATTCCAGTAAAAATAAAAATCGATTACAATTTAACATTTCAAGAAATTGTAAAAAACTTAACTAGTGATTGGTCAGAGTATCTTAAAAATCAAGATTATCCATTAGATATGCTTTTGGAAGATTTACATCTGAAAAGAGATAATTCTAAACTTGGAATTGTTGAAACACTTTTCTCTTTCAATTCTGATAGTGAAAGCGATATCGATTTAGCCGGAGTAAAATTAATTAATCAGGCTCCTTCAACAGAAACAACAAAGTTTGAACTTTCTTTAGATGTAATTAATTCAGAGAATGGCTATCAAATGTATTGGGAATATAGTACCGAGCTATTTAAACAAGATACCATCAGAAAACTAAGTACTTATTTTGAAAATTTTTTAGAAAGTGTTTTGTCAAATGAGCATACACCCATCGGGAAAATAGGTTTAAATATTTCTGAAGATAAAGAGACGAGATTGGTCAAAAATCAAGAATTTATTGAGAATACTTTACTCGACAAGTTTGAAGAAACAGTAATATGTAATCCAAATAAAACAGCTGTAAAGTTTGAGAATCATTCCTTGAGTTTTAAAGAACTAAATGAACGGTGTAATTATCTGGGGAAAGTATTACAACAAGCAGGTGTTAAAAAAAATCAGACTGTTGGTATCATGATGGATCGTTCAATAGATATGATAATAGCAATTTATGGGATTCTTAAAGCAGGTGCAGCCTACCTGCCTTTGGATCCTTCACATCCTAAAGACCGTATTAGTTTTATTTTAGAAGATAGTCATACGTCAATTGTACTATCTGATCACAAAAGAGATAAACTAAACATTGATTTTGTAAATACTCTATTAATCAATGACTATCAGTCGATGAGTTCTGTTACTCCAGAAAGAGAGATTTTTCCTGACGATTTAGCCTACGTAATTTATACATCTGGGACTACTGGGACTCCAAAAGGAGTTATGATCGAACATAAAGGGGTAATAAATTTAGCAAAATGGCTATATCGATATGGAAAGTATTCATCAGAGACTGTTGTATTACAAAATTTCAATTACATCTTTGACGGATCAGTACCAGAAATCTTTTCTTGTGGATTATTTGGAAATACGTTGGAAATATTATCAGAAGCAGAATCGAAAGATCCCCAACAGTTACTAAATCGTTGGTCAGGAAAACAAATCACTCTTGTACCTTCAATGTTTCGGGCAGTGCTAGAATACGCAAAAGCTACAAATCAAATAGAAGAATTTAATCGTTTTGAAAGGATTTATGTCGCAGGAGAAGCTCTGGATAAAGATCTTTTGGATACTTATAGTAAGATACCTGGAAGTAAAATGGATAAATTCCACAATAACTATGGACCTACTGAAGGAACAGTTTGTGCCACTTCTGGAAGTTTTGAAAACTGGAACGGTGATGTGGTCACTATAGGTAAACCTATTGAGAACGTGAGAGTTGATATTTTTCAAAATGAGACCGCTTGTGATGTTGGAATTGTTGGCGAACTCTGTATTTCTGGTGTAGGAGTTGCACGTGGATACTTAAATCGCCCGGACTTAACAGAAAAAAGTTTTGTTAAAAACCCCCTGACTGGGGAACGGATGTATCGTACTGGCGACTTAGCTTGTTGGTTGGAAGATGGTCAAATTCAATATATGGGTAGAATTGATGATCAAGTAAAACTAAGAGGATATAGAATTGAAATAGAGGAAATTGAAAATCAGCTACGAAGACAAATGAAAATTCGCGATGCTCAGGTGAAAGTCATTGAAGAGGAGGCTTCCTCTTATCTTTGTGGGTATGTATTGGCAACTGAAGATTTTAATGAAGAGGAATCAATTTCTACTTTGTCAGATACACTACCAAAATATATGATTCCTTCTAGAGTCTTATGTCTTCCAGAATTCCCTCGAAGTAATAGTGGAAAAATTGACAAAAAGGCACTGCCAATTCCCGAAAAGAAAACAAAACGTGATTATGTTTCACCAAGGAATGGAATAGAGAATGTAATTGTTCAAGCATTTGAAGAAATACTTGGTGTGACTATGCCTAGCATAGAGGATGACTTCTTTGAGTTGGGAGGAGACTCAATTAAAGCTATTCGACTTGTATCGAAAATTCGTGAGGCTGGGTTAAGTATTACTGTACAAGAAATAATGAAAGAAAGAACGATTAGCCTAATCAGTGAAAGCGCAAGAAAAATTGAAGAATCATCAACTTATGAACACGTAATGGAAGGTGAATTCCCTTTATCTAAAATGCAGAAAAAATTTTTTGATTCAGAATTACCTGAACCAAATCAATTTTCAATGTCACTTGTATTAGAAGCAAATCACCATTTGGATGGGTCAGTAGTCAAAGAATCAATGAAAATACTAATTGAATATCATGATCAGTTGAGAGCAAGTTTTCTAGGAAAAATCGGAAACATAAGACCAAAATGCGAGAGTGATCTCTGTTTTGAACTTATCGAAAAAAGAAAGCCAAAGGGACTTCCAGAAACAGCATGGGTTAGTCAAATGTGTCAAAAAATGCAACATAAGCTATCTATAAAAAATGAAGAACTGATCAAACTTGGACTATTTCATACAGAAGAACATTCTTATATTTTCTTTTTGTTTCATCACCTAATTGTTGATGGAGTGTCGCTAAGAATAATTATGGACGATTTTAAAACAATTTATCGGCAAAAGCTTCAAAATGAACAATTGAAACTTCCAGCAAAATCAGTTTCATTTAAGCAATGGATTGAGTCTGTCAATTTATGTGAAGTTAATATTTCAGATAAAGAAAAGGCATATTGGAAAAAGGTTAATGAGAAAATAGAAGTAGAATTCTATCATGAAGAAGAACAAGAACAAGAAAATCTTTCATTTAATTTCGAACTATCGAAGGATTACACTGAAAAATTACTAAAAAAAGCAAATTTCGCATACCACACAGAAATTAACGACATACTATTAAGTGCGCTAGGAATTGCTTTTAGTAAAATTTTTAAGAAGAAAGAATTTTCTGTTATGTTAGAAAGTCATGGTAGACAGAATGATGATGTTTCTTTGAGAAATGATCGAACTGTAGGGTGGTTTACAACGGTGTATCCTGTGATTCTGAAGAAAGAAAATAGTCTTAAGAAAATGATTCGAGAAACTAAAGAAACACTTCATAGTATCCCAAATTATGGAATGAATTATACAGTTAAGAATTTAACAACTCCATTATTGACTTTTAATTACCATGGAAATCTACAGGAATCAACAGAAGAGAAGGGTACTAGCCTACTAACTTTAAGAAACGATATAGATACAGGAGAAGCAGTGTCTTTAAGTAATAATTTTGGGACAGCAGTGTCTTTTAATAGTGTCATAGTTGATGGAAACTTTAAAGTTATAGTTGATCAATTTGATAGCGGAAAATATCCAATTGAAAAATTAGGTAATGAATTCATCAGTAGTTTGGTTAATATAATTGATCATTGTTGTGAAGTCCAAAGGTCTGAAAAGACGGCTTCGGATTATGGAAATCAAACTTTGACTGATGGAGAGTATATGCAAATCGACCGAGAAATTTCGAAAATGAAAAACGAAATTGAGGCTATCTACCCCGTAACTCCTACTCAAAAAGGAATGATTTATTTAGCTCTAAAAGATACAGAAAGTTCTGCTCATATTTTGCAATCAATTTTTCTTTTAAATGATCAAATTGATTTAGATAGATTTCAAGTTGCAATTGAGAAATTAGTAGCAAAATATAGTGTTCTCAGAACTAATTTTTATCATCAGGTTGTTGGAGAAATTGTCCAAGTGGTTGTTAGGGATAAAAAAATTAGAACAGATAGATACATTAATGAAATTGATGTTTCACAACTTGCAAAGGATATTCTTAAAAATAAAATTTCATTTGAGAATCAAGAATTAGTGAATTTCTCATTAATAGAAAACAATATCGGGGAAAAATATTTTATTATCACGATTCATCATCTTTTGATTGATGGTTGGAGTTTTGGATTGTTAGTCAACGATTTAATGGATTTCTATGAAGAGAAAAATATAAGCTTTGTGGAAGATAACAAGGTTAAGTCAAAATATCTTTTAGCAATTTCACAAAAGAAAGTCAATGAGTCAGAAAACTATTGGAAAGATTTACTTGATGGTTGTACTGATGATCTATTAACTATTACTCCTGATAAACTCACAATAGAAAAAAATACTCAAATATCAGAAAGAGAAATCATATTAGAAAATAAGCTAACAACGGATCTAAAAGAATTATGTCGCAAGTTGGGAATTACTTTTAATACTATCATTGAGTTCGTTTGGGGAACTATTCTTCAAAAGTACAATAATACAAATGATACATTCTTCGGAAAAGTAGTTTCAGGTCGCAACTTTCCGATTGATGGATTGGAAAAACAAGTAGGAATGTTTATCAACACGGTGCCTGTAAGAGTTAGAAATAATGGTTCCAAATCTATAGAGAGACAACTAATTGATCTTCATCAACAAACAATTAATAGTCAGGAACATGAATACTTTCCATTATATGAAATAAAGAACAGTAAAGGGTTGATTTCTGAACGAATTGGAACGATTATCACTTTCGAAAATTTCGATACTATTTTTGACACTAGTTCAATTTTTAAAGAAGAAGTGGCTAGTCGAGAAGAGACACCTTATAGCTTATCACTAAAGTGTTACTTAGATGATCAACTTCGAATGACAGTTATTTATGATGAGAATAAGTATTCAGGACAACTCGTTTCTAGCATATTAAAAGTATTAATTGAAATTCTGACTCAAATGACAGACCAAGAGCTACTTAAAAATAATGCAACATTCAATTTGAATCACTACTATGAGAATCAATTACTAAATCTAAGTGACAAAAAAATAGAATACAAAAATGTGAATGTTGTCACTAAGTTTGAAGAAATAGTAAGACAGAAATCAGAGCAAATTGCGGTTTCATTTGATACTAGAGAGTTGAGTTACAAGAAATTAAATGAAATGGCAAACAGTTTGGCAAAAAAAATGCAAGATAGAGGAAACTATGAAGGAGAAATCATTGGTATCAGGATGGATCGATCATTGGAAATGATTATCTCAATGCTGGCAGTTCTTAAAGTCAATGCAGCCTTCCTGCCTCTATCACCAATACAACCGATTGATCGAATCAATTTCATCTTGAATGATTGTAATGTCAAATTAGTTTTAACCGATAATCCTGATCGTTGTCTGGATGTACTGCAACTTAATGTGGCTCTAGATGATCTTTCTGCCGAAGAAAATCTATATTTAACGAATTATTCAGATAAATTAGCGTATGTAATTTATACTTCCGGGACCACGGGTAATCCAAAAGGAGTAAAAATAAAGCATAGTGGAATTAGTAATCTAACTGAATGGCTTTCTTCATTCGCAGAATATTCAGATACTACTGAAGTGATACAGAATTTTAATTATGTTTTTGACGGGTCTATTTTCGAGATATTCCCAATATTACTTTCTGGTGGGAAACTATTAATGATTTCAGAAGAGGATTCAAAGGATTTGAAAAAACTGCTTTCTCTAATAGCAGGTCGACAAATTACGATGGTTCCAACTATGTTTAGAGAATTATTAGAATATGCAAAATCTCTTGGAAGAATTGATGTTTTCGATAGGTTTGATCGTATCCATTTAGCTGGAGAAAAACTAACGACTGATCTTATAGAAGATTATTTAAACTATGGAGGCCAACAGATTGATAGGATTAGTAATTGTTATGGACCGACAGAAGGAACTGTATGTATTACCGCAAAACACTTGGATTTAAAATCTAGTAAAAAAATCACTATCGGTAAACAAATTGATAACATGGAGATTCTAATTGTAGGCATGGATAATTCGATTTGTGGGCCTGGTATGATTGGAGAAATTTGTGTTAGTGGAATAGGTGTTGCCGACGGGTATATTAATCGACCTGAAATTACTAGTGAGAAGTTTGTTCAACATCCTATAAATAAAAAAATAAAAATGTATCGTACTGGAGATATTGGACTTTGGAATATTGATGGAGAGATTGAATTTATTGGTAGAATTGATGATCAAGTAAAACTAAGAGGATACAGGATTGAATTGACTGAAATTGAAATAAGCTTAAGAAGAATAGATAGTATAAAAGACGCGGTAGTCAAGATTGATAAATCTAAAGATTCTTTATGTGCTTTTGTTGTTCTAAATGAGTCACAATTTAGTATCGATGAAAAAACTATAATGGAAGAACTGTCTTTAACTCTTCCACGATACATGATTCCTGAGAGAATAGTTGTCGTTAAGCACTTTCCAACAAGCAGTAGTGGAAAATTGGATTTAAAACAACTTGAAATCCCCGAGAGAATTAATCAAGTTCATGACTATCATAAACCTAAAGGCAAAAAAGAAATTTTGGTTGCAGATGCCTTTCAAAAGATATTGAACGTCGAAGAAAAAATTAGTCGTGATACAGATTTTTTTGAAATCGGAGGACACTCTCTTGCTGCTATCAAATTAAAATCTGAGATAGAAAAACAAGGATATCTAAGTGTCTCAATTTCAGACATTATGAATCAACGAAACGTTATGGGTATTGCTAAACACTGTTCAGATAAGACTAAACCATCGGAGAATGATTTGGTACTCTCTCTAGATGTTTCTGAGGATTTAATTTAACAAGGAGAATAGATTACTTTATGGAAAGATATAAAATGAGTCCAAATCAAAAACGTATTTTTACCCTTGTAGAGTCTCAAAGAGACTCTACTCTCTATAACATTCCAAGTTTGTATGAAGTAGAGAAGGAAATGAACACTGAAAAATTGCAGATGGCTCTACTAAAGCTTATTCAGAGGCATGAATCACTAAGAACTAGATTTGAGGTAGTCGATGATAATTTCTTGCAAATTATTGAAGATAAACCAAAACTAGATTTTCAAAAGATTGACATCGATGAAATATCTACTGATCAAATATTTAAAGATTTCACTAAACCTTTCAATATTCAGGCAACTCCATTATTTCGCGTTAAGCAAATCATTTGTAAGGAAAAACAGTATTTATTTCTAGATTTCCATCACCTAATTAGTGATGGAGAATCCATGGTCATAATTCAGAGTGAATTGATGGATCTATATAACGGAAAAAAACTAGTAAAACAGTCGTATCAGTATAAACACTATAGTTCGTGGATAAATAAGTATGATAAAAGCAAAGCCGAGAAATTCTGGTTAAACGAGTTTCTGCATTGGAACCAAAGTGAAGTCATTGTTCCCGATTTTCCTCGGGAAAATGCTAATGAAGTTGGAAAAGAGATTTCATTAATATTACCAACACATATCTCAAGACAAATCAGAGAATTTTGCAAAAAAAATTCAAAATCAAGTCAAGTGTTTTGGTTAGCTGCTGTAGTGGGATTCCTGAAAAAAATTGGTGATCATGAAGATATTACTCTTGGGCTCCCTGTGATGGGAAGAGATCGAAATGAGTTCATGGATATTATAGGAATGTTTGTTAATACAACAGTAATAAGAAATGCAAATTCTCAAAAAATAAAATTTCTAGATTTAATCGATGATCTTGAAATGAAACTCTATAAAATTTTGGATTTTCAATCTTATCCGTTTGATCAGTTGGTCGAAATATCTGGAAATAGATTCGAAAAATATCGAAATTCACTTTTCGACATTATGTTTAATTATCAAAAAATTTGGCCATCTATTCCCAATCATGAGAATATGCTATGTCCAGTTGAAATGGAAACTACAAATTCAAAATTTGATCTAACAATTAACATTGTTGAAAAAGAAGATCAAATCATTATTGGTTTTGAATATAAGACGGGTCTTTTCAAGAAAGAAAGAGTATCGAAAATGCTTGAGCAATTCTCTACATTTGTTGAAAAACTATTAGTTAATGAAAAGAGTTATTTAGCAAATTTGGATTTATTAAGTGAAGAGGAAATGAAAATAATAACAGCTTCAAATGATACAAAACGAACTTGTTCTGAAAAAAGTGTTGTCGAAATATTTGAGGAGAAAGTTCAACTTAGAAAAAATGAAATTGCAATAGAGTATGATCAAGAAAAGATTACTTATGGAGAATTGAATCTATATGTGAATGGTTTGGCAAAAATACTTATTGAAAAGGGAGTTAAGACAGGAGATCGTATTATACTGAGATTTGAAAGATCGTTTGAGATGATTATCAGCATATTAGCAGTGCTTAAAGTAAAAGCAGTCTTTGTTCCGATTGACCCGGAGCATCCAATCGATAGGGTGGAATATATTATAAAAGACTGTAAAGCTAAATTGATGCTCAGTAATCTAGTTAAAGAAAATAGAAAAGATATTGATGAAATTCTTGTTCAAAAAGACGCAATAAAAAAAACTGATAATCCTTCATTTCATTATTCTCAAAATTTAAGTAGCTACATCATCTATACATCTGGAACTACAGGAAGTCCAAAAGGTGTAGAAATTATGAACACCGGGATCGTTAATCTCGCGGAATGGTTGTCTAATTTTGGTCACTTTTCATATGAGACTGAAATGCTACAGAATTTTAATTATGTTTTTGATGGATCAATATTTGAAATATTTGCTCCCTTACTATTTGGAGCAAAGTTAATTCTAATGGATGATGACTCAAGGAAAGACCCAGAGAAATTGCTAAATTTAATCCAAAATAGACAAATAATTATGGTGCCTTCTATGTTCAGAGCATTGATAGAATATGCAATTGAAATGGGAGAAGAGGAAAAACTTAATGGATTTGAACACATCTATCTTGGTGGTGAACCATTGAGTAGAGATATTCTTGATAAGTATTTAGCAAGTGGAGGAAAGTGTATACATCGAATAAGTAATTGTTACGGGCCAACAGAAGGAACAGTTTGTGTAACAGCGAAGAACTTTAAAAATTGGAATAATGAGGAAATTAGTATTGGAAAACCAATTGATAATACTGAAATATATATCATTCATAATGACTCCATTTGCAATATAGGTTCACCCGGTGAAATTTGTATTTCTGGAGCTGGACTAGCAATAGGATATGTAAACCAACCAAATTTAACAGAAAAAAAATTTGTTGAATTACCAATGCTCGGTACAAAGCGTGTTTACAAGACTGGGGATATTGGATATTGGACTCAAGATGGGGATATCATCTGTCAAGGAAGAAAAGATGAGCAAGTGAAACTCAGGGGATACAGAATCGAACTTGGAGAGATAGATTCTCAAATAAGAAAAATAGATAATGTACAGGACTCAATTTCTAGAATTTATCAAGAGAACGATATTTTAGTGTCTTATATTGTACCAAAAAAGAATAAGAAAGTTGCTTTATCAGAAAAAGATATTAAGAATCAACTAAAACAAACTTTACCTAAATACATGATTCCAAATCGAATAGTCTTTTTAGATAATTATCCTATGAATGCTAGCGGGAAAGTTAACTATAAGGCATTGAAAGTCCCATCAATGAAAATAGAGGAGAAAAGCTTTCGGCCATTAAATATTGTAGAAGGTGTTATAGCAGAAGTATTTGAAGAGGTTTTAAGTATTAGTAGACTCAAATATGATGACGACTTTTTTGATTTAGGTGGAGACTCTATAAAAGCTATTAGAGTGGTATCAAAATTGCGGATAAAAGGTTATTCAGTAAAAGTATTTGAGATTCTTCAAAATAGTAAAGTTTTTGAGTTAGCTAAAGTGGCAAAGAAAGTATCCAGGAAGTTTGAGCAACATGAAGTTATTGGACACGTCGAACAGAGTCCAATTCAAAAATCGTTTTTCGAAAAAAAAATGAAAAATCCAAATCATTTTAATCAGTCAATAGTTCTAGAATCCACGGAAAACTTGAATAGTCGATATTTAAAGATCATTCTAAAAGAATTGACTATCCATCATGATGTATTTCGATCAATTTTTCCTAATAATAAACAAGAAATCAAACCACTAAGTAGTGGAGTTTTTTATGAGTTTCAAAAGTTTGAAGTTCCTAATAAAGAAAACTTTGATTCTTTTGTCTATGATCATTCAAACCAAGTTCAAAAAAGTATGGATATTGAAAGTGGCCCACTTTTAAAAGGAATTTTATTTAAGTCAAAAGGTAAAAATTTATTTGTTGTGATTTGTCATCACCTTATAATTGATGGAATTTCTTGGGGCATCATCGTAGAAGATATCGAAACAATGTATGGACAATTATCAAATGGGTGGCAATTATCGTTGCCAGATAAGACTAGTTCTGTAGTTGAATGGAGTAAATCTTTATTAAGTTATGGGGAAAGTCTAAATGGTACTGAAGAGATCTCGTTTTGGAGACGGGAAAATGAAAAAATAATTCGACCTAACCAGTTTAAAACTAACCTTTACAAAAAAAATAAAATCCAACATATACCAATGATTTTAAATAAAAATGAGACACATTTTTTGATGAGAGAAGTAACTAAATTTTTTGGAGCAGAATTAAATCACATTCTTTTGACGGCATTGCTGACAGCAATTCAACAAATAGGAAATCTAGGATCTATTTCTTTGAACCTAGAAGGTCATGGGCGGGATCAAATTTCTAAAAATGTATCAATTGATAGAACGGTTGGATGGTTCACAACAATATATCCATTAAGTATTGATGAGTTGACTGGAAAGATTGAACGAGATATTCATACTGTTAAAAAGAAATATCAGCTTTTATCTAAAAAAGGAATACATTACGGTTTGATAAGTAAAAATGATAAAAGTTCATCATGGAAAGAACCATTCATTACGTACAATTTTAATGGGGAAACGTCTACAACATCAATGAAGGACAGTGGACAGGTATTTAGAGAAAATGATATTTCAGCAGGAGATAATGTGGATGAAGGCAATATGTTTTCAACAGGAATAACAGTTAATGGACTTATTGAAAATGGTCAATTAGTGGTAGTTGTATCAACAATTCAAGCTGAATATTTCTTAAAATCGGCAGAAGAACTGCAGTCAGAATTCTTCAAGCAAATTCGAAAAATAATATCCTACGTTGAGGATTTAAATGTGAACGACGTAAAAGAAGAGTTTGAGAACCACTCAAAGATTGTTAGTGATCAAGTCTTGAAAATGTTCGTACCAAACAAAATGCAGATGTTCTATCTTGAAAACTCGACTTTTTCTTTTGAAAGTATAAAATTTAACACAAAAAAAACAGTCGAAGATATTTTTCAAATAATCAATAATATTGTTGAGAATCAAGATGTATTTCGTTTTGTCTTTAATGATACGTACAAAGCAATGGAGTTGAGAAGATTAAATCCAATTTTTTCTCCTTCTTTTTTAGATTTGAGTATCGTCGATGATGTTTCAAAAACTAATGATGTAGAAAATTTTAAGGATTATTTGATCGAATTGGTTAATTCAAATGAGAAATCGACTTTTCTTTCATCAATAGGTCTTATACGAACATGCCAATATGAATATGAGCTCCTTTTTTATGTTCATCATGCTGTATGGGATAAAATGAGTCGCTTTATTTTGGAAGACAATCTAATTAACAATTTGAACGATGAATGCAGAGAAAATTTGAAAGACTATTATTTTTATAATCAAAAAATTATTGAAGCTAATTACGATAACAATCGACTGATTGATACAGCAAAAATATTTGTTGAAAGCTATAGGAACGGTCAGGCTGACTTATTTAGTAAGTTTGAAAATCGAATGATACAACTTGAGCTTGAAGATTCATCCTTTTCTGCGATAGATAGCGATCCATGGAAATTCGTAGGTAAAGTGTTAAGAAAATACCTTGAATCGAGTGATCAATGGGATAGAAAAAATCACATAGTACCGATGCTTTTTGTATATGAAGATCGGAGGGTTTTTCATAAGGAATTAACAAATACGATTGGCCTCTTTGCTGATATTTTACCATTTGTTTTGAAACTGGAAGAGGATGATGAATCAGTAAACATTGAAGAACTTGTTGGATTAAAGAGAAAGAATAAAATTAACTATTACGAACTATTAAGCAAAATTACTGAGTCACAAAACGATTTTTTAAAGAAGGTACCAACCGTTAATTTTCAAATAGGATATGGAACTTCAAAAGATGAAATATCTCAAATATTTGATGACGAAAGTAATCAAGAGAATACATCCCCGCAAATCATTTTTACAAGATATGAAGATACATTAGTAATTATGTATCCGGATATTAATGTTAACAGAAGTAAGTTTAAAAATGCTGTTAAGAAAATTACACAGGAGGTTAAATAGAGAAATATGGAAAAAGTTTTATTCTGTTTACCGTATGCAGGTGGAAGTAGTTGGAATTTTAACTTTTTAAGAAATTCGGTTGAACAATATGATGTTAAATGTCTTGATTATGCTGGCCATGGAAGACGAGTTGGTGAGAAGTTCATGTCTAATATTGAGGAAATTGCAGAGGATTTCTACAAATCAATCGCACGAATCGTAGAGAATAAACCGTATTCAATATTAGGGTACAGTATGGGATCAATTGTTGCATACGAGTTGTATCGAAAAATCTTTGAAGAAAATAGGCCGCTTCCCGAAGAAATATTCTTTTGTGCCTCAAATTCTCCAGAAAGTGTGCATAGATCAATTGATATCACTGATATCAATTCCTTAAAAAAACAATTATTGGCTTTAAATGGAACTAATGAATCATTATTAAATGACATTGGCTTTTTAAATTATTACTTACCTATTTATCAGAATGATATAAAAATGCTAAATAAATACAAATTCGAAAATGGACCAAGCGTTGAAGGAAAGGTTCATGTTCTGCACTCAGACGAGGAGGATCAATACAAAGGATGGATTAATTTTTCAAAAGAAACTATTAGTTTTGAATATTTCAAATCTGGACATTTCTTTGTTAATGAGGAACCAAACAAGTTTTTGAACATCATAAATAAAGGTAAGGAGACTACTTAAATCAATGGGATTATTTGACAGTAAAATTGAGAATTCAACAATACTTGATTATTTTGAAGATGTAGCACAGAAACATCCTGATAAAATAGCAGTAAAATATGAGGATCAATCGATAACTTTCAAGGATTTGAATGAACGATGTAATACTATAGGTCAAACACTCCAGGAAGCTGGAGTTAAGAAAAATCAAACAGTTGGGATTATGATGGAGCGCTCAATTAATATGATAGTTGCAATTTACGGAATTTTAAAAGCGGGTGCAGCATATCTTCCACTGGATCCTTTGCATCCTAGAGAACGAATTGAGTTTATTTTAAACGATAGTAGTACAGCTATTGTTTTATCAGATCAAGAACGAGATAAAATGGAAACAAAATCTGTAAAAACTCTTCTAATTAACGATTACCAAGATGGAAAAGAAGTAGCTCCAGTACGAAATGCTGGTGCGAATGACTTGGCTTATGTAATTTACACATCAGGTACAACTGGAAAACCAAAAGGTGTCATGATTGAACATAAAGGAGTATTAAGTCTTGCAAAATGGCTTTATTCCTATGGTAAATATACACCAGAAACTATCGTACTTCAAAATTTCAATTTTATCTTTGACGGTTCTGTGCCAGAATTTTTTTCTTGCGGCTTATTAGGTAATACTTTGGAAATTTTATCAGAAGCAGCAACAAAGGATCCACAACAGTTGTTAAATAGTTGGGCAAGGAAACAAATTACACTGGTTCCATCAATGTTTCGTGCAGTATTGGAATATGCTAAAGCAACTAACCAGTTAGAACGATTTAATAGTTTTGATCGAATTTATGTTGCAGGAGAGGCTTTGGATAAGGAACTTCTGGACACATATCGATCAATGCCTGGAAGTAAATTGAGCAATTTTCATAATAATTATGGACCAACCGAAGCAACTGTTTGTGCTACCTCCATGAGTTTTGAAGATTGGAATGGTGATGTAGTCACTATTGGTAAACCTATAGATAACGTACGTATTGATATTTTTGAAGATGAATCAGCATGTGAAGTTGGAAAAGTAGGCGAACTGTGTATTTCAGGTGTTGGTGTAGCAAGAGGATATTTGAATCGGCCAGATCTAACCAAAAAAAGTTTCGTTAATAATCCGTTGACAGGCGAACGGATGTACAGAACAGGTGATTTAGCCTGTTGGTTAGATAATGGTCAAATTCAATATCTAGGACGTGTAGATGATCAAGTCAAATTAAGAGGTTATAGGATTGAAATTGAAGAAATTGAGAATCAATTACGAAAACAAGCAGAAATTCTTGACGCACAAGTAAAACTTATTGATGAAGCTTCTGGTCCATACCTATGCGGATATATCTTAGGTAGTGAAGACTTTGATGAAGAGAAAACTTTAACAATACTAAAAGAAGTTCTTCCTAATTATATGATACCTCAACATATTCTGAGACTTTCAGAATTTCCACGAAGTAGTAGTGGGAAAATTGATAAGAAAGCTTTTCCAAAACCGGTGAAACAAGTTAAAAGAAGCTATAAATCTGCGAAAAATGAAGTAGATAAAATAGTTGTTCAAGCATTAGAAGCGGTTTTAGGGGTTCAAAAGCCAAGTATGGATGAGAACTTCCTTGATCTAGGCGGCGATTCCATAAGTGCTATTAAAGTTGTATCATTTTTAACCTCTAAAGGTCTCCATGTTTCAACTGCTGATGTATTAACTTCGGAGTCAATTATCAGTCTATCAAGAAAATGTAAAGATAATGATAATGACGAACCAAAAGATATTTCACTATCTGGGATTGGGGCTAGAGAGTTTGAACTAAATGATATGCAAAACCAAATGCTATTTTCTTACTTAAATAGCGAAAATAAATCGGATTATTCCGTTCAATCAGAGTTGAGAGTTTC
This sequence comes from Candidatus Enterococcus murrayae, assembly GCF_017315985.1. GTDB lineage: Bacteria > Bacillota > Bacilli > Lactobacillales > Enterococcaceae > Enterococcus_A > Enterococcus_A murrayae. The sequence continues at coordinate 14,439 of NZ_JAFLVR010000078.1, read as the reverse complement.
ATCAACTATTACGACAAGTCAACTGCGCAATGCTGTAAATATACTAGTTGAAAAATTTATGATTCTAAAGGGGATTGTTGATTACAAGTCAAACACAAATCCTAAATTAGTACTGTCACAGGAAAATGAGATTAATTTAGAAGTAATACAGATTGAAGAATCGTCGAAAATTGAAGAAATAAAGAAATCAGAATTCAGCAAAGGGTTTGTTCTTGATAGAGGCCCATTAATACGCTTTAAACTTGTAAAAACTCTTGATGAAAAAAAACTGATTATTACTTTTCATCATATTCTTTTGGATGGTTGGAGCTTTGTACTTATCAAAGATTACTTAGACCGATTATGTTCAGGTGGGTCAATTAAGGATAACCATAATTTGTCTGCATATTCGAATTATTTAAGTTATCAAAAGAATCACGATTGGTCTTTAGAAAAAGACTACTGGGAAGAGTACTTAAAAGGGTACTCTGAAACAAAAGAAGTAACAGATTATTCTTATCAAAATGAGGAGTCGGACGAAAATTTTACAATCTGCGAAAAACTTTCTGACAAAGAAGCCGAGAATATCAGGAATTTCTGTTCAAAACTAGGAGTAAGTGTTTCAAGTTTTTACACATATACCTTCGGTAAAGTTTTGCAATACTATACGAATTCTTCAGATTTAGTTTTTGGTTCTATAGTGTCTGGCAGGAATGTTCCAATAGCTGGAATTGACAAGCTCATTGGGTTAACAATTAATACGATCCCTTTAAGGATTACTAAGCACGGTAGTTTAACTATTTGTGATGAGTTAATTGCATTTAATAAAGATAGTTTGAACCATACTAAGTACGATAGTTATCCATTTAGTAATATATGTAATTTGCTTCCGAACGGAGCAAACTCAGTTAAGTATTCTATATCTGTTCAAAATATGAGATTGGGATCATCAATACAGAAAAAGGGACTTGAATTAATTAATACAACAGAACTACCAGCTCATTCGCTATCAATGAGGATTACTATTGATAAATTTGTTGAGTTGACTTTGTTATATGATAAGGAGATTTTCAGTAGGGCTTTTTGTAGAAGAATTATGCAAGACTTTATCTCATTTTCGAAAAATATTTTGAAAGTTTCGCAGAGTAAAACTTCAGCTTTTATTTCGGATACAGTTGATATGAATGCCAATTTTTCAATGAATAATACTATAGAAGATAAAAGTTGTATTATTGATGAGTTCGAAAAAGCTGTAAAAGAAAATCCGAAAAAGATAGCAGTAAAGTTTGAAGACATTTCGATTAATTATGAAGAGTTAAATAATCGATGCAATGCTTTGGGTAAGACATTACAAGATTTTGGTGTTAAAAAAAATCAAACTGTAGCTATTATGATGGATCGCTCAATTGATATGATTGTTGCTATTTATGGAATCTTAAAAGCAGGTGCAGCTTATCTCCCACTCGATCCATCACACCCAAAAGAAAGAATTTCATTTATTTTAGATGATAGTAACACAAAAGTCATTTTAACAAATTTGAAAAGTGATAGAGCAAAATTTGAATCCATTAAAACAATTGATTTAACCGATTATCAGACGGTAAGTTCAGTTTCTCCTGAGAGAGATACCAAACCCAATGACCTAGCTTATGTGATTTATACATCAGGAACTACAGGGACACCAAAGGGAGTCATGATTGAGCATGAAGGAGTTGTAAATTTAGCAAATTGGCTCTATAACTATGGGAAATACACATCTGAAACGGTTGTTTTACAAAACTTCAATTATATTTTTGACGGTTCTGTCCCTGAAATTTTTTCATGTGGTTTATTTGGTAACACTTTAGAGATTCTTTCTGAAGAAGCAATAAAAGATCCACAGCAATTGCTAGAACGTTGGTCAGGAAAACAAATTACTATGGTTCCTTCAATGTTTCGTGCGGTTATGGAATATGCAAAATCGACAAATCAGTTAGAAAAGTTAAATAGCTTTGATCGAATTTATGTTGCCGGTGAGGCTTTGGACAGGGAACTTTTAAAAACTTATTGCTCAATTCCTGGAAGTAAGCTGGATAGATTTCACAATAACTATGGGCCAACTGAAGCAACAGTTTGTGCTACTTCCAGTGGTTTTGAGAACTGGAATGGTAAAACAGTTTCAATTGGAAAACCTATCAAAGATGTTCGTATTGATATCTTTCAAGAAGAAACAGAATGTGGCATTGGTGTTGCTGGAGAATTGTGTATCTCTGGTATTGGCGTTGCAAGAGGATATCTTAATAGACCAGACTTAACTGAGAAAAGTTTTGTTAAAAATCCGTTAACTGGGGAACGGATGTATCGTACAGGAGATTTAGCTTGTTGGTTAGAAGATGGACAGATACAATACTTGGGGCGCTCTGATGATCAAGTCAAATTGAGAGGATATCGGATTGAAATTGAGGAGATCGAAAATCATTTACGCAAGCGCAACGAAATTCAGGATGCCCAAGTAAAAGTAATTGAGGAGATTTCTGGATCTTATCTATGTGGTTATGTACTAGGGAGTGATCAATTTGATGAGGAACAGATACTGTCTTCTTTATCAGAGGTTCTTCCACATTACATGGTTCCATCAAGAATCGTAAGACTTCTAGAATTCCCACGTAGCAGTAGTGGAAAAATTGATAAGAAAGCTTTGCCCAAACCGGAGAAAAAAAGTAATGAAGAGTATAGCCTAGCAAAGACTAGAACCGAAAAAAGAATAACCAAAGTTTTTGAAGAGATTTTGGGAGTTAAAAATCCAAGCATCGAAGATAGTTTCTTTGAACTAGGTGGAGATTCCATAAAGGCTATTCGAGTGGTCTCTAAAATTCGCGAAGCTGGATTTGATATATCGGTGCGAGAAATCATGCAGGAGCGGACAATTAGTAATATTAGTCTTAAGGTAAAACCAATGAAAAATTTAGGAATCTATGAACAAATTGATGAAGGTACAGTTCCTTTAGGACAGATGCAAAAAGCTTTTTTTAATGCAAAATTGACTAGACCAGACCGCTTCGCAATGGCTTTGTTGTTAAAGGCTGATCATCAAATGAATAGATCGATTGTTGATGAATCGATGAATGAGTTGGTAAAATATCATGACCAATTGAGAGCAAAATTTACTGGGACTAGTGGTTTTGTTCGATCCAAAGATAAGAGTGAAAACTGTTTTGAACTAGTTGAAAATAGTATGCCAACCAATTTATCAGAAGAAAAATGGGTGAGCCAAAAGTGTAAAGAATTATATGACACTCTAAATCTGCAAAATAACGAATTAATTAAATTAAGTCTGTTGCATACGAAAAAATACTCTTATATATTCTTTTTATTTCATCATTTGGTTGTAGATGGAGTTTCTTTGAGGATTTTGATGGATGATTTTAGAACGATTTATGATTACAAAATAAGAGGTAAAGAAGCAAAATTACCAAAAAAAACAGTAGCTTTCAACCAATGGGTTGAAACCGTTGATCAATATAAAACAAATATTTCAGACAAAGAAAAAGAATACTGGCAAAAAATAGATGAAAGTATTGAAAAGGATTTCTATCCAGAGAATAATCAAGAAAAAGTTCCTGCCAAATGCAAATTCAAACTATCAAAAGAATATACTGAAAAACTACAAAAAAAAGTGAACGGTGCATACCATACAGAAATTAACGATGTCCTTCTGAGTGCATTGGGTATGTCATTAGAGAAAGTATTTAAAAAAAGACAGTTCTCAATGTTGCTAGAAAGCCATGGCAGACAACATGAAAAAACTTTATTGGAAAATGATCGAACAGTAGGATGGTTTACAACGACCTATCCAATAATCTTGAAGGTCGAGAAAAATATTAGAAAGCAAATTCGAGAAACAAAAGAATATCTTCGGCGTGTCCCCAATTCTGGGATGAACTATTCAGCAACTGGGTCAAAAAAACCATTGTTCACATTTAACTATCTTGGTGAATTAAAAGAATCTAGTCATCAATCTTTAAAAATTAGTGAAGATATAGATACAGGATCTGCTATTTCAGAAGAAAATGATTTTGGAACAGTAATATCAATTAACAGTAAAATTTCAGAAGGTTGTTTATTAGTTGAGGTTGATCAAATAGTAAATCATCACTATCCTATTAAAAAAATTGGAAATGAGTTTATCAATAGTTTAATAGAAGTGATAGACCATTGTATTGGTGCAGGAAAAAAAGAAAAAACTGTTTCCGATTATGGAAATCACAGTTTGAGTGATGATGAGTTCTTACGAATTGAGAGAGAAATTGTCAGCACGGAAAGTACGATTGATTCAATTTATCCCGTCACTCCTACTCAAAAAGGTATTCTTATTGCTATTGAGAAAGATAAAAATCCAGCCGCCTATAAGGTGCAAAATTTAATTCAATTAGATTTTTCTGTTGATCTGAATAAATTAGTAAAGTCAATCAATACAATTGTTCAAAAAAGTGGAACATTGAATACTCGGATTTTCTATAAGAATATAAATACCCCAGTTACTGTGTGCTTGAAAAATCATGAAGTTCCTGTGCAACTCATCAATATTACAGAAAAAAATAAACAGCAAATGATTAAACAGACAAAAAAAGATGATTTAAACCTGAATTTCGATTTAGAGCACAACAGTCCTATTCGCATTAAAATATTTAAAAATGATAGCGGGAATGACTTACTACTTATTACAGTGCATCATATTGTGATTGATGGTTGGTCATTTGAAATTTTCTTGAATCAGATTGGATTAGAATATAGTGGTGAGAATACTCAGAGCAATGATATACCAAGATTTGAAATCTATGCAAAAGAATTAGCGACATTTGATACCCTGCTAGAAGAGCGCTACTGGTCTGAGGAGTTAAAGGATTTTCGAGGAGTCCAGGATTTCTATTTGAATAATACTAGTGGAAAATCAGTTGAAAAATTAGAATTTCAATCAAAACTGGAAAAACGGACATTCAGTAAACAAATTCAACAGGATGTGAAACAGTTTGTTAAGTACCACTCTATTACTGTATCCACTTTCTTTGAAACAGTATTGGGTATTTTACTTCAAAAATGGACAAACAGCGATGATGTTCTATTTGCTAAAGTAATATCTGGGAGAGAACAAGTTCCTCAGTTTGATAAAACACTGGGAATGTTTATAAATACTATTATTAGTAGAGTAAATAATGAGGATGAGACTTTTCTTGAGTTGATTGAAAATACACAGAGAAAATCTATTTTAGCACAGGAAAATGGTCATCTAAATCTTGCTAGTATTCTAAGTTCTGCAAATCTTAAACTAAATACTAATATCCTTTATATTTCAGATAATCACATGAATAATGGAAAAAAAGGGTCCTTTTTAAACATTGTTGATGTCAACGAAAGCACAGAATTTGATTTGACTATCACTTTAAGTTTTGAGGAAGGTCTTGGATTAGAGATAATATATAATGGTTTTCAATATTCGAAAAATGACGTCAGCAAATTTTTGGCAAGTTTCGAAAGCTTACTAAGAGAAGTGCTACGTAATCCAAGTAGGAAAGTTCATGATCAACAATACTTGTCTCTAGATGAAGAGAATCTCATACTTCACAAGTTCAATACCCCGACTAATGAAGAAAATAAATACAGTTCACTCAACGAAATATTAAAAAAACAAGCAAAAGAAGATGGAAAGAAGAGGGCTATTGTTTGTGGTGAGGATAGTGTTTCTTATGAATTTTTATATGATAGAGTTCAAAGGTATTCGATTTATCTGCAATCTCAAAATCTTAAAACTGGAGATAAAGTAGCTCTTCTATTAGAAAGAAATATTGATATGGCAGTTGCACTTTTGAGTTGTTTGAATCTAGGAATAACCTATATTCCAATTGATCGGTCATTTCCTAAAGATAGAATCAGTTACATTGTTTCCAATTCTGAGGCTAAAAAGGTAATTCTAAATAAAGAAATTGATTATATTGATGGTTCAAAACAATTATTAGTCAACAATCAAATTATTTACAGCTACACAGAAATTAATATCATTCCCGATTCTGAAAGTATTGCTTACATTATCTATACTTCAGGAACAACCGGTCTGCCTAAGGGGGTTCAAGTTTCATATCGAAATCTTTATTCTTACATCGAAGCTTTTGAAAAAGAAGTTGAAATAACTAGGAATAGTATCGTTTTACAACAAGCTTCAATCTCGTTTGATGCGTTTGTCGAAGAATTTTTTCCTGCACTCGCAAACGGTGGAACAGTTGTTATAGCAGAAAAAAGTATCTTACTAAATATATCTGAGTTGTCGACTTATGTCACAAAGAATAGTGTAAATCTTATCAGTTGTTCACCGCTATTGCTTAATGAAATGAACAAAGCTAGTACCAGATTCGAAACTATCAAAACTTTTATCAGTGGAGGAGATTTACTAAAGAATAGCTACTATAACAATCTTATTAAAGATGCCAAAGTATTCAATTCTTATGGACCGACTGAAGCTACAGTTTGTGCCACCTATACTGAGTTAGACAGTCAAAACGTTAGTGTTCCAATCGGAAAACCACTCAATAATAGTCAAGTTTATATATTAAATGGCAATAGTTTAGCGGGAATAGGTATGCACGGGGAGATTTGCATCACTGGAAAAGGCGTGTCAAAAGGCTATATTAATAATCCGTCGGAGACAACACAACGTTTTGTAGTAAATCCATTTGGAGAGGGAATGATGTATCGTACAGGAGATTTAGGATACTTTGATGCCAATGGACAAATCTATTTCCAAGGCAGGATTGATCGACAATTAAGTATTAGAGGATTTAGGGTTGAACCTGGTGAAATCGAAGAGTCAATCAAAACAAACTTTGATATTGATCAAGTGCATGTATGTCAGAAAGAGCTATATGAACAATCTCTATTAATCGCATATTACATTTCTGATAGGGAGTTCGACTACAAAGATATCCAAAATAGAATTGGTAAAGAGCTTCCTGACTATATGATTCCAAAATATTATATCAGAATTGATAATTTTCCAAAAACTATTAATGGAAAAATGGATGAGACAAGTTTACCTTTCGATGAATCAGTGTTATCAATTAACGAAGAAAGCTTGGAAGATATTACACCTGAAGTAATTGAGATTTTTGAAGAAGCTTTGGGTATAAAAATCCAAAGTAACATTGACTTTTTTGATGTTGGTGGACATTCACTAAAAATTGCCAATATTATTCATCAGTTAGATAGTAAATATAACAAAAAATTAGAATATGCTGATTTCTTTCAAAATAGGACAATTAATGAAATTGCACGTAAGATTAAAAATGGGAAAAAGACTTCAAAAATCGGCTTGATGAAAGCACAAGAATTATTATAAGAATATTTCGATAGGGGGGAATAAATGATTTCCCCTTACCGATTAATTGAAGGAGAAAAAATTGAAAGATTATTATAAAAATCATAAATTGTTGCTTTTTTTTACTCTAGTTTTTGGAGCGTTGTCCTCCATTGCCTCAGTTGGAATTGCTTTATTATTACAAATGATTGTTGATTTTGCTACAAGTGGTGAAATTCAAAGGTTTCCAAGAGTTATTCTCATTGCACTCAGTTATTTTTTGGCTTTAGGAATTTGTAAATTCATTTATTCCTATCTAAACAAATTACTGATTAATAAAATTATTATCGAAATGAGAAGAGACATTTTTTCAGGTATTCTAAGACTTGATGATCGGGAATCAGATATTGGGAGGGGAAAGTACCACTCTCTTTTGATTACAGATATTCAACAGATTGAAGAAAATTATTTAATGACTACTTTCATTATTTTTGAAAATGCGACGATGTTCTTAATCTCCTTAGTTGTTTTCTTAAAGACTAGTATCTTGATCACTGCTTTTATGATTTTTGCTCTTTTATTAACACTACTAGTTCCTTCTATATTATCGAAAAAACTTGAGAATACACAAAGGGATTTTTCTAGCCAAAGTGGAAAGTTCTCTGCAGATGTGAAGGATTTTGTTGATGGATTAGAAGTCATTAGGTCTTATCGATTAGATAACTTCATTAAGAATAAATTTAATTCTACGAACCAGAAATTAGCTAGAAGTAGCATGAAATCAAAAAAAATTTTTGCTATCAGTGAAAGCCTATCAGAAGTGTTAGGTCTAATTACTATTACGTGTAGTGTTCTATTGTCCTCATATTTTGTTATCACAGGAAAGTTTACTATGGGGACTTTAGTTGCTTTGATTCAATTGAGCAGTTCAATGTTGAATCCAGTAATGATGTTAATTCAAAGTATTCCGAAAGCCTTAGGTATGAAGAATGTCATATCGAACTTAAATGATATTACCTCAATTGGAAAAGAGGAATCAAAAGATAAAAATCTTGTTGTACCATTTGAGAATAGTATTTCACTTGAGAACGTTGAGTATTCTTATGATGACAACTGTAAAGTAATTGATAGCTTTAGTGCTCAATTTAATAAGAATAAAAAATATGCAATAGTTGGAAAAAGTGGTTCTGGAAAATCAACCTTACTCAATTTGATATCAGGTTTATTAGTGGATTATAATGGCAATATCAGTATTGATGATGTGCCAATCAGAGAAATATCATCAAAATCATTGTTGAGTAATATTTCCTATGTACATCAAGATATTTATCTATTCAATTCTTCGATAAAAGAGAATATTGTGTTGGACAAGCAAGAAGATCATAATAAGTTAAATGCTATCTTAAAAACGAGTGGACTGATAGATTATGTGGAATCTCTCAAGAATGGTATTAATACGTTAGTTGGAGAACATGGCAATCAGATATCTGGTGGTCAAAGACAAAGAATTGCCATTGCAAGAGCTCTATATCAAGATTCTTCAGTTATTATGATGGATGAAGGAACATCTTCATTAGATATTCAAACCTCTTGGGAAGTTGAAAATAATCTCATGATGAATAAGAACTTGACAATTATTTCAGTTATTCATAAGTTAGATGAAAAAATTTTAAGCTTATATGATGAAATAATATTTCTGGAAAAAGGTAGAATTAAAGCAAGAGGAACATATGATAGAATAATTAACGATGAAAATTTCCAGTTATTTATGAATATATAGCGCTTTTAAGGGCTGACGGGAAGATACTTAACCTTGTTCTCGTCATCCTTTAAACTCTTGATGCCAATGAATTATGATATGTAATTTTAGTATCAATGAATTGAATTTGAGGATGTATTAAACGTTAGAGTTAAATAGAGGAGAAACCAGTAATGCGAAGAATCAGTATGAGAAACTTATTGAAAGTATTAATACTTTCATCAATTGTTGGTTTAGCAATCGTGCTATCAATGATTGGAGACTTAAATGTGTATCAAAATTTCTATGAGAATATAGCATTCAGTTTTGTATTTCTTGGTATTGCTTTAGTAACAAGTTTTAAAGCAGATGAGACTAGAATAATAAATGTTTTTATCAGTTTGATGGTAATTCTTGCTCTCTTTTTCTTCACCAATTCTGTAAAATCAGTTTTTTTAGCAACAGTTTCACTAGTGACCTTTGCAGTTTTTCCATTAATAATCTTTTATTTATTCCTGAACTTCATCTATCCTAACTACAATGGTGAGTTTTACCAGATGATCATTGGTCTGCAAATGATCTGTTTGTTCAATTTAGTGATTATCTTTAGTAATTACGATAATGTTTTTCTTTACTTCAGCACAATGCTAACATCCGTTGTGTTTTGTTTTATTGTTTATATCAACAATATGAGAGTACAGATACCGATAAGAAAATTACATATTTCGTTTCTCTTTATGAGTATTCTACTATCAATAATACCTTTTGTAGTTTCGTCAATTATTAAAATAAAATCAGATCCCGTAAAAGAAAACATGACTTTTCCAAATTCATTTTATCTATTTATTATTCTTCCACTGTGTGTTGCATACGTATTGATAAAGCAGCACAATATAAACTTTAAATACCGATATGATTTCAACTATCAAATACTCACGATAGGTTTTACAATCTTGTTTACTGCAGGTACCTCCAAATTTATATTTGGTTTTACAAATGATCAATCGTATTTGGCAGGTTTGGTTGCTTTTGTAAGTATTTTGATTTATATATTTTCTTTTTCATTAATACAAAAAAGAAGGTTGGATGATTTTAATAAAAGTATCAACGAATCAAATTACTGTAAAGAATCGATTGAAAGACAAATCAATTTTGATTCTTTTGTCCGATTCCTTGATAAATATCTACAAGAAATTTTGTTATTAGATTATGATATTGATGCTTTTATGTTGCTATGGAAAGAAGGTTCATCCTTTATAAAAATCGGAAGTATTGATGGAATTGTGATCAATAAAGATTTTAGTTCACTCTCTACTCCAGAAATAAATAAAGTAGATGGAAAGAATATTGTTTCTGTCCCAATTGTTAAAGGGAAAATCAATTTAGGTACACTATTACTTGATACAGATAAAGAGATTGATTTTATTCACAGTGAACGTTTCGTATTAATGATTGATATTCTTGTTGAGCTATTAACAAGCAGAATACTCTCAGAGCATTCTGGGAATTTTATTGTTCCTGAAACTATGTACGGAGCATTTGTATCAAATATGGTAAATATGCATATTGAACAATCAAATAAAACATATGCCGAGTTTGTTCATGATGAAATTCTACAACCAGTATTGGCGATTAAGAATTATGCGAGTTTGATAGAAAATCAAGACGACCTTAAAAAAACAATTCAAGATAATTCAGAAATGCTAACATCAAAATTGAGAGAACATATTTTTGAAAAGTTTCCAGTTAATATAACTGTCTTACCATTGAAAGAGAATTTAGAAATATTGAAAAATTCATTACTAGAGTCAAATAAAAATTTCAATATAGATTTATATGTACAAGCCGATTTTTATGTTGATGAGATAAAAAAAGTTACCATATATCGAATTGTAAGGGAACTGCTTGTAAATTCGATTAAACATTCCAAAGGTAATCAGAGTACAGTCAGTATAACCCAAGATAAGCTAGGCATAGAAATTGTGGTAATGGATGATGGAGTAGGTATAAATAGTGAGAGAATGTATAGAGCATTGCATAAAAAGAGTAATGGGTTATTCAGTGTAAACGACAAAGTAAAATCTTTAGGTGGACATATCCATCTGGAAAATGCTGATGGTTTAACAATCACAGTAATGATTCCAAATTAATTTTTGAGGTGAGAGAATGAAACTATTAATTGTAGATGATCACGACTTGTTTGCGAACAGTTTAAAAGCAGTGTTAGAAAAAAACGGTAGGTTTGAAGTTGAAGTTTTGGTGTGCGACGGAACAAACTTTAATGACGTTCTCCAAAAAGACGATCTTTCAAGTATAGATATCATTCTTTTGGATATACATCTTGGAAAAAGAAATGGACTGTTACTCGGAGAACAAATCATGCAACAAAATCCAGATTCCAAAATTGTCTTCCTTTCGGGATACGATTTATTAGAGTTTAGAAATCAAGTTAAAAAAATTGGGGCAAGAGGTTTTTTCAATAAGAATATTTCAATTGATGAGTTGACTGATTCCTTAAACTTAGTCATGGAAGGGAAGTATCTTTTCAAAGAAGAAATAAAAGATGAAAATGTTTTAACTAAAAGAGAGATAGAGGTTTTAAGACTTCTTGCTGAAGGTTATCGACAAAAAGAAGTTGCAGATATCTTGAATGTAAGTATCAGGACAGTTAGCCAGCATATCTTTGTTATTACCAGAAAACTGGATGTCGACTCATCTATTGGTGCAATTGTTGCAGCACTGAAAAAGGGCATCTTGACTGTAATTCCTAAAGAGTAACTTTTATGATCCTATTTAAAAATTTATATAATGGTAAAGGTGATAGAAATTTTAATTTATTATATGGATATAAATCAGATACACCACAGTCTTTCTTTATATGAAGGAATAGTATCTAAAGAAAAAGTTATGAAGATCAGAAAATTCAGAAGTATTAATGATGCTTCCTTAAGTTTATTTGGAGAAGTTCTTGTCAGGCTAGCAATAAAAAAAAATATTGGAGTATCGAATTGTGATATTCACATCATGCATCATACAAATGGAAAACCATATACCCTTGTAAAGGGACGTCAAATTTATTTTAATATATCTCATTCAAACGATTATGTAATATGCGGTATTGATGATAATGAAATCGGAATTGATATTGAAAAAATATTAGACATTGACTTATCAATTTCAGAGCTTGTCCTATCTAATTATGAAAGAGAAAAATTACTTGAATTGGACAAGTACGCACAAAAAAAATATTTTTATACGATTTGGACCTTAAAAGAAAGTTTTCTAAAGTACACAGGTGAGGGGTTGAATGATGAGTTAAGTAGGTTAAGTTTTGAGTGCTCTGAAGAAATAAAGCTTTACTTTGAAAACGTTATCTCTTTTAGTGATTTAAAGTTTTCAGAGATACAAATTGATCCTGAGTATAAATGTCATGTTTGCTATAATGATTCAAAAGTGATTGCAATAGAAAAAATAACTGAAGAGGAAATAATCAAGATTTTTTTGAATGAGTAATCTTTAGTTAGGTATATTCTTTGTTAACATATCAGACCGGTACCATCTACTCGGAGGTCAATCAACGGAATGGTAAGTCACTCCTTTTTATAATAATATACCATAATTTATGGAGTGCGCAAACATAGGTTCCTTTTCTATGTGTGACAAGAAGTATCCTATAATAAGTATCATTCAAATTTGATTGAGAACACTTCCTAATTTTTGTAAGGGGAACCTTTTTCTGAAAAATACCTAAGAGTATTTTTTGAAAGTATGATATTCTATTATGAGAAAAGGCGGTGTAAAATGAGAGATAGATTATTTCTGAAAGCCAACGGAATCATTTTAATACTGTTCATTTTTATCTCAATCTTTTTCATTTTTAGTATAAAGAACCACTCATACTTGGGTATTAGAGTTAAGAAAAATGGAGATGAATGGGTTATAAAAAAGGTACAGCCTGGCGGAACAGCAAGTACGATGAATTTAAAAAATGGAGATAAAATCATTACAATTGATAATCGAAAACCCGAAGATAACAGTACCGTAGAAAAATGGTTAATCGTGGAAAGTGTATCTGAAATGGAGATAGTCAGGAATGGTAAAAATCATCGTATTACTTTTTGTAATGAGCAAAATATTTTAAGTAAACAATTATTGTTTACTGGAATAGGCTTGATCTGTTTGAGCATTCTTTTTCTCTTACCCACCTTCTCAGGAATATCTACAACCTGGATTTGAGTCAATACCTCATACACGATTTGTGAGATTTTTTTCGAGATTCCGACGGGTGAGTGTCTCATCTGTTCAATCAGATGTCAAACAGTTTGGGTTTGATATCTGATTGAACAGATGAAGTGAATTTCCTGTCGAATCTCGCAAAAAAATGTTGTAGGTTGTCAAAGGTCTACGCCTGTAATGCATACTCCTCCATTTGATTTGGCGTTAAATAATTGATACTGCTGTGAATGCGTTTGCGATTGTAAAATCCTTCAATATACTGAAAAATTGCTATACGGGCTGCTTCAAACGTTTCATAGGTTTTTGACGGATAAACCTCTTCCTTTTTTATTGAGGCGTGGAACGACTCAATTCCAGCGTTGTCATAAGGGCAGCCTTTACGACTGAATGAGTGCTGGATAGTCAGCTCTTTCAGCTTTGCTTCATAAGCATCACTGGTGTACTGCGAACCAAGATCCGAGTGGATAATCAGATTCTCTGAAGGCGTGTGGGTTAAAAGTGCATGATCCAGCGTTTCAATGACCAGTTCTTTGGTCATTTGCTTGCCAAACTTCCAACCGATGATTTTCTTTGAATGAAGGTCTTGAATGGTGGAAAGATATGTCCAGCCGTCTTTTAGCGTATGAATATACGTGATATCAGTTACCCATTTTTGATTGATTGACGTAGTGGTAAAATCTTGATTTAACAGGTTTTTCCGGCTCTCTATTTTTCCTTTTACGTTCTTCCCTGGTTTGTATTTTTTGACTGTAATAGAACACAAATTCATTTCTCTCATTAATTTTTGTACTCGTTTAAGAGAAAGTGTTTCACCTCGGCCTAAAAGAATTTGATGAATTTTGGGCGCACCATAGATCCCCCTGTTTTCAAAGTAAATCCCTGAAATCAAGCGGTTAAGGCATTCATTTTCTGTTTGTCGTTTGGAAGGTGCTTTCTTTAGCTGATCGTAATAGCTAGAACGTGGTACTTCCAACACTTCACACATCTGTTTTACGTCATAATCATTTGTATTGGATTGAATAAATGTAAGCGCCGAACCACAGAGTACCTAGACGACCTTTAGCCCGATTGTTATCCTACAATCAGGCTAAAGTCGTTTTTCAATTATTTACACTTTTCTTGAACGCTTGCTGCCCAAGGAAGGTAAGCGTCATATAACAAA
>NZ_JAFLVR010000077.1 GCF_017315985.1 Candidatus Enterococcus murrayae | reverse complement strand
CTCAGCAAACCGATGATACCTTTGAGAATAGAAAGTTTATCCAATTATCCGATAAGGTCTCGCTTATTCGGCCAAGTGCGCTGCGGGAGAAACGACCGAACCCAGAAGAGAATTATCAATATTTAGAAGTCATCCATCATTTATCTCAAACGGAAATGAAGATTCTATCGATCCTGATCCATGCGGGCAGCAGTGTGGTGACACGTGAGACGATCTGTCATCAAATCTGGAATGAAGAGGTCAATAAGTCTCATCTTGCCTCCCTTTCCAGTACGATCACTCGCATCAAATCCAAGTTTGAAAACACGAGTCTGGCGAATAAAGCCATCCAAACCCTGTGGGGAAAAGGGTATCGGCTCAACCCAGAGCTGTTGGATCGCATTCAAAATAATGAAGCAATCAATAGAATTGTTTCTAATGGATAGAAATTAGCATTTATGATTCCTTCGTTTCAACATCATGCAAAGAAACTCTAGACAAACACCCGCGAACAACATCGCGGGTGTATTCGTGTTAATTAGTACGATGAAAAAAAGTACCAAATTTCTTCAACGCAGTGCTGTATAATTAAAGATGAATACGTACAAAGGGGAGGTGTTTGTTTATGAAAGCTGATACAAATAAGGAACGGCTCACGGCTTTTTTCTACGAGAAAAAGCAGACTTTTACAACTAAGCAGCTTACTCAGGAACTTGAGATTCCGCGACCAACTGTCAGTAAACTATTGAATGAATTGGTTCGTGAAGGACTTTTAGAGAAGAATGATAAGTACCCCATTTCCTATCAATTACGAGAGCCTAAAGTAGAAGATCATTGTTTTTCAGATGTGATTGGATATGACGGCAGTTTGTTAAAGCAAATTATCAGTTGCAAAAGTTCGGTAACCTATCCACCTAAGGGATTGCCTTTATTGATCTTGGGTGAAAGCGGAGTTGGGAAAAGCTTTTTAGCAGAACGGGTATTTAATTATGCTGTCAGCACAAATCAAATAGCTGAGGACGCGCCATTTAAAACGTTGAATTGTGCGGATTACGCTAGAAACGAAGAACTTCTATCAGCCGCACTTTTCGGCTATACAAAGGGGAGTTTTACAGGAGCTGATACGAATAGAACAGGAATTTTTGATGAGGCTAATGGAGGCTATCTTTTTCTAGATGAGGTTCATCGTCTGTCGCCAGTTGGACAGGAAAAGCTGTTTCGTTATTTAGACAAAGGTGTGATTTCAAGTTTAGGCTCTCAAAAGGAACGAGAAGTGGATGTACGGTTGATTTTTGCTACCACAGAACTTTCGTCCGTATTATTAGAAACGTTTATCCGGCGTATTCCCTTGTTGCTCAATTTACCTAGATATGCCGAGCGTCCAGTTGAAGAACGCTACCGCATTATCTACCAGCTTTTTGCTAAAGAGTGTCAAGCTATTGGACAAAATGTAGAGATTTCCAGCAATTTATACAATTTATTGATTATGTTTGATGGTAAAGGAAATATTGGAACATTAAAGAATATCATTCGAGTGTCATTGGCACGAGCAGTTCATGATCAAGCGGGCGAACAGTTAAGAGTCAGTACGCAGGAGGTTCCCAATGCTTATCGAATTCATCGTACGAACTACAGGTTTGTCCCTAAGGATATTTTGATCGAAAGCAGCAGCACTCATAGGTATGAGCAGCCTCTGGATAAGCTAAAAGCTTTTCCAGAAAAGAAACTTGAAGAACTAATTAGTTTATTAATTAAGCAAAATACGTTAGAGAACAATCAAAGAGAAGTTCGAGAAATGATTTTGGAATTAATGAAGGACATTGAGAAGTTTGAAGAAAGTCCGCATAATATGATCATTTTTCACTCACCAATTGGCAATATTTTGGAATATCTTGAATTGAATTATGGGTTTAAATTTAGTAAACGTCACGTCCTCTTTTTCTCAAAGATGCTGTCGCAGGTCGATCATCACCTAATTGACCATCTAGAAATAGAGAATCATCGAAAAGGACTTAGAGTAATTAAACGCAATTATTATAAAATTTACAAAATGTCTAAAGTGTTTGTCGAAATGATTCGGATCCATTTAGACATTGAATCATTAGGCGATTATTTCTTATTGGTCGCATTCTTTTATTTTTATTATCATGCCACTGCAAATCAGCAATTGCCATTTTTAGTAATCATATCTCATGGCGTTTCTACCGCTTCAAGTATTGCTAGTCTAGTCAATCAAGCCTATAGCCAATATATTTTTGAAGGCATCGACATGCCGTATAATGCAACCAAAGATCAAGTATTGCGTAAGTTGCGCAAAAGTTTGAAAAATATCGATACATCGAAAGGAATTTTAGTTTTAGTGGACATGGGTTCATTGATTGAGATTATCGATGATATTCAAGAGGAAGTCAGTGGAGAAATAGCTATCATGAACAATATCACCTCACAAGTTGCTTTAGAAGCAGCCAATCTGATCTTACAAAAAAAATCTATTGAAGAAACACTTCAGCATTTAGAAGAAAATGTTCAAGTCATCTCTAAATATGTACCTTCCAAAGAAAAAAATAGTTTGGTTATCGTCGCCTGCTCAACAGGAAAGGGAAGTGCATACAAAATTAGTAAGGTATTGAAAAAATGCTTTGTTAATGAAGGTGTTGTCTATCAGTGCAGTGATTTTCGAACCTTGACGCAACCCGAAGAAATGAAACGGCTGAAAGAAAAATACAAACGAATTCTGTTAATCACAACTTCAAAAAATCAAACTTCACAAGAAGGAATCACTTTGCAGGAACTCATTAACGATAAAGGTGAGCAGGCTCTTCGCAGCTTTTATAAGAATCAGATTACGGAAGGACAGCTTCAGCAAATTCTTGACCGTATCACTAAAGAGTTTACGTTGCGAAATCTGATCGAACAATTGACGATTTTGAACCCTGCGAAATTAATTGATGATGTCCAGGAATTTATTACTGCGATTGAGCTGGAGTTCGGAAAGGTTTATACGTCATCTGAGAAAAAAATACTGTTAATGCATGTCTCTATTATGATTGAACGACTCTTATTAGAAAATGAGCAACAAAAGTGTAATGCTCCTTCGGAAAAGTGTAATAGCATACAAGGTCAGATCGTAAAGAAAAAGCTAAGTGTAATTGAAGGAAAATACAATGTAAGAGTTCATGCGAAAGAGCTCAATTTATTATTGAATCTCTTGTAAAATTAAGCAGTGAAAACCCACTGTTTATACGAATTTATAAGCTGAGGGCCAAAATTGTGCTGCTTTTGATCCTCAGCTTTTTTTGGCACGAAACTTGCGTTTATTAAGAATGAAGGAAGGAGCGGAGAACATATGATAGGGATCATCGTGGCAACACACGGGAGGTATGGGGAAGAAATTATCAAAAGTGCGGAGTTTATTTTAGGGAACATACCATGGATAGAGGCCTGTTCCTTGCAACGAGAACAAAAGGCGGATCAGTTTATTTCCCTGATGAATCAAATGGTAAAAGAAATGGAGGAGCTAAATGGTGTGATCATCTTTTCTGATCTTTATGGCGGAACTCCCTCTAATCTATCCATGTTGGAAAACAAACACAGCAAGGTTCGAACGATCTCTGGATTAAATATGGCTATGTTGATTACTTGTGTGATGGAAAGGCAGACAATGGAATTAGATGAATTAGCAAATGTGGTGGTTAAGGAGGGCAAAGAAGGGATCAAATTAACGTCAGATTTGTTAAAGGAGGAGCGAGCATGATGGAAAATATCGTGATGTGCAGGATTGATTTTCGTTTAATTCATGGACAGGTAATCACCAAATGGCTGCGTTATTATCCTGCGAAAAAGGTCGTCATCGTTGATAATCTGCTGTCAGAAGATGATTTCATGGCAGAAATCTATAAAATGGCCGCACCGCAAGGATTGATTCTAGAAATATTAAATGAGCAAGAAGTGGAAAGTTATCTGGCACAGAATGAGGAGACCATTTTCTTATTGTTTAAAGATATTTCGACGGGCCATCGGTTTGTTAAAAAGGGTCATGTTTTACGAGAAATGGTAGTTGGCGGTGTTCCCAGTGAAGCGGGACGTAAGTTAGTTTTTAGTGGAGTCTATTTAGATCAGGCAGATTTTGAGCGACTAGTAGAAGTTGAACAAATGGGGACACAGGTCAGCTTTTCTTCTACACCTGATGATAAAAGTCTCAAGTTAGCATCGATTAAGGATTTGTTTTAACTAAGAAAGGAGGTAAGACCATGGATTTTCAAACATTATTAATGGCTTTCGTGATGGGATTTCTTTATTGGATCGCGAATGGATACTTTGGTTATACCTTATGGATGGGATTAGGAACACCTTTTGCTATGGGGTTATTTGCTGGATTAATCTACGGTGATATCACAACAGGAATTATTTTAGCCGGTAGTATCAAATTAATTTTTTTAGGAGTCATTGCACCGGGTGGACAATTGCCATCAGATGAAAATATTGCGGCAGCTTGTATTATTCCGATCGCGCTGAAAACAGGGATGTCGACAGAAGTTGCGTTAACATTGGCTATTCCTGTAGCTATGCTGGGAGCATTTCTGTACAACTTAAAAAAAATCGTCAATATCCGTTTTGTCAAAATGGCTGATGAGAGTGCTGAAGCAGTTGATTTGAAGGGCTTATGGCGAAGTGCTTTTACTTGGCCAATGCTCACGAACTTTGTACTATTTTTTACTCCTGTGTTTCTAGTCAATATTTTCGGAGAGAATGTCGTCAAACCAGTGTTGGCTATTATTCCCGAATGGCTGATGGGTGGTTTGGAGGTCGCGGGAGGAATTCTACCGGCGATTGGGTTTGCGATGATCATGATTATGATCGGGAAAAAACAGTATATTCCATTCTTTATTATTGGCTATTTCGTGACGGTGGTCTCTCAATTGAATGTTTTAGTGTCGATTATTTTAGCTATCTCAATCGCATGTATCATTATCTTCTTGAAACGAGAATTAAGGGAGGGCGAGCCGAATGTCTAAAACAGAAGTAGAGAAACCTGCAGTGATTAGTAAACGTGATCTCGATTATGCCTATTTGAGATGGTGGATGTTATCAGAAATCAGCGCGAACTATGAACGTATGCAGGCGATTGCTTATTGTGCCAGTATGGCACCAATTTTGCGTAAGCTATATCCGAATGACGATGATTTGCGTGATTCTTTGAAACGACATTTGATTTTCTTTAATACCGAAGCTACATGGGGATCGTTGATTTTTGGTAGTGTTGTCGCGATGGAAGAAGAAAAGGCGAAGGAAGAGAAGATTCCAGCCGAACTGATAACAAGCTATAAGACAGGATTGATGGGGACTCTAGCAGGAATTGGGGATACGATTGATCTGGCAACCATCTATACTTTAGTGACCGCAGGCTGTGCCAGTATTGCAGTAAAAGGCAGTATCTGGGCACCAATATTAATGATGGTGTTAGCTGTTTTTATGTATTTTGAAGGACATGTTTTCAATCGCATCGGCTATAAATATGGAAAGAACTCAGTGAAGAACGTTTTGTCATCAGGTCTATTAAAAGAAGCGGTAGATGGCGCAAATATCGTGGGTCTCTTCATGATTGGCTGCCTGTCTTCCAATTTGATTACACTGAATTCTAGTTTTAAAGCAGGAACTTTTGTCCTGCAAGAGACTTTGGATTCAATCCTGCCAGGATTATTACCCATCAGTGCCTTCTTCCTTGTTTACTTCTTGATGACTAAAGCAAAGCTGTCTGCTTCAAAAGTAGTTCTTTTGATTTTGGCAGTTTCGATTTTAGGTTCATTGATTGGGCTTTTCTAGAGGAGATAGACAAATGGGGATTTTAACGATTAGTTTTTACTCGCTCACATTGCAACGCGCGGCTGATTTCATCTTAGTAACACCTAAGTATGTGGATCGGCCGCTTCAGCACTTAAAGCCCATTTATTTGCTGCATGGCGGCGGAGATGATCATACCAAATGGGTGCGTAGGACACCATTAGAACGGTATGCAACAGAACAAAATGTTTTTTTCGTCTTGCCTGAAGGAGGGTTAAATTATTATCGCAACGTCAAAGGAAAAGAGCCTTGTCAAAATCATATTTTTAAAGAACTCCCTCTTTTTTTAGAAACTCAGTTCGGAGTAAAAAATCATCAAAAGATTTTAGCGGGATTATCTATGGGAGGATATGGTGCTTGTCGCGAAGGCCTACTTCATCCTAAAGAATATATTGCAATCGGCAGTTTTTCTGGTGACCTGAATATTCTTGACAGTATGCGGAATCAAGAACAGCAGACGAAGGTCTGGAATCAAAGAAGATACGAATTTGTTTTTGGTACATTCGAAATGTTCGAAAGAAGTGATCGAAATCTCGCCAATCTACTAGAGACTACACGTTCAGTTCCTGAGACATTTTATTATCTCACTTGTGGGACAGAGGATGCATTTTTTCACAGCAATCAATGGTTTAATCAACAGGCTAAGAATCGATTAGAGTTGCAGTTTGAATCATGGGCAGGAGGACATGATTGGTTCTTTTGGAATGAGAGTTTACAGAGATTTTTGACTCTCTTGAAGGCTGCTGGGAAACTGGAGGTGGTATAATGATTGGATTGGATTATTATTTCTATTCTGACTATCTAGAAAAAGATATGCGCAGTTTGGCCTTCTATCTAGAAAAAGAGTCGATAACAAGAATTCTTTGTCTAATCTTGCCTAAAGAGGAAACAATTAACTCTTTTCTATACAGTGGAAAATTAGGAAGTCAGCCAGACTTACTTGAACAGACGTTGCTATTGATACCGGACGCAAACGAATTTTATTATGCAGAGACAGGCTATCAGGCGCATTATCTTGAATTTGCAAAACATGAGTTGAATCAGATATTTCAAAACATTTTTGGGTCAGATGAAACACTTGAGGTGGTTATCAAAAGATGGCAGTCGATATAGAAAAAAGGAGTGAGAAGGATGCCCGATTGGCTGGAGCTTTCAGGAAAGAGTGTGATTGTGACTGGTGGTTCCTCTGGTATTGGACTAGCAATTGTCAAAAATTTATTAGATCAAGGAGCATATGTTACTAATGCAGATCTTAAAAATGGGGACTTCAACCATGAAAATTTGCTCTTTGTTCAAACAGATATAGGATCGAAAACCGAAATAGAAGAAATGGTGACGATTGCTTTAAAAAAATGGCAGACGATTGACGCTCTAGTAAATAATGCTGGAATAAATTTACCAGCGTTAATGGTAGATAGTATTCTAGCAGCTGAAAAAAAAGAAATGACTGAAGCTTATTTTGACAAGATGGTTAGCGTCAATCAAAAAGGTGTCTTTTTAGCATCACAGGCGGTAAGTAGAGTGTTGATCACTAAAAAGAGCGGCGTGATTTTGAACGTTTCTTCAGAAGCTGGGTTAGAAGGTTCTGAGGGCCAGAGTGTCTATGCAGCTACGAAAGCAGCGGTCAATAGTTTTACTCGATCTTGGGCAAAGGAGTGGGGACGCTATGGAATTAGAGTTGTCGGAGTGGCGCCGGGTATTTTGGAGGAGACGGGGCTTCGAACGATAGAGTATGAGACGGCTTTAGCCTATACTCGAAATCTATCGGTGGAGGAGCTGCGCAGTGGGTATTCTAGTGCAAAGACCATTCCGCTAGGCCGTAGTGGAAGACTAAATGAGGTTGCTGATCTGGTGTCCTATTTGTTGTCAGATCGCGCTAGCTATATCAGTGGCGTCACTATTAATATTGCTGGCGGAAAAACGAGAGGATAAAAGAGTAGTTGACTAGGAAAACCTTCTTAGTCAACTTTTTCTATTGTCTAAATAGATTTTAAAATTGCTAAAAAGCCTCGTCGATTCTTTTGTATCAGAGAAATCACCAGATTTTGTTAGTAAGTTTTTATTTTATCTAGGAATAAAGAAAGTGAACCGAAATTTCATCGAAAATATAATTTTTATGATAATTTATTCACAACCATTTTTGTTTTTTCTAGAGAAATTATTGATAATCTACGCAGGTAAAACATTAAACCTGTTATACAGTTATCAACCTTTAGGCCTTTAAAAGCTTGATAACTCGATGATTTACTCAAATTGGCATAGACAACTCCTCCTTAATAATTATCATTTTATGTTATAAAAAGAACGGTATTGAAGGGTTTAAGTGTCTTTTTAGGAGACTTTTGCTAATGATTTATTTAACAAGTCTATAAAATTGTTGTATCGTTAGATGTGTAGAATAACTCATGTTATTAATTTAAATGAAAGAACAGAAAGGTGTATGTAAAATGATTAAATTGTATACGTCAGCAAGTTGTACCTCATGTCGAAAGGCTAAGGCTTGGTTAAAAGAAAATGGATTGGCTTTTGAAGAAAGAAATATTATGTCGAAGCCTTTAACAAAAGAAGAAATTACGGAAATTCTTTCGAAAACTGAAACAGGAACGGATGAAATCATTTCAACACGTTCTAAAGTTTATGAAAAATTAGCCATTGATTTTGATGAATTATCATTGAGTGAATTGGTGGAGGTAATCGAAGAACATCCAAGTTTATTGAGACGCCCAATTCTTTTTGATGAAACAAGATTTCAGGTTGGCTACAATGAAGATGAGATCCATCAATTTATTCCACGAGAAGTTCGCAGAGTGACTTCGAAAAAAATGTCCAGCTTTTTACTATATTTGGATCTACAGAAAGAAAGTCTTGCATAATGGATAAGTCGCATGACTGTCTCATGCAAAAGCATAAAGAGAAAATCCCTATCCAGTTTCCTTCTATTAAATAGAAGAACTGAATAGGGATTATTTTTATGTTTGACGAATCAAATAATCAAAGGCTCCTAGAGCGGCAGTAGCACCTGCCCCCATAGAGATGATGATTTGCTTATAGGCACTGTCAGTACAGTCGCCCGCCGCAAAAATCCCTTCTACATTGGTCGCTCCATGCTTGTCGGTAAGAATTTCCCCGCGATCACTCAAAGCTACTGTGTCGGATAACCATTCAGTATTTGGCATTAATCCGATCAAAATGAAGACACCTTCGACATTCAGTGTATGTTCTTCATTTGTAAGGCGATCGGTATAAGTCAAAGCTTCTACGTGCGATGAACCAGTGATCTCTTTTGTTGCGGCATTCGTAATTACTGTGACATTGGAAAGCGAATAAAGTTTCTTTTGTAAGACTTGATCGGCTTTCAGTTCTGGTAGAAATTCCAAAACATAAATATGCTTAGCCAAACCGGCTAAATCGATCGCCGCTTCAATACCAGAGTTTCCGCCGCCAACGACAACAACTTCTTTATCTTTGAATAAAGGTCCGTCGCAGTGTGGGCAATAAGCGATCCCTTTGTTCTTGAATTCTTTTTCTCCAGGAACATTGATTGCCCGCCAGCGTGCACCAGTGGATAAGATCGCAGTTTTCGCTTTCAGTTGCGCACCATTTTCCAATTCAACTTCAATCAAGTCATTTTTTTGGATTGATTTGGCACGTTGTCCTTTCATGATGTCTACGTCGTATTGCTTCACATGTTCCTCTACTTGGCGCATTAATTGCGGACCTTCCACGTAAGGTGTGCCAATCACGTTTTCGATACCTAACGTTTCCAGCACCTGACCACCAAAAGTTTCTACGACCATTCCAGTTTTGATCCCTTTACGAGCAGCATAGATAGCTGAACTTGCACCAGCAGGTCCGCCGCCGATCACTAGAACATCAAAGGTTTCTTTGTCGGCGAATTCATCTGCGCTCATTGGACCGCTGACTTTTTCGACGATTTGTTCGATTGTCATTCGGCCGCTATCGAATTCTTCATCGTTTAGAAAAACAGTAGGAACGGCCATTACTTGTTTTTCATCGATTTCAGCTTGGTACATACCGCCTTCGATCATTGTGTGAGAAATTTTTGGATTAATCACAGACATGATGTTCAATGCTTGAACGACATCCGGACAGTTATGGCAAGTCAAACTGACATACGTTTCAAAAGTCAATGTACGATCGATGGATTTGATCTGTTGAATCATATTGTCTTCAATTTTCGGTGCTCGTCCGCCAACTTGCAGCAAAGCGAGAATAAATGAAGTAAATTCATGCCCCATCGGTAAGCCAGCGAAAATGATTCCACTAGACTCTGCACCTTGTTTGTTGATTTCAAAACTTGGTGTACGCTTCAGTTTTTTTGCTTCAATAGAAATTTTAGCGTCCATTTCTGCCACTTCGGTCAGAAAATCTTCTACTTTTTTTGAATCATCAGATTCGTCTAAACTAGCAGAAAAGACGATTTCTGATTCTAATAAAGCTAGATATTGCTGCAGTTGTTCTTTCGTTTCGTTATCTAACATATGCGCTCCTTAAATCTTGCCGACTAAGTCAAAACTTGGTTTTAGCGTTTCGCCGTCTTCTTTCCATTTAGCAGGACAAACTTCACCTGGATGTGTGCGAACATATTGCGCAGCACGGATCTTATCGATCAAGCTGCTGGCATCACGACCAATGCCGTCTGCGTTGATTTCCATTGCCTGTACGATTCCATCTGGATCGATAATAAAGGTTCCGCGTTGTGCTAAACCTGATTCTTCATCTAAAACATCAAAGATACGAGAGATATGATGAGAAGGATCACCGATCATCGTGTAATTAATTTTTCCGATAGCATCTGAAGTGTCATGCCATGCTTTGTGAGTAAAATGAGTGTCAGTCGAACAAGAATAAACTTCTACGCCTAACTCCTGTAATTTTTCATATTGGTCTTGTAAATCCTCTAATTCTGTTGGACAAACGAACGTAAAATCGGCTGGATAAAAACAAACGATCGACCATTTGCCTTGTAAAACTTCTTCAGAAACCTCGATAAATTTTCCTTGACGATAGGCTTGCGCTTGAAACTCTTCAACTTGTTTTCCAATTAATGACATGAATGTACCCTCCTGATTAATATTGAGAAAGCTTTCTCTTAATTGATAAAAGGAAATCTGGAAAAACTGAACTCGATCTCCTCTTATTTAAAATTATTATAAACAAAAAACGATTGTATTGTAAATGACTTTTTGCCAAAATGTCGAAACTATTTCTTCAAAATAGCAAAAAAAATTTAGGAAAAGGGGTTATTGACTGAACGATATTGAATTAGTCGGAATGAGAATTAAATCTTGATGATTGCGAAAGAAATAGTGTGGGAAGGATTAAAAAGAGTGTCCATAGTTTCTATATCGTAAAATAAAACGTTTAGGAAGTGAATTGATAAATAGTAATATTTGTACGGACTCATTTTATCGGACTAAGAGACATTTTATTGATGAATTCAAGAGCTATTATTTGTAAAGAAAAAATAATAATCGCATAATGTGAATACTAGTTATCTATTTATGATTTAAGATTCACAAATGTTGATTAAAGAATTTGAAAGGTGGGGATGGTATGAAAAAATGGATCAACACCGTCATGCTGCTCAGCTTACTGGGGAGTTTTGCTTCGCCAGTGATAGGTGTCGCCGTTGATACTACAGAGGAAACGACAAATATTCCGACTAGTGAGGGTTCAACGATCAGCTCGATATCAAACGATCCACAAAGCAGCATATCGACCGATTCAACTCTGATACCTGAGAAAACTGAGAGTACGGATAAATCTATTGAAAATACAAATACTTTGTCCTTTGACAAAGTTAGTGAATTTATTGACAAAGATATTAGTAAGGACCAATACTCAATGAATTTAGCAGGCGTGATCACTAGCTCTGCAGAAAATGACCAGCCAGTGAGATTTGAAATGACTAAATCTTTCATACCGGAAGACAATAAGGAAGAGAAGGTCATTTTGAATGAACAAAAGGCACCAATCGGCAAGTATACAGTCGACGCAACGGGAACGCGTACAGAGTATACATTGAACTTTAACAAATTGTCTAAAGGGGAAAATCATTTTCGCTTGATTCTCTTAGGAACGATTGCTCGCGGACCAGATAAAACGACTGATTTTTATCAAAACGATAAAAAGATTTTTCAATTATCTCTGCCTGATGTGAAGGAATCTAGCGATAATACCAATGAGTCAACGGTTAAATCAGAATCAGAAAAGGATTCTAGCTATGAGACTTCAGAGAGCGATGCATCACAAGAAATGACAACTGAAGAAAAACAATCAACGAAGGATCGTTCAAAGGAATCGGTGAAGAAAGCAACTACGGTCAAAGAACAAGCAAAAGCAGCAGAAGTTCCACGAGCTGCTGGACCAATTGATGATTTGTTTGCACAGTTTGCACCGGGCGACAACTTCGTGACAGACAGCAATTTGAATTTTACTCCTAATCCTCCGACGATCCATTCGACAGTTGATTTTCATTTAGACTTCGAAATTCCAGAGGCTGTTCGAACAGAAATGGTTCCTGGAGATTATTATGAGATGGATTTTCCACACGGATTATCAATTACTCCACCATCTCCTCATGGAAATCTGACAGATAGCGATGGTTTGATTTACGGAACCTATGTTTTTGACGCTGCGACCCAAAAATTACGGATCACCTTCACTAAGCAAGAAGGGGAAGCGTTTTTGCCGCCAGAGAATGGATCGGTTACAGCTGATGTTCACTTTGACACACAAGTAATTACTCAACCCGGGAAAACAACGATTGTTTATCCAAGTAAAACGAATATTCCGCCGGCAACAATTACTATCAAACCGACTGTGGGGACTTCTATCAGCAAAGCGGGACACACCGATACACCGAATAATCCAAGTAAGGTGACTTGGACTGTCGATTTCAATAAAGATTTTTCGGAATTGACAAATCCCTCAATAACAGAACAGTTTCCAGATCAAGTGACATTCAATCAAGCAGATACGGGAGCAGTCACTATTTATCCTTTGAATGTTGATTTTAACGGGAATGTAACAGGAATCGGGCAAACACCAGTGGATCCAAATACCTATACAGTTGGAAACGATGGCTCGATCCAATTTAAAACAAAGCTAGATAGACCTTATCGTATCGTCTATTCCACGACGATCAAGGATTCAGCGAAGCCGGTAAATGGCGGACAAGTGACAGCAACGAACAATGTGAACTTAAAAGCAGATTCGACCGATTTGAATGCCTCAGCTTCAGTAACCTTGAATTATAAAAAAGCATTGGAAAAGGCACAAACTGGTTATGATCGCATTGGACAAGTATACAGCTGGCAGATTCGTTACAATTATGGACAAAAGGAATTAGCCGATGACACGATTATCTCTGACACTTATACGAATATGGATATCGTTCCGGATAGTTTTAATGTCTATACTGTTACCTTTGATAGCAAGGGGAATCCAGTAAGAGGAACCCCCCTTGATCCAGCTGATTACACTATCGATACCACGACGAATCCTTTTACCATTACGTTTAAAAATAATGTTCAAGCAGGCAAGGCAATCAATATCGACTATAAAACGAAGGTAAATAAGATTGTTTCAGGATCAGCCAGTGATCCTGTAGTGGTTAGCAACCAAGCAAAAACCGATAATTTACCGCCAACAACAAGCAATCATTACACACCGAGTCAACAGGTCGTGATCAAAAATAAACCGACCATTGATGTTGGTACAAAGACTGCTCGCTACTTAATAGATATTAATAAGAACAAGTACGAAATGGATAATGCCCTGTTCACTGATACGATGGAGCACTCTCAAGAAGGATATATCAGCGTACCAGTGAAGGTAAAGAGTCCTAATGGCAACGACGATGCAGGCGTAATCATTCGTGATGTTTCCGATAGAAATAAAATATTGACTGGAGCCTTTCAATTGTTAGGCACGAATGGTGAAGATATTGGCACGATTGGTGATGTCGCTACTGCTGATTATGTTGTCACTGTAAACGTAACAGCAGATAGAAAAGGGTATACGAATTTTACCGTGAAATTCCAGAATGGGTATAAGCAAACGAATCACCAATTCCAGATGGAATACTACATTGCCTATAATCAATTCCGAGACGATGTCCCAAATCCGAATACCAGTGTTGATTATCAAAATACGATGAAGGGCAATTTTACAAATAATGGAAAACCGTATGATTCCTCTAGTTCAACCGATTTTAAAACGAGTACTCAAGAAGTCAATCAAGGGATGAAATCCGGCAGCTACAATCCAGCAACCAAGGAGATTACTTGGACAATTGTTACAAACTATAATGATCTAGGCATGTCAGCATTCCATTTCAGAGACCCAATTACAGGGAATCAAGTCTACGAACCAGATTCATTGACGCTCACACGTGGAACGATAAATCAGAGCGGAAATTTCCAGCCAACCACAGATAGTAATTATAGTGGCAATCAGAAAGATAAATCCTATGTAAAAATAATCGATCCGCAGCCAACTGGTGAAAATGAGCAAGGCACATTAGAAATGCAGATTGGTGACAACGGAAACTATATCCCAGGATGGGACGTTACTGGTACGCCAATGGTTTTCCGAATTCAATTCAAAACGTCATTAAAAGACAAAATCGTGTACAATCAATCCACGTATGCCAATACTGCATTTGTGAAAATTGATGGTGTCGAACAACAACTTCCTGCTTCCGTGTCTATTGCATTTGGCGGACAATCGGCAGTGAAGGATGGTAAGTACAATACACAAACAGGACTAATTAATTGGAGTCTAGATATTAATCCTAATCAATCGTTGCTATCGAATGTAAAAATACAAGATACACCAAGTTCAAATCAAATCTTGCAAGAAAGCTTTAAATTGTATACTGGAAAATATGCAGGCTCTGGAAGCTCGACGACAGTCCAACCGGATCAAGAGGTTCCAGCTGATCAATACAAGGTCGTAGTGACCACTGATCCAGAAACGGGTCAGCAGAGCTTTACGGTAGATATGTCTGGTATAAAAGAAAAATCAGATCCTAATAATGAGGGCGGCTATTTAACTGGAGTGATCGAAAAACCATATGTTTTAACCTATGATACTGAGCCCAACTTCACTTCAAAAACGGAGTCGGTGACGAATAGTGCGTCGATCTCAAGTGAAGGAAAAGAATTGCCGGGCAAAGATACACAGAAAAACATCACGGTCACTATTCAAGATTCAAGTGGTACGGCTTATGGCTCAAAAGGCAAGATCAACATTCAAAAAGTAGATAAAAATAGCAGTATTGTTAAAGGAGCGGTATTACAGCTTTTAAGAAAAAATACAAAAACGAATAAGACTGATATTCTCTATCAGGCAACGACAGATAGTCAAGGAAGAGTGACCTTTGGGAACTTGATTGCAACAAGCTCGACTTATGAATATTACGTTAAAGAAGTTTCGGCACCGGACGGCTATACGATTTCACCCGATTTATTAAATGGGAAGAAAGTTTCGGTAAGTACCAGCAGCGATGCCCCGATTACTCAGATTGAGAATGAGCCTGTAAAGGTACTCTTTAACAAAAAAAATAACGCTGGACGAAACATTGCTGGCGGGCTATTCAATTTGTTTATAAATAGCGGGACCAGTGCTGCGCCAAACTACACCCTTCTCAAATTACTCGAACCTACAAATCAGGGAGTGGATCTCTCTGGCTTGGGGGATGGTCAATACCGCATTCAAGAAGTGATTGCTCCTGATGGATATCAAATCAATCAAACATTTATCAATTTTGAAATAAAGAAAAATGCGGATAATTCTCGTAGTGTCTTTGTGAATAATCAGCCGGTCTCTAACGGTGTATTAGAAATGAAGGACTATCAAGGTTCAGCTGTGTTGAAGAAAACCGATGAATCGGGTAAAAATCTAGCTGGTGCCAAATTCAATCTGCAACGTGCGAATATAAATTCAAATGACTACAGTGATTTTGGTGATCAGAGCACTTATGTTACCAATAGTAATGGACAACTGAATCTAACGAATTTAGCACCAGGAAAATACAAATTGAAGGAAAGTGCTGCGCCAACTGGTTACTATTCTAATAGTAAGGAATTTACCTTTGCGATTGATCCAGTTTCTACTGGTAACCAAGCACCAACAACAATTCAGCTAAATGATGGTCAAGCATTGATTGATTATCAGGGCTCTGCTCGATTTAAAAAAGTCGATGGACGTGACTTTAGTAAAGGAAAAGAGACACCGCTTGCTGGTGCGCGTTTCCAACTGTATACCGCCGATGGGAAGACATCGATTGGCGATACCGTGACGTCAAATTCAGAAGGGTACTTTACTTTCACGAATTTAGCACCAGGAACAACGTATGCGATTAAAGAAACACAAGCGCCAGATGGCTATTTGATCAATCAACAATTGGTTCGTTTTACAACACCCTTGTCAAACAGCGAAGACAACAGTGCAATTACCATTGACAATGCTGAGCAAAAATTAGTCGTAGACGAAAAAACACCGTTTAAAAACTACAAAGAAGGGGTTCGTTTCCAAAAAATTGACGCCAGTGGACAGGGATTAGGTGGAGCCAAGTATCAATTAATGATGCAACGGAGTGGTCAATGGGTTCCCGTGACGGATTCTGCTAATGGTGCAAGCAGCGATGGCTTCTTCACTTCGGATGCATTAGATGGAAATGTGCGTGCTTTTGAGTTATCCCCAGGAAACTATAAGTTTGTGGAAAAAGCTGCACCAAACGGCTATCTCTTGAATACGAAGGAAATACCTTTTGTCGTACAGACTCAAGCTGAAAGTGATCCGCCTGTGTATGATATCCCAATCACTGGTGATGCGAACGTCAACTTCAAAGGATCGGCACAGCTCTATAAGGAGGCAGAGAATGCTTCAGGCGATGGATTCAGTAAACTATCAGGCGCTACTTTTGATGTTTACACAGATGCTGCTACACCAGAAAAGGTGACGACGGATAGTCTCAAATCAGACACTGACGGAAATGTGACGATCACTGATTTGGCACCAGGTAATTATTATTTCCAAGAAGTTTCAAACAGCAACAACTATTTAGTGAATACTCAAAAAATCAAATTTACGATTCCAACCAATGCGGCTGGAAAACCGACAGTTGTAACGACAAATGATCAAACAGCACCTGGTGGTAAAATGACTTTGCGCAACTATCTAGGTGCGGTCGAGTTAACGAAAGTCGATAAAGACAACCAGCCGTTGAGAGCTGCGGAATTCACTGTTTATGATAATGACAATAAAGCAGTCGGAACCGGTGTTTCGGGAGCAGACGGAAAAGTAACGATCAATAAACTAGCACCCGGCGATTACACGATCAAAGAAACCAAAGCGCCAGCAGGGTATTTGATCAATAATAAAGTGATTCACTTTACGATTTCAAATTCAGCGAATGGTCAGCCGCAAACAGTCACGATCCCTGATGATTTCATCGATTATCAAGGGTCAGTCAAGCTGATTAAAACAGATAGCGATGATCGTCCATTAGCTGGTGCGAAGTTCCAATTGCTAGACAGTGAGTCTCGTCCAGTTGGTGGTATAGTGACTGCAAACGGAAACGGGGAAGTTGTCTTCAATAATCTGGCACCAGGTGATTACACCTTCAAGGAAGTCGCTGCACCATCAGGGTATCTGCTGAATACAACAACAGTCCCGGTGACCGTACCCAAAAGTGCGGATGGACGACCTGCGGTGGTGACAGTGCAGGATCATTTTATCAACTACCAAGGAATCGTAGAATTAACGAAGACAGATGGTGGCGGCAAAGGATTAGCAGGTGCGAAATTTAAAGTCGTTGATGATCAAGGAAATGATGTGGCCGGTAAAACAGCAACGTCAAATGAGGACGGACTTGTTCGCGTGACTGGTTTAGCCCCCGGCAGCTATCGGTTCGTGGAGACAGAAGCTCCTGACAAAGGGAACGATGGCAAGTACATCATGACTAGCGACAACTTAGCTTTTGAGATTCCAACCGAAAGTAAAGGTCAGCCAACAGTTGTGAAGCTTGCAGATAAAGTGAAGAATTATCGTGGCATGATTCGCCTTCATAAGGTCGGAAATGACATTAATGACGATTCAAAAACAGTAGATCTTGCTGGAGCAGCGTTCTCACTTTATAAGAAAGCTGATTTCAGCGATGCAAATCCACTTAAGGTAATCTCAAATGCAAAAGGGATGGTCGAGTTTACTGACTTGGCACCAGGAACGTATTACGTGAAGGAAACTGCGGCACCAAATGGGTATCTCTTAAACACATTCCCATTAACTTTCGTCATTCCAGATCGTGTACCAGCAACAATGCCAATGACCGATGGACAAAATCATACCAATAAGATCGAAGACGGCACCTATGTTGTTGATGCTGGAGATTTCCATAATGCTCGTAAAGAAATTGAGCTGATGAAAACCGATGGTGAAATATCTGGCAATTTAGACTTGTCACAAGTTGTTTTTGCATTATACATCGATGATGGTTCAACAGATGGAAAATTAGTCAAAGACGCTTTGAAACCAGAATCCGACGGAACAATTGATTTAAGTAATTTGGCGTTAGAGGACGGCAGCTACAAATTAGTCGAAACTCAGACGGCATCAAACTATGTAATCAGCAGTCAGCCGATTTACTTTGTGGTTGATAATCAGCAAGTCAACGGTATGAAATTAGACCTAGAGAACTATCAAGCTTCTATTAAAGGAAGAAAAGTCACTGGTGATAAAAAACTTGCTGGAGCGGAATACGAACTTTTCAAATCGGAGGATTTAAGTACACCAATCGAAACAACAGATAAAGAAGGTGCTACGCAAACAACCATCAAGACAGATAGTTCTGGTGAATTCTATGCTAAGGGTTTAAGTGCGGGCGATTACGTTTTGAAAGAAACCAAAGCGCCAACAGGGTATATTCGTGATACGACCGAACACAAATTCACGATCTATCCACAAAAAGGAGAACCTGCAACAGTAGATTTAGGAGACTTTGAAAATTATCAAGGCACAGCGAAATTAACGAAGAAAGCGGAGTCTGGAAAATTATTATCAGATGCCCTCTTTGAAGTTCAAACGACTGCTGGTCAAACAGTGAAGGAAAACTTGAAGACCGATGAAAATGGCGAAGTCACTATTAAAGATCTTGAGCCTGGCGATTATCAATTCGTTGAAATCAAAGCACCAACAGGCTACCTGATCAATACAACACCCGTTCCATTTACGATCAATGAAACATCCGAAGGTAAACCAGCCGTAGTGATCGCAAGTGATAACTTCGTAAACTACCAAGGCTCCGCTCGCTTCCGTAAAACGGATGATGAGAATAAACCGTTGAAGAATGCAAAATTTGAAGTTCGTGACGATCAAGATGAAGTCGTAGGAGAAGCAAACTATTCAGACCAAGAAGGTTATGTCACAGCAACTGGACTAGCACCCGGCAGTTACAACTTTGTTGAAGTCAAAGCGCCAGACGGCTACCTGATCAATACAAGGAAGATTCCATTTACGATCGCATCAAAAGCGCCAGGCAAACCATCAGTAGTCGAGGCTTTAAGTGGTGATGACTTTATTGACTACAAGGGTTCTGCTGTACTGAAGAAGTCAGATGCTAATGGAACACCATTAGCCGGTGCAGTCTTTGATGTTGTAGATGCGAATGGAACGAAAATTGGCAATACACTCTCACCAAGTGATAAAGATGGTGCGGTTAGCGTTGATGGATTAGCGCCAGGCAGGTACTCATTTATAGAACAAAAGGCACCAGACGGTTATATCATTAATACTGATCCAGTACCATTTGAGATTCCAACGAGTGCTAAGGACGAACCACAACAGGTGAAAGCCAATGAAGGCAAAGTTTTTATTAACTATCAAGGTTCCGTCCAACTGAAAAAAGTCGCCTTTGATCGATCAGATTCTGATCAGGGATTAGCTGGAGCAACATTTATCGTGGAAGATGCTGATGGCAATCAAGTTGGAGATTCTAAGATAACTGGATCTGATGGGATTGTTACGTTCAATAAGCTAAAACCTGGTACGTACAATTTAGTTGAGACAGAAGCACCGGAAGGTTACTTGGTCAATAGTACAAAGATTCCATTTGAAATATCAGGAGATGCTTCAGGCGAACCTAAAACGGTCCTAGCAAACCATAATGAACCATTCAACAACTACAAAGGAACCTTCCAAATGGTCAAAGAATCTAAAGATGGCAAACGATTGAAGGGTGCTGAGTTTGATCTATACAAAGGCGATTCAACGATTCCAGAAAGACAAGGAACCACTGATGGTTCAGGAGTGCTGACTCTAGCTGGATTAGCCCCAGGTGACTATCATCTGAAGGAAAAAGTAGCGCCAAATGGCTATATCATTAATGAAACGCAGATAGACTTTATTATCAGTGGCACAGCAGAAGGTCAGCCAACAGTTGTTATGCCAAAAGAACCATTTATTAATTATCAAGGTTCAGCGAAGTTGATCAAGCAAGATATTGACGGACAACCACTAAAAGGTGCTGAATTTGAGGTTCTGGATAGTGAAAGGAATCGAGTTGGCGAAACGATTACATCGAATAAAGCTGGTGAAGTTGTTGTGGAAGGCTTAGCTCCTGGTGATTATGTATTTAAGGAAGTCAAAGCACCAGCCGGCTATGTTATCAATTCAACAGAAGTACCATTCACGATCAAGCAATCGACGGAGGATGGTAAACAGACTGCTACAATCAAAGATCCGTTAATTAATTACCAAGGTTCAGCGAAGATAATCAAGACCAATGAAGAAGGCAAAGGATTATCAGGTGCCATCTTTGAGTTGCGAACCAAGGCCGGTAAAATGGTTAAAAAAGATTTGACCACCGATGCCAAAGGCGAAATCAAGGTAGATCAATTAGCCCCAGGTGACTATCAATTCGTTGAAACCAAGGCACCAACAGGTTATATCGTGAATACGACGCCCGTTGATTTTACGATCAAAGAGAAAGAAAAGGGACAACCCAAAGAAATTTTGGCAAGCGATAAATTTATCAACTACCAAGGAAAAGTCGAATTAACGAAAGTTGATGCGGATAATAAGAATAAGGCTCTGGCAGATGCTGAATTCCAATTGCTAGATAAAGATCAGAGAGTTTTACAGGAAGGTCTTAAAACAAATGCTGCTGGGAAATTGGATGTGAATAAGCTGGCACCTGGAAACTATGCATTCAAGGAAACCAAAGCACCGACTGGCTATCAATTGTCAGAAACCCCTATCGAGTTCACGATTTCTGCAGCTCATAGCGGCAAACCAACACAGCTTAAAGTAATTGCTGAGAACAAAAAGGTTCCTAATCCAATCTATCCTCCTAACAAATCAACTGCATCAGGACATTGGTTCTATCCGAAAACAGGTGAAGAGAAAGGGATAGCGCTTCTCACTGTTGGGGTGATAATTATTCTTATCGTCATCGGTGTCACTTATTTGCGCAGGAGAAAATAGAACGATGGGACATTTTCATTCATCAATCATTTTATTTCGGAAGAATAAAGATAAAAATGAATAGATGATAATAGGTATGTAAAGGCGAAGTTGCTTTACATACCTATTTTTTGTCAATTTTGCTAAGAAACAAGAGGGGATACAGTAACGGTCTGTCATAAACTGCAAATAATTAACCCATATTTTTGATATTTTTTTCACAAAAAAGATTTTTGCGGCTAAACCCCTTTTTGAAAATTTCAATTAAAAAAAGGGGTTTGGTTTTTAATGAAGGAATGGTGCGAAGCATTGCTGGAATGCGTTATTCTAATTTATATGGAGGTGAAAAGAACCCTAAAAGAAGCCGTAATTGATAGCGTAAACAATTACGAAAAGTATTTTTCAATGATACTTTTGAAAACACTCAAAATACCTTAAAAATGATCGCTTTATAAGATATCAAGTATTTTATATACTTGTTATTTTATCGAGACAATCAGAATAGTCGCCTATTTCACACAAATGCATCGCCTAAAGTTTTTAATTTGCTGAAGTAAAGTGGAAAAAACACCATTCCGTTTATTTGAAACGGCAACAGTTTATCTTATTACCGGCAAAATAATCGCCCCCAACGATTATTTCCATATTATTTAAGTTTTATAAATTAATTGGGTTTCTTTTTATTAATATTAAATAAACGAAAAAATATAATCG
>NZ_JAFLVR010000076.1 GCF_017315985.1 Candidatus Enterococcus murrayae | reverse complement strand
TCTTTTTTGCTCTTATTTTGTGTGCGGATTGTCTATTTTTAGACCGACTTATTTCTAGCAATAGTAATTTATGTGAAGGCTATTTTGTATTTTCTTTATTATGCTCAGTTTATTATAGTGAGAGGCTTTTTTGAGGTTATTTAGCATTCAAATTGCTTAAATTTTTTAAGAATTTTGGATGCGCAAATCGTTCCTTTTCGCGCATTATAAAGAGAAGAGGAAAACGGATACATGAATGGAAAAGGAGAGCAAAGATATGGAAACAAAGCAGCTGACAAGACGACAAATTTTTACTATGAAAAATAGAAAGAACCTTGAAAAGAAAGTACATAAATTTTGGGAAGAGACGAAAAACACAGACCTAGTAGTAGAATATATCGTGGCAATTATTTTGAGAAATGCCTTAATAGTAAGTGATTTCTCGCTGCCTTGTCCAGAGATCGTCCGTGAGCTGCTTTTTCAAGCCCAACCCAATGATACGCTGAGAAAGTTCTGCCCATTTTTCAAGGACTATGTAGAGGAGCACGAATGGCTCAGTATCATCAAGCGTTTATTCAAGAACGAGACAAAGTATTATAAAGCGACAAAGAAGATGCGTTTATATGAAGGGTATCTAAAAGATCGAGGGCATGCTGTCATTACTGATCAATATGATAGCTATACCCTCACTTCGATCTTTGAAGATGCCAATGGAAAAAAACATACATGGAATCTAAGAGATGCCGATCCAAGCAATACCCTTGAGGAAACAAAACGGATACTTAGAGTCTTGACGACTCTGACGATCTTCCATAAGGGAGACGTTCGTCAATTCGTCAAATTCATGGATTGTGATTTCAAAGGCACCACGACGATCTATAGTACGAAACAACCCAAGGAACAGTCTGCCCAAAAATTGACGACAGAAACGACGAAGGCTACCGTTGAAAACAGCATGCTGGAAGGCTTTGATCTTTCTATGTTGACTAAAGAAGAACTCATTGCGCTAATCAAAGAAATCTTTGAAGAAGCAGAAGAGCAAATGATAGAAAAAGGCGATCCTGCACTGAATGATGAGGTGTCGCAGTCGATAGAAGAAGGAACGAATGGTCAAGAAACGAGTCTAATGTCGAGGATCACGCCAGAGAATGATGCGCAATCGTTATCGAACGACGCTGAGGAATCGGTGCCGGTCTTGGCTGATTATGATGAGGAAAAACCGCCAGAAAAAATTTCGAAAAGAAGATATACTAAGAAGGAGCGAGAGCTCTTGAAGCGGTTTAAGTTGAGGTAGCATTCAAGGCGAATACGTAGTTTTTTATTTGGCATGATTTAAATGAACACCGGTTAAAAAGTGCTTCCAGAAAACTAGAAGAGACAAGCAGGCCTTTAGAAAATTTATTCGTCTTCAGGTCTATTTGTTGTTTAATCATTTGAATCGGCTTAACCTTTTTTCAGTCACTGATGATCCGTTGAAATTTTAGTCAGTATCCAATTGTTAAGATGAAGTTTTGGCAGCAGTTGATTGTTTGATTTGTTTGCAAAGAATAAAAGGACATTTACTTTCGTTGCGGTTTACGGCAAAATGAACCGTGAGGTGAACGGGATGGCGATTTATTTAGAGATGCCTGAATTAGATAAGGAGTTTCCTTTCCGAATTTTAGTGAATGACGGGGATATTTTGACCACGCCCCATTGGCATCGTGAGGTTGAGCTGATTTACGTGACAAAAGGAACGATTTCTTTAGGGATCGACGATGTGCCCTACAAATTAAGTGAGGGAGAGATTGCTTTTATTGGCGGCGGCTTGATTCATTATGTCTTGGCATCGCCTGGCAGTGAGCGGCTCGTCTATCAATTTGATTTGAACTATTTTACGGCGGGAAATAAAGAGAACCTGGATCTGCAGAAGATGTTTGCAGATTTAATACCAGTCAGCCCTCAATGGAAGCCTGAGGATGAAGCGGCTGTCAGAAGCTTGCTTGAAAATATGAATCATGAAGCACTTGATCAGCGAACGGGCTATCAGTTTTCTCTTAAAGCAGAACTGTTTGCATTGATCACGCGGCTGCTGCGGACTATTCCGAAAAAAGCAAAGCAGTCGAAAAAGCTCAATAAGCTAGCGACGCAGGATGTGCTAGAGAAGCTGGACGGCATTTTCAGCTATGTGGAGGCTCATTATCAAGAGGAAGTGACTCTACAGGATATTGCTGAGGTTTCCGGCTACAGCTCTTTTTACTTCACTAAATTTTTTAAGAAGAACACAGGGAAAACGTTTTTAACCTTTTTGAATGAATACCGCATCGATAAAGCCAAATGGCTGTTGATCAACAGTGATTTACCGGTGTCAGAGATCATCACGCAGACGGGATTTGAAAGTGATAAAACTTTCTATCGACTGTTTAAAGGCTCGATGGCCATGGCGCCACTGGAGTATCGCAATACGATGAAAATTGAATAAATGATTGAAAGGCCATTACTATCCCAGTAATGGCCTTTCGACAATATTTGAGAATAATAGAACAAAAATGGGGGAATGAAAAAAAGATTTCCTCGCTATAATAAAAGTATCAACACGAATGAAAGCGAATACGAATCGTAAGGGAGAATGAATAAATGAAGCAAGGAAAGCAATTTTTCTGGGGAGGAGCAACCTCCGCCGCACAAAGTGAGGGAAGTTATCTCGCCGATGGCCGACAGCCTTCGAATTTTGATTATCTGCCTTTAGATGATCGTCGCCTTAAGGCAGTATATAAGAATCAGACGAATTCTATCTTACATTCAACTGGGGAGGAAATTTATCCAGGCAGAAACGGCAATGATTTTTATCAGCGTTATGAATCAGATATTGCCTTGTTAAAGGAGTTAGGAGCTAACAGCTTTCGTTTCTCTATTTCCTGGCCGCGTATTTTTCCAACAGGAGAAGAGCAGGAACCGAATGAAGCAGGGCTCCAGTTTTACGAAAAGGTTTTGACAGAGCTGGAAAAACAGCAGATGGAACCAATCGTGACCTTGTCTCATTTTGAGATCCCTCTCCATTTAGTGAAAAAGTATAATGGATGGGAAAATCGTAAAGTGGTTGATCTCTTTCAGCGCTATGCGAAAACAGTGATGGAACGCTTCAGGGGACGAATCAAGTACTGGATTCCATTCAATGAAATGAACATGGTGCTGCACATTCCGTATATTGGTGGTGGAATCCTGTTTGAAGAAGGTCAAGACAATCTGTCGACTCAATATCAAGCGGGCCATCATCAATTATTAGCCAATGCCTTAGCAATCGAAACGGGAAAGCAGATCGACCCTGAAAATCAATTTGGCGCTATGCTGGCGGCGGGTAAAACCTATGCGTATACCTGTGATCCTAAAGATGTTTTTGCGGCGTTGCAGCAGGAAAAAGAAAACCTGCTTTTCTCAGATGTTCAAGTTTTTGGTGAATATCCCAAATTCTTCCCGCATTTTCTAAAGGAGAAAGGATTGAACCTAACCATTCAACCTGAGGATTCCGCAATTCTGAAAAAAAATACGGTTGATTTTGTTTCCTTTAGCTATTATTCCAGCGCCTGTACGGCCGCAGAGGAAAATGGAATCGATCGTGTAGCGACCAACGGCTACACGACCTTGCGAAATCCGTATTTACCGAAAGGAAAGAGTGTCTGGCAAGATGATCCATTAGGTTTGCGAATCACTCTAAATCAGCTGCAGGATCGTTACCACAAACCGCTATTCATCGTTGAGAACGGGATTGGAACGCAGGATGAATTCATTGATGGTGCTGTGCATGACGATTATCGCATTCATTATTTGCAGGGACACATCAAGAATATGATGCTGGCGGTGGAAGAAGACGGGATTGATCTGATGGGCTATTTAATGTGGGGAATCATCGATCTGCCAAGTGTTAGTGAAGGAAAGATTAGTAAGCGCTATGGTGTGATCTATGTCGATCAGGATGATGAAAACAATGGCTCGCATCAGCGCTATAAAAAAGACAGCTTTGCCTTTTATCAAAAAATTATTTCGTCAAATGGTGCCGTTGTATTCGAATAGGAAGGAGCAAAAAAATGAAAAAGTATCAGCAATTAGCAAAGGAAATCATTCAAGGTCTGGGGGGAACAGATAATGTGAACTCCGCAGTTCATTGCGCGACTCGGTTACGGTTTGATTTAAAAAATTCAGAAGCAGCAGATATTGATCGCTTGAAGTCAATTGAGGGTGTGGTCGGTGTAAATCCGACACCAACGCAATTGCAGGTGATCATTGGTAGTCATGTAGGAGAGGTGTTCGAAGAGGTCATTCGCCAGGGTGTGACTAATGGAGACGCAGACGTTGACAAGCAACCAGCTGCAGCCAGTGCTTCTGCCAACAAGGAAACTAGCATTTTTAATAAAGTAGTAGATACCATTACAGGGTGTATGACGCCGATGATTCCAGCCCTGACCGCTGCCGGGATGATCAAAGTGATTTTATCCTTGTCTACGACCTTCAATTGGATGTCGAATGAATCCAGCACTTATCGAGTATTAGATTTTATCGGGGATGGCGCCTTTTATTTCATGCCGATCCTGTTAGCCGTTTTTGCAGCGAATAAGTTCAAAGTCAACACATCGATCGCAATCATTGTCGTAGGTGTATTTCTGCATCCGAATTTCAGTCAATGGGTCGCTTCGGGAGATCCGATCTCTTTTCTTGGTATGCCGATCCAAGGAGTGATTTATGCGGCATCTGTTATTCCCGCGCTATTAACGATCTGGG
The DNA here is from genome assembly GCF_017315985.1 of Candidatus Enterococcus murrayae. GTDB lineage: Bacteria > Bacillota > Bacilli > Lactobacillales > Enterococcaceae > Enterococcus_A > Enterococcus_A murrayae. Next base: position 17,347 of record NZ_JAFLVR010000076.1, on the reverse strand, counting down.
CGATGTCCTATATTGAGAGAGGTGTCGATAAGATCACACCGCAATCGTTGAAAATTTTGTTAAATCCGACATTAACTTTATTGATCACGGCCCCATTAGCCTTGATCGTTATCGGTCCGTTAGGAAACTATGCAGGACAAGGCTTGGCTTGGGTCATCAACTTGATGCAAGGGCAGCTGGGCTTTATTATGGTTGCTTTATTGGCAGCGGGTATGCCGTTTATCGTGATGACTGGTATGCACCACGCTCTGACACCGATTTTCGTTGCTTCTTTTGCGGCAACAGGAACGGAATCCTTGATCTTAGTCGCGCAAGTCTGTGCTAATTTGGCTCAAGGTGGAGCAACCTTAGCTGTCGCCTTCAAATCAAAACAAAAGAACGTGAAATCGATCGCTGCCGCTGCTGGAATCTCTGCAATCATGGGAATTACCGAACCGGCTTTATACGGAATCACGATGAAATATAAAAAGCCGTTAGTAGCCGCTTGTATCAGTGCCGGCATCTCAGGCTGCTTCGCTGGCTTGATGCATGTGACGCTCTATGTACCGCAAAATAGTTTGATGGCGATCTTAGGTTTTTCAGGTGAAAAAGGAACGAGTAATGTTATCGCAGGGATAGCGATGATGGTTATGTCTGTCGTCTTATCTTTTGTATTGACACTTGTTTTGCAGAAGGATGAGAAACTCGAAGCTGCACCAGCCGAAAAAACCGCTGAAGGGTTAGCAGTAAATTCATAAAAAAGTAAGCGGGGTAGAAGAGCGAGCTTCTATCCTGCTTTTTGGAGGGTATTTCATGAAAATCTATTTAAATGATTACGAAACTGAAACATTGGAAAAAGCAGAGAGTCTGTTCTTTAATGGGAATGGCTTGATTGGTTTGCGGGGCAATTTGGAAGAGGGCTACTACGATCACTTTTCTACTAATCGCGAGACCTATATCAATGGTTTTTACGAAACAAAGGACATCCACTATCCTGAGAAAATGTATGGCTTTACACCAACTGGTGAAACAATGATCAGCGTGATCGATGGACAAACGACCCTAATCACGATTGGCGGCGAACAATTTTCGATTACTGAAGGTGAAATCAGCGCGAGTGAGCGCTATTTAGATATGGCGCAGGGGATCACGGTAAGAAGTCTGATCTGGACATCCCCACTGGGACGACAAACGAAGATTACGATCTCACGACTGGCTTCTTTTTGTTATAAAAATTTGTTTTCGCTGAAGATTGATTTCGAACGCTTGAATCATCAAGAGGAGATCGAATTAACGTCTCACTTGAATTTTTATCCCGTACGGACAATTGATAAAAACGATCCGCGAATGAGCCATGACCTGCAAAAAATCACTATCAAGGAAATCAATCTAGCGGAAAATCGTTGCAGCTTTGGTACGGAATATTCGCACTTAGAGGCGGAGCTGGCTTGGTCGATCGATAATCAAACTGTGTCTCAGACGATTGAAGAAGAGCGAATTGTGATTCGCACGAAATTAGAAGGAGACAGCTACCAAAAGAATCTGAGCTATGCCTTCCAGCAGCCGGAGCATACAGGTCTCAATACGCACTTTTCAAAACTGGTTCAGCTGCAGACACAATTTTTAGAGGCGTTTTGGCAAAGCGCTAAGGTCAAAATCAAAAGTACCGAGATGCTGGAGGAAAGTGTTAATTATAGTACTTTTGCGTTGCTGCAATCTCTTGGTACTAATGGCACAACCAGCATTGCGGCCAAAGGCTTGAGCGGCAGCGGTTATGAGGGTCATTATTTTTGGGATGCGGAGATGTTTGTGTTTCCGGTCTTTTTACACTTAAATCCCACTTTAGCAAAGCAGCTGTTGACCTACCGCTACACTATTTTGGATAAGGCACGAGAAAATCGTCAGCTTTTTGGGTATCAAACGGGAGCTCTCTATCCTTGGCGGACTATCTCAGGAACGGAATCCTCGCCATTTTTTGAAGGCGGTGCAGCACAGCATCATATCAATGCAGATATTGCCTACGCCTTTATTCAATATTATCGCTACACCGATGATCTAGCGTTTATGGCGGACTGCGGTTTTGAAGTGCTGTTGGAAACTGCTCGTGTCTTTACTGAAATCGGCTATATGAAAAAGGATCAGTTCCACATCGATAAAATCACCGGTCCTGATGAGTACACAGTGCTAGTCAACGACAATTATTACACCAATCAATTGGTGGCTTATCAATTCCAGTGGATCAATCGGCTGGCTCAGACATTGAAAGAGCAGCAGCCTGAGCGCTGGGGCACACTGATCGAGAAGCTTCATTTACAGGAAGCAGAATTGCAGGAGTTCGCACAGTTTTCTGAGAAAATGGCGTTACCGTTTGATGAGGAAAAAGGCATCATTGCGCAGGATCGCGATTTCTTGAAAAAAGGGCCTTGGCCATATTCAAAGAAAGAAACCAAATACCCGTTACTGCTGAACTATCACCCGCTGACGATTTACCGATATCAAATTTCTAAGCAGGCCGATGCAGTGCTGGCCTTGATGCTGTTTCCTGATACCTTCGATCAAGCAACTATTGAAAAAAGTATTGCCTATTATGATGCGGTCACGACACATGATTCGTCATTGTCATACTCGACTTTTTCAACAGTCTACAGTCGTTTAGGGCAGGTTGAAAAGGGCTATGACTACTTCTTGAAAAATGCCCGCACTGATTTGGACAATAGTCATAAAAATACCAAGGACGGCATCCATACAGCCTCAATGGGCGGCACCTTTATGACGATTATTTACGGTTTTTGCAACCTGCAGGTGATCAATGATGAGCTGGTGATCGATCCGCATTTGCCAGCAGAGATTGAGGAAATCGAGTTTTATACTTATTTCAAAAATCAAAAATATCGGATTTATGTGGATCATCAGAAGCATTTGATTGAAAAACAGCCAGAAGGGAAGTAATTATGAAGGGATTCATTTTTGATTTAGATGGTGTTCTCGCTGATACGGCGAAATACCATTACATTGCTTGGAAACAGTTAGCCGCAGAAATCGACATTACGATTGATGAAGCATTCAATGAGCAGCTGAAAGGGATCAGTCGGCAAGAATCATTGGAGCGAATTTTAGCTTATGGAGATAAAAGCAGCGAGTTTTCTGCGAGTGAACGGTTTGAAATGGCAGAAAGAAAGAATCAGCATTATGTCGAATTATTGGAAGAGCTAACTCCTGAAGACGCCTTGCCAGGAGTCAGAGACTTCTTAAAAGCAGCGCGTAAGCACAACATTCCCTGTGGGATCGCTTCGGCATCAAAGAACGCACCGTTCATCTTGGATAAATTAGCAATCAGTGATTATTTCGTTGGGATTGTCGATCCAGCAGCGTTGACAAAAGGTAAGCCCGATCCGGAAATCTTTATCAAAGCCGCACAATTACTAGCTATTGATCCAAAAGAAGCAATCGGTTTTGAAGATGCCCAAGCGGGGATCGATGGAATCAAAGCCTGCGGCATGTATGCGATCGGAATAGGAGAAGTTGAACAATTGAGAGGAGCGGATCGTTCCGTCGCTGATCTATCAGAGCTGTCGATTGAAGAATTGCTTCGTTTATAGAAGAGGAGACTGTCGATGACAGTCTCTTTTAACTAGGTAGTAATCTCTTTACAAAACGTATATACAAGTATATACTTTTGAGTAGATACTTGTATATACACTTTGAGGGGGGAAGCAATATGATTATCAAGGATGTTGAGTTGAAAACATGGGGAAATTCAAAAGCTTTGCGTATTGGTAAAGATGAAATGGCCGCTCTTGGTTTATCAGAAAAACAGTTGGGATTAAGGATGGTTGTTGAAAATGGTAAGATTATCTTGACACCTAAAAAGAGTTACCCTGAAACAATTGAGGAGCTTTTTGCCGATTACGATGGAACGGTATTGAGTGAACAGGATCGCTATGAATGGGATGAGCCAGTTGGAAGGGAGCTGCTTTAGTTGGTAAATAATAAACAATATTTTGAATTACAACAGGGAGACATCCTATTTCTAGATTTTGATCCGACATTAGGTCACGAGCAGCGAGGCTATAGACCATGCATTGTTTTAACGAAATCTCTCAAGTATTTAAATTACATGTTTGGTGTTGCCCCGATTACAAGCAACTCAAGGGAGTTCCCATTACATCTCCCGCTACCAGAAGGAATGAACATTCAGGGAAAGGTGCTTCTTGAGCATCATCGTATGGTGGATTTAGAGACACGAAAATTTAACTATGTTGAATCGGCCGGATCGGAATTCACTGAAGAATGTGTAGCAAAATTAAAATTATTGTATTAAGTCGGATAAGTTTTACTTAAGCGAAACAAACTCAATGAAAGTGCAGACAGTGCTTCATATCAGGTGAACCAGAGCAAAAGGAAAGACAGCTATCAACACAATCGGATGACGGAGTAAGAACTGAACGCTACGGTATGATCTACGTGGACCGCAATAGTGATGGCTCGGGTACGCTGGAGCGCTATAAAAAAAAGCTTCGATTGGTATAAAGAAATCATCGCCTCCAATGGAGGGTCATTAGTTAAATAATCCAGTAAAGGAATCCCGGAATTCATAATCTATGAGTCCGCGGATTCTTTTTCTTTTCTTCTCATTTTTCCGATAGACTTCCTTAGTGGAAACGAATACAATTGCATTAACGCTAGCTTTTTAGTTTGCGATCGTGGAGGGAATGAGATGGAATTTATTGGTGTTTTGTGTCTGATTTTAGTGAGTGTTACCGTAGCAAGTCATTTCTCGCGAAGAATGGGCATACCGGCGGTGATTGGCCAGCTGCTCGTGGGAATATTGCTGGGAAATGGCGGATTGAAAATCGTCCATCCGGATATTCTGGTTAAGGATTTTTCTGAGATCGGGGTCATTTTACTAATGTTTCTGGCGGGTATCGAAAGCAATCTGCCGCTGCTGCGCAAATATTTTCGACCGGGTGTGTATGTGGCCTTGCTGGGCATCCTATTCCCGCTATTGCTAGGAGCCGGAAGCGGCAATCTCTTCGGAATCCCTTTTAATCAGTCCTTTTTCTTTGGTCTGATTTTAGCAGCAACCTCAGTCAGTATCTCAGTGGAGGTGCTGAAGGAGCTGAAAGTAGTCAACACGAAGGAGGGCTCGACCATTCTCGGAGCGGCGGTTGTGGATGATATTTTGGTGGTCCTGATCGTCAGTTTATGTATGCCGTTATTGGGTGTGGAGAATGGAAATGAACCGTCGCTGGCCTTTATGCTGATTGCGCAAGTCTTGTTTTTTGTTGCGGTTTTCTTCTTGATTCGCTGGGGTGCGCCTTATTTGATGAATTTGAGCAAAAAAATCTTTGCCCAGTCTTCTGTCATCATTGTATCGTTGACGTTGTGTCTGAGTATGTCCTATCTAGCTGATTTGATTGGACTTAGCTCAGTGATCGGCGCTTTTTCTACAGGGATTGCGATTGGTCAGACGAATGTTTGGAAGGATGTCCGGTACAATATTGAGGCGATCGGCTATGCCGTGTTTATTCCCGTCTTTTTTATCAGCATTGGGCTGGAAGTAACCTTTGATGGTTTGACTAAGCAGCTGCTGTTTATCACTGTTTTTACCATAATCGCGATTTTTTCAAAGCTGCTAGGCGGCTTTATGGGGGGGAGACTGGCTGGCTTTGGAAACCAAAGCAGCCTGATGGTGGGCTCAGGAATGGTGTCTCGCGGAGAGATGGCGTTGATTATTGTCCAACTTGGCTTTCAGGCACACTTGGTAGTTGGAAAGCATTATTCCTCTATTATTTTAGTTATCCTGTTCACGACCTTGTCGTCACCATTTTTACTGAAATATTTTACGAAACGACTTTATTCCTAGAAGGGCTTCTGCCGCACATAAAAGTGGGCAGGGAAAATTCCGATAAAGGGACTCAGGGTCGGAGGTTGATCCAGTGGATTCACTGCAATGAGTAATAAAAATTGAAAAGTATCCAGATATTAGAAAACTGCCTCAGGGGTTCATTCCTGAGGCAGTTTTTTCAATAAACAGTGTTCTCGAAAAAAATTAGCCGCTTGCTGCAGGATCAATGATTTAATCTGACAGCTTCACTTGGTTGATATTTAAAAAGCGCTGCAGATTTAACACCAGGCCACCTAAAAGTGTCGCTTTTTCGTTGAGTGCAGTATTTCTAACAATAACTTCATTTGAAAAGCGATTAGACAGAAGCTGCTTCAGCTGTTGGATGATTTCTGGGATTTCCCGATAAAGAGAGCTGTTCAGCACAATGACTTCAGGGTCATAATGAGCGATTAGGTTGTTGATGCCGACGCTTAAATAATGGACATTTTCTTGAATAATTTGTTGCGCATCTTGATCGTGATTTTGGTAGTATTCTCTCAAAATGACAGCATTCACGTAATCCATTGATTTGATTTTTGAAAATTTTTCAAAACAGACTTTGTTTGCTGCGTACATCTCTAAACACCCATGATTTCCGCAGGGACATTGTTTCCCATCCATGACAACGATTTGATGGCCGATCTCGCCAGCAAAGCCATGCGAACCAACTTGCAGCTTGCCGTTTATAACAATCCCAGCCCCGATCCCGCTATGCATGTTTATACTAATTAAGCTGGAGGAATCCGAGGTGAAGGTGTATTCTCCTAGCGCGGATAAGTTTGCTTCATTTTCAAGGTAAACTGGATAATCGCTAATTTCTTCGATGATTTCTCGAAAGGCAATTTGGTCTACGTTGTGGTGAGGGGTGAAGATAATCTCACCGTTAAAGACAGGCCCGTGGACAGCAGCTACGACACCGATGACTCCATAGGTTGTGCGCGGTAATTTTTTTTCAAATGAAGCAAAGATCTCAGAAAAATAGGTTTTAATCGTCTTTTCGTCTAACACGATCGGCTTCTTTTGAATGAAGTGAATTTCTTCACCATCGAGATAACTTAGCAACGCATTGATGTAATTATAGCCGACATCAATGGAGATCGACAGACCAGCCTTCCCGTTATACTTTAAAATGATTGGTTTACGACCGCCAGTGTTCCCAGAGGTGCCGATCCCTGTTTCCAATACTAAATGATCTTCAATCAATTTTTTTACGATAACAGAGATGGTTGCTTTCGTGAGACCTGTCAAATTAGCAAGATCCGCACGAGAGAGGTTTTGATTATTCATAATAAGCTCGAGGCACAACGATTCATTTGTTGTACGTCGTGCATAACTTAGATTTTTCATAGAAAAACACGTCCCATTAATTTAATAAATTTACTATAGTATAGCGGTAAATTAAATTTTTTGCTAGTTTTTTATTTAATTTGTTTAATAAACATACTAATATGAAATGAAACTCACATACTAAAAAGACATTGAATAAATTTGAAAAAAGGACTTGACTATTTTAATGGAAGCGGATACTATATAGACATCAAGTTAGTTAGTATAGAAAACGAACTAACTCGAATAAGATGGATTTTAGGAGGAAACAAGCATGAGTTATTTTCCAAATGTAGAAAAAATTAAGTACGAAGGAACGAAAACAAAGAATCCCTTTGCTTTTCGTCATTACAACCCAGAAGAAGTAGTTGCCGGAAAAACGATGAAGGAACATTTACGATTCGCGGTTGCTTACTGGCATACAATGACACAAGACGGCAGTGATCCATTCGGTTTACCTACGAATCAGCGCACTTGGTTTGGGGCTACAGAGATGGATACCGCTCGTAATCGAGTAGAGGCCTTTTTTGAAATTTTAGAAAAACTAGGTGCTGAATACTTTTGTTTCCATGATGTGGATATTGCTCCAGAAGGAAACAGCTTGGCGGAGTTTTATAAGAACTTAGATGAGATCACGGATTTAATCAAAGAAAAGATGGATCAAACAGGAATCAAGTTATTATGGAATACAGCAAATATGTTCAGCCATCCAAGATATGTAAACGGTGCCGCTTCTAGTAATAATGCAGACGTCTTTGCTTACGCTGCTGCACAAGTGAAAAAAGGCTTGGATATTTCGAAAAAATTAGGCGGTGAAAACTATGTATTTTGGGGTGGACGTGAAGGCTACGAAACCTTATTAAATACAGATATGGCCTTTGAACAAGACAACATCGCACGGTTGTTTAAAATGGCGATCTCATATGGTGAAAAAATCAATCATAAACCACAATTCTTGATCGAACCAAAACCAAAAGAGCCAAGCAAACACCAATACGATTTTGATGCGGCAACAGCCTTACAATTTATTCAAAAATATGGTTTAGAAGGCGAATTTAAACTGAATTTGGAAGCCAATCACGCGACACTTGCAGGCCATACGTTCGAACATGAAATTGAAGTTGCTCGAGCAAACCAAGCGTTGGGTTCATTGGATGCTAACCAAGGAGATATTTTACTTGGCTGGGATACAGATGAGTTTCCAACCAACGTTTATGATGTCACCTTAGCGATGTACGGAGTATTGGAAAATGGCGGAATCGCACCGGGCGGAATCAACTTTGACTCAAAAGTCCGTCGCTCCAGCTTTGAAATGGATGATCTTTTCTTAGCTCATATTGCAGGAATGGATACCTTCGCCAGAGGCTTGAAGGCTGCTGCGAAGCTGAAAGAGGACCGTTTCTTTGATGACTTGAAGGACGAACGTTACGCGAGCTTCAAAGAAGGAATTGGCGCTTCAATCGTTTCTGATAAAGAAGATTTGGAAAGCTTGACCGATTATGCACTGAAGCTGAAGGACATTCAACTGGAATCAAGCCATATTGAATACGTGAAATCTTGTTTAAATGATTATTTAGTGTAAATGTTGCGTGCTCTCTATAAAAGAATCCTGCTAAAGCTCTTACGCTAGTCTTTGTAAGAAACTTGGTACGCTTCAATTATAGAGAGTATCCCTTAAATAAGAAAAAAAGGAATGGAGCTAACGATGAAAATACAGAATCCGGTTTTAAAGGGCTTTAATGCTGATCCCTCAATAGTTCGTGTAGGAGACACTTATTATATTGCCAATTCTACGTTTGAATGGTTTCCTGGAGTTCAAATCCATGAGTCGAAGGATTTGGTTCATTGGCAATTAGTCACACGTCCACTAGCAAATGTTGCACTACTTGATATGAAAGGTAACGCTGACTCTGGAGGAATCTGGGCTCCTGATTTATCTTATGCCGATGGGAAATTTTGGCTTGTCTATACTGATGTAAAGGTAGTTGATGGCGCGTTTAAGGATTGTACCAATTATTTGACTACTGCTGAGACGATCGAAGGACCATGGAGTGATCCGATTCATTTAAATGGTGTGGGATTTGATGCCTCACTTTTTCATGATGATGACGGGAAAAAATATCTAGTGCAAATGGAATGGGATCATCGCGAATATCATCATGCTTTTAATGGAATAAAATGCACAGAGTATTCGGTGGAGGAGCAGCGATTATTACCTGAAACTGCGACAATTATTTGGCGGGGAACGGACGTGAAATTAGTTGAAGGCCCGCACCTTTATAAATTATTTGGCTATTATTATCTATTTTGCGCAGAAGGCGGCACGTCCTATGCTCACCAAGAAGTTGTTGCACGATCAAAAACACTTCGTGGCACCTATGAAAGTCAGCCAGAAACCTTTTTAACAGCATTCGATGCACCTGATAATCCGTTGCAAAAATGTGGGCACGGTTCGTTGGTTGATACGCCAAATGGCGAATGGTATTTTGCTCATTTGACTGGACGACCGTGGCATCATGCCTATGAATCTGCTCATGATCCTCGCGGGTGGTGCACGTTAGGCAGAGAAACCGCTATTCAAAAGGTGGCCTGGACGGAGGAAGGATGGCCTGAGATTGTTGGCGGAAAACAAGGCAGTATGGTAGTCGATGCGCCTAAAGGATCAGAGCCGTTTGAATACGAATCGAATACGGTTAACGATGATCCGTTCGAGCAAAACGAGTTGAACATTCATTTCCAAACACTAAGAGTTCCCTTCAGCGACTGTATCGGAACGATTAAAGACGGTCAGCTATGGCTGAACGGCTTGGGCAGCCTGGCGAATGTACATGAAAATTCATTGGTAGCGCGACGGTGGCAGGCCTTTGATTTTGTAGCGGAAACGAAAGTTCGTTATAGACCAACGACCTTCCAGCAACTGGCTGGTCTTACCAATTACTATAATTCAACCCATTGGTCTATGATCCAGCTAACGTGGAATGAAGTAAACGGCCGTGTCATTGAAGTAACAGAAAACAATCAAGGGAGATTCAAGAGCTATTTGAAGGAAGCGGCGATTGCTGTTCCCGAAGATATCGAGTATGTATATTTTAAAACGATCGTGTCTACTTCGACCTACTCCTATGCCTACTCTTTTGATGGAGAAAACTGGACAGCTATTCCAGTTCAATTAGATGCAAAAGTATTGTCGGATGATTATGTCAATTCAAGCTACGGCGGATTTTTTACAGGAGCATTCGTGGGCATGGTGAATGTCGATTACTCCGGCTACAACCTTCCAGCGGTCTTTGATTATTTCCGGTATCAGGAAGTGTAGTTCCTTCGCTGCTAATTGATTAATTTTTCAGAAATAGAAGGAGGTTGTCATGGAGAACGAGCTTTTATTTTCAATGACGGATATTGAAAAAAGTTTTGGTCCCGTTCAAGTGCTGAAAAAAGCAAACCTTGAGGTTCGAAAAGGGGAAATTCACGCTTTTATGGGCGAGAATGGTGCCGGAAAATCTACTTTAATGAACATTTTAGCTGGCTTGATTGAGAAAGATGCTGGGAAAATTATTTTTGAAGGAAAAGAAATTCCGAAAATGACGACAGACTTAGCAACAGAGCTAGGCATTGGTTTTGTTCATCAAGAATTAAATCTAGCAGAGGATTTATCTGTGGCTGAAAATGTTTATATTGGTCGGCTGCCTTATAAAAATAAGACACTTGGGATCGTTGATTTTAAGAAATTGCATGAGGATACATTGTACTGGCTCAATCTTGTTGGAGCCAATGTGAGTCCAGATGCTCATGTAGGTTCCCTTTCTACTGCTAACAAGCAGCTGATTGAGATTGCCAAAGCCCTCAGTTTAAATGCCAAGGTAATCATTTTCGATGAACCGACCACTTCTTTATCGGATAAGGATGTGGAAATACTGTTCATTATCATTCGTCGATTAAAGGAAAAAGGGTTTTCTAGTATTTACATCTCACATCGCATGAAAGAAATCTTTGAATTAGGCGAACGCATCACCATCATGCGAGATGGCAAATACATTGCGACGGATGACGTGAAAAACTTGTCAGAGGATCAGATCATTTCAATGCTTGTAGGGCGTGAAATCAACGATTTATATCCTAAGCAAACAACAGAGATTGGCGAAACTTATTTAGAAGTCGATCATCTTTCCGATCGCTTTGGTCATGTAAAAGACGTCAGCTTTAAAGCTAGACGAGGCGAAGTTTTAGGCTTTGCAGGTCTAGTTGGCAGCGGAAGAACCGAGACGATGCGATTGATTTTCGGCGCAGATCGTGCCAAGACTGGAGAGATTAAGCTTGATGGTAAATCAGTAACCATAAAATCGCCTGTTGACGCGATCCGCAACGGAGTCGGACTTTTGACAGAAGATCGAAAGCATCAAGGATTAATGCTGGGACTGTCGATTAAAGACAACATCACGATTACTCACTTGAATCGGTTCGCATTAAATCATGCGGATTTGAAGGCGACTGCGAATCGTTTCGTGAAGGATGTAAACATAAAAGTCAGTAACATTGAAAACCCTGTTTCAAGCCTCTCAGGCGGGAATCAGCAAAAAGTAGTCTTAGCCAAATGGCTGAATGCGGATAATCAGGTATACATTTTTGATGAGCCGACAAAAGGGATCGATGTTGGGGCGAAATCAGAGATCTATTCGATTATCAATCAGTTAGCCCTGCAGGGAAAGACAGTTCTGATTGTTTCTTCTGAAATCCCAGAACTACTTGGGATTTGTGATCGGATTCAGGTCTTTCGAGAGGGAGAAATTACCGGAGAAATAAATGTTTCTGATTATACAGATATGAAAGATGAAGCGCAGGAAGTCATTATGAAGTACGCAACACTGGGCCAATAATTCAAAAAAAATTTGTTTAAGGTCACATTTTGTTTGTACAACTACGGAATGAAGGAGATAAAAAAATGGAAAAAGAAAAAAAGAATCTGGATATCAAATCTCTTTTTATGAATTATTCGGTCTACCTAGTGTTAATCATTTTAGTACTTTACTTTACGATTACAAATGGAGATTTTCTAAGTTCCTACAATATCGAAAACTTTTTGCAGCAAATTCCACCAGTAGGAATTTTGACCGTTGCTTACTCGATGATTTTAATCTGTGGAAATGTGGATTTGTCGATCGGTTATGTAGGTATGGCAGCAGGGATGGTGGGGCTTTATGCTTCGAATAGCGGCTTGCCGGCACCAATTGTAATCGCTATCTCATTAGTAGTCGGAGCTGCTTTAGGAACGATGAATGCCCTTTTGATCAAAAAATTCGATTTGCCCTCTTTTATTTTGACTCTTGGTACGAGCTACGTCATTAAAGGGATGCTTGGCTTCTTTACGGATGAGCAGTTTATCGGTTCTGAGAAAGAATGGTTCAACAAGCTGGCGAAAACACCGATTGGAACAGACATGGTCAAAAGTAATGCATTGATCTTCATCATTGTGATTATCATTTTTGTTTTTGTAATGAAGAATACACGACTAGGCAGATATACGTACGCGGTAGGTTCAAACCCGGAAGCCGCACGGTTATCAGGCATCAATATCGATTTGCACATTGTCAAAATCTTCATGATTGAAGGCATGCTTGCGGCAATTGCGGGCTTGCTGATTGTTTCTAACCTGAATGGCGGCGCTTCGAAAGACGCGAACGGCTTAGATTTGTTTGCGATGGCGGCGGCGATCATGGGAGGAACGTCCTTTAGCGGCGGTATCGGTACGATAGGCGGCGCGGTCGCAGGGATCTTAACCTTGCAGGTCTTTAAAAACGGTTTGACACTCATGGGCGTCAATTCATTCTTGCAAGACACGGTTACCGGTTTGGTCATCATTTTCGCGATTATCGTTGATTACTTTAAACGTAGAGCAAGTCGACAATCGTAGAAACAAAAATAATTTTTATAAAAAATGTGAAGCAGGGAAAGGAATGTGCAAAAATGTTTAAAAAAGGAAGAATCGTACTGATTGGCATGTTGGTCGCGGCATTATTTTTAACTACGGGATGTGGTAAGGGGAGCTCCGCAGATGGAGACGCTAAAAAGACGCTATATTTTGTTCCGATCGTTGATACAGGCGCTTACTGGAACCCAATGAAAAAAGGGGCTGAAGATGCAGCGAAAGAGTTGGGGTATACATTGGTTACGAAAACCTCGCCATCTGCTGAACCTAGTAAAAAAGAAAAACACATGGGCTTCATTAAAGAAGCAACACAGAAGAATGTCGCAGGGATTGCGGTTGCACCAATCGAAAAGAAATCCTTTGTGGATCCGATAAAGGCAGCAGGGGACAAAGACATTCCAGTTATCACGTTTGATGCGGATTTAGAAAATCCTGATGATCGCACGGCTTACGTAGGAACGAATAACGTATCTGCTGGTGAAGAGTTAGGAAAACATGCAGCAGAAGAAATGAAGGAAAAAGGCATCACCAGCGGTTCTATCGCGATTGTGTGTGTGGATGTGGCGCAACCGACCATGATTGACCGCGAAAAGGGAATAAAAAAAGGCTTCAAAGAAGTTTATGGTGAAGAGGCTAAAAACTTCAAATTTTTATCGACGATTCAAGACAATGACCAACCTTCTGAATCAAAGAAACAGCTAGAGGGCTATATCTCTGCCAACAAAGATTTAGTAACGGTATTCTCATTAGGCTCTGAAGGCCCCGATGTTGGTGTCATGAGTGCCCTTGAGTCGCAAGGAAAAGCTGGAAAGATCCTTCACTATGGATTTGATTACACGAAAACTTGGGAAAAAGGAATTGACGACGGTCGAATCACAGCAATCGTTGACCAGGATGCTTATCAAATTGGATACCAAGTAATTGAAAATCTTGTCAAAGCCATTGATGGAGAAAAAATCGATTCTACGATTCCAATCGACGTAAAATATGTTAAGGCTGCAGATTTGAAGAGCTATGGTGAAGAAAAGAATAAAGTGAAAACAGATTCTGTTGATGATTCAGCTGAAGAAAGCACAGACAGCACAAAATAAAGGAACGATCATAGTAATGGGAGATAAAAAAGCTTATCTCCCATTACTTCTTTATCAGAGAGGTGAGAAGATGACTTACGTATTAGGCTTGGATTTAGGAACAAGCGCGCTTAAAGGACTGGTAGTTGATAAAAACGGACAAGTGGTGGCAGAAGCTTCCCATTCTTATCCTATGGATACCCCTGAGATTGGCTACAGTGAACAAAATCCGCTTTCCTGGATTGAGGCGGCGGATCAGGTGATAGAGGATCTAGTCTCAAAACTTCCAGAGTTAACAGATTCATTAGAAGGAATCAGCTTTTCAGGGCAAATGCATAGTTTGGTCCTTTTAGATGAGAAGCATGAGCCCTTACGTCCAGCAATTTTATGGAATGATGTTCGGACAACGAAGCAATGCAAAAAAATCAATGAGACGATGGGCGATACCATTCTTAAGCGCGAGAAAAATATCGCTTTAGAAGGCTTTACCTTGCCTAAAATTTTATGGGTTCAAGAAAATGAACCTGAAATTTGGAAAGAGGTAAAGCAGATCCAGCTGCCGAAAGATTATTTGCGCTTTTGGTTCACAGATAATTTTGCGATGGATTATTCGGATGCGGCCGGTACCTTAATGTTAAATCAGGACAACAAAACATGGGATACAGAGTTGTTAGAGGCGTGGGCTGTTCCAGCGTCCATTTTGCCTCCGCTGGTAGAATCCTCCACTGTTGTGGGTGTGATGAAGCCAGAATTAAAAGAGCGTTTTGGTTTTTCACGCGACATCAAAATTATTGCTGGTGGGGCGGACAATGCTTGTGCTGCGCTAGGCTCTGGTGTGGTCAAAGCCGGAACAGGACTGTGTTCCATTGGGACAAGCGGTGTCTTTCTTAAGTATGAGGACAAGGTTGATAGAGATTATCAAGGCAAGCTGCATGTTTTTTATCATGGGATGGAAAATACGGCCTATTCAATGGGGGTTACTTTGTCAGCGGGAAATAGTTTGAATTGGTTCAAAAATACCTTTGCAAAAAATCAGCCCTTTGAAGAGCTGCTGTCGGAAATAGACACAGTGCCGATTGGCTGTGATGGCCTGCTGTTTTCTCCTTATATCGTGGGAGAACGTACGCCATATACCGATAGTCAAATTAGAGGAAGCTTTATTGGGATCGACACCCATCATCAATTAAAGGATTTTACTCGCAGCGTGTTAGAGGGAATTACTTTTTCATTAAAGGATTCCCAGCGAATAATTGAAGCAGTAGCTGATGAAAAAATAGAGAAGCTTGTATCCGTAGGCGGGGGAGCGAAAAACAAGAGCTGGCTGCAAATGCAGGCGAATATTTTCGATACGCCAATCGTTACATTAAAAACCGAACAGGGACCTGGACTAGGAGCAGCGATGCTTGCCGCTGTAGGCTGTCAATGGTTTTCCGATTTACGGGAATGTGCGGATCAATTTGTTGCTTACAAAGAGGCGGTTCAGCCTCAACCTCAGCAAGTCGAAAGGTATAAAAAAGTCTATGCCCGTTACCGCAAAATCTACAGTGCGACCAAAGAGCTGTGCCATCAGTATTTTTCTCAGATAGAAAATTGATCACGAGCATTGTTCTGGATTTTTTTTGATAGTAAACGAAGCTGCTCGGCAGCAGCATTATCACAATTTTTAAGCTGCGTTGAAGCAAACGTAAAAAGGTCTGAGAGAGTGAAGCTGTTCATTCTCTCAGACCTTTTCCGCTTTTTTCGCTACTCTTTGGCCAAAGCGATCACTGGGGACAGTAGGAGAAAGCTGATTACTGTACCTTCTCGCACCATCAAGGTCAAATGAAAGGCAAAAGTCAGCAGCAAAGCGGCCATGATACAGAGTAAATCAATGCTGTAGCGATAGAATTTGAAGCTTCGTGTGGTTCGTTCAGATAAAAACAGACAAAAGGTCTCGATGGGAAATTTGAGCACCTGATATTTCAAAACTCGTCCCGTCCCGATACCGGCAATGATCGTTCCTAGAATAAAGAGCAGACATTTTAAAAGATAGGAATGCAGGGTAAAGAGGGGAAAAATGAAATACGTAAAAAGATTGATTGTCGAGCCAAAAAACAGCAGAGCAATCCCCATCGTCAGGTAATTTTTTAGTTTACGCTGCGGGTCCAGCAGCAGGCAGCTGATCAAAAATAGGAAGTTCAAGGCCGCGGTGATGGTGCCAATTTTGATGTGACTGAACTCAGCCAGCGTAGCATTGAGGGAGTTGAAGCTGCTGACACCAATGCTGGCCTTCAGCGTTAAGCTGATCCCAAAAGCACTGATCAGGTAGTATAAAAAAGAAAGGGTGATATTTTTTCGATTCATCATGATTGTTCCTCCGATAACTAATTGATAGGATAAGTATGACGGAAGTAAAAATTTACCACTAGGAGATATAGCCTAATAGGAGAAAAAAATGAAGAAAGAAAACTATCACGAATCAAACGAGTATTTACTCAATCAGCTAGACCTGCCATTCTTAACGGAACCAATCTTAAAGCAAAGCTTTGTGATCCGCTATGACAGCAACGAGAAAATTGTGAATCAAGGGACGAAACTGAAGAACCTCTATGTATTGCTAGAGG
The DNA here is from genome assembly GCF_017315985.1 of Candidatus Enterococcus murrayae. Classification (GTDB taxonomy): domain Bacteria; phylum Bacillota; class Bacilli; order Lactobacillales; family Enterococcaceae; genus Enterococcus_A; species Enterococcus_A murrayae. Next base: position 559 of record NZ_JAFLVR010000076.1, on the reverse strand, counting down.
GAAAAGCCCGGATCATTCAACAAGAGCCGAATGGGAAAAATCTGATCCTGCAGTTTCTCGAAACCGGCGATTTTATTGGAGAGCTGACCTTGGTCAAGGCGGAGGCCGCACCGAAAGATGTAGTCGCGATCGATTCAGTTTGCTGCTTAGCAATTCCGTTAAGCGTTGTAGACGATTCGTTAATGAAAGGTCCTGATTTTCCGATTTTTATCGCGCAATATATTGGAAGAAAGCTGCTGCTGCGGATGGAGCATTTTTCCAACGCTCAAACCTTTGAATTAAAGTATCGTCTAGCGGCATTATTGTTAGAGGTTGCCGTAAATGATCAATACAATGAAAATAATACGCAAATTGCTGATTATTTAGGAGTCAGCTATCGGCATTTGACTTATACCTTCAAATACTTGCGGGATAATGGTTATATTAAAAAAAATAAAGCGGGCTATTTGATCGATCCGCAGAAGCTGCGCGAGCTGGTCCAGGCAGGAAACAATCGTTAACAACGAAAATATCAGCACAAAAAAAGCCTAAAAATTAAGAAATTTTTAGGCTTTTTTTG
>NZ_JAFLVR010000075.1 GCF_017315985.1 Candidatus Enterococcus murrayae | reverse complement strand
ATTAATATTCATTTAATGGAGGGATTACAATGACTAGTATTTTTCAAGGGAAAAGCTTTTTAAAAGAGAATGATTTCAAAAAAGAAGAATTACTTTATCTAATTGATTTTGCAGCACATTTAAAAGATCTGAAGCAACAGAATATTTCGCATAAATATTTAGCGGGAAAAAATATCGCATTACTATTTGAAAAAACCTCTACTCGTACACGTGCAGCTTTTACGACGGCTGCAATTGATTTAGGAGCCCATCCTGAGTATTTAGGTAAAAATGATATTCAATTAGGTAAAAAGGAATCTGTAGAAGATACGGCCAAGGTTCTCGGAAGTATGTTTGATGGGATTGAGTATCGTGGCTTTTCTCAAAAAACTGTTGAAGCTTTAGCCGAGTATTCAGGGGTACCAGTATGGAATGGGTTAACTGATGAATGGCACCCGACACAAATGCTAGCAGACTTTTTGACGATCAAAGAACATTTTGGAAAATTAGAAGGCTTAACATTAGCATATGTTGGTGATGGCAGAAACAATGTAGCTAATTCTCTTTTAATTACCAGTGCGATTTTAGGTATAAACATTTCAATCGTGACACCGGAAAAACTATTTCCAGAAAACGATTTGATAGTGATGGCTGAAGAATATGCAAAAGCATCAAAAGGAAACGTTTTAATTACAGATGATATCGATCAAGGGGTAGCTCAGGCGGATATTATTTATACTGACGTATGGGTATCAATGGGAGAAGAGGAGACTTTCAAAGAACGCATTGAACTGTTATTACCCTATCAGGTCAACCAAGAGTTAATGATGAAAACGCAAAAAAATGAAACAATTTTTTTGCATTGTTTACCAGCTTTTCATGATCTTGAAACAGAAGTAGCGAAAGAGACTAAGAAAAAATATGGATTGAAAGAAATGGAAGTCACTGATGAAGTCTTCCGAGGCAAAAATGCTTTGCAATTCCAACAAGCTGAAAACCGGATGCATACAATCAAAGCCGTGATGGCCGCAACTTTAGGAAATTTATTCATTCCGAAAGCATAAAATACTTTACTTGACTAGTCAGATGGAGATTTTTCTGTTAATATGAATCCCAGATAATTATTCATCGATGAAAAAGAGAAGTCTATGGTCTGTTTCTCAGCGAGTTCGGGTAGGTGAGAGCCGAATAAACAAAAATAGAGGGCGCACTTTCGAGATGAATCGGCAGCTACCGTTATAGCCTAAGTTGGTCGTTTACGACAATAAGAGTGGTACCGCGGGAATTCTCGTCTCTGATGTATTTTGTACATCAGAGACTTTTTTTTGTGAATTTTGCCATTCGCCTTAGCTGTATAAGTAGAAACGTATGCGAAGTGAGAATCAGATTTATTTTCGGAAAGCGATTGTCTGAATCTCAGAATTGATGGATAAATAGGGAGGAAATTTGGATGAATAACAAAGAAATCGTCGCACAAGCTGTTTTTGAAGTAGTAAAAGAAAACCTTTCGTTATCAGAAGTAGAACGTTTGCTGGAAAATCCTAAATCAGTGGACCATGGAGATGTTGCATTTCCGGCATTTGCTTTAGCGAAAGTATTTCGTAAAGCACCTCAGCAAATCGCTGCAGAATTAGCGGAAAAAATCGATCCAACAGCATTTGAAAAAATTGAAGTCGTGGGTCCATATTTGAACTTTTTCATGAAAAAAGAAGTGATTTCCAGCATGGTTTTAAAACAAATTGCTAAAGAAGAAAATCATTTCGGTGACAGCAGCATTGGAAATGAGGGCAATGTGACGATTGATATGTCTTCGCCAAACATTGCAAAACCAATTTCAATGGGGCACCTGCGCTCAACAGTGATTGGTAATTCAATCAGTCTGATCTTAAGTAAAATAGGTTATCAGCCAATTAAGATTAACCATTTAGGTGATTGGGGAACCCAATTTGGTAAATTAATTGTGGCTTATAAAAAATGGGGATCTGAGGAAAAGGTTAAAGCAGAGCCAATCAACGAACTGTTACGGTTGTATGTGGAATTTCATGAAAAAGCTGAAGAAGAACCCGAACTAAATGATGAAGCACGTGCTTGGTTTAAGAGATTAGAAGAAAATGATTCTGAAGCTTTAGAATTATGGAGATGGTTCCGAAGCGAGTCATTAAATGAGTTCAACAAAATCTATGGTATGTTGGAAATTGATTTTGACTCTTATAATGGGGAAGCTTTCTATAACGATAAGATGGATGAAGTTGTTACAATGCTAGAAGAGAAACATTTGTTACAAACTAATGAAGGAGCAGAAATCGTCGATCTTGAAAAATATGGATTGAACCCTGCATTGATCAAGAAATCTGACGGTGCGACATTATACATTACTCGTGATTTAGCGGCAGCTCTTTATCGTAAGCGCGAGTATAATTTTGTTAAATCTTTGTACGTTGTGGGGAATGAGCAAAGCGGACACTTTAAACAGTTAAAAGCTGTTTTGAAAGAAATGGATTTCGATTGGTCGGACGAAATGATTCACATACCATTTGGTTTGATTACAAAAGATGGTAAGAAACTATCAACACGTAAAGGAAAAATTGTTTTATTGGAAGAAGTTTTGAACGAAGCAAAAGACTCTGCATTCGCTCAAATCCAAGAAAAAAATCCTGATTTACCAAATAAAGAAGAAGTTGCTCATCAAGTTGGCGTCGGAGCAGTAGTCTTCCACGATTTAAAAAATGATCGTTTGAATAATTTTGACTTTAGTTTGGAAGAAGTTGTACGCTTTGAAGGAGAAACTGGTCCTTATGTTCAGTATACACATGCTCGTGCAATGACTATTTTAGAAAAATCAGGCTTTAGTGTTGAAAATGAAACAGATTATGCACTGAATGATGCAGATAGCTGGGAGATCATCAAATTGCTTCAAAGTTATCCTGAGGTCGTGATGCAGGCGGCAGATCAATACGAGCCTTCAGTGATTGCAAAGCATTCGATCAAGTTAGCTCAGGCTTTTAATAAATATTATGCCCACACGAAAATTTTAGTGGATGATGAGCAGAAAAACGCTCGTCTGGCATTGGTTCATGCAGTAACAGTCATCTTAAAAGAAGATTTACGACTGTTAGGTGTTCATGCGCCGAATAAAATGTAAATAAAAACCGGAGAAATCTTCTCCGGTTTTTTTGCTAACTAAAAATGGAAATAGTTGATGGATTTTGTAAAAAAGCAGTAACTGATTGTGCATCTTCAGGTGTTCTTGAAATAATAATAATTGTATCAAAACTCGCCATTGTTGCGACAATCAGGTTGCTTGAAAGGTCATCTAAGACTGAAGCTAACAAGTGGGCGTTGTCGGGTAGAGTACTGACAATGGTCATAAATTGAACGGTATCTACCTTAATAATTACATCGCTAGTCATACGAATCAAACGTTTGATATCATCATCCTCAGAAGGGACTTGCTGCTCTTGAAATATTTCAAAGCGTGGTTTGCCTGATTCGTCAATTGTTTTCACGATTTTCAAATCACGAATATCTCTCGAGATTGTCGCTTGAGTAGCTGATACTTGATACTGCTGTAAGTAATCCATTAATTCATTTTGGTTTCTAATGGGATTGTCTGAAATAATTTGCTTGATTAATTCGTGTCGATCTTTTTTTCGCATAAAAAAACTCCTTATTCCTATGTAGTGAACGGGTTTAAAATCCGTGTGTTTCTCATAGTAAGCGCTCGAAAAGGCCTTACTTTTTTTATACTCATGTTGCTAAGAAAAAATCATAATTATAATTATGCACTCAGTATAGCAGAAAAAGTTTTTTTAAACAGTATTCCTTTACAAATATTAATGTACTGAAAAGCAATAGAAAAGGATTGATTTATTAAAAAGCTTCTTGTATAATAACTAATTGTGTGTAGGAGACTATTCACAAAAATCCACATTCTGACTTGATTTGTAAGGCGGTGCTGCTAGTCAGTTCCTTATAAAGAAGAGAGCAGGAGAGGAAAACAAAAAACCAATTGGAGGAAACACAAATGTCAGTATTGTCTATGAAACAATTACTAGAAGCCGGCGTACATTTTGGTCACCAAACTCGTCGCTGGAACCCAAAAATGAAGAAATACATCTTCACAGAAAGAAACGGAATCTACATCATTGACTTGCAAAAAACAGTCAAATTAGTAGATGCAGCTTACGACTACATGAAAGATGTTGCTGAAGACGGTGGCGTTGCATTGTTCGTAGGTACTAAGAAACAAGCTCAAGAAGCAATCAAAGAAGAAGCTATCCGCGCTGGTCAATACTATGTAAACCATCGTTGGTTAGGTGGAACTTTAACTAACTGGGATACAATCCAAAAACGTATTGCTCGTTTGAAACAAATCAACGCTATGGAACAAGACGGTACTTTCGAAGTATTGCCTAAAAAAGAAGTTGTTGGTTTGAACAAAGAACGCGAACGTTTAGAAAAATTCTTAGGCGGTATCGCTGATATGCCTCGTATTCCAGATGTTATGTATATCGTTGATCCTCGTAAAGAACGTATTGCTGTTCAAGAAGCTCATAAATTGAACATTCCTATCGTTGCTATGGTTGATACAAACTGCGATCCAGATGAAATAGATGTAGTTATCCCTTCAAATGATGATGCTATCCGTGCTGTGAAATTGATCACTGCAAAAATGGCTGATGCTTTCATCGAAGGCAATCAAGGTGAAGATCAAGTGGCAGAAGAAGACTTCGTAGCTGAAGATGGCGGACAAGCAACTTCAATCGAAGAAATCGTTGATGTAGTGGAAGGCGACAATGCTTCTACTGAATCAGCTGAATAATTTCGTAGCATATGCTGCTTCAAAGTAAATATTTTCCTTTGAAGCAGCTTTTTTAGAAAAACTAAGGAGGCCCTTAAAATGGCAGACGTAACAGCTAAAATGGTAAAAGAACTACGTGACATGACTGGCGTAGGGATGATGGATGCTAAACGAGCATTAGTAGAAGTAGAAGGCGACATTGAAAAAGCTGTGGACCTTTTACGTGAAAAAGGTATGGCTAAAGCAGCTAAGAAAAATGACCGCATTGCTGCTGAAGGTTTAGCTTCAGTTGCAATCCATGGAAATACTGCTGCAATTGTTGAAGTAAACTCTGAAACAGACTTCGTTTCTAAAAATGAAATGTTCCAAGATCTAGTTAAGGAAATTGCATCATTAGTAGCTGAACATAAGCCAGCTGACATGGATGCAGCAATGAAATTAACTAACGCTAAAGGCGAAACCTTAGAAGCAGCTTTGATTGAAGCGACTCAAGTTATCGGTGAAAGAATCAATTTCCGTCGTTTTGAAGTTGTTGAAAAAGAAGACAATGCAGCATTTGGCGGATACTTGCATATGGGTGGACGTATCGCTGTTTTAGCATTATTAAACGGTACTACTGACGAATCAGTTGCAAAAGATGTTGCAATGCATGTTGCTGCAATTAACCCTCGTTATGTAAACGAAAGCCAAATCCCAGAGTCTGAGTTGGAGCATGAGAAAACTGTTCTTACTGAACAAGCATTAAATGAAGGCAAACCAGCTAATATCGTTGAAAAAATGGTTATTGGACGTTTGAATAAATTTAAAGCAGAAATCGCTTTGGTTGACCAACCATTCGTTAAAGATCCTGATATGACTGTTGAAAAATATGTATCTTCTAAAGGTGCTACAGTTGCAAGCTTTGTTCGTTTTGAAGTTGGCGAAGGTATCGAAAAACGAGAAGATAACTTTGTTGAAGAAGTTATGAGCCAAATTAAAAAATAATTCTGTTTTTAAAACAGTCGGGAACGCACGTGAAAAGTGCGCTCCCTTTTTTTAAGCAAATTCAAATTACGCTCGCTTCAAAGGCAGAGTATGCTAAAATATCAATAGAGTGACAGTGGAGGTATTGAGAGATGAATGAACCAAAGTATAAACGTGTAGTATTGAAACTCAGTGGAGAGGCCCTAGCTGGCGATGAAAAATTTGGTATCAATCCACCAGTGATCCAAGAAATCGTTGAAGAAATCAAAGAAGTACATGATTTAGGTATTGAAATGGCGATTATTGTAGGCGGCGGAAATATTTGGCGCGGACAAATCGGCGCGCAAATGGGGATGGAACGTGCTCAAGCGGATTATATGGGTATGTTAGCAACTGTGATGAATGCTTTGGCATTGCAAGATGCGTTGGAAAATATCGGTGTACCGACGCGTGTCCAAACATCAATTGAAATGCGTCAAATCGCAGAACCATATATTCGTCGCAAAGCGGAGCGTCACCTTGAAAAACGACGCATCGTTATTTTTGCCGGCGGTACAGGAAATCCTTACTTCTCAACTGATACAACAGCGGCATTAAGAGCGGCAGAAGTAAATGCTGACGTAATCTTGATGGCGAAAAATAATGTTGATGGTGTTTATTCAGCTGATCCGAAACTTGATGAAAATGCAGTGAAATATGAAGAATTGACACATTTAGATGTAATCGCTAAAGGGTTGCAAGTCATGGATTCAACAGCAAGTTCATTAAGCATGGATAATGACATTCCACTTGTTGTTTTTAATTTAAATGAACCAGGAAATATTAAACGTGTTGTGCTCGGTGAAAATATCGGGACAACTGTTAGGGGGAAATAAAATGGCAGATGTAGTAATGAATGAAGCAAAAGACAAAATGAAGAAGGCTCAAGAGGCTTTGCAGCGTCAATTAGGCCAAATTCGCGCTGGTCGTGCAAATGCAAGCTTGCTTGATCGTATCACAGTTGACTATTACGGTGTACCAACACCTGTTAACCAAATGGCATCGATCACTATCCCAGAAGCGCGTGTATTAATGGTAACACCATTTGACAAAAATATGATTAATGATGTGGAAAAAGCGATCCTAGCCAGTGATATTGGATTGAATCCAGCTAATGATGGTAATGTGATTCGTTTGGTGATTCCTCAGCTGACAGAAGAACGCCGTAAAGAATTAGCTAAAGAAGTTAAAAAAGAGTCAGAAGGTGCAAAAATTGCTGTTCGTAATATTCGTCGTGATGCGATGGATGATTATAAAAAACAACAAAAAAATGGTGATTTGACAGAGGATGACTTACGCAACGCTGAAAAAGATATCCAGTCATTGACAGATGACAACATTAAGGCGATTGACTCAATTGTTGCTGAAAAAGAAAAGGAATTGTTAGAAGTTTAAACTGATAGAAAAAACCTGAAGAATATTTCTTTGGGTTTTTTTGCTGCGTTTTGCCTTGGCATGGGCAATTTAAATTCATTGAAAAAGCCTAAAGGTATTTATTTTTCGTAGGAATAACCGCATTTTATTGTTATAATGGCAGATGACTTTTCAAAAGTATTTCTAAATTTGCGATTTTAATAGAGGAGGGAAAAACATGGTGTTGCGTTTTTTTCCACAAAAACAAAAATATACGCCAGAAGCTGCGCAATTCGTTTTTGATCCCGAAGGTGCTGTACCGAAGCATATTGCGATTATTATGGATGGTAACGGCCGCTGGGCACAAAATCGACGGTTACCGAGAATTGCCGGACATAAAGAAGGTATGGAAACAGTTAAAAAAATCACGAAACATGCGAATCGTTTAGGCGTAAAAGTTCTAACATTGTATGCTTTCTCAACAGAAAATTGGAAACGACCCGAAGAGGAAGTTAATTTTTTGATGCAACTGCCAGTAGATTTTTTTGATACTTTTGTACCAGAATTGATTGAAGAAAACGTACAAGTCCATGTAATGGGCTACGAAGAATATTTACCTGCACACACTCAAGATGCCGTGAAGCGCGCAATTGAGCAAACGGCTCAAAACGATGGCTTGGTTTTAAACTTTGCCTTGAATTATGGAAGCCGTGCTGAAATCATCACGGCGATTAAGCAAATGGCTCAAGAGGTCAAAAATGATGAACTTTCCGTTGAATCGATCAATGATGACATCGTTGGTGATCATTTAATGACGGGTTTTCTAACTAAAGAATTGAGAGATCCTGAATTAGTTGTTCGAACGAGCGGAGAAGAACGAATCAGTAATTTCTTGCTGTGGCAATTAGCTTATAGCGAGTTATATTTCACTAAAGCCCTATGGCCGGACTTTGATGGTAACCACTTAGAAGCAGCAATCGCTTCTTTCCAACAAAGAAATCGGCGTTTTGGAGGCTTGAACAAGGAGGATAAGAAATGAGACAACGAGTCATTACCGCAGTTGTTGCTTTAATAATCTTTATTCCGATTCTTTATGTCGGTGGAATCGCGGTAGAACTAGCAGCAGCAATACTAGCTGGGATTGGTGTATATGAGTTGTTCCGCATGAAAGGACTTGCGATTTTGAGTTTTGAGGGAGTGCTTTCGATTTTAGGTGCAGTCTTTTTGGTTTTGCCAGCAGAGCGTTGGATGCCGTTTTTAAGTGGAGATAATATTAATTTTCTATTATTCTATTTAACTGTAATGATTATTTTAGGATTTTCTGTTGTTTCGAAGAATACCTATACTATTGATGAAGCAGGTTTTCCAATTGTTGCAAGTTTATACGTAGGTGTTGGTTTTCAAAATTTAGTTACAGCCCGAGCTGATGGGTTAGCGATTTTACTGTTTGCGTTCTTTGTAGTTTGGGCAACAGATATTGGTGCTTACATGCTAGGACGCCAAATCGGAAAGCATAAACTGTGGCCAGATATTTCACCAAACAAAACAGTTGAAGGTGCACTAGGCGGTATCGCAAGTGCGGTCATTGTAGCAGTAGTGTTCCTTTTAGTTCAACCCGCAGCATTTCAACATAATCTAGTGACGATGATTATTTTTACGATTATTTTCTCAGTTGTGGGGCAATTTGGAGATTTAGTAGAGTCAGCAATCAAACGACATTATGGGGTGAAAGATTCAGGAAATATTTTACCAGGGCACGGTGGAATTTTAGATCGTTTTGACAGTATGCTGTTCGTCTTTCCTGTAATGCATTTATTGGGTGTATTTTAAAAAGAGCGGAAACGCTCTTTTTATTATCTTACTGGTTTTTTTGAAAAGACGTAGTTAAAGTAAAAGCTTTGAGTTTTACTCAGAGTTTCTTTAAATTTTCTATGAAATGATCAGTAAAGGAATGTTTTTTTTTGAGACTATGATAAACTATCTCTAAGAAACTAGTGAAGGTAGGAAAATTATGCGTACGATTATTACGTTTTTAATCGTTTTTGGTGTTCTTGTAATTGTTCATGAGTTCGGACATTTTTTCTTCGCAAAACGCGCGGGAATTTTAGTCCGAGAATTTTCAATTGGCATGGGACCAAAACTTATAGCTCACATGGGAAAAGATGGTACTACATACACGTTGCGTCTATTACCAATTGGTGGTTATGTGAGAATGGCTGGTTTAGAAGATGAAGAAACTGAATTGAGTCCAGGGATGCCACTGTCAGTTGAGCTGACTTCAGATAATAAAGTTCGTCGGATTAATGTTAGTAAAAAAATTCAATTACCCAACAGTATCCCAATGGAGCTGATCACTGCTGATCTTGTAGATGATTTGGTCATTAAAGGATATGTAAATGGTGATGAGAGTCAAGAGACGAGTTATAATGTACAGCATGACGCAACAGTGATTGAAGAAAGTGGAACGGAGGTTCGGATTGCTCCGCGGGATGTCCAGTTTCAATCAGCGAAGTTGAGTTCACGTATTTTGACTAATTTTGCTGGACCGATGAATAATTTCATTCTGACAATCATATTGTTTATTGCCTTAGCTTTTTTACAAGGCGGAGTAGCAGATTATGCAACCAATCAAATTGGAACGGTTCAAGCGGATAGCCCGGCAGCAGTAGCAGGACTAAGGGATCACGATGCAATCGTTTCTGTTAATGGGAAGAAAATCTCTACTTGGGACGATCTGACTAATACTGTTACGAAAAAACCAGGCAAAGAATTAAATGTAGTGATTGAACGAGATGGTAAAGAAAAGACAGTGCAGATGACACCGAAAAGTATTAAGAGTAATGGTGAAAAAGTTGGCCAAATTGGTGTGACGCCTTATATGAAGACGAGTTTTAGCGACAAAGTAATCGGCGGTCTGACTCAATCGTGGGATATGGTCACTAGGATTTTTGGAGCGCTAGGCTCGTTGTTCACAGGATTTAGTCTTGATAAGCTTGGCGGGCCTGTAATGATGTATCAGATGTCCGCAGAAGCATCAAGAGCAGGAATCAAAACAGTCATTTATTTGATGGCGTTATTATCAATTAACTTGGGAATTGTTAATTTGTTGCCAATCCCAGCTTTTGATGGCGGGAAAATTTTATTGAATTTCATCGAAGGAGTCCGTGGAAAACCGCTCGATCCAGACAAAGAAGGTATGATTACCATGATCGGATTTGGTTTTATCATGCTGCTAATGATTTTAGTCACATGGAATGATATCCAGCGTTTCTTCTTTTAAAATGAAAGGATCGAAATTATTTCGATCCTTTTTCTAATGCAATCATAAAAAAAAACAGGTATACTGGAACATACTTGAAAAAGTGAAGGAGATGTCATTTTGTCTAAAAATCGTGAGTTGTTCGAAAGTTTATTACGACAAATTGAATTAGCCGAGACAGAGCAGCAGCATCCGCTGATCCAAGCATCAGAGATCAAAGAAGTCGTTGTTCACGAAAAATCACGCGTGTGGGAATTTTTTATTCAAACACCAAAAATTTTACCGGCGAAATTATTTTACACGTTTCATCAAAAACTGCAAGTCGCCTTTCGATCTATTGCAAAGGTAAAATTACATATCATGCCGGAAGAGCAGCAATTCGATGAAGAGCTTCTACAAAACTATTGGCAATTAGCCTTGAGTGAACAGGATTGTGATACACCCCTGGTTAAGCAAGTTTTGAGCAAACCGTTGCCAGTTGTCCAAGATAAACGAATTGTATTATTGATCGACAATGAGACCGTTATTCCGTTTTTGAAGCAACAATACTTGCCATTGATTGAAGAAAGCCTGGTTTCATATGGATTTCCACATTTGCGGATTGATCCAGAGGTAGATAAAGAGCAGGCTGACAAAAAATTACAAGAGTTTGAAGTACGCAAACAAGCCCAAGCACAAGCTATGCAGGAGCAAGCAGCTGCTAGCTTAGCGCAATATGAATCAAAGAAAAAGGAACAGAAAGAAAATGCGGCTCATTTTGACGGGCCGATACAAATGGGACGGAATATCCCCGCTGATGAAGCTGTTACACCAATGGGAAATATTATTGAAGAGGAACGGCGCATTACAATTGAAGGATTTATTTTTGATAAAGAAGTCCGCGAGTTACGTTCAAAGCGTAAAATCTTGATCTTAAAAATGACCGATTATACTTCTTCGTTTGTAGTAAAAAAATTCTCTAACGGTGAAAAAGACGAAGCTATTTTTGAAGCAATTGCTAATAATAGCTGGATTCGTGTTCGAGGTAGCGTACAAGAAGATACTTTCATGCGTGACCTTGTTATGAATGCACAAGATATTCAAGAAGTTAAGCATCCAGAACGTCAAGATACAGCAACTGAAAAGCGTTCGGAATTGCATTTGCATACCAATATGAGTACGATGGACGCGATTAACAGTGCCAGCGAGCTGGTTGCTCAGGCTGGAAAATGGGGACATCGAGCAATAGCAATCACTGATCACGGCGGTGCACAATCTTTTCCAGAAGCTCATGCGGCTGGAAAGAAAGCTGGAGTGAAGATTCTTTATGGCGTTGAAGCAAATGTCGTTTCCGATGGTGTTCCAATTGCGTATAATGATACCCATGAATCTTTAACAGATGCGACTTATGTTGTATTTGACGTGGAAACTACCGGTCTTTCAGCTGTTTATGATACGATCATTGAATTGGCGGCAGTTAAGATGCATAAAGGAAATGTTATTGATACTTTTGAAGAATTTATCGATCCAGGTCATCCGTTGTCAGAAACGACAATCAACTTAACTGGGATTACTGATGAGATGGTACGAGGGTCAAAACCAGAAAAAGAAGTTATGGAATTATTTGAAAAATTCTGTGAAGGTTCAATATTAGTTGCCCATAATGCTACATTTGATATTGGTTTTATCAATACGACATATGTTCGTCATGATATGCCAGAAACACCCAATCCAGTTATTGATACCCTAGAATTGGCGCGCTTCTTGTATCCTGAGTTTAAGCGGTTTGGTTTAGGTGTTTTAACTAAAAAGTTCGGTGTTAATCTAGAGCAACATCACCGAGCGGTATATGATGCTGAAGCTACGGGCCATTTAGCATGGATATTTGTTAAAGAGGCCATTGAGAAACATGATATGAATTATCATGATCAATTGAACGATCATGTTGGTGAAGGGGATTCTTATAAACGAGCACGACCATTTCATGCAACGATTTTGGCAAAAAATCAGGCTGGTTTAAAGGATTTATTTAAGTTGATTTCAATGTCTAATATCGATTTTTTCGAACGAGTGCCACGGATTCCACGTTCACAGCTAAATAAATTGCGTGAAAATCTATTGGTTGGATCTGCGTGTTCCCAAGGTGAAATTTTTGAAGCAATGATGCAAAAGGGTGTTGAAGAAGCAAAAAATCGTGCGGGATTTTATGATTACATTGAAGTAATGCCCAAGGCAGTTTACGCTCCTCTCATTGAACAAGAACTAGTGAAGAACGAGTCGGATTTAGAAGATATTTTGCGAAATTTGATTCAGATTGGTAAGGATCTAAACAAAGCAGTTGTAGCTACTGGAGATGTCCATTATTTGAACAAGGAAGATGCGATTTATCGCAAGATTTTAATCAGTTCAATGGGTGGCGCAAATCCCTTGAATCGCCATAGCTTACCAGATGTGCATTTTCGAACGACGGACGAAATGCTACAGGCCTTTAGTTTCTTAGGACCTGAACTGGCAAAAGAGGTTGTTATTGAGGGGCCAAATGCAGTGGTGGATAGTTGTGAAGAAATTATTCCTGTCAAAGATGATTTATACACACCAAAAATTCCTGGTTCAGAAGAAGAGATTAAAAAATTGAGTTATGATCGCGCTCGTGAGTTATACGGCTATCCATTGCCAGAAATCATAGAAAAGCGTTTGGAAAAAGAATTGACTTCGATTATTGGAAATGGATTTTCTGTTATCTATTTAATCTCACAAAAGTTAGTTCACAAGAGTAATGCTGATGGTTATTTGGTAGGATCGCGTGGTTCGGTAGGATCAAGTTTTGTTGCTACTATGACAGGTATTACAGAAGTAAATCCTTTACCTCCACATTATTATTGCCCAGAATGTCAATATTCAGAGTTTTTCGAAGATGGCTCTTACGGGTCGGGATTTGATTTACCAGAAAAAGCTTGTCCAAAATGCGGGGCACGGTTGAACAAAGATGGACACGATATTCCTTTTGAAACTTTCTTAGGTTTCCATGGGGATAAGGTTCCCGATATCGATCTGAACTTTTCTGGAGATTATCAGGCAGAAGCTCATAACTATACAAAGGTACTGTTTGGGGAGGATTACGTTTACCGAGCAGGTACGATCGGTACGGTAGCTGACAAAACGGCGTACGGATTTGTTAAAGGATATGAACGAGATCATAATTTGCATTTTCGAAATGCCGAAATTGATCGATTAGCTAAAGGAGCGACTGGTGTTAAACGGACAACAGGTCAACATCCAGGCGGAATCATTGTTATTCCTGATTATATGGATGTTTATGATTTCACGCCGATCCAGTATCCAGCAGACGATCAAAATTCTGAGTGGAAAACGACGCACTTTGATTTTCATTCGATTCATGATAACGTATTGAAACTCGATATACTGGGACATGATGATCCAACCGTGATTCGAATGTTGCAAGAATTATCAGGTATTGATCCTAAAACGATCCCAACAGATGATCCAGAAGTAATGAAAATTTTTGCTGGTCCGCAAGTGCTAGGTGTCGAAGCAGAGCAGATTTATTCTAAAACAGGGACATTAGGTATTCCTGAATTTGGGACTCGATTTGTTCGGGGAATGTTAGAAGAGACTGGTCCGACAACATTTGCCGAATTACTTCAAATTTCAGGTTTATCTCACGGTACCGATGTATGGTTAGGAAATGCGGAAGAACTAATTAGTCGTGGAGAAGCCAATTTGGCCGAGGTTATCGGTTGTCGGGATGATATCATGGTCTACTTAATTCATGCAGGCTTAGACAGCGGAATGGCCTTCAAAATTATGGAAACTGTACGTAAAGGTCAATGGAATAAAATTGATGATGATTTACGTGAGACTTATTTAACGGCTATGAAAGAAAATAATGTTCCAGACTGGTACATCGATTCGTGTTCAAAAATCAAGTATATGTTCCCCAAAGCCCATGCGGCAGCTTATGTGTTGATGGCGCTGCGGGTTGCTTACTTTAAAGTTTATTTTCCAATTCTTTATTATTGTGCTTATTTTTCCGTCCGAGCAGATGATTTTGACTTGGTTGCAATGGCGAAAGGCAAAGATGCAGTCAAGGCGGCAATGAAGGCTATAACGGATAAAGGAATGGATGCATCAACAAAGGAAAAAAATCAATTAACTGTCTTGGAATTATGTAATGAGATGCTAGAACGTGACTTCCATTTTGGCATGATCGATTTATACAAATCAGATGCTCAAGATTTCGTAATTGATGGAGATACCCTGATCGCACCTTTCCGTGCTGTACCAGGACTCGGTTTAAACGTGGCTAAACAAATCGTTGATGCACGCAAAGACGGTATTTTTTTATCGAAAGAAGATTTGGCTTCTCGTGGTAAAGTATCGAAGACCTTGATTGAGTATATGGATACTCATGGTGTTTTGAAAGATTTACCTGATGAAAATCAACTTTCATTGTTTGATATGTAAAGAAAAAGATAAATTCAGCTTTAAAATGAAAGAAAATTCCATTATGAAAATGATGCGGTTGAATTTTCAGTAGATTTGTGTTAATATAACAATGTAATCATAGACAGATGGTGAGTGAGCGGATTTTTCGCTCACTCTTTTTAATGGGATAAAGGAGGCTGGCAGTTTGAGCAGTGTAGTCGAAACAGTGACTGACTTAGTAACACCAATTTTAGATGAGCAGAATTTTGAACTAGTCGAGGTAGAATTCCTCAAAGAAGGCAAAAGTTGGTTTTTAAGAGTATTTATTGATAAAGAAGGCGGTATCGATATTGAAGAGTGTGCCTTTGTCAGTGAAAAACTTAGCGATAAGTTGGATTCGATCGATCCAGATCCGATTCCGCAAGCATATTTCCTTGAAGTTTCATCACCAGGGGCTGAACGTCCATTGAAAAAAGAAGAGGACTATCAAAAAGCTATTGGACAATACATCAATGTTTCGTTATATCAAAATATTGATGGAGAAAAGCAATATCAAGGCTTTTTGAAAGAGCTAACTGAGGACGAATTGACATTGACAGTCAAAGTGAAGACACGCACTAAGGATATGGTCTTTGATCGTAAAAATATCGCGAAAGCTCGTTTTGCGATCGAATTTTAATTAATAAAAAACCAAGCCTATTTTTTCTTAGTAAATTGATATATGTATTGAAAACAAGACCTATTTTACTCTGAGAAATAGATTCGTTAATATGAAATAGGAGGAAAATAAAAATGAGTAAAGAAATGCTGAACGCGTTGGATACTCTAGAAGCAGAAAAAGGTGTTTCGAAAGAAATCGTGATCGAAGCGTTAGAGGCGGCATTAGTCTCTGCTTATAAACGTCATTATGGACAATCACAAAATGTTGAAGTGGAATTCAACGAAAAAAAAGGAGATATTCATGTCTATGCTGTGAAGGAAGTAACCGAAGAAGTTATGGACTCGCAGTTAGAAGTTTCATTAAAAGAAGCGATGAATATCAATCCAGCCTATGAGATTGGCGATACGATTCGTTTTGAAGTAACGCCAAAAGATTTCGGTCGAATTGCTGCTCAAACGGCAAAGCAAGTCATCTTGCAACGTGTACGTGAAGCAGAGCGTAGTATCATCTATAATGAATACAGTGCTTACGAAAAAGATATCATGCAAGGCGTGGTAGAGCGTCAAGATAATCGCTATATCTATGTTAATTTAGGAAAAATTGAAGCGGTCCTTTCAAAACAAGACCAGATGCCCAATGAATACTACAAACCCCATGACCGCATTAAAGTTTATGTTTCTAGGGTAGAAAACACGTCGAAGGGCCCTCAAGTTTTTGTAAGCCGCAGTCATCCTGATTTATTGCGCCGCTTATTCGAACAAGAAATTCCTGAAGTCTATGATGGTATTGTTGAAATTGTTAGTATTGCTCGCGAAGCTGGTGATCGTGCAAAAGTCGCCGTTCGTTCGACAGACCCTAATATTGATCCGGTCGGAACTTGTGTTGGTCCAAAGGGACAGCGAGTACAGGCCATTGTTAATGAATTAAAGGGCGAAAATATGGATATTGTTGAATGGGATGAGGATCCGGCAGTATTTATTGCGAACTCTTTGAATCCGGCACAAGTTGAAGATGTTATCTTTGATATTGACAATCCAAAAGTTTGTACGGTAGTAGTACCTGATTACCAATTATCGTTGGCGATCGGGAAACGTGGACAAAATGCCCGTTTAGCTGCAAAGTTAACTGCGCACAAAATCGACATCAAATCTGAATCTGACATGGAAGAATTCTACGCTAACTATGATGAACCTGAAGTTGAAGAGAGTGAACCAATTGTCGATGAAGAGATTGCAGAACAAGCACCAGAAGCGATAGAAGAAGTTGAAAGTAGCACTTCTAATCCAGAAGAATAGTTAATATAGTCTAATGGTAATAAGTC
>NZ_JAFLVR010000074.1 GCF_017315985.1 Candidatus Enterococcus murrayae | reverse complement strand
TTTTTTAAGCAGTTAACTGGTTCTGGATCAGAACATATAAGCTGATTCCCAGACCAATCCAGACGATCGCTAAGAGGAACATCCCCCAGTTTGCCAGCAGATAGGTCAGCTTCTTCTGTTGCGTCCGCTCACAATAAGCCAGATCTTTCACTAGGAAGAAGATGGCTAGGAATAGAGCAACAATCCCCATCCCAGTAGATAGCCAAACATAGTTATACATATCGTTCTCTCGCTTTCTTTAAGGTGCGGTAGTCAAAATCCAATCCATATTGGCAGTATAGGTATTTCCTGCAATACCAGTATTACCAAGTAAGTTAAGTTCAACGTCACTAATTGCATAGTCCAATTGATAAACACCTTGAGATCCACCATTAGTCAAAGAAACTGTTGCACCATCTGAAGTGATTACTTTGTTTCCCACTCCCCCAATAGAAGTCATAGATTCATTGTGCTTATCATAATCATTCACTTCTTTTAGATCGCCATTTTTCAAATTGATACTAGTAGTCGTTGGCAAGGTCTTCGTCCCACTAGTAAATTGACCCAATTTTGCTGTTAGTGCCCAGCCACCCATACTTTTTTTGTCAATCAAACGAATATAAGGATTATAACCGCTTTGATAGGATGCGGCATCCAGTTTCTTAGTCTGTGCAGAAGTTTTGACTTCAACTTGCCCAAACTTGAATGATGGAATATTGATTAATCCCGCATTACCAGGCTCCAAATTCGGCTCATCCGGATCATCGATTCGTATAAAATTATCTGCTTCAATTGGAGTAGAAATATTACCGTTTAATTCTATTTCCGCTGGTAACACTTGGTTAACTGCCCCTGTAGAAGTTGTGGAGAAGGTAATATCCGCATAATTGTTAGTTGTCACAGGAATTGAGACTCCAGTCAATGTTACTCCTGAAGTCCAATCACTTGCAGTTACAGGGAATGTTTGAACGGCACCTGTTGCTGGTGTCACCGTAACCTGAGTTGGTGCAGCTAAGCCACTAGACCAATTAGCAGTCTTTTTCAATACTAAGTCTTTCAATACCGTAGTACTAGTATTTGTAACTCGACTGGTCCAAGAAACACTTCCTCCACTGTTAATAATCTTTGGATTTGGTGTTAAATCAATAGTAGCTGCCGACTTTCTAGGCGAATAATAGTAATTAAACTCTTTGTCCTCTTTAACATTTCTTAGCGTTCCTCCATTTGTCGAATTGATTACCCCTGGATCGTCCGTAACATTTTCCCAACCAACCATGTCCCAAACTCCTAATGATGTATCAATTAGAGTTGGGCGACCATAATAGAAGGTTCCATTATCATCAATCGTAGCGATTCTAGGATTCGAGATTCCTAAAGAAGAGTGCACCGAGATTGGTGTGCTATCAGAGTTCTTTAAATATCTTTCCGTCGTTGTTCGTTTCTTCCGAGTATACTGGTACTGGATATTAGTATCCGCATTAATCGTTAATGATACGGGTGTTGTTTTCGGGCGTAGAGCCCCTGAAGATTCTGTACTAAGTTTCCAGCCATTGTACTCCCACTCACTATTTCCAGCATCTGTTTTACTCGCTGGTGGATTGCCTTCAAATGTATTCCCATCACCTACTGTTTGAGTCGTGTTCGATGGGGCATGAATATTTGTCCATGTTGTACTTACATATAATTCTTTTACAGTTCGCGCAGTTCTTTTTTCATACACGATGTGAATTTCATCTTTTGAATCATCGAATTCAGCTTGGCTGGTTATACTTGGTGGGTATGTGTCATTGATAGATGCTTTATTTCCCTTACCTTTATACCAACCTTTATACGTATATGCGTCTGTCCCGACAACATATACTTTTGGTAATGAGCTTCCCTTGTTCATTGTGTACGTATAAGGATCTGAGGTAATATCAGTTAATTTATTCTGAGTATAGCCAGTTGGCGGTGTAATTGATGCACCAGACTCATCTTCAAACACCTCTTTAAATTGTTGATATACTGCATAATAGTCTATAACCAGCCCTGTGTCCCCTATAATGTATGCTTCTGAAGTATTCGGGTAAAGAAAATCTTCTCGGACAGCAGCCAATCCCAAGGATAAATGCGTGTTAGGGTTTGGATTTAAATTTACAACTCCTTTAAATGATCCGTCTGATTGCCTTACAAAATATATAAGAGATTCTCCGAAACCGCCTGTATTTGCATGCCACGTATTGTGTTTCACATAACTTACGGGATTTCCTTTGTTCAAAATAAAATGCTTTACATATCTTGCTGACGAAACAGTAGGTATCACTAGGTCTTGAGCTCTCCGACTGATGCTATACTCAACTGTCCATGGTTGAGTAGTTTCATTAAATTCTGGAAAATGAAGTGTGAATTCATTCTTTCCAGGATCTTTTGAAATACTTAATGGCATCTGAGTGAGAATCGGTGTACCTCCATATCCCATTTCTCCTCTCTGGATTACACCTTGTAAGTTCAGCGTTTTTGAAAAATCTGTTCCGTCTCTATCCAAAAAACGAATATTTCCCTCCATTGCAGGAAAATATCCTGTCCTAGCCGCAAATACTTTGGGTGTGAGAAGAAGTGAAAGTGATATTACTAAAATTCCTAACATGACAGAAATAATTCTTTGTTTTTTTTTCATTTTTCTTGCTCCCTCCTATGTCGTTTCACGTAGAAAAGGAGTGTTCCCGAAAAGAGAAGGACACCTAAAACACTGATCCCCATTTTCATTTCTTCACCTGTTCTCGGGAGTAATTTGCTCCAGAGAGATTGATCACTTGAATTCCCACCCGTACCGGGAAACATCTCTCCTCCAGTCTTGTCTTGCTTTTTTTCGTCTTCTGTTTTCTTATCTTTCTCATCATCCACAAACCCTACTCCTACTGGTGTCTGTCCGTTAAAGCTGTCCGCATGAACAGTCAGAGACGAGTACCATAATCCTGCAAAGCATAAAAAAATACTCAAAAATAGTTTACGCTTCATTTGATTTCCTTCCTTTCGTTCTCTTTACTAGTCGAACAATCAAGAATACGAGTACTCCCACAGTAACCATAATGAGAATATATGCTGTATGCATCCACCAATCAGGAATGATAATTTTAAAAACAGTCTGTTCGTTCATTTTTTTAGCGATCTTACTCGATATCGTAAAATTCTGTTCAAACTGCCACTTCTTATCCCCGATCCTAGCAATCCCCTTAAATGTATACTCTCCCGCGACAATCTGATTCATGCCCCAATCAATGTGAAAAGGGAAGGCCGAATTAGGCGCAATGCTCACATTCTTTAATTTTCCTTCTGCAACAGACTTATTCGTTCTCTTTGAAATGATCTTTCCTTCCACTGTCGCATCTTTAATAGAAACCGGTTCTGGATTCTGGATAGAAGCTTCTAAGATTTTACTGCCGTAATTCACTTCAGGTTTCACAGTAGTTAACTTCAGTTCAGGTTCTCCATAAATCGGATTTTTCTCATCTTCTGTTAAAACCATCCCAATAGCATAACCGTAGGTGTTCTTCACAGATAAGCCCGTTTCGCTATCCTCTGTACTACCTTCCTTTAAGGAGACACGTATACCACCTAAAAGTATCCCTTCAAAAGGTTGATCGTTAGGAATGGAAAGATCGATTTCTGCTTTTCCTTCCGAGTAACTTTTTACTGAAACCTCATTAGATCTAGGCTGTGCTACATCCGTTATCGGTAGGCGCATACTTTCATCCGGTCTTTTGTCTCGCTCATCATAGGTGATTAATCCATTCTTGTTGGTCGCTGCACGAATGACTTCTACAGTATAGTGTTGTGTTTCAGGTGAATTATTCATGATTTTTAATTCAACAGTCTGTGTCTGACCAGGATGCACAAGTAAGTGGTAATAGCTCACTCTGTCATTTATCTGATTCTCCGGTAGAACTGACTGAACTTGGAAGCCAGCCTGTTTCCTTGTCTCAGTTGTTTCATCATTATCGCTCGTAGTTGTCTTTTCAGCATGGGTGATTCCACTTGGTAACAAAAATAGAACGAGTAGCAAAAAACATAGTTTGTAAAATTTTTTTTTATTTTTCATGTATGGCTCCTAAGAATGAAAATGGATTGAAGATATTATTTCTTTCTTCAACCCATCTTCTGTTTCTATCTTACTTACGTATTAATTTTTAAATGGAATCTGTTAAGGTCCAATCAACAATTCCTGCATATTGTTCTCCTGTTGCAACATTGTTCATTGCAGTTGCAGGAACATTTAATTCAATATTGGTAAATTCACCTTGCCAATACCCTTCACCACGACCGTCTGCTGCATTTGTAGTTGTTTCACCAGAGGCACTCATAATAGATGCACTAGTTGTACTCAAAGTAACTGATGAGTTTACTGTGTCAGGTGTGTTAGCTGTCGCACTAGCAGTAGTCGGTGTTTGTGCCCAAGTTGTTGGAGTCAATTCATTGATTCCTTGTGCCATCGTGATCGTTGCACCAGTTAGCTTTTTGGACGTTCCACTATCCTCTAAATCTGCTCTTAGTTTTGCTTCTAGTTTCCAACCCGAAGCACGTTTTCCACGTACATCCCCAACCGCAAAGTGTTTGGTTGGCGTGTTTGACCCTGCTGCTCCACTAGTATTAGAAGCCGGACTTCCTTCCCAATCATCGTCTATCGCAATTTTAGTTGTCGTAGTAACCGTCGTAGTTGGTACTGTTGTCTCCGCAAAGTTAAACTCTTTAGGAACATACAACAAACCAAAATCGGTTGCTGGCGGATCTACTGGCGGATCAATTGGCGGATCAATTGGCGGAAGAACTAGCGTTCCCGACTTGAATGAAACTGATCCTGTAGAGCGCCCACCATATGTCGCGGCATCTGCTGAAAGTGTTGAATTCACCAATATCCCACTTACAAAGGCTGCACTTAACAACCCTGTCACTAATTTTTTCT
>NZ_JAFLVR010000073.1 GCF_017315985.1 Candidatus Enterococcus murrayae | reverse complement strand
ATTTTTATTCTCGAGCTCTTCCAGCTCACGACCATCCCTGTTTAAAACATGCCGCTCACCCAAAGACTCACTAACACAATCGCCGTTACCACAGCTGTAAAAGTGACCACGATTAATGTTTTTGACAGCAGATCTTTTCCGAAACTTCGTTCTTTACGCTGTATATCAACATCTTCATCTTCCATATAGGCAACAATTTCCTTGTAGGTCTTGACATTTTTTTCCTTTTTGATTTTTTCAATCTTTATCGCTGCCCACATACCGATCGCCCAAAGAATAAATGGAATCAACAGGCCTTTATTTCCTAAAAACTTCCATGCTGGTCCAAATAAAATCGCTGCCGCCATAATTGTTCCTGCCATAATCCAACTGTACTTATTCATCTCATCTTTTTTGATCACTTTTTTCATCGTCTCCACGTCTCCTTTGACAAGTTCGTCTAAAGTCACGTTAAAAAGAACACTCAGCAATAACAGATTATGAATATCTGGATAGCTCCGTTCATTCTCCCAATTAGAGATAGTTTGGCGAGAGACATAGATTTTTTCGGATAACTCTTCTTGTGAGTAACCTGCCCCTTCGCGTAATTTTTTGATCTGTTTGCTTAAATTCATTTCATCCGCTCCTTCAGCCTCACGATAAAACTTCTTGCTGCTCCCTGCTAGCAAAAATCTTTGTCATCGGCTTTTCCATCTATGTCAAAAGTCTTTATCAAGCCCAATATGCTTGATTTAACAACGTTTTTTATTTCTCTTCTCAGCGACCAAAAATATTCAGTGCTCCATGTAGCAGCATCGTTGAATAGCAATTCTTCGTTCGCCAACGCAGTAATTTTAAAATGAACCCATAGCATAAGCCACTCTAATCATTGTATCCAGTTCATCTCTTTTCCACTCAAGAAGCAATCGAATCTTGCCAGATAGAAAATAGAACAATCAGCAAATAAGCAGATATCCACTCATTTAAAATAACGTATATAGTGATTATAAATAGTCAACTTGGTAAAGAACAAAGTTGAGCCGCTGCTTCAAGTTAAAAAATAAACCTTTGATAGAACATCTACTCTCAAAACAACAATCAGCTTTAAGAGCACTCTTTGCCTCATTTGCTTCTCCTTCCAATACAATTACTCCATCAGATTCCCTGCTTTTCTACATGTGTTTGATCCATTATTTAGTATCCGCTTCTCCACGTTCGATGGATTCAAAAATTTCGATCGGCGGGGTCGTCATACATTTTGAGATGACTTCGGCAACTTCCTCTGGTGATTCCTTCACACCGTTTCGTATCCAGCGTTTGACGATCGCGATCGCACCATAATAAATGAACTCCTGCTGCAGCTTTTCCAGCTCTGTTGACTCGTTGGCGTTTAAGCGAATCTTTCTTTGAACCGCAGAGACATATGCTCGTTCCAGCTTCTCAATAAATTGTGGGCGGCCATGCTCCCCAAGCAATGTTTGAGCCGTATCCTTTCGTTCATACAAGAAATTCATCACAACCAAACAAGCCTCCTTAAAGAATCGTGCTACATGTTGCCGCCCATAGACATCGATTTTTTCAGTCACTGCCCAGCCGATATGATCGTTCAGGACCTGCTCAAAATTGGCGTAGATCTCCTCTTCCACCTCTTCTAAGACGGCATATTTATCTGGAAAATGATGATAAAAGGTTCCACGATTGATTTTTGCTTGCTTCGCTAGATTAGCGACGGTAATTTTTTCGAAGCCCACTTCATCCATCATTGTAAAAAAAGTCTGGATGATATGCAGCTTTGTCCGATCGGTTTTATTCGACATATTTTCCTCCAACAATTTGACCTGATTTGTTGAATTTTTGAACACTTACTTGGTAAATGATCAACTTTTGCACACTTGCCCCGTAATTGTTCGTTGTTCAACACCTTGTTACAGCTTAAACTATGGATCATAGAAAATCAACACAGTGTTCAATTAGGAGGAATCTCATGAATTACATTCAGGCATCCAAACTGAAAAAAACGTATCGAACAGCAACAGCAGAAATTCCAGCATTATCAGATATCTCGTTCTCACTAGATAAAGGCGAATTCACTGTCATTTTAGGGCCAAGCGGCTCAGGAAAAACTACCCTGCTAAACCTTTTAGGCGGCATGGATCAGCCCACAAGCGGCGAACTATTTGTCCAGCAGGAGCCGATTCACAGCTACAAAGAAAAGGAATTAGCAAAATACCGGCGTAAAAATGTCGGATTCATTTTTCAATTTTATAATTTGATTCCGACGTTGACTGCACTGGAAAATGTCGCGATTACTCAAAAGATTGCCAAGGACTCCTTTCAGGCTAAGGATATTCTGGAGAAGGTCCAGCTTTCCCATCGCTTAATGAACTTTCCACAGGAGCTATCTGGCGGTGAACAGCAGCGTGTTTCTATCGCCCGGGCTGTCTGCAAAAATCCGCAGCTTATTTTGTGCGATGAGCCTACTGGCGCTTTAGACAGTGAAACAGGCAAGCAGGTGCTGCATCTGCTGAAGGAAATGGCCGTCAACTATGGGCACACCATTCTCGTAGTCACGCACAATGCTTCGATTGCTCAAATCGCTGACCGCGTAATTCATTTAAAGGATGGCGTGATCATAGAAAATATTCGCCAAGAGCAGCCTTTAGAGATTGATGAGGTGATTTGGTAATGCTTCGTAAAACCTTTCGTGATCTGCGAAAAAATTGGATCAGCTTTCTCTCTGTCTTTCTGATGAGCTTTATTTGCCTATTCATTTTTACTGGTATTTTTCATTTTGGTCAGCAAATGGGGATCACTGGAAAACAGTTCTCAAAAAATAGCCATTTAGCCGACAGTACATTGACTGTTGCGAATTTCAACGAGCCAAAAGAAGCACAAACAAAGAAATTATCCTCCGTTAAGCAGTTTGCCCATCGATCAGTTGGACGCTATCAAAACGAACAGTTTTCCTTGACCATTCTAAGTTTTGATCACTCTTATACCAGCAAGCCGCAGGTTATTCGCGGAGCAAAGCTTTCTGATCAAGCCGGTATTTGGCTAGATGAAGATTTTTTTCAGGCAAATGAGCAGCAACTGGGCGATTATTTTTCGATTGATAACCAGCGCTACGAAATTTTAGGAACGGTCCGTCAGCCAGAATTCATCTATCATACCGAGAACAAGGATCAGCCGCTGCCGAATCATAAAAAGAGCGGGTATGCTTACCTATCTGAGCAGTATTTTGACCAATTGCCGATCTATCCTTCTCATCAGCTTTTATTGAAAACAAACAAAGACAGCAACATCCCTTGGTTAGAAAATGAGCTCTCCGACATTTGGGGAGATGAGTATCTGCAATTGACCGAAACAAACAACGGGAGCGGTCTTTCGATCTTCCTTGATCGTGTCACTCAAGTTCAGCGCTTGGCCTTTCTTTTTTCAAGTTTGTTCTTACTGTTAACGCTGATCACGATAGAAGCGACAATGCGGCGATTCGTCAAACAGCAGCAGATCGCCATACTGAAAGCACAGGGCTTTAGTGGCTGGTCGATCCTGCTGCATTATTTGTCCTTCAGCATGATCGTAACTTTTTTTGGATCTGTCCTTGGCTGCTTTTTAGGGCCAAAGCTGCTCTCTCCTGCTTTACTTTCAGCGATCGGCAAACAATTCTCTGTTCCTAAGTGGCTGGAAGTCCAGACAACTCTTGGGTATGCCATTGTCGCAGTTATCACATTTCTCAGCATGCTCATTACTTTAATTCCCGTACTACCGCTTGTAAACCAACTCCCTGCAGTCATCATGCAAAAGCAATCTACTCAACGCTTTAAACGAGTTTGGCTGGAACAAACAAGGCTCTGGTCTTACCTGCCCTTTTCCTTGCAGTGGACTTTGCGGGATATCCAAAGAAATATTCGCCGGGCAGTATTAGGAATTTTTGGGGCAATGGGCTGTATGCTTTTACTGATCGCGGCTTTAGGAATCAAGGACTCCATCAATTTTTCTTTGGATTCTGTCTTTAATGACACTTATCATTATCAAGAAAAAGTCAGCTTCAAAAGGCCCATGAGTGCTCAGGATCGACACTCGACAGTCCAGCATCTCACTTCTGATTATCAATGGATGGAGCAGCAATCAGTAAAACTGCTGAAAGGCTCGAAAGAACAAACTGTCCAGGCAACGATTGTTTCCAATGGTCGTCAGCTGAACCTGCCTGAAATTGAGTTGAAGAATCTGACAGCCAATCAGGTCGCACTATCTGAAGCACTAGCAAAAGATTTGAATGTAACGGCCGAGGAGACGCTTTACATTAAGCTGCAGCAGCAGATTCTTCCGGTGTCTATCAAAAAATTACTCCCCATTTCTTCTCCACAAGGGATATTCCTTTCGCAACGAACTTGGGAAAATTTGAAGCAGCCCTTCGAACCACAAAGTCTTTTGTTGAAAGAAAAAAATCAGCTGGCGCCATCGCCTTTGATCGCCGGCAGAAGTGAAAAGCTGCAGCAGTTTAAAGACTCTCAAGCACTAATTGAGGGGATTCTAACAATCGTATCCCTATTGATCCTAGCCGCATTGACTTTAGGAATCACCATCATGATGAATTGTCACCTGCTGATCTTTTCCGAACGCTTTATTGAATTTGCGACTCTGAAGGTTTTAGGTTTTACGAAATGGGAAGTTCTTTCATTGTCCTTTTTAGAGACCACCTTATTAACTTTGCTAGGCTGGCTGCTAGGCATCCCAGCCGGTTGGCTGTTTCTCAATACCTACGTAGCCCTGCTTTCCACAGGGCAGCAGCAATACCTGCCGCATCTCTCTTTTCAAAGTCTGATGCTTGCCAGCCTCGTCTTGTTTGCATGCATGCTGCTGGTTCAGGCGTATTTAAACAATCGTATCAATCGAATCGATTTCGCCACTGCTTTGAAGCCGGCTGAATAAAAAAATCAGGTTCCCTGCTCGAACTATCGAACGGGGAACCTGATTTATCTACCGTGTGAAAAACTCCTAACGTCAATGCGCTAGGAGTTCTCTATCTTATTCAGCTTTTGAACGACGTACATAGTTTTGGTAAAGAATAATACCGACGACGGTAAATCCTACTGGCCCTGCGATCATCCAAAGAGTATCGCGAACGCCCGCGCCTTCGATGATTGGTTGGAAGATCGTGAAGACATTCGCACCCAATACTAGTAGAAAGACGACGACACTGATAGCCATTGTCATACCATGAGATTTGTACACTTCGAACGGACGATCCAAGCCGTCTTTTTTCTTGAATTTAGGGAACGCATAGATCAAGAACAAGTAAGGCAATGTCATTGATACATTCGCCATCAAAGTCAAGATGTTATAGAAGGCAGATGGATCTGGTGTAGCGAATGAAGCAATCAAGATGATCGCAACAACGATCGCACATTGTACCCACATTGCGTAGCTTGGCATACCGTTAGCATTCAATTCAGTGAATTTCTTAGGCCATAATTTCTTCGGTGTTCCCATGATCAACGTCTTCAATGGAGAATACGTCAATGTGAAGAACGCACCGCTGTAGGCTAAGAACATTCCTAAACCAGTGTATCGAGCAAACCAGTTACCCATACTGATAGCAGCGCTTTGGCTTAAGCCGATCGCGTCACCGAAAACGTAGCCTAAGTTGTTCATCATAACATAAGAAATATTTCCTAGGTTCGTTGAATCACCAGATAATACGTCTTGCCAGTTGGTACTTACACCCCATAAGAAGATCCCCAATGCGTAACCAACTGAAATGATCAACGCTGAAAGGACAACACCTTTAGGGAATGTTTTTTCAGGATTTTTGGTTTTATCAACCATGCCCCCAACAGCTTCCAAACCACCATAAGCAAAGATCGCGAATACCGCGAATCCTAACAGGCCGATTGGACTTTGGTAACTAGGATTTGGAGAATGTAAAATATGATTGAATGGTTGAGCTAAGTGTCCACCATTTGCAACCAGAATAATTCCAGAAATCACAATCAAAACAACGTTTAAACTAGTTACCGCAATACCACCTAAGCTAGTGATTTTTACGATTCCTTTGACCCCTTTGATCGAAACCAAAGTAACGATGATCATCCATACACATGCTAATAAACCGACCACTTGGGTTGAGTTCATACCCAGCATATGTAATTTTTGCGTTTGGTCACTTCCGGCAAAGGCCGTTGTAAAAGGTATCCAAACTTTAGATGATGTAGAAACCATCCAGACAACGTAAGAAGCAAACCACATGAATGTTCCGATAAATGCGAAACGCGGTCCTACGCTGACCTCCAACCATTTATACATTCCACTGTTTTCGCCTTTGATTGTTGACCCAAATTCAGCCATCATCAATGCAAAAGGAATGAAAAACAGAATCGCAGCAACGACATAAAAGACGATTGAGCCATACCCCATCAAGTAGAATGCTACTGGACCGTTAGCAAACCCAAACACGGAGGTAAAGATCATCATGATCAGGGCACCAAGCGTCATGCCTTTTTCTGCTTTGGACATTGAAACCACTCCTATTCAATTTTGTCTCAGGACTCCTTCCACCACTGAAAGTCTTCATCAATTAGTTATTAATTGAGCAAGATTTTTTTAGTAACGAGCAGACCCTAAATGTTACTCTACAATGAAAAAACACGAAGCGCAAGAAACAGCATTGTCGAAATTTTCAGACAATTACTGCTATCAAAAGAACAATTTAATAAAAAGAAGCGGCTCAGTTAAATGATAAAATAACTATAATCCAAAGTGTTGCAGAACGCTAATTAAATTTGTTTTTTTATTATTTTCCTACCCCCTCAAAAAAGGTTGTTATATCATAGCTCATTTCGGTCCAGTGAAAAATAGAAAGCGCTCACCTTTTATCCAACTCCTTTATTTAAAATTAAAAAAGTACATCCTTTTTACTAATAAAAGTAAGTAAGAACGGCTGTTTACTTTTTAAACATCCTTTATTATGAAAAAACAATTTAAATAATTTTATCTAAATGCCATTTCTGTTCCATCAATAAACAATCAAAAAGTATGGATAATTTAATTTTATTCCTCACATTTTAGTCTATTTACTGTGCTCGGAATAAAAAAAAGAACCTCACATAAGAGATTCTTTCCTTTAAATCAGTTATTAGCTGCTTAGCTTTTTCCAAAAATTACTGTGATTGATCCACAGCCATCCGCCTGATAGGATGGCTAACCAGATCATAACACCGCCATTTAGCAATACAGGATGAATGTTCATTAAAACAGCGACTACGTATAGCGCGATCAAAATTGCTCCAACAATCATCGTCCCAAACATCCACAGCATCAGCCCATAATTCCCTACCCCTCTAGTGAAAAGCTGACTGATATTCGTCCAGGTCAGATTCAACAAGCGGTAATCTCGACTGAAAAAGTACAGCGACAGCAAGTAGGTACCCCATAATATTCCTGCGGTAAAGGTCAGCAGCAGAGCGATTGGAAAATGTAATGCGAGCGCGAGGAGCACACCCATAACACCTGAAATGCCCATTTGAATCCTGCAGCCTACCCAAAATTTTTGTCGCAGGTATTTTTCCAATGACAGCGGAAGCGATTGAATAAAGAAGAAATTCTCTCGATCCAATGAAATCAGATTACTGACAAAGGAGGTTTGATTCAACGTAATAAAAGCAAAAACGATTCCGCAGACGAAAAATACCCCCATGAACTTTGTTCCCAATGTCGCGAGGCTGACCGGATTAGTCGTTACCATCGTTGCCACCATCACGATCGGCATGATCAATGACGAGGTCAGAACTTGCATGATCAGATTGGGATTTTTAAGCAATTGATGATTATAACTGGCTAATTGTTTTTTTAGCGATTGATTGCTTTTTCGTTTACGCTTCGTAGCTACCGTACGAGAACCTTCATCACTGAACTGCTCATACAAACTAGGAACGACAAAAAATCGCAGTGCCAGCAAAAGCAAGCCTGTCAGAGCCAATAACGCGAGAAATGTTAGAATCCCTTTAGCTGTAAACGGTTCGCGCATCACCTGATAAAACGGCATGAAGATGGCGAGCGAGCCGCGGTCGGCAGCCCCTGCCGAATGATCCATCGAATTTTGTGTGAAATTAATCGCTAGGATTCCGCCGACTGAGACAACCATTGAAAAACCAAGCATCAAGCTAGTGAATAATTTCTTATGCTGGCGAAACAGCTTGGTCTTAGTCATCCCAAAAACAATCAGACTACATAAGCTGAATAAGAGAATGAAAAAGATCAAAAATAGCAAAATCGCTCCAATGACTGCAAAAATAATCGAATAGCCGCTCTTAAACGCCGTCAGAAAAAACAAAATCAAAAGGGGTAATAGAAATGGCACGATCGTCATCCCTACTGCTAAAAATTTCGCAATAAAAACTTCCCCCCGCTTGATCGGCAGCGGCAAATAATCCTGCAGATCCTTGCTTTCAAAAAATACATTAAAAATAGTGGAAAGCGATTGAGAAAAACCAATCAGAGCAAATAAGGCCATATAGTACGTAAAGTATCCCGGTAATTTCGCGAAATCAATCAGTATCATCGTTGCTCCATAAATCACCAAAAAGATGACACCCGACAACAGATATTGTTGGATAATACTACGGATGACCTGCTTTCCTTTACGGCCTTTTTTACGGATTTGATTCGTCGATGACGGATTGACATAAAGCATGTTTACCGCAATCAAACGCTTGATAATCCCGCTATTCATGAGCCGCCTCCTCGAATTCGGAAACATCCCCATCAGCCGCTTGACGCCCGGCCATCTTCAAATAGACGCTTTCCAGTGATTCATTTGGATAATCCTGCAGCAGATTATCAACCGAGCCATTGTAGATCAATTCT
Organism: Candidatus Enterococcus murrayae; assembly: GCF_017315985.1. Classification (GTDB taxonomy): domain Bacteria; phylum Bacillota; class Bacilli; order Lactobacillales; family Enterococcaceae; genus Enterococcus_A; species Enterococcus_A murrayae. The sequence continues at coordinate 38,859 of NZ_JAFLVR010000073.1, read as the reverse complement.
CCCTTTTTAAGGATCGCCAGTTCATCGCATAATTGCTGCGCAGTATCCAAAACATGCGTAGAAAAAATCACCGTTTTGCCTTTTTCTGCGTGCCGTTTGATCATTTCCTTCAAATCAAATGCGGCCTGCGGGTCCAATCCCTGCAGCGGTTCGTCCAAAATCCAAATATCCGGATCTGGCAGCAGCGCGCCGATGATGATTGTCTTTTGCCGCATCCCATGAGAAAAACTTTCCAGTGTTTCCTCCTCATGCCCCACTAAGTCAAACAACTCGATCAGCTCTTGTCGCCGGGCCTCTTGCCCCGTTAATTCATAAGCCGCTGACAGCAGATCCCAATACTCATTGGCGGTCAATTGTAAAAACATGTCGGGGGAATCAGGGACATAAGCAATTTTCTTCTTGATCGCCTGCCGATCCTCTTTTAAGTTTTTCCCATCAAATAAAATTTCACCATTTGTTGGTTCAATAATGCTCACTAAACTTTTTATCGTCGTCGATTTTCCAGCGCCATTATGTCCTAGAAAGCCGAAAATTTCGCCTGCTTTGATCGTCAGACTTAAATTATCCAGCGCTTTTTTCTCTCCATAAACCTTTGTCACACCATTTAATTTAATCATGCTCATCACTCCTTCTTTCAACTATACGAGAAAAAAAGCCCCATGACAATAAACGCCGCAAAAAAAAAACACCCCTGCGAGTGTTCTAAGCCTTGATTGGAATCCAGATCTCAATGATCGAGTTCTCGCGGCTCCACTGGAATTTGGCGCCGTATTTTTCAAAATGCAAAAAATTAGTTTGCGCTAATGAAAGTCCCAGCTTCGGCACGAGGACTTGATAGATTGCTTCATAGGTAGAGTAGATTTGATCCATCGCTCCTCGATGCTCCACCACCAAATACCGGCCGGCAGGTATTTCCTTCAGCAGAAAATCGGTTGGTATCTTTTTTGAATGAGGAATCCCACAGTAATAAATCAGCTTTTCCTCCCGCCGATCCATAAAGGCGAACTTTGTCCAAGCCCCTTGTTGCTGCGTCAATCCATTGGCTTTTAACTGACGATTAAAAGCTGGCCAAAATGACAGGCAGCGTTCAAGATTTGTACTTTTTCGATTCGTCAATTCCTGCTCTAAGCCGATCACAGTAAAGTCCGGCAGTTCCTTCAGTTCATACTTCATCATACTTGATTATCCTTCATCGTTTTCAACCATTCTAACTGAAAGCCTTGGCAAATGACATCGGTTAATCAAAAACGGTAAATTCAACAAGGCTTAGCTAGCCTGCTGCCACTTTTTTTCAATGCTGGACTCAGCTGATTGACACTGTTCCCTCTTAATCGCAGTCGCTAAAATTTGTTCTTTTCGTTGAGCCTCAAACTCGTTGATGCGTTCCCAATAGTGCTTCTCTGTTTGCTCCTTTTGCCATTTTCTAATGTCAAATAGCACGATGATCGTCAGGATCAATAAAATAAGGGTTATCATTCTTCACACCTCCTACACCCTTATTCTATGGCTTCCTGCCAAAATCAATTAGGACATATGTCACATTTTCAAAAAAACTTTTTTAATTTAAAAGCCGCTCGTCAGCTATTTTTAAGCAAGAGCGCTTTTTCCATCATTTTATGATAGTAAGGCCGCATCTCCGCTTCGGCAACTAGCTGGTCGATATCTGAAACAGCCAGCCATTTCACATCACTGTTCTCATCTTCTTTGATTCGCAGCGTCTGATTCTCCTCCGCCATAAAAAGATAGGTCGTGTTGATATGATGATGCGCCTTGACGAACTGCCCATTTTTGTAGTGAGCGTTCACTGGTAAAATATCAAAGGCAAACAAGCCCTCGTAGATCAGACGATATTCTTTTAGCCCTGTCTCCTCTTCCAGTTCCTTTTGCGCGACTTGCAAAAGATCCTCACAGCCATCCGCGTGTCCGCCAGTCCAAGAATAGGATTGATAAATATTATGATAAACCATCAGCACCTTGTCATAGGTTGGATTCACGACCCACGCAGAGGAGGAAAAATGATACTCTGGATTTTCCCGCGTCAGCAGATGGTCTTGAAATTGCAGTCTCTCTAAAAAAATTTTTTTATCCGCTGCTTCTTGTGAGGTAAATGGTTGATAGTCCTTAATTTCTTTGATCAGTTTTTTCATCTTGTGCACCCTCTTATCTTTTGGCTTTATGTATATAGGGTATAACAAAGAGGCTGCAGCTTCTAGCTGCAACCTCTTAAAAAACTATTTTGCTCGAACCGGCAGCCAGACTTGGAACTGAGCATTTTCGGGATTGGCATCCAGATACAATTCAATATCCGGTAGTTCATCGTATTCAAAGCCGGAAGTCGGCAGCCATTCCTGAAACACCTGCTGCTGCAGCTCTTGGATCGCTCCAGGCATTGGTCCAGTCCCTGAAAAGATCGCCCATTTCGCCGCAGGGATCTCATACTGGGCAAACCCTTCTGGCACGTCCTCACTCGCCACACCGATCACATATTCCCAAGCATCTTGAATCTCTGAAGTCATCAAGCTGATTCCTAATACGCCTGGATTGTTTTGATCCATTACCGGAATCAATTTTTGCAGTTCTCCGCTGGCACTTACCTCGTTCCAAAATTCTGGAATACGTTTTTGCGCCACCTCCATGTCCTGCTCAATTTTCAAACCAAGTCCTGTAACATGAAACGCTTCTTTGTCAATTAGTTGATATTCCATTGCATGCACTCCCTTTACTGTAAGTTGGAAGGTCAGCATGGGGTAGCTAGTCAATTTTACTCCTGATTGCTTTGCTTCTTTCGGGGTGATTCCATGGACTCCTTTAAATACTCGATTAAAGGAAGTTGGAGAATCATAGCCGTATTTAACGGCTACATCGATGACTTTTTCGCCCCGCTGCAGGTCAACACCTGCTAAACTCATCCTGCGCCGTCGGATATATTCACCTAAGGTCACACCCGCGATGTATGAAAACATCCGCTGATAATGATAACTTGAGCACTGCGCCAGTTGCGCCGCCCTGTCCAAGTCGATCTCACCTGTTAAATTTTCCTCCACATAAGCAATACTACTATTGAAATGATCTAACCACTCCATCCAATTTCCTCCTGTCTCTACTATAATGGGACCAGTAAAGAAATACCTCTCAGAACGTGCCGCCTTTTGCGAGCTAGAAGCGCAGCTTTGCCAACCGATCAAAGGCCTCTGCTAAAACCTCCAATGATTGTGTTGCCGCCAGACGAATATAGTCGTCTCCTACCTTCTCGCCAAAGGCTTTTCCCGGAACGAACAAGACACCGCTCTGCTCCAAGACCGTTTCAACAAACGTCACCGAATCCAATCCGCTTTTACTGATATTAATAAAAGCATACATGCTGCCGGCAACTGGACGCAAGGATAAATACGGAATTTCTGCCACTCTTTTTTCAATGTATGCCAAACGCTCTTTAAAAATGGCGACCGTTGGCGGTACAAGCTCCTCATAATGCTTCAATGCATAGATTCCGCCACGCTGTGATGCTGTCGGCGCCGAATAAGTAATACTCTCGTTGATCATTCCAGCAATTTGATTGATATAAGCAGGCGCCACCATGTAGCCCAGACGCCAGCCAGTCATCGCAAAGCCTTTTGAGACACCGCTGATCGTGATCGTATTTTCTGGAGCCAGACTAGCCATCGGTACGAATTTTTCTTTGAAGGCAAAATCCTCGTAAATTTCATCCGAAATAATGAAGAGGTCCTTTTCAATTGCCACTTCGGCGATTTGCTTCAAGGTAGCTTCAGAGAAAACAGCACCCGTCGGATTGTTTGGCGAGTTAATGATGATGGCCTTTGTCCGATCCGTGATGGCAGCTTTTAAATCCGCTACATCTAATTGAAAGCCATTTTCCTCATAGGTCGGAACAAAAACCGGTGTTCCGCCAGATAAAACCACCTGTTCGCGATAAGGTGAAAAATACGGCTCGTGGATGATCACTTCATCACCCGGATCAAGCAGCACCTGCATCACCAAATACATCGCGTGCAAAGCACCAACTGTCCCACGAACTTGATTCAGCTGGAAGGTCAGACCATATTTTTTCTGATAAAAATCAACAACTGTCGTCAAAAATTCTTTGCTGCCATCAGGTGCTGTATAATTCGTTGCTCCTTTTTTTACATCCTCGTAGGCCGCTTCGATGATCGCCGGATTGGTAATCAAATCCGGATCACCGATCGACAAATCGATAATATCTTCCTTTTCTTTTGCTAGAACAGCGATCTTCATCAGCAAATTTTCTGCCGGCTGCTGGAAGCGTCGCGCGATTTTCCGTTTATCCATCCTTATTCCTCCGCCTCTATTACAATACCTTATTCAAGAAATCCTGCGTCCGACTATTTTGCGGATGATCAAAGATTTCCTCTGGTGTGCCCTCTTCTTGAATGACACCATCTGCCATGAAGATCACCCGATCCGCGACTTCCTTCGCAAAGCCCATCTCATGCGTCACTACAACCATGGTCATCCCTTTTTTGGCTAAATCCTGCATAACGGCCAATACTTCACCGACCATCTCGGGATCAAGCGCCGAGGTCGGTTCGTCAAACAGCATCACATCAGGATTCATCGCTAATGCGCGAGCGATTGCTACCCGCTGCTGCTGACCGCCAGAAAGACTGGCAGGATAACTATCCGCTTTTTCCTTCAAGCCAACCTGATCCAATAATGCCAGGCCTTGGTCTTTTGCTTGAGCAGGATCTTCCTTTTTGATTTTCACCGGTGTGATCGTTAAATTCTCCAATACACTCATATGCGGGAACAGGTTGAAGCTTTGGAACACCATCCCCATCTTTTGGCGAATCTGATCGATATTACTGTCTGGTGCCGTGATATTTTGTCCTTCAAAAAAGATTTCGCCGGAGGTTGGTTCTTCTAATAAATTCAAACAGCGCAGGATCGTACTTTTCCCGCTTCCTGAAGGTCCGATGATAACCACTACCTCGCCTTCTTTGACTGTAAGATCGATGGATTTCAACACTTCATTCTCGCCAAAGCTTTTTGACAGTTGTTTTACATTAATCATTCAGACCCATTCTCCTTTCAACTAACCCTAATAAACGGGAAATACAGAAGGTCAAGACAAAGTAGATCAGCGATACCAGCACGTATGGTAAGAACGGCTTGAAGCTGGCTCCTTGCACCACCCCTGTTTGGAAGATCAATTCAGATACCCCGATAACAGAAACAACAGATGATTCTTTGATGATCGTCACAAACTCATTTCCTAAGGCTGGCAAAATATTTTTGATTGCCTGCGGAAAGACGATATAACGCATCGCTTCCTTCTGATTCATCCCTAACGAACGTGCTGCTTCCATTTGCCCTTTGTTTACTGCATTAATCCCTGCCCGAACAATTTCCGCAACATACGCCGCACTATTTAATGATACCGCGATACAACCTGCCAGTAATTTCGACAGATCCAGCCCTAAGACTCCTGTTCCGAAATAGACGATAAAGATTTGAACCAATAACGGTGTTCCTCGAACGTACTCAATATAGATGACCGCTAATGCTTTCAAGATTTTACTCTTGCTTAGTTTCATCAAGGCCAATAAGCTACCGAAGATTAACCCAAACAACACGCCGACAAAAGCAAGTAGAATCGTGTACTTCGCTCCATTCAAATAATAAGGACCATATTTTTGCAGGAAGGATTGCTCATCTTGGAACATCAGATCATTGGCTTCCTTTTGATAATCCTTCAATAAATCTTTATCATTGATTGTTTTGATCGAAGCATTGACATGCTTTTTCAGCTCCGGTGTATTTTTCGACATAGCGATGGCCGTAACTTTTTCGCCCTGCTCAAACTTCACTGGGGCTAACTCCACATTATCGCTTTGTTGGACATAAGCTTCCGCTACCGGCTGTTCTAATACGACCGCTTCGACCTTCTTATTCAATAAATTGTTGATCAAATCTGGGACCTTTTGCAATGAGGTCGGTTCCGCACCGGTCATTTCATTTTTAACTAAATCCTCTTGAGTCGTTTGCTTTTGCGCACCTACGGATAATCCTTTGAAATCCTCTGTCGTCTTGAAATTGTCTTTTTCTCCTTTGCGAACCAAAACCTTTTGCTGCACCACAAAGTATGGATCAGAAAAATCAACTTCCTTTAACCGCTCTTCTGTGATTGACATACCGGAAATAACTAGGTCGATCTTTCCCGTTTTCAATGCCCCCAGCAACGCGTCGAAACCAAGCTCTTCTATCTTCAGCTTCACACCCATATCCTTCGCGATTTTTTCCGCGATTGACACATCAAAGCCGACAATTTTATCTTTTCCATCCACATCTGCATGGAACTCATACGGTGCATAATCCGCTGACAATCCAACGACCAGCTCGCCGCTTTGTTGAATCCGTTCGTAGATTTCATCCTTTTCTGCTCCTTGTGCCTTTGCCGGTAAAAAGCTGATCAACATCAGCAAGACTGTGAGCAATGCGCCAATTTTCTTTTTCATACATCCCGCTCCCTTTTCCAAATAATGAATAATAATATAAGTATACGAATAAATAAAGAATAATTATTCAAAAAGCAACTTGCATTTATACTACCATAACCATTATAATAAAAAAAGAGTTTTCTAAAAATCTAATGAAAGAAGTTTGCTAATGACAAAACAATTAATCGTTCGCGGTGCTCCGCAGGAATATGAGCTAAAAGCACACGCCTGGGACTCGTTAGAATCCCATCTTAATAGAAGAAACATAAAGAATGTCCTGATCCTCCACGGAGAGAAATCCTGGGAAGCGGTAAAACCTTACTTTCCCGAACTATCAATAACAGCAGCGTATCACTATTATGGCGGTCAATGTACAGATGCCGCAGCAGAAAGCTTTGCGTCTTTATGCAATCAGAAAAAATTCGATGGTATCATTGCAGTAGGTGGTGGAAAAGTCGCCGATTTAGGGAAGTTTGCTGCATACAAGGCACATTTGCCTATCATCATCCTGCCGACTTTGGCTGCTACCTGTGCGGCTTACACACCCTTAAGTGTAGTCTATGATGAAGCAGGAATCATGCTGCGTTATGATATTTTTCCAAAAGCAAGCGATCTTGTACTAATCGATCCAGCAGTCATTTTAGCCTCTCCCCGTGAATTGATGATCGCCGGTATTGGCGATACCTTGGCAAAGTGGTATGAATCTCATGCAATCATTTCCCAACTAGCAGTGAAGCCGATTGAAGTACAAGTAGCAGAATTCGCTGCTCAAAAATGTCGCGAGATTCTTATTGCTGAAAGCACAGCAGCCTTAGAAGCAATGGCGCAAAATCAACTCAATCAAGCCTTTATCGATGTGGTTGAAGCCAATATCCTGCTAGCTGGAATGGTCGGGGGCTTCGGCGATGAGTACGGCCGAACCGCTGGTGCTCACTCCCTTCATGATGCCATGACCGTTTTACCCGGTAGCCATCAGCAGCTTCACGGCAACAAAGTAGCTTACGGAATTTTGGTTCAATTAATGATTGAAGAAAATTTGACAGAGATCGAGCAACTGCTGCCCTTCTATCATCAATTGAATTTGCCGACAAGCTTAGCGGAGATGAATTTGCATTTAACCGAAGAAGAGTACCAATCCGTCGCTGAACGTGCCTGCGCTCCTGGCGAGATGATCCATCTAATGAAGCAAACGATCACGCCAGACCTCGTGATCCAAAAAATGAAGGCCCTAGAAGCCTTCACACAAGAATAAAGAATGGAGCTTGCGAAAATCCGCAAGCTCCTTTTTGGTCTAGTTCTGATAAAAAAAGCAAAAAAAAAGATACTTATGAAGCAAAGTATCTTTTAAAAAATTTTCCCAGTTCTAATGGCATAAATAGTTAAGGAAATTAGAATGAACAACGCCAACATCTCTAGAAGAAAGTCGGTGGTTTTTACTTCGTTTTTCGAAGTGTTCCTCTCTCGTTTCATTGCGCTATTAAGGCCCTCCTTACTTTTACACTGCAAGGATAACAAACCATTGGTATAGCCGCGTAACAATTCTTAATGAATTTAATTAGAATGTTATTAACGAATTCTAATTTATACTCGCTTTTTTCTCAAATAATTGATTTTGAACATTTTTGACGATCAGCACTACTGCCAGCAGCTCAAACACTTGAATCAGCGGAACACCGGCACCTGTATAGAAGAACATGAATAGCGCCTTACCCTTTGGCGCCCAAGTCGCGAACCAGGATACGCCAAACAGATAGACAAAATACGTCAGGAGCAAACCAAGGAAAATAATTAAGTAATCCGCCAAAACACTGCGGGTCTTTTTCTTTTTGACATAGCCGGCTATAAAGATCAGCACCGAACCCAAACTAACCAGCAGCAGTATCGGTGAAATGATGCGATACAGCAAAATAATCCCATTAATGATCAGCACGATCGGTCTCGTTCGCTTCGCTTCTGCCGCCATTCCTTCTTTAATAGTAGATACCGTTTTGACATTCAGCAGATCCAGAACTACCTGCGCCGGCTGCTCCGGCATAAAGATGGAACCGCCATAATCCGTTCGATAGCTTTTGTAGAGTGTCGTTTCCATTACTCCAGCCCGCAAATAACTGAAAACCTTCCCCATGTCTTCAGATTTCTTGCCGTTGCTTTGCTTCGTTACAAAGAACAGCTTCTTTCTCTTAAGTTTGCCGGACTTAAAGCCTTCTGCCAGCTCCTCGTTGATCTGCTTGAAGACTTTCTCGTTCTCGCCGCCATTTTTATACAGACCTTCCCGTTGAAACATTTCACGCAGTCCCCAGACAAACATATCTCCAGGCAGCTCGCCATTTTTAACAGGCCAAGAATCCGGCCAAATCGAGTCCTTCAGCATCCAGTCAATTCCTTTACGATACTTGGCAAAAGTCGGTGAAATTTTTTGTGCTTCGGCAAAGGTTCTTTTCGAAACCCAAATACCGTTGTCCTCGGCAATTGATTTCTTATCATAACCGCTATTATCGATCTGAATCAGATTTTCCGTCAATTTAGCAAAAGACGTTTTCGTTCGATCATTCGTGGTAAAAATACCATAGTGATCCTGATTCGTCTTAGAAATCAGCAGCGATTCCCCTAAAGTAAAGAGCACAGGGGCGGCCAGCAGCAAAAGATTACTGATGATTTTTTGCTTGTTCATCGCCTTCAGTAGCTGCCAAAAATTACGAAGCACCTCTTTCAAGGATGAGCCCAAAGACTGATTCTGAACAATGATGCCAAAAAGTGTACAAAACGTAGCAACTATATAAAGCGGCAGCAGCCAAATCGAATCTTCTCGTAAATACCAGAAAAAAGGAAAAGCAATCGTCAATAAAATCGACCAAGGAATTCGCGTTTTGATGGTTTCCTTCCTACGTAAATAAAGCCCCAGAATACCCGCTAAGACAAACAGGACTGTCGCAAAGACTAAACTATTGCGATAAACACGCAGCGAAAAATCTGATGTCAGTGTAGCTGGAGAATAGATCAAGAATAAAAAGCCTATACCGCTCAAATACTTATTCTTAATTAATGGTGATAAGGCTTTGATAATAGCAAATGCCGCCCCCATATTGACCAAACACAAAAACAAAGGATAGGACAACTGTGAAAAATGATTCACAAGCAAAAAGAGCGTAAAAGACAAGCCTTTTGTCAACGTCCCTGTACCGTATTCTCCCAACCATTTGCCAGCTAAAATATTCAATGCTTGGTTAATAGAAAGCGCGTCATCGTAGCCTGCATGCATATATATTTTGATTGGCATCATCACCGCGAGCACGAGTCGAAAAACAATCGCGAAGATAAAAATACCTATCAATACCCTTCCCATTAACTCTGGCTGATTCTTAAATCGATTTTTGATCATCATAGTTTAGAAAAAGGGATAAATGCAGGCAGGTTCCCTTCTGTTTCCATCATAAATTTTTGGAGCCAAATAACATCATGCCATTGATCAAACTTATAGCCTATTTTAGGAAAATTCGCGACCTCCTGATACCCCAGCTTCTCATGAAAATGAATACTGGGTTGGTTCCCGCCAGTTATACAGGCTGTCAAAATCGCGACATTTTGCTTTCTCAAGATTTCTTCTAACGCACAATATAATTGCTTTCCCGCTCCATTGCCGCGTTTTTCACGATCGACATAGACACTGACTTCAACGGCCCAATCATAGGCAGCTCGATCTTTGTACGCATGAGCATAGGCATAGCCTAATATGACCCCGTCCTCTTCCGCCACTAAATAAGGATAGCTGCTGACGGTTTCTTCAATTCTTTTAACAAAGTCCTCTTTGCTAGGTACCTCGTAATCAAAAGTAATGGTTGTTTCTAAAACATAGGGCGCATAAATCGCCACCAGTGAAGCTGCATCCATTGGTGATGCTACTCGAATTTTAATCATCTCAGACCTCCTTGCTGGTTCAATTCTATCACTCTGATAATTAAAAAAACACCCTCTCTAAAAAAGATCCATCCAAAATCTTAATAATTATTGCATTTTTTAACTAAATTAACGCTTAAATAATAAACACAACAGATAACAGGACGATGGAAATAATAACGGCTGGCTTCCCTCACTTCGTTATCGTATTGTGAATTTCTTGTTTTTTTCAGAAGACTGAAACAGGAAAGAAAATTGGGTTTAGATTAGATTATAATGGTAATTCTTTAACCTTCATTGAATTAGTTTTACGTCTTCCTTATGGTTATTTTTATGTAACTATGCTTATATAGAAAGAGCGTCTTTCATCCGTTATTTTCAATTTATCGGTGTTGTGAACAAAGAGTGCGCTACCTGCGAGGGTCGAAAAATCAACGTAATAATTACCAATCAGCTTTCAGCGAGCACTATCAATAAAGGTAGTGCACTCATCAGCAGGCGGAAAATGAATGGGTTGTACGATTAAAAAAGCTTCATCACTAGGAACTAGGAGGAAATTTATGGAACAGCAGCAAACACCTGACAAGCATACAAAAGAGATGAGCTTGTTAGGTTTAAGTATGATTGTGATTGGTTCAATGCTGGGTGGCGGTGTATTTAACCTTCCCAGCAGTATCTCTCAATCAGCCGGCGTCATTGCTTCATTATTGGCGTGGCTAATTACCGGCGTCGGGGTCTTCTTTATCGCGAAGGTCTTTCAGACTCTTTCAAGGGAAGAACCAGAGATTATCGGCGGCATCTACTATTACGCCAAAGACGGCTTTGGCGATTATGTCGGATTCAACTCTGCTTGGGGCTATTGGCTGAGCAATATTATCGGGAACGTTTCTTTTGTCATTCTTTTTTTAGATGCCTTAAGCAAATTTATCCCCTCCATCGGCGGTTCTGGCGGTCAAATTGGGTTGTTTTTAGGTACATTCATGATTTGGAGCGTCATCTTTTTGGTTGCTCGGGGGATTCGTACTGCCAGTATTTTGAATACGATCGCTACCAGTGCAAAAGTAGTGCCAATCCTATTAGCTATTTTTCTTTTATTCATTCATTTCAAATATCAAACCTTTTCAATGGATGTTTTTGCTAAAAATATGCTGTTGAATGGCAAGCAGTTAGGCAGTGTTCCCACACAAATTCGTCATGCGATGCTGCAAACGATGTGGGTTTTCGTCGGGATCGAAGGCGCCGTCGTTCTATCTGGGCGAGCAAAACGCGCCCGTGATGTTGGTCGTGCAACGTTGATTGGCTACTCCATAACACTGGCAATCTATGTATTGATCGTGATGCTGAGTTTTGGCTCACTGCCGCAAGAACAGCTGGCTAACCTGCCAAGTCCTTCGTTAAGCGGCGTTTTACGTGCCTCGACGGGTGCCTGGGCAAGCAATATGATTAATATTGGTGTCATTATTTCTGTATTAGGAGCCTGGATCTCATGGACAATTTTAGCTGCAGAAATTTCCTTTGACGCTGCTCAGGACAAGATGTTCCCAGCCTTCTTAGGCAAGGCCAACAAACAAAATGCACCGGTAAACGCCTTAGTTTTGAATGGCGTGATTATGCAAATCGTCTTTCTGATCTCTCGGTGGGCAATGGATGCCTTCCAAGCAGTGACCGATACTGCGACAACGATGGTTCTCGTCCCTTATGTTTTATCTGCCGCCTTCTTATGGCAAATTGCTAAAGCAAAGAAACATACTGGCCAGCAGTTTTTAGCGGTCGGCGGTGTCATTTACGGAATTTATATGCTCTATTCATCTGGAATCCTAAATCTGCTTTATTGTATCGGCATTTACGCATTGGGCTTTGTCTTTTGGCTGTGGAACAGCCATACGTATAAACGACCTGTTTTCAGGACAAAGCGAGACAAACTCTTATTTACGATCGTGACTGGCTTAGGGGTGCTAAGCCTGATCGTTTTTCTATTTCAATTAAGATAAAAGAAATGGCAGTGAGCAAACTCACTGCCATTTCCTCTATTTAAATAATTTGCATTGCCAGCGTGACCAAAAGCCCTAACGCATAACAACTGTTAAACACGATCAGATTTTCCACCGCCAGCGGGAATGTCTTATTTTTGATTTGCTCCTTCGTGAAACGCCTAGTCTGCGGGATAATCTTCAACAGACTGACAAAAGTCAGCAGGATCGGCCATTGATAAATCCCGGCAAACAATCCAATCAGAATCACTCCATAGCAGCTGTACATCAACACATTAAATAGTCGTACCCCCCACTCGCGCCCAATATAGAAGGGCAAGGTATACCGATGATTCTCCACATCCTGCTCCAAGTCGCTTAAATTATTTGCCAGCATGATGTTCGCGATTGTCAGCATCAGCGGCAATGCCGCCCAGACAACTGCCAGCACCGCCAGCGTATTTCCCGTTACTGCAAAATGATCCATAGTCAATTCCATATAAAAGAGCCGTTGATCATAGGTGTTCAGATAAATCGTAATGGCAAAAATTCCCAAGCCTTCTGTGATGCCGCTGAAGATTTCTCCTAGCGGCATTCTCGAAAGCGGAATCGGACCGTACGTATAAAACACACCGACAAAAAAGCAAGCCGCCCCCATTGGCAAAAGCATCCAGCCGGTTTGAACAACTAATATCAGTCCGATGATCGCCGCAAAGCCCACCAAACCAAAAATGAGCTGTTGAATCTGTTTTTCTGATAGATTTTCTCGACCGATGACATTTTCTTCGTATTTGTATTTTTCCGAGTGGGCTTTTACGAAATCCATATAATTATTGATCGCCGTAATCGCCAAATCAAAGGCGAACATTCCGAAAAAGAAAAGAAGTGTCTTGCCTGGATGAAACGCCTGAAAATAGGTGTTTGTAAATAGTACAGCGATCACAAAAGGAAAGATACCGGCAAATTTTGTGCGAATCTGCACGAGCTCGAAAAATGTTTCTCTGGTCATTTTATTTTGAGCGGCCCTCAGCCTCTTCGTATTGTCCATAATACCCCTCTTCCCAAAACTCATACCACCACAGTAAAAACATGTGGTGGTAATGAACTGCTAGATTAACGGATAAATTGCCAAAACAGCGTAGCTGCAAGGCCTAATGCATAAGAGCCATTGAATGTAACCAAATTTTTGATCGACATCGCAAAGGTCTTGCTTTTAATCTGTTCTTGGGTAAAAATTTTCGTTTGTGGATAAATCTTGACTAGGCTCACGAAGACCAAAAGTATCGGCCACTGGTAGATGCCAGCGACCCACCCGATCACAATAGCTGCATAGCAGCTGTACATCAATAGATTGAATAAGAGCACCGCATTTTTTTTGCCCAAATAAAACGGCAAGGTATAGCGATGATTGGCGATATCCTGCTCTAAATCACAAAGATTATTCGCCAGCATAATATTAGCGATCGTCGCGATCAGCGGTAACGAGGCCCAAATAACGGCTAGAGCCGCTGTTGTGCTTCCAGTAACCGCAAAATGCTTCAGATCCAGCTCCATGAAAAAGAGCTTTTGATCATACGTGTTCAAGTAAATTGTAATAGCAAAAATACCAAGCCCCATCGTTACACCGCTGAATACTTCCCCTAAAGGCATCCGAGACAATGGAATGGGACCAAAAGTGTAAAACACGCCGATGAAGCAGCAGGCACAGCCCATCACCAAAAGCAGCCAGCCTGTTTGAACAGCTAGAGTGAGTCCGACAATCGCCGCAAAGCCTATCAAGCCAAAAATAATCATTACGACCGTTCGTTCCGACAGCTGATCCTTGCCAATGACATTTTCCTGATATTTGTATTCTTCTGAATGGGCTTTGCGAAAATCCATGTAATTATTGATCGCCGTCGTTGCCATGTCGAAAGCCAACATACCGAGGAAGAAAAAGAGTGTTTTTCCCCAATGGAAAGAATGGAAGTACGTATTGGTAAACAATACCGCAATCAAAAATGGAAACAAGCTCGCTAACTTGGTGCGTATCTCTACTAATTCAAAAAAACTTTTTCCTGTCATACTATTTCAAATCCTTATCGTTGCCCATCGTGTAGCCAGCTTCCTTATTCAGCTCAAAAGTATCTTTCAAACCAGAAGTTACATAGACTTTATCGTCTCGTGTCACAAAAATCGCTTCGGTATCCTTCAAATCCTCCACGTAGCTCATTCCTTCTTTGACCCCCATCGAAAAGACAGCGGTAGACAAGCCATCGCCATCGATCGATTTTTTCGATACGATCGTCACCCCTGCGATATCATTGTCAAAGGGATACCCGGTCTTTGGATTGAACAGATGGTGATACGTTTTGCCATCTGCTTCTAGGTAGCGCTCGTAGATACCCGATGTTACTAATGACATATTACTTTCTGGAATGCTGCCTAGAATTACGTTGCGCGCTTGGTTAGGGTCTTGGATACCAACTGTCCAGTCCTCCTTTTGATCGCCGCGAGGACTGCGCCCCATAACATAGACATTTCCGCCAAGGTCGATGATCGCCGTCGTTACTTCATTTTCTTTCAACACCTTAACAACTTCATCCGTGATATACCCTTTGGCGATTGCGCCTAGATCCAGCTTCATTCCCTTTTCCTTTAAATAGACCGTCTTATCCGTCTCATTAAATTCGACCTCATGATAATTGACTAATTTCAACGCTTGATCGATCTCACTTTGTTCAGGCTTGCGAGCATCTGGGAAGCCAATGCGCCACAATGACGTGATCGATCCGATGGCCATATCGAAGCCGCCTTTAGAATCTTGACTATATTTGTAGGCTTCCTTCAATAGATAATACATATCGTCCGTCACTTTGACTGGTTTAATCCCCGCCTCTTTATTGATCTCATCGATCTCTGAACCTTCTTGATTAACAGTGATTTTATCAGCCAATTCCTTCACTCGAGCGAAAGCAGGCTTCAGCGCGGCCTTCTTACCATCATCATAAATACGAATCTGGACATAGGTACCCATCAAAAATTGTTTATCATCATAGGGCTTCTCATTTATTTTTGGTTTGTCACTACCGCAAGCTGTCAGTACAACCAGAATCAAACTAAAGATCAGGATTACTATACGTTTTTTCACTTCCATACTTCCTTTACTAAAATTTTCACTTTATCATAGCGCGTTTACGCAAACTTTCAAAGTCTTTTTTATCTAAAGTATGATTGGTGATTTTCTAAGAAAAAAGGGTCTGTGACTGATCTGCCACAAACCCTTAAAAAGTTCCCTTAAGATTCAGGAATTATTTTTTAGTTACAATGTTATCCACTTGGATCGCTGTAGTGTTGCCTTTTTCAGCAGCATTCACTAATTGAGCAGCGTAAGTTTGGAACACGTGTGATGAGTGCGTTGCGCCAGTAACCACTTCTACATCAGCAGGAGCACCTTTTTCAACTAACCCTTTGTTCAATTGTTCGATGTATTCTTTTGGTCCTACACCGCTTTTAGCCTTCATGTTCTTTTCATAGTCAGCATCATCTTTTTTAGACTTGCCATCTTTGTCGACCATATCGAAGTTTGATTCAGTAATTTTTCCACCAGCAACAGTCATGTTGAAGATTGTACGGTAGCCATTAGAGTAGTTCTTTTCTTCTAATGTGTAGGTACCATCCTTCAGATCAGCACCATTATCGATTTCGATTGTTTTTGTGTCGCCTGCTTGAGCCGCTTGAACTAATTGTTGAGAGTAGTTTTTAAAGCTTTCGCTTGAATGTGTTGCACCAGTAACCACTTCAACTGCATCCGGATTTTGCGTTTGTTCTAAAGATTTATTCAGTTCTGGAATGTATTCTTTAGGACCAGTTTTCGTTTTTTCCTTCATATTCTTTTCGTACTCAGCATCTTTTTGCTTCGATTTTCCATCTTCATTCAAATAATCGTAGTTTGATTTCGTGATTTTTCCATCTTTAACAGTCATATCGAAAACTACTCGGTAGCCATTATTGTAGTTCTTTTCTTCAAGTTTGTAGGTGCCGTCTTTAAGATCGCCGCCTGCTTCTTTTTCAGCTGGCTTCACTGCTTCAGATGAGCTTGCTGAAGAACTTGATGCTGACTCTTTGTCATTGTTTCCGCCACAAGCAGCTAACGCTATTGTAGAAAACGCTACCACAGCAAATCCTGATACTATTTTTTTCATTTTCATGATTAAACTCCACCTTTATTCTTTTTTTGTGATTCATTAAACAATAACTATTCTAAAATACTTTTTTATGTTTGTATACGATTATTCCGTTAAAACAATTTATTTTAATCCAATTATAAGGATAGTATCATTATTACTTTAGAATAATTGTGATAGACAAAAAAAAGAACTATATGTATAATGAGAGCGATTGTTCAGGTGTTATCAATTCATTATTATTGTGCAGTCATTATCATTTAGAAGGAGCGGATTTTCAATGGCAAAACAGAAAATTGTCGTTGTGGGTGCAGGTTATGCAGGTGTTGCAGCAACGAAATTCATGGCCAAAAAGTTAAAAAAAGACGACGTTGAGATCACGTTGATTGACCGTCACTCTTACCATACAATGATGACCGAATTACACGAAGTAGCTGGCGGACGAGTAGAACCCGAAGCAGTTCAATACGATTTACAACGACTGTTTGCTCGCAAGAAAAATGTATCGCTAGTCACCGATACCGTTATCGGCATCGATAAAGAGAAAAAAATCGTCAAAACAAAGCTGGGCAAGTACCCCTTCGATCAATTGATCATTGGTATGGGCGGCGAGCCAAACGACTTCGGTACACCTGGGGTCAAAGAACATGGATTTACTTTATGGTCGATGGAAGACGCGATCAAGATTCGGAAACACATCGAAGATACAGTCGCAAAAGCAGCGCTTGAGCCTGATGAAGCCACTCGCCGTGCAATGCTGACCTTTGTGGTCTGCGGTTCTGGTTTTACTGGGATCGAAATGATCGGCGAATTGATGGAATGGAAAAATGTCCTGGCCAAAGAACATAAATTGCGTCCTGAAGAGTTTACTTTGATGGTTGTGGAAGCCCTTCCTACTATTTTAAATATGCTTGATCGTAAAGACGCGGAAAAAGCGGAACGCTTTATGATGAAGAAAGGCATTCAGTTAAAGAAAGGCGCTCCTATTACCGAGGTAACCGCAGATCATATCGTCTTAAAGGACGGTTCGCAAATTCCAACGAACACTTTGATCTGGACTGCCGGTGTGAAAGGAACGACTGATGCAGCTGATTTTGGTTTGGAAGCTGCTCGCGGTCAGCGCTTATATGCCAACGAGTTTATGCAAGCTAAAGGCTACGAAGATAAAGACATCTACATCGTCGGTGATTTGGTTTATTATGAAGAAAACGATGATGGAAAGCCTACGCCGCAAATCGTTCAGGCTGCTGAACAAACGGCCCATACTGCTGCGGCTAATATCGTCGCAAAAATCAAAAATACGCAAAAGCACGAGTTCAAGAGTAATTATCAAGGCTTCATGGTTTCCATTGGTTCTAAATGGGGTGTTGCCAACCTAATGGACAAGGTTCATATGGCCGGCTTCATGGCGATTGTGATGAAACACATCGTTAACCTGAAATACTTCTTTGACATGCGCTCTGGCTACTACATGTTCCAATATATGATGCATGAGTTCTTCCATATCAAAAATGATCGTAATGTGACCCGCGGACATTCTTCTCGTTATGGCAATGTTCTTTGGAGCGTACCTTTACGCGTGTTCTACGGTTCAATGTGGCTGGTGGAAGCATCGAAAAAAGTAGTCGGCGACGGCAGCTACTTAAATCCAAGTTCTTGGTTTGGCAGCGGCTCGTGGTTTACTGATAAAGTCGTGTTCCCCTTCCCTTGGCTGCAGGAGCAAGTAACAACTGGCGCCTCAGCGGCTGGTTCACACGCAGCTGAAGCAACAACAGCCGCAACTGGTGCGGCTGGCGGAGCAACTGACGCAACGGCGACTGCGGCGACACATTTTGGCTTTAACTATACATTTGGTGAAAACCCAATGCCCGTTTTTGAAAAAATGCCGAATTGGTTCGCGAAGATTATGGAATTTATGATGCCGAATAAAGATGTTGCACTATTCATGCAAAAATTCATGACCTTCGTTGAAATCGGGATCGCATTGGCCTTGATCTTTGGCTTATTCACTTGGTTAGCGAATGCTGCTACGATTGGTTTAGTCGTTGCCTTCTGTTTATCAGGTATGTTCTACTGGGTAAACATCTGGTTCATCCCTGTTGCTTTCGCCTTGATGAATGGCTCCGGTCGTGCATTAGGTCTGGACCGTTGGGTGATTCCTTGGATTCAGCGTACTGCTGGCAGATGGTGGTACGGAACACCGAGATCCATCTACGGAAAAGACAGCTCCAACTAATTTGACCAATATTGACGGAAAGTTCTAAAGGGCTTGTTTTTCTCTTTAGAACTTTCTTTATGTTATGATAAGAAAAAGATTTACGAACTCATTTTGCTTTGGAATGATCAGATGAAAATGGATCGATAGCGAACTTCAAAAGCGCCGACTTTTGCTTGGTTTCAACCAAGCTAGTTCGTTTATCTAGTATCCAGAGAAAAAATAAACGAGGTGTGTACTTTGAAACTGAAGGATTTTGCAAAAAATAGTTTGCTGCGGCCTTGGGACGGTATCATTGTTGTGATTCTTGTTTTGCTCTCCTTCGCTCCTGTCGTTGTCTTCAGTCTCAACCGCGGAACAAGCACCACACAAGAAGCAATCCTTTCGGTCGATGGAAAAGAGCTCAAAACCTTTGATCTTTCGGACAAGTCGCAGGCCTACACCTATCGTTATGAAGACAAAGATGGGGACTATAATCTAATTGAAATCAAAGGAAATCGGATCCGCATCAAAGAAGCCGATTGCGGAGATCAGATCTGCGTACGCCGCGGTTGGATCGATCAATCCGGCGAAACGATTGTTTGTCTGCCGCATAAATTACTGATTGAAATCAAATCCTCAGACGGAGGGGAACCCGGCAGTGTCATTTACTAGCTGCCCTTATTATGAATAAAACACAAAAGTTGATCTACATAGCACTTCTAGTCGCTCAAGGTGTGATCTTGGGCTTAATCGAGAACATGTTTCCCTCCCCTTTTGCCTTTGCGCCAGGGGCCAAACTTGGTCTCGCCAATTTAATAACGATCGTTGCGCTGTTTACTATGCCAAAAAGAGACAGCTTCCGTTTGATTTGGATGCGTCTGATTTTAACGACCCTTTTAGGCGGAACAGTATCGACCTTCTTATATAGTATGAGCGGATCGCTGCTGAGCTATTTCGGTATGCTTTTAGTTAAAAGTCTTGGACCTAAACGCGTCAGTATTATCGGCATCAGTGCTGCCGGCGGCTTTCTGCATAATGTCGGCCAACTACTGGTCGCCAGCTGGATTGCACAGTCTTGGACTGTCATGCTCTACTTGCCGGTCATGTCCCTTTTGGGAATTCTTGCTGGAATCGTCATTGGTATCGCGGGAAATTATCTGCTGGTTCACGTACGAGCGCTGCAAAAATTTCAATTGGACTATGAATTGACACAAAAAACGAAAAAAGGATCAGGAGGCTATCAAAAATGAAACTTCATCCCATGTGGCAAGAATATCCTGATCTTGCTAAGCAATTAACGACGACCCTTGAAATGATGGAAAATGTCGTCAAATTGAAAAATAAAAAAGTCGAATCGGCCGTATTAGATATGATCCATGCAGGCGGTAAGCTTTTACGTCCAGCCTATCAACTCCTGTTTGCCCAGTTTGGACCGGATCAAGACGAAAAAAAAGCCACCTCCTTGGCTGCCTCGATCGAAATGCTCCACACAGCTACCTTGATCCACGATGATATTGTGGATGAATCAGAATTACGACGCGGCTTGCCGACAATACGGTCGGCTTTTGGAAACGATACTGCGGTTTACGCCGGAGATTATTTGTTCATTTGCTGTTTCAAGCTACTGTCAGATTACTCTACTTCTCTAAGAAGCCTTCAATTGAATTCTCGCAGCATGGAAAAAATCTTAGACGGTGAGTTAGGTCAGATGGATGACCGCTATAAGTTAGATCAAACAGTGGATGAATACTTAGAGAACATTTCAGGAAAAACGGCGGAGCTTTTTGCTTTAAGCTGCTCCGTTGGTGCGTTTGAAAGCGGCAATAGTGAACGCTTCGCAAAAAAAGCTGGAATGATCGGACTAAATATCGGCATCGCTTTTCAAATCATGGACGATCTGCTGGATTATCAAGCGGATTCTACTACTTTAGGCAAGCCTGTTTTAGAAGACGTCCGTCAAGGGGTTTACTCCCTACCTTTGATCTACGCCCTCAATCAAGACAAAGGACAATTACGACCTTATTTAGAAAAGAAAAAACAGATGACCAGCTCAGATACACAGCATGTTCAGCAGTTGGTTCATCAATTGGGCGGCGTGGCTTACGCACAACAGCTCGCTTCAGAATATACGGAACAAGCACTAAAGGATATTCAGAAATTACCGGAGAACTTTTTCGATACAAAGGAAAAGCTTGACCGTTTGACTCGACAAATCTTAACACGAAAAAGCTAAGCAAAAATCCGCCCAATGTGGGCGGATTTTTCAATTGCTATTTTTCAACTAAACCAAAGCTCATGCCTATAATCAAAATAACTAATACGATAATCGTAATCGCAACATATAGATAATCTTTTTCTTTCGCAAAAGCGAAGATTGATACCACCACTCGCAAAACAGGTGTCAGGATCAAGCAAAAAAGCCCTAGCATAATAAATGCTTCCCCATTTAAGCGCAGCAAGCCTTGAAAAATCAGGGGCAAGCTGTTCGGTACCGGTCCACTGCTCGGTAAAAATAATAATAGGAGCATTCCAATTAAAATAATAGCAGCCGACACAATCACACCCACTCGTAAAATATATCCGATAGAGCGTTCGATTTTCAACATTTCTTCCTTATTTTCCACTAAATGATCACCCCGAATCCACGAAGAACCATTTGAATCCCCATAAACAATAAAATCGGAATGAAAATCATTCGAATCACGATTGGTTTTAAGCGCGTCATGATTCGGGAGCCGATCGTTGCACCAACTAAAACACCCAATGCTAATGGGGCCGCGATTTCCGGTAAGATCGCTCCGCTGAAAAAGTAAACCATCGCAGAAGCCGCCGCAGTCACTCCCATCATCAAATTACTAGTCGCACTTGAAGGCTTCAATGGCATTTTCATGATGGTATCCATCGCTGTTACCTTGAATACTCCGCTGCCGATTCCTAATAACCCCGACGCGATCCCCGCACCAAACATCATGGCGAAACCGCCGGGCACCTTTTCAACCTGATAATCGATCTGCTTATCCAGCACCTTATCGTAATAGGACCCGTTTAATTTCAATTTTTCAGCAAATGAGTCTCCTGTTGACTCTTTGATTTTTTTATCCGTTTTGCCGCGCAGCTTTTGAATCATATTGATGACTGAAAACAGTAAAAAGCCTCCGAATAAAATAAATAAAAAGCCTGTCGGCACAACTCCTGAAAGCAATGCACCAACGATTGCTCCGATCGTGGTCGCGATTTCTAAAAACATCGCGACTCGCAGATTCAGCATATCATCTTTCAAATAAGCGATCGTTGCGCCTGAACTCGTTGCGATCACACAAACAATGCTGGCAGCGATCGCATATTGGATATCTAATCCCATTACCAACGTCAAAAAAGGCGTCAAAATGATTCCGCCGCCGATCCCTAAAATCGACCCTAATATTCCGGCCAGCACACCGACCACTAGTAATAATCCTATCTGACTAAGCATAATTTCCCGCCTTTCTGCTGCTATTATAGCGCAACATTCTTTCAAAGCAGAAAATTTAGCGTCCTTATTAAGAAATCCAATAGTTATTTTTCATAAAATGGATGGTTTTCGCCAGCTATTCTTTCTCCTCTATATTCAATTGTTTATGCAGCAATTCTTTCACACGGTCCACTTCCTCCTGCGGGATTCTTTGATAAGAAATCCCTTCTTCGCCAGTAAAGCCATCTCCGGTGAAGCCCTCACCCTGAACCTGCTGACTATCGATTTTTGTCAAACAAGAATGGTAGCCGGTCATGATTTTCTGCATTTGCTCAAATGTTAGATCCGTCCTTCCATTTTCTCCGATACCGTCCAAAATCTTCTGATAGCTGAAAAGACTTTTCGTCGAAAGCATTTTTTTGATTAGCAATTCCATCACTTCTCTTTGCCTTCCCTGTCGGCCATAATCCCCTTTAGGATCTTCGTAGCGCATGCGGGAATATTGCAGCGCCTCCCAGCCGTTCAAATGCTGTTTGCCTTTTGGATAGTCGATACCTTCTGCGGAAAAAGCAAAATCATTATTTACAGTCACACCGCCGACTGCGTCCACTAACGTCTGCAGACCGTCCATATTCACTGAAACATAATGATGGATCGGAATATCTAAAAACTGTTCAACCGTCTTCATGATCATCTCTGGTCCACCGATCGAATGAGCATGGTTGATTTTGTCCTCATAGTCCGCCCCAACGATCTCAACAAATGAATCACGAGGAATACTTACCAAGGTGGTTTCTTTTGTTTGATTGTTCAATGTCGCTACCATGATCGTATTCGCTCGAAAATCTGTCTTTCTTTTAGCGTCATTCGCAATTCCCAAAATCAAAATACTCATCGGCTCAGATGCGTTCGGAGTCTTCCGTTTTCCTGTTCGCTCTACGGGAGAATACATCGAGTCCGCTATTTTTTGTGAACTATGATAAAACTTTACTGCAAAAACACTTAAGCCCGAAACAAGCACGACTAAAGCGGCAAGAACACCTAATATCCCCTTCTGCCATGATAAAACACGTGATTTTCTGATTCTCTTATCTTTCGTCTGAGCTGGCAGCAAATATGGGTAAAATAATGCGGCAGTTCCAAAGGTCAGTCCAGCTCCAAGAAGTAAACCAGTGATAACGTCACTAAAATAGTGAACACCTAAATAAATTCTGCCGCCTGCAACCGCGATCAGCAGAAATAAAAGAACAAGCTTGAGAAGCAACGGCGGTTTTTTCTCGCTGAAAAAATAGAGCAAAAGGACTGAACAAATAAAGGTCGCTATAAGCAGCGAATGTCCACTAGGAAAACTGTAAGAAGTACGGGAGATATATTGGATTTGATCCGGTCGGGAGCGCTGGAGCAGCTGCTTCAGTAAATAGCCTGCAGCACTTGCAAAAACCAAGTTCCCCAAAGCCCAAAAAGCCAGCCCCTTATCATTTCTCCGCAGTAAAAGGACAGCAAGGGTAATGAAAATGGCAAGCATCGGAGCAATGGTGGCCAACTTAGCTATTGCTCCTACGAAAAGCGTTGCGTAGTAAATGTTTGGCAATCGATATTGAATGAATAGATGATCCAAGTGGTGTAGCCATTGCGCATTTGCTGTAATGGCAGTGGTAAATAGAAGGACTGCAAGCAATGCGCCTATACTTTTTATAAACAATTTTTTTCGCATAATGATTATTGATTCTCCGTTCTTTTTCAGCTAACGATCTATTTTTCACTAAACCCCAACATAATCCCTAAGCCGACGCCCAGTACGATCAAGGAAGTACCGCCTTGGCTTAGTATCGGTAAGGGAATTCCGGTCAGCGGTAAAATACCAATTGCCGCACCAATGTTTTCAAAAATTTGAAACAGCAGACTAAACACAAACGCTGCTGCAATATAGAGATTCGCTTTATTATTTGTGTTTATTGCCGCAGACAGGACTTGGTAAAACAAATAGAAGTACAGAAAAATCACCAAGGTTCCGCCGATAAACCCAAAGCTCTCACCAATTACGGTAAAGATCATGTCCGATTCACGGACGGGCACATATACGGAAGCTTGCTCTGCCTTTCGCCCAAATAATCCGCCAGATCCAATCGCGTAGAGACTCTGTACCTGCTGATACGCAATAGAATCCCGATATTGAAACGGATCGGCCCAGGCGCGTACCCGATCCAATTGATAGGTTTTAAAGTGCAGCCAATAGAGCAGCCTATTCCCCCATTGACTAAATACTAAAACCAATAATGTGCTCCCTAGAGCGGCCCCCGCACCTGTAATAGCAGCAAGTATCTTCCAATGCACTCCAGAAATAACAAACAGCGCACCTAAAATAGCAATGAAAACCAAACTCGTTCCAAAATCCCGCTGCATGAACATCAACAAGAATGTCGGCAAACTATACAAGGCAATCTTGCCTAAATAATGCAGGTCGCTTTTCATGGTCCGCTGCTGGCAGTTCCGCTCATTGATCAGTGTTAGACGAACCATAAAAAGTATAAAGCTCAGCTTCATCAGCTCTGATGGCTGAAAGGAAAAACCGCCAATTCGCAACCAACGCTTTGTATTCGTTACGGTGTACATCGCGGGATCATAAAACCAATACAAAAGGAGCATTATTCCTAATGATAAAATGTAAAAAACAGGCGCGTATCGTAATAGATGCGCCGTTTTGATCCTGCTGACTACCCCCATCGCCAGCAGTGAAAGCAGGCAGAAAATAATCTGCCTGACTACTACCTTTTTTACCTCTGCTCCGTCTAAATCAGCGGCCATCGCCTGCACACCAACACTGATCAAATAGAATAAAAAGATCGGCAAAAACAAAGAGTAATTAAATTCGTTGCTCAAACGTTTCATCATTTGTTCGGACCTCCGAAGAAAATTTTAGACAAATACCTAGAGCCGCTGAGAGAATCAGATAGCTGGTTCCTCCATAACTGATAAATGGCAGCGGCACGCCTGTCATGGGAATCAGTCCTAAAATACTGGCAATATTAATACTTGTTTGAATCAGTAATAGTGTTCCAACACCAAAATAAATCAAGCTGATCTGCTGGCTCGTTTCCTTTGCTGCTAGTACAAATAAACGAAGAGCGATCAAAAAAAGCAGCGCTAATACAATTAAGCCGACCACCACACCTAGTTCTTCGACTAAAATCGAATAGACAAAATCCGTTTCTGCAACTGGCAGATAGCCCTTTTTCGTAATACTGTTCCCTAAACCTCGGCCAAAGAAACCGCCGTTATAAAGAGCATAATAAGAATTGCTCATTTGAAAGCCTTTTCCGTAGGGGTCGAGAAAAGGATCTCTCACTAGCCGAACGCGATCATAGGTATGGGCAAATAATTCCGGTAAAAGATGATGACTGCCCAGCAAAAGAATGACTCCTCCTATCAGTGCAATCCCTGCGATAAGCGTCAAAAAAATGATAAGTGAAAGCTGATAAGGCAATTGAGCAGTCGTGATGATCACTAAAGCAACCCCCCAAATAATAATCGCACCTGTCACTTTTGGCTGAAGCAGGATCAACAAACCGCTGAGTAAAACCAGTCCGCCGGGAACCAGTAATTCGCGCCTCGTTCGTTTCACTCGGAAAAAATAGGCCAAATAAAGAATCAACGCGACATTCGTTACTTCAGAAGGCTGAAACTGGATACCCAATAAGGAAACCCATCTTTGTGCGCCATTGATACTGACTCCGCTGATCTTTACCAGCAGCAGACTCACCAATCCTAGCGCCAATAAGCTTTTTGCCAATCCACCCTTCACTAAAACAGCGCATTTCACATGATAAATAATTGCGATCAGCAGCCAGCTCAGACCCATGAAAATGGCCTGTTTACTAAATAGCGTTAGCGGATTTTCTCCTTCGGCCATCAATCGATAAGAACTAGCGCTGAAAACAATTAAAAGACCGATTAGACTTGCCCCTAAATAAGGCAGCAACAACGGCCAATCGATCTTTTTTCTTTTCATCATATCTCTCTCCCCTTCATCAAGTAATTGTTTGAGACGAGAGAGTCCACAGCAAATAACCTAAAAAAGAGACACCAATCGTTAGCAAAAAAACTAACAAGTTGGGTGCCTCACACAATCAATCTCATCGTCTGAGTTTTAGCACTAAACAACGTAAAGAATTACTCTTAGCTATTTTATGAAAAGCCTTAATCCGACAATTCCTATTTTACACATTGGCGTCTTTCGACGTTTCTGCACAATAGCCTATGTTTGTTTAGGAGCCTCACCTAACAAGTTTACTTATATTTATTTTCACAAAGAATACTACGTTTTTTGTCAGTAAATAGCAAAAATTTCTATAGAAAACCCAAATTTCTTTAACTTTGCTTATGAAATCCTTTACTAAAAATTTACTAGGAATAACAAACTTTTTATGATATTTACATTAAGTAAAAAAATAGTATTTACTTTTTTACTATTCATTTCTGCTAAATTCTTTGCTTAGATAATTTTTTCGGAAAATACTAGGCGTTTTTCGTCAATAAAATGAATTGTTCAAATAACGAAAATCAGCGCATAAAACTTGAACAGTTTATTTATAAAAATTGCTTTATTGTTTATTCATTACTAATTACTTATAAAGGAGTTATATTTGTGAAAAAGGCTTTATATTTATCCGCAATCAGTTCTATCATTTTGGGCTCTGTTGTCGGTATTCCTCTCAAAGGGAGTGCTGAAACAAATACATATGACAGCGATTCAACTATTTCAACTAGCTCTGAATCGATCCCCTCTGCTAGTTCAGTAAACAGTATCCATTCAACATCAAATGAAGCGGAAGCAGTCCCGTCAACCAGCACGTCGGCTTCAAGTGAAAGTACAACGGTTATTCCGTCAGCTGAAACAAGTTCAACAACGAACACAGTCGAAGCACGCGCTGCCAGCTTAGACACTTGGATGCCTGATCCAGTCCTGCAGCAAATCGTCGCAAAAGCTATTGGGAAAACAAAAGATACATTGACCCAAGAAGATATGCCGAAGCTGACCAGCCTCTTCATCCAAAATACCGACACTGCCTTAGCTAGCTTAAAAGGGTTAGAGCTGGCAGGTAATTTGGAATATTTCTACATGAATTCCAATAATCAAATCAATGATTTTTCCGTGTTAGCCAGCTTGCCAAAATTGAAGCAGGTCTACCTGATGGGAACAAATGTCACCGATCAAAATGTTCCAATTTTCGGGCCGGTACTCACTCAATTAAATCTTTCTGGGAGCAGCGTGACCAATAACGTTTATAACAAAATCACTAAAATGACGAATTTGGAATCCTTAACCTTCGAATCCAATATGAACATTACCACTATTGAGCCTGTAATTGCTTTGACAAAACTAAAGGAATTGCGTGTCCAATTTTGCGGTATCACTGATTTTAAACCAATCAATCAAATGCCTGCACTGACACAGCTTGCCGCATACGGTCAGAATACTGGCCGAGGCGATGCTGCAACACCGATCAATGCTGATCAATTGAATTACGATGCAGACAAAAAGACGATCTACATTCCGTTTTCAATCATGCCAAACCGCATGACGAACTTCGATGGCTATGTACCGCCATTCACTACTTCAAATAGTGCTAGTCAAACATATTTTGATTTCAATGGTGTACAGCTGGACAGCAGCCGCTTAGCTATAACAGACGAAGGGGTTACTATTTCTGGCGTTACACAAGAAGAGTTTGATCAATTACAAACGTTTAAGTACAACGCCCGTTTGAATAATCCTGCTGGAACATACAATCAGCCGGAAGGATTTACTTTTTACGCTATCTCAGCTGGAACCTATTTGCACCAATTCACTGTTCAACACACCACTCCTTCACCGGGGCTGACAATTAAATATGTAGATGAAAGCGGCGATCGAATTCGTGAAAATCAAACGATTACAGGAAATGTTGGAGAGCCTTATGATACGACCACGGAAAACTATCAGTTGACGATTCCTGGCTACTCCCTGGATCAAGATCAATTGCCTTCCAATGCAACTGGCGAATTAACTGCTGATCCACAAACGGTCACTTACGTTTATAAACGAAATTCAGCTATTCTAAATGCACATGATTCCACAATTTACGTTGACGATGCGTGGAAATTCGAGGACAACTTCGACGGCGGAACCGATCCTTATGGGCAGCCGATCACGATCAATGATGTTCAAACCGAAGGAAGCGTTGATAATACCAAAGTCGGGAAATATAAAATCACTTATACGTATAACCGTGTTCCTAATAGAAGCTGGACAGGCGATCATGCTGAAGCGACCGCTACAGTCACCGTGATCGATCCTGAAAAAGAAGCAAAACCTGTAACGATCAAGTACCTTGATCCAAAGGGCAAAGAAATTCATGCAAAAAAAGTCTTAACTGGTAAAATCGGAGCTGCTTTTGATGTGTCGGGCAAGGAATATCAGCCAACAATCAAAAACTATACCTTAGATAAAAAACAGCTTCCTAAAAATGCTAAAGGAAGCTTTAGCGATCAAGCACAAACGGTTATCTATGTCTATCAGCCTGTAATGACACCAGCGACTGAGACAAGCGAGCCTTCGGGAACTACTTCGTCCAGCGTTGATACAGCAGCTACAACGACAACGGACACACATTCAACAGGTGGAATTACTGATTCGAGCAAAGGCACTGTCAAACCGGCAGGCGGCTCTATCAACACCAAGCGACAAACGACCGCTACAAAAAATGCGGCCGCAAAATTACCGAAAACCGGCGAAGCGATTACTCCAAAGTATCTGATCGCTGGCACCAGCATGCTGCTTCTGGCAGCGGCTCTGCTTGTTTTCAGTCGTAAAAGAATAAAATAAAAGAACAGCCTGGCTAAAAAAATTTAGCCAGGCTGTTCTTTTATAGATTTGCTTCCAACCATTTCTGATAGAAAGCTAATTGTTCAGCGGTATGGAAGAAATGCTCTCCCGGCTCAAAGACAGTTAATAAGCTTTGAGCAGCCTCCGAAAATGTTTCAATGGTCGCTCTTGATGTCAAGTTGTCTTTTCCGCCATACAAAATATTTGTCGGAATATCCCATTTGATTGGATGCTCAACAACATAGGAATAATAATCCCATTCTACTATTTTTACGGGCGTTTCAATCCGCTTTTCCCGCTTCAGATCAGCTGGAGTCCGTTGCGACCAAAGCAGCATATTTTCGATCAATTCCTGCATATCAACAATTGGCGACAAAAAGAACCCTTGATCGATCTTCCTATTTTGACACGCCAGCATTCCAAAATACGCCCCCATGCTGCAGCCAAATAACGAAATACTTTCTGCCTGTTTTTCTAATTCAAAAAGGAGATGCTGCGCGTCCGCAACGACATTTTGCGGAGTCAGCTCATAGTCCTCTTCTTTGCGTTCCCCATGCTCCGGTAAATCAAAGCTCCAAACCTGATACCCCTTCTTCGTTGCCGTTTCCGCTAAAAGCCGAATCACGGTATCCTCTTTATGAGATTGATCTCCATGAAAAGCTAAAAGTATTTTTTTACTCGGTTCTCCCCAACGTATGACAGGAATCCCCTGAATCTTCCTCTGTTCTATTTTCATTTATTCCTCCACAATCTCCAATCCTAACCCAGCCGCGATGATCAGCGCTTGGTATGAATCGACCTTTAATCCCTTCAGTTGCTCCATTGAAAAGGCAATTTTGCCAAATTGATTGCTGGTAAAATCTAAACCAGACAATTTCGTACGCATCCAATTACTATTGTCCAAATCATTATTCAGCAAAAATAGATGCTTCCAGGTGACCTCAAAAAATTCGCTGTCGGTCATTTTACAATTTTCAAAAGCCACATTTTTCAAGTTGGTGGCGCTGAAGGAGCCAAAACTAATAAGACAATCCTTGAATTGACAATCCCGCAAATAGCTTTCCGCAAAATTACAACCTGTCAGCTTGCAATTTTCGAAAACCACTTGATGGAAGCTGCCGCCGATCCATTCAAGATTGGAAAAATCACAATTTTTAATGACCACATTGCTGGCTTCAAAGCGGATCAGCTTCGTACGCTGCATCGTCACTTTTTCTAAAATCGATCGCCGCAGCACGAGATTTTCACAGTTCAAGTAGCTATAGTCAAACTCGACACCATGAACCTCTTCAATCACAGCTTCGTCCTCTAAGTAAAAATTTTCAGTAAAACTCTTTGGTAAAATCGGTGATGCTGGATAATTTTTCTTCATCGCTCTACTCCTGCTCATCATTCATTTTTATGTTCTAAGTTTCCCATAAATCATAAGATTTCTCTAGCCCAAATCTAAAAGAGAGTTTTAAAAGAGCTTTTTATTTTGAAGAATGATAAAATTTACCAACGAGGTGACCTTATGAGCAATAAAATAAAAGAATGGCTTCCGGTAGTCATAATCATAGCATTGATTTTTCTCGCTAGAATGTTTGTTTTTTCTCCAGTAAAAGTCGAAGGCCATTCGATGGATCCTAGCCTTCATGACAAACAGCGGCTGATTACGTCTAAAATATCCAACTTAGACAGACAAGACATCATCACTACTAAAGAGCCGGATAATCAAAGCATTTATGTAGTAAAACGCATCATCGGCTTGCCCGGTGATCACGTAGAAATGAAGAACAATGTCCTAACAATCAACGGCAAAGAATATGCTGAGACCTATCTCGATGAATTCAAAGAAAAGTTCAAAGAAGATAAGCTTTTCGAGGAGTATTCCTACAGCAAAGCGTTTCAAGAGCAGGCAGCCAATGCGACTAGTTTCACCGATGATTTCAATGTGGCCGTCCCTAAAAATCAATATTTCGTTTTAGGAGATAATCGATTGATCTCTAAAGACAGCCGGATCTTCGGCTTCGTTGACAAATCCTTGATCCAAGGAAAAGTGATTCTGCGTTTCTGGCCATTAAATGAGCTGAAGCTATTTTAAGCGTGCCGCAAAAGTAATGATTAGAAGGTCTTTTTGAAAAATACTTTACAAATTTAAAGTCAAACGCTCCTATTGCTTTCGATTACGAAAGTATAGGAGCGTTTGACTTTCATTTATGCTTTTAATAAAATTTGGAGCTGAGCTCATCGTTTCCTTCATCTACAGGAAGCTCTTAAACAATTATTCGAGCGGCTTAGTAATTTTTTCTGTCAGGATTTTCTTAGGGCCTAATAGGGTAACGTGGTGGATCTGTTCGATTGTTAAATGAAGCATGCCTCGTTCCTCTTCGTTCAAATAAATTTGTTCTTCTTTTTGACCGACGATTTTTCCCACAAGGTCATTCAAATAGTTTCCTTCATTGTCTAAGGTCTCCAGCTGAATAGCAAGCCGCTTATTTTTAAGATACCCTTGCTGCAAAACTTCTCCGATTTCTTCCAAACTCATTTGTTCTTTTCCGGCATTGATGTGATTCCGTTCCACAGCCTCCTTGCCTAAGACCGCCGTATGATCTGATAAGTAAAAACCAATCCACTTCATCATTCCGCGATCCTGGTAGGTTTGCTTAGCTTCCATAAAAAGCTGCTCTGCACTGTCATCATCATAAATCATGGCTAATCCATTCCTTCCATTCCACCAGCATGACCGCCCACCAAGCCGGCTCTCTTAATTGCTGTCGCGCCTTCGTTCAATGAATGCGCTCGAACGATCGAAGTGAAGCTGTAGCGGCTCCGAATTTGGGCAATGACCTCATCAATTTTTTCTTCCTTGATCGTTTGATTCGGATCTTCAAAAAGATTTAGCTGTAAACTGCCAGCCGGACGCAGAGAAGAGACAGTAATGGAAATATTTCGGACTTCAGATTTATCCCAATACTTTTCAAATAATGAAAAAGCAACACGAGTCAGCTCTTTCGCTTGATGGGTCGGCGGAATCTTCAGCTGGTGGTGAAATCCGCCGCGCTTCCCGCTGCCAAAATAGGCATAAGCGATCCCTAGATGCAGCGTACCTCCTAAGACGTCCGCTTTACGCAAACGTTGGGCGACCTGTTCGCAGATTTCCGCTATTACTGTCAAAATATCTCCTTTATGAGCATAATTTTTCGGTAGAACTTGTGAGTTGCCGATTGATTTTTCTTTAGTAGGATACAAATCTTTTTGCGAAAGCACTGACCGGTCGATTCCCCAAGCATGCATGTAATGCTGCATCCCCATCACGCCAAAATGATTTTTCAAAACAAACGGATCAGTGTGGGCTAAATCCCCCATCGTTCTTAATCCCATCATTTGATAGCGGCGTTCCATTCGATTGCCGATACCGCAAAAGTCATTCAAACGCAGCGGCCAAATTTTTTCTGGAACATCCTGATAATGCCATTGAGCAATACGCTCTTTATCGTGCTTCGCCTCAATGTCCATCGCAATTTTCGCTAATAGTGGGTTGTCCCCCATCCCAAGGGAGGTATAAATCCCTACTTTTTCAATGATCTCTTTCTGAATCATCCTGCCGACTTCTGCCGAACTATTGCCAAATAATTTCCAGCTATGAGTCAAATCACCAAATTGTTCATCAATGCTATATGTATGAATGTCCTCTTCTGCCATATATGAACGAAGAATCTCCTGAATACGCATGTGATATTGGATATACAGCGTCATTCTTGGCGGCACGATATGCAGCCTTGGATGATTAGGAATTTCAAAGCCGCGGCTGACATTACTGATCCCCAGCTCTTTTTTGGCCATCGGACTGGCCGCTAAAACCAACCCTTCATTCTCACGATCACCGCTCATGACGACTAATAAATCTTCCAGTGGTTCCAACCCATGCTCGATACATTCCACACTGGCGTAAAAACTTTTGGAGTCCATACAAAAAACATCTCTGATAGGTTCTCCTTCATAAATGTTCATCAAAACCACCTCCTAAAAAACAAACATATGTTCGTTTTTAGTTTAAGATTATTCTGGCTTTTTGTCAATCATTTACTTAGCTAGAAAAAAACGCAAAAAAAGCCTTCAATAATTACTATCGAAAGCTGTCATTCATTTGCTTCACTATTTTTTTATAAGAGCTTTGCGGGTATGATTCCTTTAACTTTTTTCTACAAAACAGTGCTGTTCCTCTTTCGGAAAATCATTCGATCAACAATCATAGCACTGGGAATATTGCCAACAGAATTCAATAATGTGGCTGGAATATCAAATACTGTACTCAATAGAATGATAATCGACATCATTTCATTCGGCAGATTAAAGATTGAGATCATTAATATTGCCGCGGATACGCCGCCTCCTGGAACAGTGCCCATGACAATTCCCGATAAAATTGCCGTTAAAATGACTAAGACTAAGGTGGAGAAGTTCATATAATCAATATTACAAAGTTCTAAAATTAATAAAATTTTTAACACACTTGCACCTGTTGCTCCGTCTTTATGAATATTTGCTCCTAATGGAATGATGGTACTGGAAACATCTCTGTCAATGCCTAGCTGATCGCAGGCAGCTAGATTTGCTGGAATACATGCTGAACTAGATGCTGTCGCAACGGCTGTCAACGACGGAATCGTATTGAATCGCCAAAACAGCTTCACCTTCGCAACACCTCCAGAAAAATAGATGACGATACTATAAAAAATGAAATAAAACAAAATAGAGAATAAGAGAAAAAGAAGAAATATTTTTGCGTAGTTCTTTAAGATCGCAGCGCCTGTCTGACCGATACTGTATGAAAAATAGCAGCCAAAGCCAATCGGCGCAAACTTCATTAATGTTGAAATCATGGTATACAGAAGATCGGTAATGACTGAAAATAGCTCCTTTAATAACTTAGCTTTGTTGCCTAATTTTCTGATCGACGCTGCCGCCAGTGCTGAAAATAGCAATAACGGAATCATATTCTCGGATTGAAACAGCTCCGGCAGATTTTTTACAGAGAGCATTCGGATGATTTTTTCTGTAAAGTCTACTTTCTCATTTATCTGCGGCAGCGTATTTATAATGGCACTGCTGTCAGAGGCTACCATAGACGGCAATGAAATACCTAATAGCAGTGCGATGAGACTCGCCGCCAAAGAAAACAGCAAAAATGTGACCATACTCAAAAATAAAATATGCTTGGCCTTTTCTACCGTTTTTGTAGAAATGATCGCTGTTATGACGCTAAAGAATATCAGCGGTGTGACTAAAACATAGAGAAAATTTAAATAGATGCTTCCCACAGGATAAGTAATAACCGAACTCTCTGGAAAAATTATCCCAACAAGCCCTCCGACACCTATACACAGAAGAAGTAAAAGGGATGATTTATAATTTGCGATGTACTTCATTTTTCTTCCTCCTGTGCTCCGTAAAACTGATTTACATAGTCATAAGACAACGTATCCTTTAGCAAAAGATCAAAATGATTTTTCCTTATCTGTTCACTTTGATTGAATAAATTAGTTATGCTGTTTCTACTCAACGAGGAGCCCAAGCTGACTCTTTTGACCCCGATCTTGTTTAATGCATCTATATTTTTTAACTGTTCATTTAATAAAACATTGATCGGTCCGGCAACTTCCTTAGTTACTATTTCCAGTTCATTAAATGGAATACTCCCTGGTATAAATACGCAATCGGCTCCCCATGAGAAATAGCTGTTGGCACGTTCAATCGTCTTCCTCAATCGTTCTTTTTCCGAGCCAATCTGGTTCCAGTAAATGTCTGTTCTGGAATTAATTAGAAAATCAATTCCCAGCTCATTCTTCAAATCGTTCATGACTTGCAGCTTTTTCTTCATTGACTCTACTTCTGATAGTTTGTTGTTGGGCAAGCCATCTTCAATATTAAGGCCAACAGCGCCGGCAGCTAATAATTGTTTCGTATTTTCGTAGATCTCCCCCTCCTCTTCACCATACCCTCTTTCAAAATCAACAGATAAAGGGGTGGAGATTTTACTAGAAATGCGTTTAACAGTCTCTATTAAGAGACTAAACGGCAACGCTTCGCCGTCTGAATATCCATTCGCAAAGGCTATTCCTGCACTTGTCGTAGCAATCGCCTTAAAGCCCTTTGCCTCAACGATTTTTGCGCCTCCTGCATCCCATATATTTGGTAAAACAAATAATTCCTTTTGCTTATGCAGCGCTTGTAACTGGGCCGCCGCTTCTTGTTGGTGAGTACTATTCATTTTATTCAACTCCTCATTCTGATAAGATAATAGTAAGTTAACACACAGATACTTCGATGACGGTCGAAGTGTAGAAAAGAGATGAAATTTATGAATGGAATCCCAAATCTGCCAGAAACAATTCAGCTTATTGGTGATCCAACAAGAATAAAATTAATGACTATTATGATCGATGGTCGCTATTACACCGTGACTGAACTTTCAAAAAGAACCCGCGTTTCCCTTAGTACCACGTCCTACCATTTAAAAAAGCTTACCCAGATAGGCTGGATAGATACTTATAAACAAGGAAAAAATGTGTACTATGGACTAATTAACGAGTCAATTGCGGACATACTGGAATTATTGATGACTATCTCCACACCTCAAAAGATCCAGTCCTACAATCAAAAACAAGAATATATAGAAATAAAAGAGGCCCGTACCTGCTATTCTCATTTAGCTGGAAAATTGGGGGTAAATTTGTTTGACTTCTTTATTGAGAAGGATTACTTGAGAAGGAAAAATCACGAAATTTCACTAACTGACGCTGGTCGAATATTTTTTGAAGAGATTGGGGTGAGTTCTCCTGAAGCGTTAAACGGAAAACTTTGCATGGATTGGAGTGAACGAAGATTCCATCTGGCTGGTCCTTTAGGTTCAGAAATTTGTGCCGCCTTTTTACGACAAGGCTGGATAATAAAATCCGATAAAAACCGAAGTGTCATTTTGTCAGCGGTTTCCCCTGCTTGGCTGCGGACCGTCTATAAAAACAGGGACAGTCAAAAAGTACTCGTAAAGAATGAGCCGTCCTAATGTGGCATCGAAATCACAAGCAAGGAGAAACATTAGTTAGATGAAAAAAATAGAAAGAATACTCGCAATGATTGTTCTGCTTTTAGAAAATGACGTCATCACAACTTCAGAATTTGCGGAAAGATTTGATGTCTCAAAAAGAACCGTCTTTCGCGATATCCAGACAATTGAAAATGCTGGCTTTCCGATCAGCTCCAGCTTTGGTCGAAATGGCGGGATCTCACTTATTGATTCCTTCAAGCTTCGCTCACTTAGCTTTACCGAAACAGAAAAGCAATTGATCTTGGATTCGCTAACGGTCAACGAAAAAATAATCGGAGAAACGCATGAACCCAGTGTTTTAAAAGAGAAGGTCCGACTTCTTTCGAACCATTCATCAGACGATCGATTATTATCCTTAAGCTCGCCCACTGTTCACCGACCAGCAATTGAAAAATATGTTCTTGATATAAACAAACAAATACGAGTTGCGATGACTAAAAAAATCAAAGCAGTGATCAAATACGCCGATGGTACTGGAGAAATGACCACGCGCACAGTGCAGCCTCACGAGCTGGGCCTATTTAATGGAAGCTGGTTTATGCGTGCCTACTGTGAACTGCGACAAGCTTTCCGATTTTTTAAAGTAACAAGAATTCGATCATTTACTTTAACAACTGAAAATTTCAGCCCAAAATTCGACAGTAAATCCGATCTTGCTTCATCTAAAGAATTTCAGATCAAACTAGAATTCCCAAAAAGCTCATTAGGAAGGCTATTTGACTATTATTTAGCGAATGAAATGCAAATACTGGACGATAAAATACTCGTCAGCTTTTCCTCTCATAGTTTAGAAGAAATAGCGGCCTATCTGCTTAGGTTTCATGGAAGTGTCACGATTTTAGCTCCTAATGAACTAAAACAAGAGTATTCGCAAATAATAAAAAAATTGAACAATGAATTAAATAGTGACATATAGCTGTCAGTATTGTTATTGCATACTAAGGATAATAATAGAAAAGGCGGCGAATTTTATGAACGTACATTTACAAAAAAAATCTGCATTTAAGGTAGTTGGTTTCAAAAAACACTTTCCTGTTGTTGAAGGCAAGGAAAATTTTGAGGAGATTGCGTCGATGTGGGCATCCTTGACTCCAGAAATGATGGGCCAATTAATGACTGTCTCTGATGGTGAGATAAACGGTTTTTTGGGTGTTTCTGATGAAAATGGGCAAGAAAACTTTAACTACCTCATTGGAACAACTAGCAGGATAGACGATCACGAAGAGCTAGCTAGCATTGATTTTCCTGAAGCAGAGTGGGCGAAATTCGAATGTACCGGTCCTATCCCCCATGCGATGATGCAGCTGAAAAAGGAAATAATTTATTCTTGGCTGCCAAATTCCGACTACGACCAATTACCACTCCCTCGTTTTGAAATTTATTTTCAAGGCGACATGACATCTGATTCGTATAAAAGTGAGCTTTGGCTCCCTGTTAGAAGGAGGTAAAAAATAATGGATCTATTTAATGATTCTAATGTAAAAAGGAAGTTTGATGGGTACTCAGCTGAACAAAAGACAGCTTTACTAGAAATCCGACAACTAATTTTTGATATTAGCAGAGAAGTAGCCCCCGATGAAAGTTTGGTAGAAAACCTGAAATGGAATCAGCCCTCTTACACTGCTAAAAAAGGAACGCCTATCAGATTAGATACTTTTGGTGACGATAACGTTGCTATTTTCTTTCATTGTCAGACACACCTTATCGAACAATTCAGAGAAATGTTCCAGGACGAGTTAACTTTTTCTAAAAACAGAGCGATCATTATTGATCCTGATGCGCCTCTTCCGATAGAGAATTTACGGATTTGTATTCAAATGGGCCTAACTTATCACAAAAATAAATAGCTCTTTTAAACAAAAAAATCAATCACTTAGCAACAAATACTAGGTGATTGATTTTTTGTATTTAAATTTCAAATAAACTTGAAACGCCGCAAAGAGTCGATCTCCCTGGTTCACCGGCTCCCACTACTTCACCCATTTCAAGAAAAAGGCATTCAACTCAGCAGAAGCGATCCCAGGTTTCTTATCAAGCTCTTTAACATATTCTGCAAAAAACTGCAGCTGCTCGTCCAAAAAAGTATTCAACTGTGGTATTGCTGCCTCTACGTCTAATTCGTCTCCCCTCTTCTTCCGAACCAATAGCTCGTCAATCACCTTCAACAACTCCACTGATAAATCCGGCTGCTCCAATAATCGTTCAAACGCTACCGGCGGTCTTTGATGGTATTCTTTAATCCACATACATGCTAGTACTGGACGAAGCACATAAAAATATTTTTTGATTCGGACAAACTCTTTTTTTAAATATTCCCGATAGTTGCCTTCTGCCATATGAAGATAGTGATATATCAACCGCTGCTCATCCATATTTTTTTCACTCAAGCGACGTAGTTCTGCAACAAACTGAGTATCTTCCTGATAGACAATGGGAGAACTGAGCCATTCTAGTAAAGCGGGGTTACTCTTTTGCAGCAAGCTCAGTGTCTTATCTAAATCCCAACCGCAAATATCTAATTGTTCATCAATAGGAAATTCTAAATGATCCTTTGTTTTTTCTAATTTCAAATACCAATCTTTTTCTCTTCGGTAGAGAAAACGTACATCATAGTCACTATCTTTAGAAGGAAATCCCCAAGCACGACTGCCGCTTTCTACTGCATAAAGAATCTCAATGTTTTCTTGCTTGGCAATTTCTTGCAGGGCTTGTTTGATTTTTTCTTTCATTCCTATAATCCTGCCTTCCTA